>NZ_QJUI01000006.1 GCF_004327285.1 Phytopseudomonas daroniae
CCCCAGAAACCCCCACCAACCTCCGACAAGTGACAGGGAAGTGCTTATGGCTGGCAACAAAGACTGCTCGGATAAGATGACCAAGGTTCAGGATCAACTCAGAATGGCCAGCTCGCCACGCATGCATGCGTTGCAAGAGCAAATCGACCGGATCACCAGCGCCGCCAACACGCCAGGCCTTCGTGCGTTTCAAGAGCAAGTTGACCGAATAACCAGCGCCGCCGGCACACCAGGCATGCGTGCGCTTCAAGACCAAATCGACCGGATCACCAGCGCCGCCAACACGCCAGGCATCCGTGCGTTTCAAGAGCAAGTTGACCGAATAACCAGTGCCGCCAGCACACCAGGCATGCGTGCGCTTCAAGACCAAATCGACCGGATCACCAGCGCCGCCAACACGCCAGGTATCCGTGCGTTTCAGGAACAGATTGAGCGCATGGTCGCAGCGGCGAACGACAGCAGGATGACCAACTTGTTGGCTCAGACTGTTGCCTCGTATCAAGGACTGACTGCTGACTCAGTATTGGCAAGCTACCTCGTATCAGAGTCGGATTCCGCCGAACCAACTACACAAACCGTCGAAGTAGAAGGTTTCGATAGTCTAGAGGTTGGTGACTGGGCAGAGCTTGAGGTCACCGGTTACAGCGACATTGATCACCAGATTGTTGAGGCGATCCAGAACGGAAAGGTAGAACAGTTACCGGAGCCAGCCACCCAGCGATTACAACTGGTCATCGCACGCATAGTGGTGGCCTGGGACATGCTGTTGAGGATATTCAATACCTGCATGGCTGTGGTTTATCTATCGGCCTTGATGTCTAGCACCACTGCCCCTTTAGATATCCCTAAACAAGCAGAACAGCTTTCCAACGAGCAGCGCGAACTGCTGGCCGATTATCGTGTTGTGAACCGTGAAGGTGCCAGGCTTAGAGCTGAGGCGACCACTAACAGTCAGGTGATTAGCTCACTCAAACTAGGCACGCTCGTAGAGGTCATCGAGTACAACGACAAGGGGTGGTATCGCGTTGCTACAGAGATCGATGGCCAGTCCGTACAAGGCTGGATGTACGTCACAATCACCACACCAGTGCCAAAGCCCAAGTACCCACGTGGACACTTTGTGGTCGCTGAGATCGAGTAAAAAGACAAGTTCACTCACCCTTAAACGACAAAAGCCGCGCAATGCGCGGCTTTGAAGATGGTGGGCCCACACGGACTCGAACCGTGGACCAAAGGATTATGAGTCCTCTGCTCTAACCAACTGAGCTATAGGCCCTCAGAGGCCGGCGGATTATACCGATGCGCCTGGCCGAGCGCCAATCTCATGCGCAGACTGCCTGGCAACATCGAAACGACACTGTACGGTGCGCCATTCCTAGAAAAGTACTGAGGCTGCTGCAGGAGCGCGACCTACAACCCTGAACAGGCGCGAATATCTTAAGCAGCCTGACCTGAGGATTCGACAGTGAGCCGAATAGCCGACATTATCAGCTCACGTAATGAGCCGAATAGGCTCGCTAATCGACTCACAGATGAGCAAGCCCATGAATGCCCCCTTGTGGATCTGGCAGCAGCACGATTGGCCTCACTTCAGTTGGCAAGCCGAACCACTTGCCCCACTGCTGCGTGCCTGCACCCAGACCCAGGGGCGCTTGCTTGGTATGCTCGGTGCCGTGGGTAACGATGCCGAAGCGCAGAGCAGCCTGGATGCCATGCTGCAGAACATCGTCACCTCATCAGCTATTGAGGGCGAGCAGTTGAATGTCGGCTCAGTGCGCTCCTCCCTGGCAAGGCGTTTGGGGATAAACGAAGAAGGACGTACCACGGCACGATCAGAGGGACTGGCAGAACTGCTACTCGATGCCACCCGTGCACATCAGCATCCGATGGATCTGCAGCGGCTGTATGGCTGGCACCGCTGGCTGTTCCCAAGCGACGACAACCTGTTGGCTCGCCCACTACGTATTGGCACGCTACGCGACGAAGAGCCTATGCAGGTTGTTTCCGGCCGACTCGACCGCCCCACAGTACACTTTGAAGCCCCACCACGCGCCGGGCTGGAAGAACAACTGGCCGACTTCCTCACTTGGTTCGAGAGCAGCCGCAGAGATACCAGTCTCGATCCGTTGCTGCGCGCCGGCATTGCCCATTTCTGGTTCGTTACCCTGCACCCATTCGATGATGGCAACGGCCGCCTTACTCGCGCTATTACCGACTTGGCACTGGCTCAGGGCGAGCAGCAGGCCATCCGCTTCTACGCCATATCAGCGAGCATCTTCGACGACCGTGCTGGCTATTACCGCATACTAGAATCTAGTCAGAAGGGCCCGCTGGATATCACCGCCTGGCTGCAATGGTTTCTCGGCACACTGCTCAAGAGTCTGGAGCAGGCCCTCGCCCGCATCGACAGAGTGCTAGCCAAGGCGCGATTCTGGCAGACACACCGCAGCCAGATCCTGTCTGCCGAGCAAATCAAAGTGCTTAACCGCCTACTCGATGGCGGTGAACGCGGGTTTGAGGCCGGTATCAGCGCCGCTCAATACCAAGCAGTGGTCAAGGTTTCCAAAGCCACTGCCACTCGCCACTTGAGAGACCTCCTTGGAAAAGGCTGCATCGTGCGACTGCCTGGCGGCGGGCGCAGCACCCACTATCAGATTAATTTCGCGGCGAATGGGCAAGGCAGCGAATCCCCTAATTGAGCAACGCAGAATATTCCAAAGCAGCCGGTCGACCATTGATTGCTATTAGCAATTAGTCATTAAGCCCTTGAGCTACCCAAGGCAATTGGCCATTATCCGATTCTGTGCCTGGTATTCGAATTTTTAGGCACGCCTGCTCGCTCAGATAACGAGCGTCACTCTAGCGGCTTTGTTCAAGGAAGAAAGCGCATGGAAATGCTCTTATCCGTTGCTCTTGTTGCGGTCACAGCGTTGTGTGTACGGGCGTTCCTAGCAGCGAAGACAGCTCGCAAAGTTCATGCTGGCGAGCTTGCACTGCGTGATTTACGCATTCACGAACACGAGCAACGCATTACTCAGCAAGATTCACAGATCAAGCTGTTGCAGCTCGAAATATCCTTACTCTCCGAGGAACGCGAAGAGCTGCTGAAACGGGTTGGAGCTCTCGCACGCTACACCCATATCGTTGATGTTGAAGCTGAAGCCAGGAGCATCGCAGCCAAAGCCGAGAACTTACTGGAAAAGGCCAGGCTAGAAGCCAACCACTTACGTCAGCAGGCAGAACAATCGGCCAGAAACACCCTTGACCAAGCTAACCAGAGATCAAGGGCCACCCTTGAGCAAGCGGAGCAACGGATTGGACGCGCGGGGCAGGAGGCGAGCAACATAATTGCTGCCGCCCAGCAGCGCGCTGAAGAGATTGCCGGTGATGCCTACACGGCAATGAGCCGTGCCAAAGAATTCACCAATACCGTTCAGGCGATGAAAAACCTCATTAAGGGCTACGGCGATGCCTACATCGTGCCCACCTATAACCTGCTCGACGATTTAGCTGATGAATTCAGTTTTACGGAAGCAGGGCAAAAGCTGAAAGATGCTCGTGATACTAGCCGCATGATGGTCAAAAGTGGCCTGGCTGCTACCTGTGACTATGTTGAAGCGAATCGTAAGGAAACCGCCATTCGCTTCGTGACCGATGCATTCAATGGCAAGGTCGACTCGATCCTTTCGCGTAGCAAAACCGATAACCACGGCAAGCTGGAGCAAGAGATCCGCGATGCCTTCGCGCTGGTTAATCACAATGGTGCCGCCTTCCGCAGTACGCGCATTACAGACAGCTATCTGACTGTGCGACTTGAAGAGCTCAGGTGGGCAGTGACAGCCAAAGCGCTCAAAGACGAAGAGAAAGAAGAGCAACGCCGACTGCGCGAGCAGATACGTGAAGAAGAAAAAGCACGCCGCGAATATGAACGGGCCATCAAGGATGCAGCGAAAGAAGAAGATACGCTGCGCAAGGCCATGGAGAAAGTGCAACGGCAAGTGGAAGCAGCCAATGAAGTACAGCGAGCCGAATTTGAGGCCAAGCTGTTTGAGTTGGAGTCGAAGCTGCGTCAGGCCGAGGAGAAAAACCAGCGCGCCCTCTCCATGGCCCAGCAGACCCGATCCGGCCATGTCTATGTGATTTCTAACATCGGCTCGTTTGGAGAGGAAATATTCAAGATCGGTATGACCCGCCGACTGGAACCGCAAGATCGTATACGTGAGCTGGGTGATGCCAGTGTGCCGTTTGAATTCGACGTACATGCCATGATCTTCAGCGACGACGCACCTGGCCTGGAGAAAAGCCTGCATCGCCACTTCCTTCGTCAGCAGGTCAACAAGGTGAACCCTCGCAAGGAGTTTTTCCGGTCAGGACTGGAGGCTATTCGCCAGGAGCTGGAGACTTTGGGGGTCGAAACACACTGGACAATGACAGCTCGCGCCCATGAATACCGCGAGAGCCTGCGCATCGAACAGCAGATACTTGAGAACCCCGAGGTCGAGCGCGAATGGACGAAGCATCAGCTTGAGGTCGAGGCGGAAATTGAAGAAGAAATCGAGGCGATTAGCTGACTCAACGACCACTGGGTGCCGCCCTGAGGAAGCATGGCGCTAGGCCTACAACAACATAAAGGACTGCACATGGACTACAGCGTCATCCTCCGGCCCGTCATTGACACAATGATCTGGCTAATTCCGGCCATGCTGCTGATTGGCCTGCTCAAGTCTCCTTGGGCCAAGGGCCATATTGGTGAACTCCTAGTGCGATTTTTCGCCCATTGGCAACTGGACAAGCAGACCTACCGCTGCCTGCACAATGTCACCCTGAACACGCCCGACGGCACTACGCAGATCGACCATGTATTCCTTTCGCCCTACGGCATCTTCGTGCTGGAAACGAAGAACATGAGCGGCTGGATCTTCGGTAGCGAGAAGCAGCCAGAGTGGACGCAGAAGCTCTACAAGCGCACCTTCAAATTGCAGAACCCACTGCGGCAGAACTACAAGCACCTCAAAGCACTGGAAGCCACCCTTGGCGTTAACCCCGAGCACCTTCATTGGCGGCAGCACCTTCAAAACCGAAGTACCAACCAACGTCACCCTGGGCATTGGCTTGATCCGCTATATCCAGTTATCCCAGCAGCCGGTATTCAGCGAGGCTGAAGTCGATGCCATGCTGAAAACCTTACAAACCGGCCGCCATGCACCGACCTTCGCCACACACCGCAAGCATGTGCAGAACCTCAAGCGGTGGGGTGATCCGACAGCTGAGCGACATTGTCCGAATACGGCAGTGCTCTGCGGATCAGAACCGTAAAATCAGGTGAAAAAGTGGGGTAGCAGTTTCAGCCTGTTATGGTTTCCCCAAATGCAGAATGATTCAAGGTTTTTAGAAAAATCAAGAAGATGCACCAGGGTATCTTCATATTTGAAATGAACTTAATGACCTCTGGGCTTATTAAATATTAAGTATTGGAGAACACGATGCAGGATACAATAAGAGAAATATTAGAAGCAGCCAAAAAAATTGACTTCGAAAATGCAAACGAAGCTGAAACCAGACTAAAGGTAATTGACAAGATACTTTTCGACATCCTAGGCTGGACTCACAATGATGTCCAAGTCGAAGAAAGAGTATCGGAGGATGGGAGCACCACATATGCGGATTATGTAATACGCACGGCAAGCACAGCCCTAATAGTTGAAGCAAAAAAAGGCGGCTCAGTATTTAAAACTCAAGCAAAAGAGCGGAGACTGAAACTTTCTAAATCAAATTTACAGGGAGAGCTTGAGAGTGCAGTACTACAGGCTCGCGAATATTGCAGGAAGCTAGGGGTACAGTTCGCAGTTGTGACTAACGGTAATCAGTGGATTATATTCCCAGCCAACAGGATAGACCAAGTTACCTTTCATAATTCTTATGCGCTAGTCTTCAACTCCCTACAATCAATCTTGGTGGATGACTACGCTGAGTTCACAGATATCCTATCAAGGCATTCCGTAGTCAATTCAAGCTTGGAAAACTTCCTGCTCGGATATACCGAAGATCAAATTGAAGGGCGTCGACTGAGAAACTATTTTCAAAGCCCAAGATCGGAAATGCGAAATCCTATCTATCCATTGATAGAGCAAGCAATAACCACATCCTTTTCTGATACGATGATAGAAATGGATCCCGAACTGTTCGAGCGCTGCTACGTTAACTCGCCGGAGAAAATAAAATTTGATCGGCGAATAAATATGCACATCTCAAAAAGCCAGCACTTGTTTAGTTCTCAGCCTGCACGTCCAATGCAGAAAAAAGACTCAAATTTTTTTCGTGACAAAATAAAGAATCTGAAAAACGCTTCCAAACCCCTTGCGATAGTAATTTTAGGAAGCGTAGGGGCTGGCAAAACTACTTTCCTTCACTACACAAGGCATGTAACGGCTGCGTCTGTTTTTGAAAAAAAGCCGAATGAGGTATACCCACATTGGATACCTGTAAATTTTATAAATTACACCAAGGATCAAACTCCAGTTGACTTCATATATGAATCAATAAAGGAGTATATTATCGGCGACCAATATTTTTCCAACTTCAACCTCTGCATTGAAAAGGCATACAGCAAAGAACTTGAGGCTATAAGAAAAGGCCCGGCATTTCTAATTTCAAAAAACCAAGACCAGATAGACCAACTAATAACAAAGAAGCTTACCGAGGATTATGATAAGACCAAGCCGTATGTGGACAAGCTACTGAGACATGGGGCTTCTCAGGCGCCCATCTTTGTAGTTATCGACAATATAGACCAGATTGAAGAGAAACTTCAGTCTAATATATTTACAGAAGCCGTTGCTTTTTCGTCTAAACTCCACCTCAATTTAGTCATTGCTCTAAGAAGCTCTACATATGTTGAGCACCGTAATTCCCCCGCATTCAATGCATTCGATTTTGATCCAATACTCATCGAGCCACCTAAGGTTGAAGCAGTACTGTCAAAAAGATTCTTTTTGGCAAAGAATTTGCTTTCAGGCCAGTCTGGAGATTTCACGTCTGAAAATGGAATGAAGGTGCATGTTTCTGACCTTGCTGTTCTTATTGAGCTAATACAAAGTTCAGTTTTGGGGACTGACGTTGGTGGGCTGCTTGAAGTTCTAGCTTCAGGTGACGTTCGTAATGCATTACGCATGACTCGAGAGTTTGTCGAGCACGGCTACTCCAATCCTGGCAAGGCATATAGCATTCATGTTTCTGGTGAAAAGTACACGCTTCCCAAACATGAGGCGTTACGAGCGATTCTTCTCGGTAATCAGTCTGTATATAGTGAAGCATTCTCCCTCATAGGAAATCCTTACGATTCTCATCTGGGTCGCACGACACTACAGATGACTCGTATTTTTCTCTTATCTGCTTTAGTGCAATATTCTTCTGATGCAGCATTCCAATACCTAGATGGTATTGAAATTAATAAATCCCTGAGAAGTGTTGGTATTGGGGATGATGCAGCCTTGAAACTCCTCAGTGACCTTTGTCGTTTCCGCTTTTGCTATACTGGCGGCCATGGTGAGGCCGACTTCAAATCAAGCTATTACCCTAGCCGTCTTGGTGGGTATGTCGTCAGAGACCTTATGTCAAATTTCATGTTTGTTGAGAACATGATGATGGATACGTTTGTTGCGGACGAAAAAGTATGGACGAACCTAAACCAGCTCGGTCGAGATATATCTAACAGTCATAACAGTAGAACCATTAGGGTTGCATATCGGATCGAGAGAGTGAAGACTTTTCACTCCTACATGGCTGAGTTATATTCAGTGCTTTGCGACGAAGCAATCAGGAGGGCTCTCCCTAAAGAGTGGCATATCAATGTGCTTAAGGAAACTTACCCATTACTGGAGGTTAACATGCGAACTGCTCTGGAGTCAGCAGAGCGAAACTACGGGCGTTTGCCAAGTACACTTGATAGACCTGTATAGTAATTGAGCTTCTTGGCCAGGCAGCTTAGCCAAAATCCAAGTAAAAGGAAAAGACTACAATTTAAATAGGGAATTGTAGTTTTTCCTGTTCAGCGTAATCAGTAGAAAACACTTTGAATTTCATCTAGTGTGGGTACGATCGCGAACTCACATTCCAGCTCGCGCGGTAGTTACACCTACTGAAAGATCACCCTTTTCGATTGCGATGATCTTTTTCCGGATGACAGCGGCCAATGCCGCAAGCCTGGCTTGCGTCAGCCCTCAATTGAAGCGGCGCTGCCGGGCCTGCTCGCCAAGGCGTGTCCTGATGAGGGAATAATCCATGTTCTATATACGTAACAAATTAGAATCAATGTAACGTATACCTAACTCTTGAAAAATCAAAGCAGATGAGGCAACCGAGCAACAACAGAGGTGAGACGGATTAGCGGATTTTTAAATCTTTCATCTGACAGGAAGTAAACCTGATCGATTGGAGGTAAAAACGATACGCTAGCAGTACAGTACCCAGAGCCTGAAGCTTTCGTAATTACGCCAATACTAGTAACCATGCTACTTACAGCTCATAGTACCTACGCTCAGCTACTCATAACTTCACTAGGTTTGTCCTTTCTAGGCAATTCATAATCCTTTACTCTACCGGGCAATGGTCAAATCGGACTAACCTGACCACACTCTGGAGCCGTCTCTCCCGTAGCCAGCCAAAGCGCATACTTTTTAAAACGAGGATGGTTGGCGACCTTGAGGAACGGTACCAATCCCATGTCAGTGATCGAGGCCTCGTACTTCTTCCAGCTACTCAGGCTGATATCCACCTCCCGGCAAAACTCTCCCTGAGTCAGGTTCTCCCTGGCGCGTATCGCCTTCATTTTTGCCGGCAAATCCAATGCAACCCCCTTGACAGGTTCCAACAATGGAACCATGATTAGTTCCAAGATTGGAACCTTAAGAAAACAAGCTTCGGCAGGTTATCAAAAGCAGTACGTCCTCGACACGCTATGCGTGCGCGATGTCGTGCCCCTGCAGAAAAGCACACTAATCCATACCTGTCTCAGGAGGTCTTATGGATAAAGCCTTTACTCCTCTCGTATTGATGCGCCATCGCCAATCGTTGCGCGGGGTGATGATCGATCGGCAGCCCTGGGTTGGTGCTCGGGAGTTTGCGCGCTTGCTTGGCCATCGCCGCCCGGAGCGGGTCTGCCGGCTGATGGATGCCGACCAGTTGCGCCTGGTGCATTTCCAACTCGCCAGCGGGCAACTGGAGGCCGTGGAGGTACTCAGTGAATCGGGGATGTACCGGGCGCTGTGCCGCTTCTCGCACCCGGAGAACCGCCACCTGCGTCGCTGGCTCAGCCATGTGGCCCTGCCTGCGCTGCGTGATAGTGACGTTACCGAGGGATATGAGCCGTCACGCCGCCTGATGGCCTGGGGCAACGGGCAGGTCAATCTGCTGGAATGGCAGGGTGAGCTGTGGGTTGCCCTGGATGAACTGCCGCGCTTCCATGGGCAGGCCCAGGCTGCACCCTCCCCGGCCGGCTCATGGTTCGCGCGCTGGTGGCGGGGCCGGTTGCAGGCGGGGCGGTAATCCATGACAGGCAACGCGCCAATGTTATGAGGCTGCCCTGGGGCATGCAGACATCACCATACAGGGGCATGGCCATTCATAATTGCCGCACCAGCCTCTATCATTGGATAAGTCAGCGTCCTCATCCAACGTCTCTTATCCCGCCAAGCGCTCCAATGGCGCAGGGCGATACGAGCACAACACCGCCTAAGCCAGGCCTGTGAACTTGACGAGTCAGACTTCAAAAATAGGTCACCTCAGACGCCTGGTCGCGATCATGACCAGTGTCGTGGGCGTGGCCTTTTTGCTGCTTACCTACCTGCAGGTCGAGTGGGACAAGCGCGAGGCGCTGAAGCAGCATGTCGACGATATGCAGAACCTGTCGACGGCGCTTACCCGGCAGGCCGAGTCGACGATTCGCGATGCGCACACGGTGCTGATCGGTATCGAGCGCAAACTCGAGATTTCCGGTTATGGCCCGGAGAGCCTGCACGAGGTACTGGAGGTATCTCGGGCCCAGTTGGGTGCGCTGCGTGATGTCGAGGGGTTTACCGTGATCGGCTCGGATGGCCGGCCGCTGATCACCACGATCGCCGAACCCAACGCGACCTATAACGCCACCGACCGGGATTACTTCGCTCTTCATCGCGTCGATAGGAATCACGGCCTGTTTATAGGTACGCCCATTGAGAGCCGCATGACCGGTGAGCGAGTAATCTCACTGTCCTTGCGTCTGAACGGTGCCAACGGCGAATTCCGCGGCGTGGTACTGGCGACGCTGCTGATCAAGCGCTTCCTCGATTTTTATCGAACCATCGACCTGGGTAGCGAGGGTGTTATCAGCCTGGTCAAACGGGATGGGACGATCCTCGCCAGGTCGCAGGTGATGACCCAGGGTTTCGCGCTCAATGTGGCGAAGAGCCCCGTGTTGCACATGGTCAACGACGAGGGCGTGACGCGCGGCAGCATGGTACTGACGGCGATGCTCGATGGCATCAGGCGCATCTATGGCTTCGACTCCAGTGCCGAGTATCCGATTCTGGTGGCGGCGGCGGTATCTGAAGAGCAGGCGATGCAGTCCTGGAAAAACCGCGCACGACAGACCTGGGGGCTGAGCAGCATCGTGCTGCTGTTGCTCGTTTCGATGGCCTGGCTGATCTGGCGCGCGCTGGTTCGCCAGGGTCTGATGGAGGCCAGCCTGAAGGGCATGCATCGTGACCTGGCAGAAGCCAACCATGCGTTGGAAATCATCGCTGGCGAAGATGCGCTCACTGGCCTGGCTACCCGCCGCCGCCTGGATGAAGCCCTGCAGGCCGCCTTCAGTTCCGCGCCCGCCCAGGATCAGCCATTGTCCTTCGTGCTGGTCGATGTGGACTACTTCAAACGCTTCAACGATCAGTACGGCCACCCGGCCGGCGACGAAGCGCTCAAACAGGTGGCCGCGGTGCTCAAGCGGCATGCCAAACGCAGTGTGGACACCACCGCACGCTATGGTGGTGAGGAAATGGCGCTGGTTCTTCCCGGTGCGGAAAGCACGCCTGCGCTGGTCGTCGCCGAGCGGATCCGCGCGGATGTCGAGGCCCTGGCGATTGCCAACGAGGGCTCGCCCTACGGCAAGCTGACCCTGAGCATCGGTGTCGCGTCCTGCGTTCCGGGGCGGGATATGCCGACGCCTGCCGCACTGGTCGCTGCTGCGGATGTCGCCCTGTATGCCGCCAAAGGTGCCGGCCGCAACCGGGTGACACGCGCCGAGAACCCCGCCTGATTCATCCACCGAAGAGCCATTCCCCCGGCCGCGGCTTCGGTGCCCAGCTTTTTGCTGGTCAACGACTACAAAAACGCTAATTTCGCTATCCCCCTCCTCTGAACACAATGCCCTCAACGCACGAGCGGCTTGCGCAAAACGCCCGGCCTCCTTCAGAGGGACATAGAAATGACTGTCGAGAAAATCGAAATAGATACCCTGGTGGTTGGCGCAGGCCAGGCCGGGGTAGCGATGAGCGAGCACCTGAGCAAGTTGGGTGTGCCGCACCTGGTGCTGGAGCGCGACCGCATCGCCGAGCGCTGGCGCACCATGCGCTGGGATTCGCTGGTGGCCAACGGGCCGGCCTGGCACGACCGCTTTCCCGGCCTGGAATTCGACATCGACGACGATGCCTTTCCCGCCAAGGAGCAGGTAGCCGCCTATTTCGAAGCCTATGCGCGCACCTTCAACGCGCCGATTCGCACCGGTGTGGAAGTGAAGAAGGTACGCCGCAATGCCAATCGCCCCGGCTTCACCATCGAAACCTCGGAGGGCGTGATCGAGGCCAACCGTGTTGTCGCTGCCACCGGGCCATTCCAGCGCCCGGTGATTCCGGCCATCGCGCCGAAGGACGAACGCCTGACGCAGATCCACTCCGCCGAATACCGCAACCCGCAGCAGTTGCCAGCCGGCGCGGTGCTGGTGGTGGGCGCTGGCTCCTCGGGCACACAGATCGCCGATGAGCTGATGCAGGCCGGCCGCCAGGTATATTTGTCGGTCGGCGCTCACGACCGCCCGCCACGCGCCTACCGCAACCGCGATTTCTGCTGGTGGCTGGGTGTGCTCGGCGAGTGGGACGCGGAGATCGCCAAGCCCGGTCGCGAGCACGTGACCATTGCCGTCAGCGGCGCCAATGGCGGCAAGACCATCGATTTCCGCCGTCTGGCCCATGAAGGCATGACGCTGGTTGGCCTGACCCAATCCTTCGAAAACGGTGTGGTGCGCTTCGCCGACGACCTGGCCGACAACATCCGCCGTGGCGACGAGAATTACCTGGCACTGCTCGATGCAGCGGATGCCTATATCGCCCGCAACGGTCTCGATCTGCCGGAAGAACCAGAAGCGCGACGTATACCTGCCGACCCGGCCTGCATGGCCGAGCCATTGCGCGAGCTCGACCTGATCGGGGCTGGCGTGACCTCGATCATCTGGGCCACCGGTTTCGCCACCGACTTCAGCTGGCTGGAAGCCGATACCTTCGATGCCAACGGCAAGCCGCAGCATCAGCGCGGCGTGTCCCGTGAACCGGGCATCTATTTCCTCGGCCTGCCGTGGCTGTCGCGCCGTGGTTCGTCGTTCATCTGGGGCGTGTGGCACGACGCCAAGCATGTCGCCGATCACATCGCCACC
This sequence comes from Phytopseudomonas daroniae, assembly GCF_004327285.1. Taxonomy (GTDB): domain Bacteria; phylum Pseudomonadota; class Gammaproteobacteria; order Pseudomonadales; family Pseudomonadaceae; genus Aquipseudomonas; species Aquipseudomonas daroniae. Next base: position 12,677 of record NZ_QJUI01000006.1, read on the forward strand.
CAACGCAAATACACCGCCTATCGCGATGCCGAGCAGCGCCAGGCAGATGCCCCCATCACTCGTCTGCAGGGAGTCAAATGATGCCCACTCATACCCGTATCCGCATGTTCAACACCAAGGACACCTACCCCAACCAGTCCCTGGACAATGACCTCTGCCAGGCCGTGCGCGCCGGCAACACGGTGTACGTGCGCGGCCAGGTCGGCACCGACTTCGAGGGCAACCTGGTCGGCCTCGGCGACCCGCAGGCGCAGACCGAGCAGGCGATGAAGAACCTCAAGCAACTGCTGGAAGAGGCCGGCAGCGACCTCTCGCACATCGTCAAGACCACCACCTACCTGACCGACCCGCGCTACCGCGAGCCGGTGTACAAGGAAGTCGGCAAATGGCTGAAGGGGGTCTTCCCCATCTCCACCGGCCTGGTGGTGTCCGCCCTCGGCCAGCCGCAGTGGCTGATGGAAATCGACGTGATCGCGGTGATCCCGGACGATTGGCAAGCCAAATAGGAGGCAGGCATGACCTTTTCCATCGTCGGGCGTTGCCCGGAAACCGGCCAGTTGGGCATCGCCATCAGCTCGTCGAGCATCGCGGTCGGTGCACGCTGCCCCTGGCTGCGTGCCGGCGTCGGCGCGGTGGCCACGCAGAACGTCACCCTGCCCGCCCTCGGCCCGCAAATTCTCGACCTGCTGGAACAACAGACGCTGGAACCGGGCGAAGCATTGCAGCGCGCCCTGAGCGCCAATGGCTGGAGCCAGTATCGCCAGGTCACGGTGATCGACAGCCACGGCCGCACCGCGCTGTTCAGCGGTAAAGAGGCGCTGGGGCTGTACAACGCGATGGCCGGTGAACAGTGCGTGGCGGCGGGTAATCTGCTGTCGAGCGAAGCGATCATCCAGACCATGGTTCAGGCATTCGAGAATGCCAGCGGGCAACTGGCCGACCGCCTGCTCGCCGCCATGCATGCGGCGATGGCCGCCGGTGGCGAAGCCGGCCCGGTGCATTCGGCCGCGCTCAAGGTGGTGGGCGACCTGATCTGGCCGATCATCGACCTGCGGGTCGACTGGGCGGATAGCGACCCCATTGGCCAACTGGATGGGCTGTGGCAGGCCTACCGATCACAGATGCAGGATTACCTGACTCGCGCCCTCGACCCCACGGCCGCGCCGAGCTACGGAGTGCCGGGTGATGAATGAGCCCAGCAGCCGCGCCCTGCTCGAGCGGCTGATCGGCTTTGCCACGGTCAGCCGTGATTCCAATCTGCAGTTGATCGAATTCATCCGCGATTACCTGGCGGGGTTAGGCGTCGACAGTGAGCTGTTCCACAACGCCGAAGGCACCAAGGCCAATCTGTTCGCCACCATCGGCCCCCGTGATCGAGGCGGTGTGGTGCTGTCCGGCCACACCGACGTGGTGCCGGTGGACGGCCAGGCCTGGACGGTCGACCCGTTCCACCTGACGGAGCAAAACGGTCGCCTGTATGGCCGAGGCACGGCGGACATGAAAGGTTTCATCGCCTGCGTGCTGGCGGCGGTGCCGGGTTTTCTGCAACGCCCACTGCAGGTGCCGGTGCACCTGGCCTTTTCCTACGATGAAGAGGTGGGCTGCCTCGGCGTGCGCTCCATGCTCGCCGAACTGGAAAAGCGCCCGCACAAACCGACCCTGTGCCTTATTGGCGAACCCACCGAACTGAAGCCGGTGCTCGGCCACAAGGGCAAGCTGGCGATGCGCTGTGAAGTGCATGGCGCAGCCTGCCATTCGGCGTATGCGCCCTACGGCGTGAACGCCATCGAATATGCGGCGCGCCTGATCGGCCATCTGAGTGATATCGGCGCGCGGCTGGCGCAGCCCGAGCATCACGACGCGCGCTTCGACCCGCCCTTCTCCACCGTGCAGGCCGGCCTGATCAAGGGTGGCCGTGCACTGAACATCGTGCCCGCGGAATGCGAGTTCGATTTCGAGGTGCGCGCGTTACCGGGTTTCGATGCGCAGAGCGTGGCGGATGAATTGCAGAGCTACGCCGCCCAGCAACTGCTGCCGAAGATGCAGGCGGTGAGCGCCGATAGCGACATTCGTCTGCAACCGCTGAGCGCCTACCCCGGCCTCGCCACGCCGCCCGACAGCGAGGCTGCACGTTTGCTGGCGAGGCTCTGCGGGTCGAGTGATTTCGGCACCGTGGCCTTCGGCACCGAAGGCGGGCTGTTCGACGGAGCCGGCATCCCCACCGTGGTCTGCGGCCCCGGCAGCATGGATCAGGGTCACAAGCCCGACGAGTTCGTCAGCGTGGAGCAGCTGCAAGGGTGTGATGCGATGCTCTCGAGACTGGCGGATTACCTACGCGAGCCGGTTTGAGATTCGGTTGTTTGGTGGGCTAAAGCGACTCGCCGCCCGGCCCACGAATCGTAGGGTGATCCTGCGACAAGTCGCGTTATCGGTCGGGTAGCGTAGGTGAAACCCATCTAAATCTGATGGGTTGCACCCATCCTACGGGCTGCTGAGATTGGCAGGTTACCTACGCGAGCCATTGTGAAATCCGGCTACGTGGTGGTGGATGAAAAGAGCGTCATCCACCCTACGTAGCGCACGGACGTAGGGTGGGGTCCGGCCCACCAATTACGATTGCCGGCCCCCTGCGACCGCCTGCTCACTCAATTCCCCCAACCGTTCGCGGCAGAAGTCCACGAACAATTGCGCCGGTTTGGTGAGCTGGCCACGTTTGAGGCGTGCCGCCACCAGCCCGGAGGTGGCGACGGGTTCGGCGATATCCACGGTCACCACACGCTTGCCGTCGTAGGTGCATTCCGAATGCGGGCGGGTGACCAGCAGTGAGAAGCCGAAGCCCTGGCCAACCATGCCGCGCACCATCTCGATCGATGGCGAGCTGAACACGATGTTGGGCGTCAGCCCCAGCTCGTGGAACAGGCTGACGAAATAAGTACGACTGGGCTGCACGTCGAGCAGAATCATCGGCTCCAGGCACAGGTCGCGCAGCGACACCTGGGCCTGGCCGGCGAAACGATGGTGTTCGGGCAACAGCACGTAGGGCTTCTGCGGTGGCATCAACGGCTCGGTGGCGATGGTGCCATCGAGGTCGTGTTCGTAGAGAAAGGCCAGGTCGAAGGAGCCGGCGGTCAGGCCTTGCACCAGTTCCTGCTGCTCGCCATCGCGAATGCGGATGTCTACACCCGGATAGCGCTCGCGAAAGCCGGCGATCAGTTGCGGCAGATAGAGCGGCGCCACGGTTTCGAAACAACCGATGTCGATCTGCCCGGCGACGATGTCGTTGTCGGCCAGCGCGTTCTGCTCGAACTCCCGCGCCATGCGCAGCAGTTGTTGGGCCTTCTCATAGAAGCGCGCACCGCTCGGTGTCAGCGATACGCCCTGGGCGTGGTGGCGAATGAACAGCTGCACGCCGAAGCTTTCTTCCAGGCCCTTGATCGCCGTGGAGATGGACGGCTGGGCGATGTACAGCTGCCGCGAGGCCTCGGCCACGCTGCCTGCTTCCACCGTGGTGACGAAGTACTTGAGTTGCCTGAGGGTGTAGGTAGCCACGTGTCGATCTCACCACCATTACTGTCTGCACCTTACCCCAGTAATGCCTTGCTACGGAGCCGCCGCTTGCAAAGTTTTTTCGTATGTCTCGAGCATATTTTTACTAATTTTCCTCCTCGCCAGACTGACGCACCATATCCCTCACTCGAACAACGCACAGGTCGCGACGACGACCTGAACGGATTGCCGTTCACACTCACCAGGCGAGCGGACGCCCATAACAAGAACCATCCCCCTGACGCGTGGTACGACGCGCAGGTTCGCCGATTCGGCCATTACTGCCTCAGACCTGACTACAACGTAAAAAACAGCGAGGGAGTTTCCATGTTCAAGCACTTGCGTCCATGCATCCGGGCCGCCATCGGCCTGTCCATTCTGGCCGGCGCCAGCACCTCGGCCCTGGCCGATTCTTCCAGCCTGACGGTGATTTCCTTCGGCGGTGCCACCAAGGTCGCGCAGACCGCCGCCTACTTCAAACCCTTCGAGCAGAGCGGTGCCGCCAAGGTGATCGCTGGCGAATACAACGGCGAATTGTCCAGGGTGAAAGCCATGGTCGATGTCGGCCAGGTCACCTGGGACGTGGTCGAAGTGGAAAGCCCGGAGTTGCAGCGCGGCTGCGAGGAGGGCCTGTTCGAGCGCCTCGACCCGGCCATTCTCGGCGATACCGCCAACTTCATTCCCGGCACGGTCAGCGAATGCGGCGTGGCCAGCTACGTCTGGTCGATGGTGCTGGCCTATAACGGCGACAAGCTGAAAACCGCCCCGAAATCCTGGCAGGACTTCTGGGATCTCAAGCAATTTCCCGGCAAGCGTGGCCTGCGCAAGGGTGCCAAATACACCCTGGAAGCCGCCCTGCTGGCCGATGGCGTGAGCCGCGAAGAGCTGTACAAGGTGCTGGCCACACCTGAAGGCGTCAACCGCGCCTTCAAGAAACTCGACGAGATCAAACCGTCCATTCAATGGTGGGAGGCCGGTGCCCAGCCGCCGCAGTGGCTGCTGGCCGGAGACGTCGCCATGTCCGCGGCCTACAACGGCCGTGTCGGTGTCGCACAGAAAGAAGGCGCCAACCTGGCCATCGTCTGGAACGGCAGCCTGTACGACCCGGATCACTGGGCCATCGTAAGCGGCAGCCCGAACAAGGCCGTGGCCGAGCAGTTCATCAAGTTCGCCAGCCAGGCGGATACCCAGAAGGTGTTCTCCAGCCAGATCCCTTATGGCCCGGTACACAAGCAGGCCCTGGCCGAGCTGCCGGCAGAGGTTCGGGCGCAACTGCCGACCGCCGAAGCCAACATGGCCGGCGCACAACTGGTGAACGCCGAGTTCTGGATCGACCACGGCGAAGAACTGGAAGAGCGCTTCAACGCCTGGGCTGCGCGCTGATCGGCTAGCAGCAGAAACGAAGACGCGGGCCTAGGCCCGCGTCTTCGTTTACGGCACTCGCTCAACCATCGAGAAAGCCGTCGTCCTTCATCTTCTTCTCCGAGCTGTACTCGCACGTCATTCATAAGTGATGAGTTGAAGCATGATCCACTTCAAACGAGTCTGACGAAACGCGCCACAGATCTTAAGGCAGCGGTTCGAACTTGAGCTCGCTCAGGCTCTGTACCTTGTCTTCACGTACCATCTTGTACTCGGTGTTCGGGCCGATCCAGCGCTCCCAGATGGCGTCGATTTCACCTGCCTCCTCCATCGCGTAGAGGGTCTCGTTGACCTTGGCGAGGAAGGCCGGTTCGCCCTTGCGCATACCTGCGCCGACGGGTTCCAGGGCCATGGGCTCCTTGGCGATGGCCAGCTCGATGCCGCTTTGCTTGGCCTGCCCGACCAGCTTGATGGCGGTCATGGTGTTAGTGACCAGGCCGATCACCTTGTTCTGCTGCAAGGCCATGTAGGCCGAACCGGTGTCCTGGAAAGTCACGGGCGTGGCATCAGCCAGTCGAATGGATTGCTCGGAGGTGGAGCCCTTGGTCGAGCTGATGCGCTTGCCCTTGAAGAAGTCCTTGGGCTGATCGGCATTGGCGGCGCGCACCACCAGGGTTTCCTTGGCGATGTAGTACGGGTCGCTGAACTGGATCTGGTCGGCGCGGCTCTTGGTGTAGGCCAGATTGGCGAAAATCACATCGACGCGGCCCATCTTCACTTCCGGAATACGTGCCTCGACGGACAGTGGCTTGAGTTCCAGTTCCACGTCCAGGTGCTTGGCCAGTGCCTTGCACAGATCCACGTCCATGCCCACCAGTTCGCGGGTTTTCGGATCCGGCGCCGAGAACGGTGGCACGTCGGCGTAGACGCCGCAGCTCAGACTCTTCTTGCTCATCACATCACTCAGCTGATCGGCCTGGGCCAGCGAAATCGCCAGCGGGGACAGCGCGAACACAGCCAACAAACGCTTCAAGCTCATGGGATTACTCCTGGACTCGTGATTGAATCGGTGGTGACTTGCGGCCTCAGTGGCTGCGCAGGTCGGAAATGAAGCGCTGAGCACGCGGGTGTTCAGGCTGTTGGAAAAACGCCTCGGGTTTGGACTTTTCCAGGATCTGGCCGGCGTCCATGAACCAGATGGTGTCGGCCACTTCCCGGGCAAAGTTCATCTCGTGGGTCACGCACATCATGGTCATCCCCTCCTTCGCCAGGCCCTTCATGACGCTGAGCACCTCGCCAACCATTTCCGGATCAAGGGCGCTGGTGGGCTCGTCGAACAGCATCACCGGTGGCTCCATTGCCAGGGCACGGGCAATCGCCACACGCTGCTGCTGACCGCCCGAGAGCTGGGCCGGATAAGCACCAGCCTTGTGCGAGAGACCTACGCGGTCGAGCAACTGCATGGCCCGCGTCTTGGCTTCGGAGGCCTTGAGGCCCCGTACTTTGGTCGGGGTAAGAATGATGTTGTCCAGTGCCGACAGGTGCGGGAACAGGTTGAAGCTCTGGAACACGAACCCTACCCGGCTGCGCAGACGGTTGACGTTGGCATCGGTACCATTGACGTCGTGGCCGTCGAACAGGATCTGGCCTTGCTGGATGTTCTCCAGGCGATTGACCGTACGGATCAGGGTCGACTTGCCGGAGCCTGAAGGCCCGCACAGCACCACCACTTCGCCGCGCTTCACGTCGGCACTGATATTGGTCAGCGCCTGGTACTCGCCGTACCACTTGTTGACCTGGGAAAACATGATCATCGGATGCATGGGCGCGCCCTCAATTATCGGTAGTCAGTACGGGGCTCTTGCTCGCCACGGCCGCCGAGGTGCCCAGACGCTTGCGGGCGATACGGCGCTCGACTGCGTTGGCCACTCGGGTCAGGCCGTAGCACAGCACGTAGTAGGTGATCGCCAGGATGAAGAACACCTGGAACGGCTTGGTCAGCAGCTGGTTATTGACCTGGTTGGCGGCAAAGGTGACTTCCTGGACGTTGATCACGTAGCCCAGGGAGGTCTCCTTGATGATCGAGATGAACTGGCTGATCAGGCTCGGCAGCGAGTTGTACAGCGCCTGCGGCAGGATTACCCACGCCGTGGTGCGCATATAACCCAGGCCCAGAGCCCGCGAGGCCTCGTACTGCCCCGGCGGCAACGCCTGGATGCCACCACGCACGATCTCGCACAGATAGGCGCTCTGGTACAGCACCAGGGTGCAGAGCATGGTGGTGAAACCGGTGATGTTGTGACCGATGATCAGCGGCACCAGGAAGTAGGTCCAGAAGATCACCATCAGCAGCGGAATGCCGCGCATCACGTAGACCCAGACCGTGGCCGGGTAGCGCAGCCAGCGCCACGGCGACACCCGCGCCAGGGCCATCAGCACCCCCAGCGGAAAAGCCAGAATCAATGCCAGCGCAGCGAGAATCAGCGTGGTGGCGAGGCCGCCCAGGGCGCCATGGGGGTACTGGCCGACCAGGAACAACGTCCAGTTATCACGCAGGATCGTGAAGATATCGAACATCGCCGCTTACCTCGCCATCGCTTTGTTGAAATGACGAGCCAGCAAGGCGCCGAGCCCCATGAGTGCCAGGGAGAACCCCAGGTACACCAGGGTCGCGACCAGGTAGGCCTCGAAGGTACGGAAGGTGTAGTTCTCCACTTCCCGCGTGGCGTAAGTCAGCTCCACCACGCCAATGGCCATGACCAGGCTGGTGTTCTTGAACAACAGCACCGTGTGGTTGATCAGCGATGGCAGGCTGTTACGGATGCCTTGCGGCAGGATCACATAGCGCATCGAGCGGATATAGCCCAGGCCCATGGCCCGCGCGGCCTCGGTCTGCCCCGTGGGAATGGCCCGCAGGCCGCCACGGATGTCTTCGCTGAAATAGGCGGCCTGGCACAGGCCCAGGGCGATCAGCGAGAAGATGAATTCGGTGCTGTAGTTGGCCAGCCAGATCTGCGTGGATTCCGACAGCAGAGTCGGGATGCCGAAGTACCACAGCATCAGTTGCACCAGGGTAGGCACGTTGCGGTGGTAGGACACATAGGCTGCCACCGCGCCTTCGGCATAGCGGTTGCCGGTCAGGCGAATCGACACCAGCACCAGGGCCAGCGCCATGGCCAGACACCAGGCGAAGAAGGCCAGCTGCAGCGTCATGCCGATGCCCTTCAGGATCAGCTCGGCGTACTCGCCCTGCAGGATCGCGGAAAGATCGAAATCAGTCGTCATGGTCAGGTTCCAGTGACTTCAGCTTGGGGCAGGAGCAAGGCGCCAGTCTGGGCTGGCGCGAGTGAAGCAGGCGGCTTGGGCCGCTCTAGGGATAGAGCCTGACGAACTACAGCTTCAGATTTCTCCAGGGCGAGCGGTGGAAAGCCCACCGGGAACCTGCAGGGTCGGGGTGATTTCCATATGGCCGATGTTCACCGCCACCGGTGCTGCGATGGCGAAGGCGATGGCATCGGCGATGTCCTTCGCCTCAGGCAATTCGAAACCTTCCAGGAAACGCTTGCGCACTTCTTCGGAGTCGCCGTGCACATGGGCGAAGATGTCGGTAGCCACACGCCCCGGACAGATCTCGGTGACCCGCACGCGCTTGCCGAAGGCATCCACCCGCAGCTGTTTGGAGAGCATGCTCACTGCGGCCTTGGTCGCGTGATAAGTCGCGTTGCCGCCGAAGTTGTAGGCGGCGGCGATGGAGCTGATGTTGACGATGTGCCCACGGTCGCGCTCGACCATGCCCGGCAAGGCCAGGCGAGCGATCTGCAGCACCGCCCGCAGGTTGACGTCGACCAGCAGGTCGATGCCTTCGGCGTCGGCCTTGAGCAGCGAGCCGGGACGGTCGACCCCAGCATTGTTGATCACCACATCGAAGACATTGCTACGGAACAACTCGGTCAGCCCGGCCAGGTCGGTGACGTCGATGGCGTGAGCGATGCATCCGGTGCGCTCGGCCAACTCGGCCAGCTTGTCGGCGCTACGGGCCAGGGCATGAACCTGCAGCCCCTCGGCACACAGACGCTCGACGACGGCAGCGCCGATCCCGGAGGAAGCGCCGGTGACCAGCGCGGTTTGGTAGTCGGAAAATGGCATGACGTGTTCCTCTGATTCCTCTGCGATCGCCGGCCATGAGGGGGCGATTGCCTTTCACTGGACTGTAACCACTGCCGTTCGGGTCGACCAAGACGCAATGATTGTGTGGCAATAAGCTGCGCTTATGACCCAGCCAGCAGCTGTGTAATCGGGGTGATCAGCCCGCCCTGGCGCTCGATGCTGGCGCGGATGCTGCGGGCGAAGTCGACGGCGCCCGGCGTGTCGCCGTGCAGCAGGATCGAGCGCGCATTCACCGCCACGCGCTTGCCGGTGATGGTGGTCACCGTGCCGTCCTCGAGCAGTTGGGCGATGCGCGCCATCACCTGCCCGTGATCGCTGACTACCGCGCCGGGCGTACCGCGCGGCACCAGCAGGCAATCGTCGTCGTAGGCACGGTCGGCGAGGAAGGTGGTGGCCACGCGCAGGCCGCATTTGTCCGCCGCACGCTCGATGGCCTGGCTGCTCGACGAGCTGATGATGATGCCCGGGTCGAAGCTGGCCACCGCCCGCACCAGCGGCCCGGCCAGTTCGGCATCGGCCGCGGCCATATTGCCCAGGGCGCCATGGAAGCTCATATGGCTGACCCGGTGACCGGCTGCCCTGGCGATGCCACTGAGGGCGCCAAGCTGGTAGATCACCATGCAGCACAGCTCCTTGAGCTCGATATTCATCCGCCGCCGGCCGAAGCCCTGCAGGTCGGGGAAGCCGACATGGGCGCCGAGGTCGATGCCCAGGGCCTTGGCCCGGCGCACCGTGGCATCCATGATCAGCGGGTCGCCGGCATGGAAACCACAGGCCACGTTGGCCGAGGAAATCAGCGCCATCAGCGCTTCGTCCTCACCCATTTTCCAGGGGCCGAAGCCCTCGCCCAGGTCGGCGTTCAGGTCGATCTTCACGATGCCAGCTCCTCGAGTTCGATCAATGTCTGGCCATAGCCAACGGTTTGGCCATCCGCCACCGATACCTGCCGCACGCGCCCTGCCACCGCGGCGCGCACCGGCAGAAACAGTGCGCCGACCCGCAGTACGCCAACCAGTTGACCCAGGCTGATCACGTCACCGCCTTGCACGTAGGCCGCCGTTTCGTCCGGGTGGGTGGCGAAGAACACACCAGGGCCGCTGGCCTTCACCGCACATGCGAGACGTTCTCTGCCGCGCGCAGGCGTTACGCTGGCCGATAGCGAAGCGCTCGGACTGATTCGCGCCGTACGCCGCAGCAGTACGCTCTCGTCGCCCCGTTTCAACTCGATGGCGGTCAACCCGGCCTCGCCAAGCCAGATCGCCAACTGGCGAATCTCGTCAATCTTCATCAGGGGTTTCCTCAACTGCGCAGCGCCAGCTGCTGGCGGGTGCGTTCGATAAATGCCTGGTTGGCCTCGAGCGCATCCAGGGCCTGGTCATAACTGCAGGCGACGAAGCGCACCTTGCTGCCGATAGCGGCCTGGCCCAGCCGCCAGATATCCGCCTCGATCACCGTGGCGAACTTCGGATAGCCACCGCTGGGTTGCGCATCGCGCATCTGCACGATGGGCTGGCCGCCGTGGGGCACCTGGATCACGCCCGGCACGATGCCGTGGGAGCGGATTTCCAACGGCCGCTCCGGCAACAGCGGCGTGCCCTCCAGGCGATAGCCGTAGCGGTTGCTCTGCGGGGTGATCTTCCACTCGCCGGCGAAGAACGCATCCCGCGCCTGGGCGCTGAAACACTCGAACTCCGCCGCCGGCAGCACCCGTATCGCCGGGCGGCCTTCCACCGTCAGCGGCAGGGCGGCGAACACCGACTCGACGCCGAAGTCGGCGGGCTGGTCGAGACCGGGACGCGCTGCGGAAATGCGGTCGCCGCGCTCCAGAGCGCGGCCCTGCCAGCCGCCGAACTCGCCGCGCAACTGGGTACTGCGCGAACCCAGCACCTCGGGAACGTCGACGCCGCCGGCCAGGCACAGGTAGACACGGCTGCCCGAAGTCGGATACGTCAGCGTCAGCACCTGGCCCTTGCGCCCGTGGGCCACCCAGTTGGGCGGCAGGCGCTGGCCATCGAGGCGCGCGGCGCAGGCGGCGCCGCTGACGGCGAAGGTGCAGTCCTCGACGAAGCGTGCCTCGAAGGGGAACAGCGGAATCTCGATGGCCGCCGCATTGAGGTCGTTGCCCAGCAGCAGGTTGCCGAGCTGCAGGGACAGCGCGTCCATCGCCCCGGAGGTGCCGACGCCGTAACCCAGGCTGCCGTGGCGACCGAGATCCTGCACGGTGGCCAGCGCCGTGGCGCTGATGATTTCGATCATCGGATGATCCTCTCGATACGCAGACGCAGTCGATCGCCCGGCTGCAGGATCGCCGGCGGATTTCGTTGGGAGTCGAAGAACACCATCGAGGTACGGCCGATGGTGTTCCAGCCGCTGGGGCCGGCCGACGCGGAGATGCCGGTCTGCACGCCACCGATGGACACCGCGCCGGCGCCGATGCTGAGCACCGGCACCTGGCGCCGTGGCGTGGCCAGGCGCGGATCCATGCCGCCGAGGTAGCAGTAGCCCGGATGGCTGCCCAGGGCGTAGACCGGGTACAGCGGTTCGCAATGCAGGTTGGCGATGGTCTCGATATCCAGGCCGGTATGGGCGATGACATCGGCCATGTGCGGGCCGTCTTCGCCGCCGTAGACCACCGGCAGCTCGACGATGCGTCCCTCGATCGGCAACGGCTGACACTGCTCCCAACCTTCGAGCAGTTGCGTGCTCAGCCCAGCGATATCGCGCGGCGGCGTCTTGAAGGTCAGCATCAGGTTATTCATCCCCGGCACCGCCTCATGTACCGCCGGCCACTGCTGCGCCAGCCGGGCCAGGGCCCAGATGCGTTGCTGGGTGACCAGTTGCAGGTCACCGGGCGCTTCGAACAGCAGGGCCGTGGTGCCCAGCAGACTGATATGCGCGGTCATGACGAAGCCCTCTGCTGCAACCAGCGTTCGAGATGGTGAATGTCCACCGCGCCGGCGCAGAACGCCGGATCCTGGAGAATCTCGCGGTGCAATGCGAGGTTGCTGGCGATGCCGCCGATGGCCATCTCGCTCAGGGCCAGGCGCATGCGCGCCAGCGCTTCGTCGCGAGTCGCGCCCTGGGTGATGACCTTGGCGATCATCGAGTCGTAGTACGGCGGCACCCGATAGCCCTGGCTGACGTGGGAGTCGACGCGCACGCCAATGCCACCGGGCAATTGCCACTCGCTGACCAGGCCCGGCGTGGGCATGAAGGTCTGCGGGTCTTCCGCGTTGATGCGGCATTCCAGCGAATGGCCGAGCGTGCGAATGTCCGCTTGGGTCAGACTCAAGCGCTCGCCCAAGGCCATGCGAATCTGCTGCTGGACGATGTCGATGCCGGTGGTCACTTCCGTCACCGGGTGCTCGACCTGCAGCCGTGTGTTCATCTCGATGAAGTAGAAAGCGTCGTTCTCGAACAGAAACTCGAAGGTGCCGACCCCGCGATAGCCGATCTGCCGGCAGGCCTCGGCGCAACGTTCGCCGACCTGGGCGATCAGTGCCGGGTCGATACCGGGGGCGGGCGCTTCCTCCAGCACCTTCTGGTGCCGGCGCTGCATCGAGCAGTCCCGCGAACCCAGCCACAGCGCATTGCCATAAGCATCGCAGAGCACCTGGATTTCCACATGGCGCGGCTTGCCGAGGAACTTCTCGATATACAGCTCGGGGTTGCCGAACGCCCGCCGTGCTTCCTCGCCCGTTACCGCGATGGCATCGAGCAACTGCGAGGCCTCCTGCACCACACGCATGCCGCGACCGCCACCGCCGCCGGCGGCCTTGACGATCACCGGGTAGCCGATTTCCTCGGCAATCGCCAAGATCGCCGATGGCTCGGCCGGCAGAGCGGAGTCCGGCCCCGGCACGCAGGGCACCCCGGCCAGGCGCATGGCGCGCTTGGCCGCGACCTTGTCGCCCATGGTGCGAATGCATTCGGCGCTGGGGCCGATAAAGGTCATCCCGGCATGCTCGATACGCTCGGCAAAGGCCGCGTTCTCGGAGAGAAAGCCATAGCCGGGATGAATGGCCTGGGCTCCGCTCACCCGCGCGGCATCCAGCAGGGCCAGCTGATTCAGGTAGCTCTGCCCGGGCGCCGCCGGGCCGATGCACAGCGCGTCATCGGCCAGCTGCACATAACGAGCATCGCGATCGGCCTCGGAATAGACCGCAACGGTCTTCAGCCCCAGGCCCTTGCAGGCGCGCTGGATACGCAGGGCGATCTCGCCACGGTTGGCGATCAATACCTTGTCAAACATCGTGCTTCTCCGTGGCGAGATCGCCCACACGGGCTACGCCCGCCGGGCACTTTGGCTGCGCCGCTGCGCCGCGTTGCGGCTGGTCACCACAGTTGGCGATCAATACCTTGTCAAACATCGGGGTTCTCCGTGGCGAGGTCGCCCACACGGGCTGAGCCCGCCGGGCACTTTGGCTGCGCCGCTGCGCCGCGTTGCGGCTGGTCACCACGGTTGGCGATCAGAACTTTGTCGAACATCAGAATTTTCCGCCCTTGCTTACGCGATGCGCACCAGCACCTGGCCCGCTTCGACCTCGCTACCGCCCGCCACCAGAATCGCCTCGACCACGCCAGCGGCCTGCGCCTTGAGCGGGTGGAACATCTTCATCGCCTCGAGCACCGCCAGGGTCTGCCCGGCGCTGACCTGAGAGCCGACTTCGATGAACGGCGGCTGATCCGGCGCCGGGGTGAAGTGCACGATGCCATGCAGCGGCGCCTTGGCCTGGTAACCACTGACCTTCTCGCTTACCGCCTGCGACTCGGGCGTGGCAGGCTGGGAAACCGCTGCCGGCGCAGCGACTGAGGCGCACACAACCTGGCCGTGCTCACGCAGCAGACGCAGCTGCGCGCCCTCCTCGCTCAGGCTCAGCTCGCTCAGGTCGGAGTCGACCATCAGCTCGATCAATGCTTTTATGCGTTCGGGTTTCATCTACGGCCCCTGCCGATGAAAAATTGGCTGAGGGCAATGTATCGAGGCCATCCTGGAGCGGCCAAGACGGTTTGGCTGTGGGGTAATAAGGCCTCCTTATGACCCCCCGCCCTCTGCTGGCGGGCGGCTCGTGCGCATCTCGGCGACCAGCTCCAGCAGGATCGCCTTGACCGCCTGCGCCGGTACCGAAAGCGGCAAGTGGCCGGACAGGCACAGCGCCAGCGGCGCCTCGATATCCGGTTCGACGACGCGGCTCAGGTGCAGGTCATGGGCATCCGCCAGCACCCGGGCGGCCGACTCCGGGAGGATGGTCGAGCCGAAATGATCGGCCACGGCGGCGGCCAGGGTGGTGGACGACTCGATTTCCGCGACCACCTGAGCGCTCATCTCGATACGCAGAAAGGCCTCGTCGACCAGGCGACGCATGACGTTGTAGGTGCGCGGCAACAACAGCCCGTACGCCGCCACTTCGCTCAGGGCAATCCGTTCGCGCCCCTGCAATGCCGGTTCGGCGCTGACCAGGTAGAGCGGCTCGCGCATCAGTTGGATAAAGCTCAGGCCATGCACTTCGCGCCCACCATAGAGCACCGCCATGTCCATGCGGCCGTTCATGATCAACTCACTGAGGGTGGTGCCGAAATTCTCGTTGAGGTACAGCAGGATGCCCGGATGCTTCTCGCGCACCCGCTTGAGCAACGGCAACGACAGGGTCGACGCCGCGGTGCCCGGCGCCAGCCCCACCGACACCGGCCCGGACAGCGCGAGGCCACTGGCGTTGACGTCGCTCTGCGCCTGCTCGCACTGGCGCAGGATCACCTGAGCGTGGCCATACAGCACCTTGCCGGCCTCGGTCGGCGTCACCCCGCGCTTGGTGCGGATCAGCAGTTGTTGCTGCAGTTCGGACTCCAAAGTGCTGAGTTGCTGGCTCAACGCAGGCTGGGCGATATGCAATACATCGGCGGCCTGGGTCAGGCTGCCGATGTCGACGATCTTGACGAAATATTTGAGGCGACGGAGGTTCACGGTGCGCTGCTCTGTACAGATGAATACTCCCTGGCAGAGCAATAGGCGGGCCAACGCATACGGAAAGCTGCGCCTGGATACATAAGCGTTTCATATGACGACACATCGGCGACTGGCGATCCCTGTTCTGGAGCCTACGCCTTTGCTGTCGCACAACATTGGTGCGCAACATATCGAGCTCTATCCATAAGCACTTCCTATCAAACCAGAACGAACTCATCTTATGGCGCCCATGCGGCCGAGCCGTAACGTAATCCTCGTCAAGGCCCTAACCGAGGATCATTCCCGTGACCGCATCCCGCATCGCTGCCCGCGTGCTCCGTATCAAACCGTCCCCCAGCAGCGCTGCCGCAGATCGCGCCAACGAGCTGCGCCGTGCGGGCAAATCCATCATCAACCTGGTGGTCGGCGAGCCGGACTTCGACACCCCCGAGCACATTCGCCAGGCCGCCTGCCAGGCCATCGAAAACGGCGAGACGCGCTACACCCTCAATGCCGGCACGGCGGCCTTGCGCGAGGCCATCGTCGCCAAGCTGCAGCGCGAGAACGACCTGAGCTACCCGGCCAGCCAGGTGGTGGTGACCAGCGGCGCCAAGGCGGCGATCTTCAACGCCCTGGCCGCGACCCTGGGCGTCGATGACGAGGTGCTGATCCCGGCGCCGTACTGGGTCTCCTATCCCGATATGGTGCTGGCCTGCGACGGCCGGCCGGTAACGCTACCCTGCCCGGAAGAAAACCAGTTCAAGCTCAGCGCCGCGCAGTTGCGCGCCGCGATCACCCCGCGCACCCGCTGGTTGCTGCTCAACTCGCCGAGCAACCCGACCGGCGCCACCTACAGTGCCGAGCAATACCGTGCGCTGGCCGACGTACTGCTGGACTACCCCGACGTGCTGGTGATGACCGACGACATCTACGAGCACATCCGCTACGACGAACGCCCGCTCAGCCATCTGCTGACGGTCGAGCCGGCCTTGCGCAAGCGCGTGCTGATCATCAACGGCGTCTCCAAGACCTACGCCATGACCGGCTGGCGCATCGGCTACGCCGCCGGCCCGGCCGACATCATCAGTGCCATGGCTACCCTGCAGTCGCAGTCCACCAGCAATGCCTGTTCGGTCAGCCAGGCCGCCGCCGTGGCCGCGCTGCAAGGCGAGCAGAGCTTCGTCGCTGAAAGCGTCAAGGTCTACCGGCAACGCCGCGACCGCTGCCTGGAGCTGATCAACGCCATCGACGGCCTGAGCTGCATCGAGCCGGAGGGCGCCTTCTACCTCTACGTCAACTGCGCCGCCCTGCTCGGCAAGCGCACGCCACAGGGCAAGGTGCTGGAAGCGGACACCGACGTGGTGCTGTACCTGCTGGAAAGCCAGGGCGTCGCCGTGGTCGCCGGTACCGCCTACGGCCTGGCGCCGTTCTTCCGCATGTCCACCGCCACCGCCATCGAAACCCTGGAAACCGGCTGCGCGCGGATCGCGGCGGCCGTGGCCGAGTTGCGCTGAGGAGCGCGCCGTGACGATGCCGAGCCAGCCTTCGATGACCTTCAAGCAGGCGCTGCTGGCGATGCTCGGCATCTCCCTGGTGCTGATGCTGTCGGCGCTCGACCAGACCGTGATCGGCAACGCGCTGCCAAGCATCGTCAACGAGCTGCAGGGCTTCGACCTCTATGCCTGGATCGCCACCGGCTACCTGCTCGCCTCCATCGTCACCATCCCGATCTTCGGCCGCCTGGGCGATTACTACGGGCGCAAGCCCTTCATCCTCGCCGCCACCCTGATCTTCACCCTGGCCTCGCTGCTCTGCGCCCTGACCGACAGCATGCGGGTACTGGTCATCGGTCGCATCCTGCAGGGCATCGGCGGCGGTATGCTGATCGGCACGGCCTTCGCCTGCGTGCCCGAACTGTTCCCCGACACCCGCCAGCGCCTGCGCTGGCAGATCCTGCTCAGCGCCATGTTCAGCGTGGTCAATGCCATCGGCCCGGGCCTGGGCGGCTACCTCACCGGCACGTTCGGCTGGCGTTCGGTGTTCTGGCTGAACATTCCCCTGGGGGCCCTGGCGCTGTTCTTCGCCTGGCGCTTCCTGCCCTGGTATCGCCCGCAGTCTGCCGGGGCGATGAACCTCGACTGGTTCGGCGCGCTGCTGATCGTGCTGGTGCTGGGCAGCCTGCAACTGTTCGTCGAGCGCCTGGAACAGGCCGATCTGGCGCTGTGCTCGCTGCTCGGCGCGCTGTTCTGCAGTGCCGCGTTCGCCCTGTGGCGCTGGGAACGGCGCTGCCGCTTCGCCCTGCTACCGAAAGAACTCTTCACACAACCGAGCCTGCGTCTGCTGTTCGTGCTGTCGATGCTGGCCGGCGCGATCATGTTCACCCTGCTGTATTACCTGCCGCTACTGCTGCAAGGCAGTTATGGCTACTCGCCGCAGGACGCCGGCCTGCTGATCACGCCGCTGGCGTTGAGCATCACCCTCGGGGCGATCATCAACGGTCGCATCGTCACCCGCCTGGCCAATCCCAACCTGTTGCCGCTCGCTGGTTTCTGCGCGCTGCTGGTGGCGTGCCTGGGGCTCGCCTGGGCCGGCCTGTCGGCCAGTTTCAACCTGTTGCTTGGCCTGATCCTGCTGGCCGGGCTGGGGCTCGGTTTCATCCTGCTCAACCTCACGGTGTTCACCCAGACCCTCGCCGCACACCAGTTCCTCGGTATCGCCACCGCCCTGACTCAGTCATTGCGCCTGGTCGGCGGCCTGCTCGGCACAGCGATGATGGCCGTGCTGGTCAAGCTGCTCTACGCCAGCACCTTGCAGCGCAGCCTGATCGCCGCAGGTGAAGGGGATGCCCTGGCGCAATTCGCCAATCCTCAAGTGCTGTTGCAACACGCGGCCAGCGACACACAGACACCATTGCTGATGTTGGCGCGCAGCGCCCTTGCCCAGTCGATCGGCGTCGGCCTGCTGCTCTGCGCCGCCCTCGGTGTTCTGGCCCTGCTCATTCTTTACCGTTTGCCGCCGGTGGTGTTACCGCGCGTGCGACCTCCCGTTGCTCCAGAAAAACAACAACCTTGACTGCCGACATTTGACTGCCTCTCACAACACCCAATGACAACCAGAGGATGAACACGATGGAGCGTTTCAATCGCACCCCCATTCTAGCGACAGGCCTTTGTGGCCTGCTCATCGCGCAACAGGGCCATGCGGCAGGTTTCGTGGAGGACACCAAGGCCAGCATCCTGGCCCGTAACTTCTTCAGCAATGCGGACAACCGCAGTGGCAGCGCAGATCCGAGCTACACCCAGGAATGGGGCCAGGGCTTCATGCTCAACGTGCAGTCAGGCTTCACCGAGGGCACGGTCGGCTTCGGCGTGGATCTCATCGGCCAATGGGGCATCCGCCTCGACTCGGGCAAAGGCCGCCACTACAACCCCGACAGCATCAACTTCAACGGCAATGTATTCCCCACCGACAGCGATGGTCGTGCGGTCGATCAGTTCGGCAGCCTGGGCGGCACACTGAAGGCGCGCTTCGCCGAAACCGAACTGCGCTACGGCACACTGATCCCCAAGCTGCCAGTGGTGGTTTCCACTGATCGCATGCTGCAGCAGACCTTCCGCGGCGGCCAGATCCAGTCCAGGGATCTGGATGGATTCACCTTCACCGCCGGCCAGCTCGAGCATGTCATGGGCCGTGGCTCGACCGATCAGATGGGCATGTCGATTCCCGGCGCGAACAATCCGCTAACCGGTGAGTTCGTCAACACGTTCTATTACGCCGGGGTCGACTACAAGGCGCTCGACAACCTCACCCTGCAGTACTACTACGGCAACCTCGAAGACTTCTACAAACAGCACTTCGTCGGCCTGCTGTACGATCTGAAACTGGGCGAAGGCACGCTGCGTAGCGACCTGCGCCACTTCAACAACCGCTCCGATGGTGCCAACGGCCATGACTCGGCCTTCTACACCAATGGCTACTACGGCAACGGAGTGACCAAGGGCAAGGTCGACAGCCGCATGAGCAGCGCCCTGTTCTCCTATCTGATCCAGGGCCACACCTTTGCGGCCGGCTACCAGGTAGTCAGCGGAGACAGCGATGCCGTGTGGCTGAACCAGGGTGACGGCTCTTCAGCCTACTTCATGACGGAGTCGATGATCGGCAAGTTCCAGCGTGCCGGTGAACGCACCTGGCAGGTGCGCTACGGTTATGACTTCGCTAACGTCGGCGTGCCTGGCCTGACCTTCGTCGGCATGTACGAAAGTGGCTCGCACATCAAGGCGGTCGATGGTGACAAGAAGGAGTGGGAGCGCAACGTGACCCTCGCCTATACCGTACAGTCCGGCCCGGCGAAGAACCTGAACATCCAGCTTCGTCATGCACAACTGCGCTCCACCGTGGGCAATCAGCGTGACGCGGACGAGCACCGGATCCTGATCAACTACCCGATCAATATCCTGTAAGCCCCCACTTGGCAGCTGCTACAAGAGCCGCTGCCAAGCCCCGTGAAGGTCAGCCGCCGGTGTTCAACACTTGCGAGTACGTCCTCTTGCCGATCATACCGAAGTAATCAGCGTGTCAGCCTCTTTGCCGCGCGCATGTGAACCCAGAGCCCCAACGCCACGACGACGGCCGCTGCCGCGCCGGTGGAGATGACTAGTACCTGATATTCCTCGACGAATGCCATGGTCACCAGGCAGCCGACGATGAAGACGATCACCAGGTAGGTCAGCCAGGGGAACAGCCACATTTTCAGACGGATGTCCTTGCCCTCGGCTTCCAGCTTGCGGCGCATCTTCAGTTGCGAGAAGGCGATCACCAGGTAGACCAGCAGGGCGATCATGCCGGTGGTGTTCATCAGCGTGTCGAGCACGTCTTTCGGGCGCAGGGTTTCGCTGAAGTTGATCATCGCCACGAAGATGGCCACCGAGCAGGAGGCGATGATCGCAAACACCGGCACACCGGTACCCGCACGAGTGATTTTCAGGAACGACGGCGCATCACCACGGGTGGACAGCGAGAACAGCATGCGCGAAGCGGTGTAGTGCGCCGAGATCATGCAGCTGCTCACCGAGGTCAGCACCACGAAGTTCATCAGCAGCTCGGCGCCCGGAATGCCCAGCAGTTCCAGGGTGCGGCGGTAGGAGCCATAGCCCGACTGAGCCATCAGCGGGTCGTTCCACGGCACCAGGCAGACGATCAGAAAGATCGAGCCGATGTAGAACAGGCACACGCGCCAGACCACCGAATTGGTCGCCTTGACGATCTGCGTCGACGGATCCTTGGCTTCCGAGGCAGCGATGGTGACGATTTCAGCGCCGAGGAAGGCGAACATCACCCCGAGGATGGCCACCACCACGGCTTCGATGCCATTGGGCATGAAGCCCTGAGCAGTCAGGTTGCCGAAGCCACGCACTTCGCCGGTCGGCCACAGGCTGAGCACGGCCATGCTGCAGACCACCAGGAAGCAGATGATCGCCACCACCTTGATCAGCGCGAACCAGAACTCGAACTCCCCGTAGTGTTTGACGTTGAAGAAGTTGATGCTGATCAGCAGCAGCGTGGTGGCCAGCACGAAGACGTTGACGCTGACTTCGGGGAACCAGCCATTGAGGATGGTGCCCGCCACGTAGGCCTCCCAGGCCATGAGAATCACCCAGAACCACCAGTACAGCCAGCCGATGGTGAAGCCCGCCCAGCGGCCGATGGCGCGCTCGGCGTAAGTGGAAAAGGAGCCGGTATCCGGCGAAGAAGTCGCCATCTCGCCGAGCATGCGCATGATCAGCACCACCAGAATACCGCCGGCCAGGTAGGCCAGTATGGCTGCCGGGCCGGCGCTATGGATCACGCTGCCGGAACCGACGAACAGAGCGCCACCGATCACGCCGGCGATCGACATCATGGTCAGGTGCCGGGACTTCAATGACGCACTGAGCTTGCTCTCGTGCTCCTGCTTTGCCTTGTCGGTTGCTACAGCATCCATGGATGGATTACCTCTTATCGATCTTGCTGGAAACAGTTGAAGCCGGGCCGTCCTCGGACTGATCGACGCACGAAACGCGGCAACGGGTCTGCCACACGCAGGCGTTGTCGTGATTGCTTGCCATATGAGCGTTTCCGGATCCGCCCTGGCCGGTCTCGGGCAACAGTCCTTGCCGAAATCCATCCGGTTGAATCAGAGGACGACCCAGCATCACTCGCGTGACGTTCTGAGCCATTACCGCAGCGGTGTAGCCAGGGAAACACCAGGCACACCGGCTTGAATGTTCGTTTTACTCCACAACCAGCTCAGCCCGAGGAGAGCTGAACCCATATTTTCAATAAGGCCTTACGCACCGTTCTAGAGGGATTACCACTAGAAAATCCGACGACTGGAAGGGTAAGCCCAAGCGCGGAGCAGGCGAATGAAACCTGTTCATAAAATCAAACGCGCCGGATGGTAACGGAAAAATGAGTTTTGGGAAGACCTCGGGCCGAAGCATCGACCAAAGGTGGAGACGAACAATGGATATTGCAGCGAGAGAAACAGCGTCGAATGACTGTTCTATTGACCAACGGCCTGGCCTGCAAACCAGGAACACGGCAACAGCGCTGCACGTTGAACAGAGAGGCCTGGAATCGGTTCACGATTCATGGCCCCAGGCCCTGCGGACACCTCCTCATTATTTACGACCGCCCAAAGGCGTAAGCGGCCGTCGTAGGGTGGATCGGGGCGCGTAGCTGACGCTTGCCTACGCGGCCCGATCCGTCCACCGCTCTGCAATCGCAATGGTGGATGAAAAGAGCGTCATCCACCCTACGTCCACTCCCGCCTTGTAGGTCGTAGGATGGGTGAAACCCATCGGAAATTGATGGGTTTCACCCATCCTACGGGCTAATCCAACCTACAGGTCGTGGCCCGAACGTAGCCTGGATTAGCCGCAGGCGTAATCCGGGGCCGAAGGCCGTGATCCATGGTTCAACGCGGGTCACCGACCGTCCACTCCCGCCTTGTAGCGCGACTCAGCTCTTCGCCGGGGTTTTGCGGCCACGCTTGCCAGCCGTGCCCTTGCGGGCTGTCGCCTTGCGCTTGCCTTTCCAGGGTGCACGCCCTGCTGGTGCGGGGCCGCTGATGGTCAGTTGCAGGCCGAGACAGCGCTCGATCTGCTTGCCCATCCAGGCCGATTGCTTGGCGACGAACTCCTCCAGCGGCATCTCGCCGCTCTGCACCATATCCAGCGCCTGTTCCCAGATCGCCGTGGTGCCAGGATCGGCGATGGCCCGCGGCACCGCATCGATCAGGCCGAAAGCCGCCGAGGTGGCGGCCAGGGTCTTGCCCTGCTTGATCAGGTAGCCGCGGTCGAGCAGACCCTGGATGATGCCGGCGCGGGTGGCTTCGGTACCGATTCCGGTGGTGTCCTTGAGTTTCTGCTTCAGGCGTGGATCCTCGACCAGCCGCGCCACGTTCTTCATGGCCTGGATCAGGTCGCCTTCGGTGAATGGCTTGGGCGGCTGGGTGTGCAGATCCTTGAGGGTCACCTCATGCACCGGGCACTGCTGCCCTTCGTGCAGAGCCGGCAATGCCTGGGGCGCCGGGGCTTCGCGCCCCTTGGCGGGCGTCAGGGCTTCCGGCAGGGCGCGCTTCCAGCCGGGCTCGACGATCTGTTTGCCAACCGCGCGCAGGCTATGGCCGGCACAGTCGAAATCGGCCTGGGTGCGGTCGTATTCGTGGTTGGCCAGAAACTGCGCCAGATAGCGGGCGCGAATCAGCTCGTAAACCGCTCGCGGCCGACCACTCAGGCGCGCCAACCCGCCTGCGGCCAGGGTTGGGATAATGCCGTGGTGCGCACTGACCTTGGCATCGTTCCAGGCCCGTGAGCGGCGCTGCGCCTGAGTATGTCCGAGCACCTCGCGCAGGCTCGGGTCAGCCTGCCCCAAAGCCGACAGGATTGCCGGTGCCTCGGCATGCTGGCTCAGCGGCAGGTAACCGCAATCGCTGCGCGGGTAAGTGATCAGTTTGTCGGTCTCGTAGAGCTTCTGGGCGATATCCAGGGTTTCCTGGGCGCCGAGGCCAAGCTTCTTCGAACAGACCTGCTGCAAGGTGCCGAGATCGAACAGCAAGGGCGGCGCTTCGCGCATGCGCTCGGTCTTCAAGTGCTGTAGCAGGGCCTGCTCGGCGCCCCGGATATCTTCGGCGGCGCGTTGCGCCACCTCCTGACGCAGGCAACGGCCCTGCTCGTCGCACTGCGCTTCGGGCGCTCGCCATTGCGCGGTGAATCGCGTGCCGTTGCCGTCGAGTCCTACGTCGATGGCCCAGAACGGCACCGGCACGAAGGCCGCGATACTACGATCACGATCCACCACCAGGCGCAGGGTCGGCGTCTGCACGCGCCCGACCGGCAGCACGCCCTGATAACCGGACTTGCGGCCAAGCAGGGTGAACAGCCGGCTCATGTTCATGCCGATCAACCAGTCGGCCCGCGAACGACCGAGCGCCGACTGATAGAGGTTGTAGGTCATCGCGCCCGGCTTGAGCGCAGCCAGTGCCTTGCGGATCGAGGTATCGTCCAGCGCCGACAGCCACAGGCGCTGGATGGGCCCGCGGTAGCGGCAGTGGTCGAGCAACTCGCGAGCGATCATCTCGCCCTCACGATCCGCGTCGGTGGCGATCACCAACTCCGCGGCCTCACCCAGCAGCCGCTTGACCGCCTTGAACTGCGCGGCGGTCTTGGGTTTTACGCGCATCTTCCACTGCTGCGGCACGATGGGCAGGTCGTCCAGCACCCAGCGTTTGTAGCGCGCGTCGTAGGCATCCGGCGGCGCGGTTTCCAGGAGATGGCCGATGCACCAGGTAACCGTCACCCCGTTGCCCAGCCAGCAGCCATCGCCACGCCGTGTGGCACCGAGCACACTGGCGATATCCTTGGCTTGAGAGGGCTTTTCGCAGAGAAACAGACGCATGAGACATCGGCACGCTCGAATGAACAGGCGCCAGAATACTGTATATCCATACAATCCAGCTACGCCCGCACTGATTTGCCCATAGGCAGGGGCTCTGCTAGGGTCTGCTCCCGATTGAGCATGACGATGCCAGAGCGCGCTTTATCGCGAGCCGCGAAGTCTGGTTGCGCCAAATGAGTGGCGAGCAACGCGGCATTCGCGACAAAATGAGCCCGACCCGGAGGGTTGCGCGTAAAATCTCGCCACGCACTGCTCTTGGCCTGCCTGCCGTGTTGGCGAGTTTTTTCGCCGCAACGCGGCTGGTGCTGAATCGAGAACAAATCCTAATGTCGCGCCGAACCGCGAACCCCGCCTGAGAATTCCCGCCATGGCCCGTAAGAAAGCCTCGCTCGATTTCGAGCAGTCCCTCACCGACCTGCAAACCCTGGTCGAACGCCTGGAGAACGGCGAACTGTCGCTGGAGGAGTCGCTGAGCGCCTTCGAACAGGGCATCCGCCTGACCCGTGACTGCCAGGCGTCGCTGACCCAGGCCGAGCAGAAAGTACAGATCCTCCTGGAGCGCGATGGCGAACTGGAAGCGGCGCCGTTCGAAACGGACGA
This sequence comes from Phytopseudomonas daroniae, assembly GCF_004327285.1. Taxonomy (GTDB): domain Bacteria; phylum Pseudomonadota; class Gammaproteobacteria; order Pseudomonadales; family Pseudomonadaceae; genus Aquipseudomonas; species Aquipseudomonas daroniae. The sequence continues at coordinate 37,233 of NZ_QJUI01000006.1, forward strand.
ACCGATATGATCACCACGTACCAGGCCCGCTGCCAGAAGCAGGTCGACGCGGCTCTGGAGCTGCTGTTCGCAGCACCGCGTACCGAGCTCGAGCGCCTCTATGCGGCCATGCGCTACAGCGTGTTCAACGGCGGCAAACGCATTCGCCCGCTACTCGCCTACGCCGCCTGCGAAGCCCTGGGTGGGGATATCCGGCAAGCCGATGGTGCGGCCTGCGCGGTGGAGCTGATCCACGCTTACTCCCTGGTACACGACGACCTGCCGGCCATGGACGATGACGACCTGCGCCGCGGGCAGCCGACCACCCACAAGGCCTTCGACGAGGCGACGGCGATCCTCGCCGGCGACGGCCTGCAGAGCCTGGCTTTCGCGGTGCTGGCCGACGAGCAGCGCAACCCGCAGAGCGCCGATGTTCGCCTGGCCATGTTCAGCGCATTGGCCAACGCCGCAGGCCCGGCGGGCATGGTTGGCGGTCAGGCCATCGACCTCGGCTCGGTCGGCCAGCAACTGCAACAGCAAGCCCTGGAGGTCATGCACCGTCACAAGACCGGTGCGCTGATCGAAGCCAGCGTGTGCCTCGGCGCCCTGGCCAGCGGCCGGGCCGATGAACGCACGCTGACGGCCCTGAGCACCTACGCTCGCGTCATCGGCCTGGCCTTCCAGGTGCAGGACGACATCCTCGACGTCGAAAGCGATACCGCCACCCTGGGCAAGACCCAGGGCAAGGATCAGGCGAACGACAAACCCACCTACCCGGCCCTGCTCGGCCTGGAGGCGGCGAAGCACTATGCCTGCGAACTGCGCGACCAGGCCCTGCAGGCGCTGCACCCGTTCGACAGCGCCGCCGAGCCACTGCGCGAACTGGCTCGCTATATCGTCGAAAGGCGCAACTGAAGTCACGCCCTCGCTGTCTCATCTGCCACGACCGCTGCGGCGATCCGCGCTCTTGCCCTGCTTGGGCTCGGATCGTCGCATCAGGTAAACTGCCCCATTCTTTGAATTCTTATAACGACTCGCCTGATGCCGACGACTTTCCACGAGATTCCCCGCGAACGCCCGCTGACGCCGCTGCTCGACCGCGCCAACACGCCGGATGAGCTGCGCCGCCTCGGCGAGGCCGAGCTGGAGACCCTGGCGGACGAATTGCGCCAGTACCTGCTCTACACGGTCGGTCAGACCGGCGGGCATTTCGGCGCAGGCCTCGGGGTGATCGAACTGACCATCGCCCTGCACTACGTCTTCGATACCCCGGACGACCGCCTGGTGTGGGACGTCGGCCATCAGGCCTATCCGCACAAGATCCTCAGCGGCCGCCGCGAGCGCATGAGCAGCCTGCGCCAGAAGGACGGCATCGCCGCCTTTCCGCGTCGTTCGGAAAGTGAGTACGACACCTTTGGCGTCGGTCACTCCAGCACCTCGATCAGCGCCGCACTGGGCATGGCCATCGCTGCCCAGCGCCAGGGCAGCAAGCGCAAATCGGTTGCCGTGATCGGCGACGGCGCCCTGACTGCCGGCATGGCGTTCGAAGCGCTCAACCATGCGGCAGACGTCAAGGCCAACATGCTGGTGGTGCTCAACGACAACGACATGTCGATCTCCAAGAATGTCGGCGGCCTGTCCAACTACCTGGCCAAGATCCTCTCCAGCCGCACCTACGCCAACATGCGCGAAGGCAGCAAGAAAGTGCTGTCCAAGCTGCCCGGCGCCTGGGAAATCGCCCGCAAGACCGAAGAGCACGCCAAAGGTATGCTGGTCTCCGGCACGCTGTTCGAAGAGCTGGGCTGGAACTACATCGGCCCCATCGACGGCCATGATCTGCCGACCCTGCTGGCCACCCTGCGCAACATGCGCGACCTGGAAGGCCTGCAGTTCCTCCACGTGGTCACCAAGAAGGGCAAGGGCTTCGCGCCCGCCGAGGTCGACCCGATCGTCTACCACGCGATCACCAAACTGGAGCCGATCAACGCACCAGCCAAAGCGAAAAAGCCGTCCGGGCCGAAGTACTCCAGCGTGTTCGGTCAGTGGCTGTGCGATATGGCGGCGAGCGACGAGCGCCTGATGGCCATCACCCCGGCCATGAAGGAGGGCTCCGACCTGGTGACCTTCAGCGAGCGCCACGGGGATCGCTACTTCGACGTGGCCATCGCCGAACAACACGCGGTGACGCTCGCCGCCGGCATGGCCTGTGAAGGCGCCAAGCCGGTGGTGGCGATCTACTCGACGTTTCTGCAGCGCGCCTATGATCAACTGATCCACGACGTGGCCGTGCAGAACCTCGACGTGCTGTTCGCCATCGACCGCGCCGGCCTGGTCGGTGAAGACGGCCCCACTCACGCCGGCAGCTTCGACCTCTCCTACCTGCGTTGCATTCCCGGCATGCTGATCATGACGCCGAGCGACGAGAACGAACTGCACCACATGCTCACCACCGGCTACCAGTTCGCCGGCCCGGCAGCGGTGCGCTACCCGCGTGGCAGCGGCCCGAATGCGCCGATTGACCGCGCACTGAGCGCTCTGCCGATTGGTAAAGGCGTGATCCGTCGCCAGGGCAGCGGCGTCGCCCTGCTGGTGTTCGGCGTGCAACTGGCCGAGGCCCTGCGCGTCGGCGAAACGCTGAACGCCACGGTGGTCGACATGCGCTTCGTCAAGCCCCTGGACGAAGCCCTGATCAGCGAACTGGCCGCCAGCCATGAGCTGCTGGTGAGCATCGAGGAAAACAGCGTGATGGGCGGCGCCGGCAGCGCCGTCAGCGAATTCCTCGCCCAGAGTGGCGCGCTCAAACCGATGCTGCACCTGGGCCTGCCCGACAATTATGTCGAGCACGCCAGGCCCGAACAGATGCTCGCCGAGTGTGGCCTGGATGAAGCGGGGATCGAAGCGGCCGTGCGTAAACGCCTCGCTATTCTTGAGAAAAATTCAAGCAAAGACTGAGGTGCTTGCTTGTAATTCACTCAGGCGCACACTAAGGTACGCGGCGTTCATATCCTGCAAGGTGCGCCCTGACGATCAGCCGTCGGGCGTTAAACGGGAAGCCGGTGCCCTCGCCCAGCGAGTCATCCCGGCGCTGCCCCCGCAACGGTAATCGACTGCAGTACTGCACAGCCGCTCAACAGCCACTGGGTTTCCCGGGAAGGCGAGTGACTGAGTCGAGAGCCCGGAGACCGGCCTCGCAGGATTCGACTGGTGTTGCGGAGGGCATCACCGTCAAGCGACGGCCTTCTGCGCCGCGCTTGCTTCTGCCCTCCTCGAAAGTCTGCCGACCTTTGAGGAAATACATGTGAAATTGTCCCGCCTGATCCTTGCGACGTCTCTGGCTCCCGGCCTGGCTTTGGCCCAGGCCACCAGTTACGACGACGCCCTGAAGCTCTCGGAAACCGTCATCACCAGCAATCGCGAGGTACAGCCACGCGAGCAGAGCAGTACCGCCAGCACGGTATTCACCCGCGAAGATATCGACCGCTTGCAGCCCAGCAGCGTGCTCGATCTGCTGGCCCGCGCTCCCGGCGTACAGGTCACCCGTAGCGGTGGCAGAGGCAGCAACAGCGGCCTGTACATCCGTGGCACCAAATCGGCGCAGAGCCTGGTACTGGTCGACGGTCAGCGCATCGGCTCGGCGTCCGCCGGTATCTCCCCACTGGAATACCTGAATATCGAACAGATCGAGCGCGTCGAGGTACTACGCGGTTCACGCTCGGCGATCCATGGTGCCGACGCGATCGGCGGCGTGGTGCAGATCTTCACCCGTCGGGCCACTGGCGAGGGGCTCAATCCGCGCCTGCGTATCGGTTATGGCACGAACCACACCTGGGAGCGCAGTCTCGGCCTCTCCGGCGGCAACGCAGACACCCGCTTCAACCTCAGCATGAGTGCCGATGACACGCGCGGCATCAACCGCACCTATACCCGAGTGGCGCCGGATCATGACCGCGACGCCTATCGCAACAACGCTTTCAGCGCCAGCCTCAGCCATCGTTTCAGCAACGAGCTGGAGGCCGGTTTCAGTGTGCTGGATCAACGTGGCGAGAGCGAATATGACCTGGGTTGGGATGGCGCCTACCCCTATGCCGACTACCAGCTCACCAGCTACTCGGGCTTCGTCAGCGCCCAGTTGCTGCCGAACTGGAAAAGCCGCGTGGAACTGGGCCACAGCGAGAACCGCTCCGCCGAGCGTTTTGACGATGTTCCCGACAGCAGCCTGTTCAGCACCTACCGTGACAGCCTGGCCTGGCTCAACACACTCGATTTGGGCAATGGCAACAGCCTGCTCGTCGGTGCAGAAAGCTATCAGGAACAACTCAACAGCAACACTGACCATGCGCAGGACAGCCGCTGGAACCATGCGCTGCTCGCTCAGCACAGCTACCGCGGCGAAGTGTTCTTCACCGAGCTCGGCCTGCGCCACGAGAAGAACCAGCAGTTCGGCAGCGCCAATACCTTCAGCGGCGCGCTGGGCTACAAGCTGGATGCGCGCAACGAACTGATCCTCTCCTACGCCGAAGGCTTTCGCGCGCCAACCTTCAATGACCTGTACTGGCCGGGCGGCGGCAATCCGGATCTGCAGCCGGAGACGTCCAAGTCCTACGAACTGCAGTGGCGCAGCCAACTGGCCGAGCGCACCACGTTGCAGGCCTCGGTCTACCGCACCGACCTGCGCGATGCGATCAATGGCTGGCCTGCCGAGAACGTAGACAAGGCGCGCATCAACGGCTTCGAGAGCAGCCTGCAACACGAGACGCTCGGCTGGCAGACGGCTCTCGGCCTGAGCGTGATCGACCCACGTGATCGCACCACGGGCAAGCAACTCGATCGCCGCGCCAAACGAACCCTGAGCCTGGATGTGGATCGCCAGTTTGGCGACTGGTCGTTCGGCGCGACCTGGCAGGCAGTCAGCCGTACTTACGACGATGCTGCCAATCAGCGTGAGATCGCCGGCCACGGCCTGCTCGGCCTGCGCAGCAGTTGGCAGGCCACGCCAGAACTGGCACTCGGCCTGAAGGTGGATAACCTGTTGGACAAGCGTTACAGCCGTACGCAGTACAGTTATGGAAGCTGGCCGGTGACGAATTACAGCGAGTACCGGGAAGAAGGTCGCACCGCTCTGCTGTCACTGACCTGGACACCGGCGTTCTGAGAGCCTGTTCACGATCTTTGTGCACTTGGCAAACAGGAACCCGTATCCCTACAGATCGGCGGCAATAAGGCGCAAGCGGACGCTCACCCCGTAGGGTGGATGACGCTCTTTTCATCCACCATTACGATTGCAGAGCGGTGGACGGGTAAAGCGTCGTCCACCCTACGACAGACCGCTCTCGCCTTTTTGCTGTCCTTGCACGTGGAATCTCGTCGAAAGATCGTGAACAGGCTCTGAGTCAGGAAATCGCCAGCCGACATGCTCACACCCAGCCCTGGGCTTTGAGCTCGCTCTTGAGGTAGGCGTAGTACACCGGCGCAGCGACCAGCCCGGCGATGCCGAACGCCGCTTCGAACACCAGCATGACCAGCAACAGCTCCCAGGCACGCGCCTTGATCTGCCCACCGACGATGCGTGCGTTGAGGAAGTATTCGACCTTGTGGATGACGATCAGATAGGCCAGCGCACCGATCGCCACCCAGATCGACATCGACAACCCCACCACGAAGATCGCCGTATTGGAGATCAGGTTGCCAACCACTGGCAGCAGCCCCGCCACGAAAGTGATCAGGATCAGCGTCTTGGTCAGTGGCAAGTGCACACCGAACAGCGGCAACACGCCAATCAGGAAAATGCTGGTAAAGGCGGTATTGAGCAGGGAAATCTTGATCTGCGCGAACACCACGTTGCGGAAGGCCTCGACGAAATGCCCGACACGCGTCAACAAGGCACCGGCCAATGGCTTGAGCTCACCCGGTTCCGGCACGTTCTGCAGGGCAATGACCGCACCGAGGATCATGCCGATCAGCACCGTGACGAACATGTGCACGGCCCCCTTGCCCAGCAGTTGCAGCTCGCTGATATGGCCGCGCAGCCAATCGTGCAGCGCGATGCGGATGTCGTCGACGCTGGCCGGCAGGTAGGCCACCAGCACCTCCGGCAACTGGGCGCGGGCACGGTCGATCACCTCGAACAACTTGCCCATCAGCCGCCCGGGGTTGTTCAGCTCGTGTATCACCAGCGAGAAGCTACCGGCGAACACCAGACCGAGCACGGCGATCACCAGCACGCTGAGCAGACCGACAGCCAGCAAGCGCCCGAGATGCCCGGCGAACATCCGTTGCATCGGGCGAGCCAGACGGTTGACCAGTTCGAACACCAGCAAACCGGCCAGCAGACTCGGCAGCAGTTTCAACGGGAAGACCAATAGTAGCGCGGCGCCAACGATCAATGCGCTGGCGGGGGAAAACCAAGGGGAGACAGGGGCTTTCATAACATCTGCAACAAACGGGAAGGCATCCAATCTGCCAGTTGCCAGCGCGCTTTACCAGCGTCATCGCATGTCGGCAGTGGGCGGTGCGACCGCCATCACCGAGCGGGTGCCAACAGCTCGCAGAGTTTGGCGGTCGCATCGAGCATCTGGAAGCTCGCGCGCTCCAGGCCCTTGTTCGGCAACCCCCACAATTGCTCGCGCTGCACCGCCGTAAGCTGTGGCCAGCGGCGCCAGGCCTGCAGTTGCCTGATGTCGCCTGCGATGATCACCGCAGGGTCGCGCTGCAGTACAGCCTCGACACTCACCTGCGGGGCCGGCAAATGCAGATCGGCAAATACATTGCGCGCACCGCAAACCTGCAAGGCATCGCTGATGATCTGCCCGCCACCCACGGTATACAACGGCGCATCCCACACCTGATAGAACACCGGCACGGGCCGCTCGCGGCGATAACGATCACGCAGCTCATCCAGTCCGGCCACGAAACGCTCATGCAGGCGCTGCCCCACCTCTGCCCGGCCAAGATGCTCGCCGATCTGCACGAACTGATGAGCCAGTTCGTGCAGCGAATGGGGCTCCAGCACCAGCAGAGGAATACCGAAGCGTTGCAGTTGCTCGCGCTGAGTGGCACTGACGCTGCCCGGCCACAACAGCACAAGGTCAGGTTGCAGGGCCAGCAGGGTTTCCATCTCCAACTGCCCGTAACGCCCGACTGAAGGTAGATGAGCCAGTGCTGCTGGACGTTCGCCGCCGTCGAGCACACCGACCAGCAGGTCGGCGGAATCCAGCTCGAGGACGATTTCGCTCAACGAAGGCGCGAGACTGACCACACGCTCGGCGGCCGACAACACCGTCACCTGCAACATCAATAACGCGAGTAAAGCGCGCCGCATCAGAGCTGCCTGGGAATTCGATAGAGGTAAAGCAGCACGACACTGGCGAGCGCCAGCAACACCAGCGGCACGGCTTCCAGACCTGCGAATACCGCCAGGGCGGCGATCCAGGCCGGCAGCCCGGCGCCGAGAAAGGCCGCACGTCGGCGCTCGGCCAACGTCAGCCAGGCAGCGGGCTCGTCAGCCGTATCCAGCGCCTTGACGGTGGCAAACAGCGCGCGCTTGTAAGCGCCGAATAGCGGCAGGCTGACGAACAGCGAGGCCAACCCTGCGACGAACAGCGGCATGGCCAGCACGCCAGGTTGGCGACCAGCCCCGAAAACGAAGTTGATCAGCAGCAGCGGAGCCAGGGTCAGTGCCAGTTGCCGCCACCAGAGCAGGGCCAACCGGCGCTTGACCGCGGCGCGGGTCAAGGCCGCTCGACCTCGCCCTGGTGCAGCTTGCCGAGCATGTGCCCGAGCTTGCCGGCCTTGGTCGCCAGGTATTTGCTGTTGTGCGGATTCTGCCCAAGCTGCAGCGGCACGCGATTGGCCACGGGGATGCCCATGTCACCCAGCGCCTTGACCTTGCGCGGGTTGTTGGTCATCAGCTTGAGCGAGGAGATACCCAGGTGCTGCAGCATTGGTAGACAGATCGCGTAGTCGCGCATGTCCGCACCGAAACCCAGGCGCTCGTTGGCTTCGACGGTATCGGCGCCAGCGTCCTGCAGCTCGTACGCACGGATCTTGTTGAGCAGGCCGATGCCGCGACCTTCCTGACGCAGGTAGAGCAACACGCCCCGGCCGGCTTCGGAGATGGCCCGTAGCGCACCTTCAAGCTGGAAGCCGCAATCACAGCGCAGGCTGAACAACGCATCGCCGGTCAGGCATTCGGAATGCAAGCGACCCAGCACCGGCTCGCCATCAGCCACGTTACCGAAGGTCAGAGCGACATGCTCTTTGCCGGTGGCCTCCTCGAGAAAGCCATGCATGGTGAACACGCCGAACGGGGTCGGCAGTTGGGAGGCGGCGACGAACACGACAGGCACCGGATGCTCCTGGTATCGGAAAGGATGCGGATTTGCGAGGGGTGATAGTGTAACAGCAGCGCCAATACCCGCGTCAGCCGAATTAGCAAATCAGCCACATGGTGCGGGATGGCCACTTTCGTGCAGGAGCCCGCTTGCGGGCGATGCAATGGTGCCCGTTGTGAGAGTTTGTGTTGTGGCCGCCAATCGCCGCGGGGCACGACTGCTACATGTATCGGCAAGCCCTCGCTCATCGGCCTTTCGCGCAATCGATCCCGACACGGCTCTCGACCGCCACGCCAAGTGCGCCGAAATCCCCTCTCCCCACCTCGATGATGTAACGCACCGGCTCCTTCGAGCCGTGCCGCTGCAGGCTGTAGGGCTGCATATCGACCACCTTGCGCACCACGCCGCCAGCATCGATAAAAGCTGCCGAAAGCGCCACACGCGTATCCTTCATCCACAGCTCGCGCATCCCCTCCTCCGGCCAGGCGAAGAGCATGCCGCTGCCGATATCGTCCCGCCCGGACAACCCCACCGCACGCGCCTCGGCGCTGGCGGCGAGCGGCAGATCCAATGTCTCGCCATTGGGAAAGCCGACCCTGCACTCGGACAATTGCGCCACGGCTGCAGAGGAAGCGAGCCCCAGGCCGCCGACCAGGATGCAGCGCAGAACCCAAGGTGCCATGGGTAACCTCGAACCTGAGAAAAAAGGTGATCCTACCGACAAGCGCCCGTTTTCGGCACTGCCGATACGATCAGCGCCTGACAGGAGACGCCCCAGCGACCCTGCATTTACCGCTATAATCGCGCATTTTTCCGGGCTCACAGGCCCGCCAACGCTTTCAAGCAGGCACGTATCCATGACCATTCAGGCCGCCGAAGTCGCCAAGCGCCGTACTTTCGCCATCATCTCGCACCCCGACGCCGGTAAAACCACCATCACCGAAAAGCTGTTGCTGATGGGGCAGGCAATTGCCGTGGCCGGTACGGTCAAGTCGCGTAAATCGGATCGCCACGCGACCTCCGACTGGATGGAAATGGAGAAGCAGCGCGGGATTTCCATCACCACCTCGGTGATGCAGTTCCCCTACCGCGAGCACATGGTCAACCTGCTCGACACCCCCGGTCACGAAGACTTCTCCGAAGACACCTACCGCACCCTGACCGCGGTGGACTCGGCATTGATGGTGCTCGACGGTGGTAAAGGCGTCGAGCCGCGTACCATCGCCCTGATGGACGTCTGCCGCCTGCGCGACACGCCGATCGTCAGCTTCATCAACAAGCTGGATCGCGACATCCGCGACCCGATCGAACTGCTCGACGAAATCGAGGCCGTACTGAAGATCAAGGCCGCGCCGATCACCTGGCCGATCGGTTGCTACCGCGACTTCAAAGGCGTTTACCACCTGGCCGACGACTACATCATCGTCTACACGCCGGGCCATGGCCACGAGCGCACCGCAACCAAGATCATCGAGAAACTCGATTCCTTTGAGGCTCGCGCCCACCTGGGTGACGAATACGATCGATTCGTCGAGCAACTGGAGCTGGTGCAGGGCGCCTGCCACGCGTTCGACCAGGAAGAGTTCCTCAGCGGTCAACTGACCCCGGTGTTCTTCGGCACCGCACTGGGCAACTTCGGTGTCGACCATGTGCTCGATGCCGTGGTCGACTGGGCACCTCGCCCGCTGGCCCGTGTCGCCAACGAACGTACCGTGCAACCGGTGGAAGAGAAGTTCACCGGCTTCGTGTTCAAGATCCAGGCGAACATGGATCCCAAGCACCGCGACCGCATCGCCTTCATGCGCATCTGCTCGGGCAAGTACGAGAAAGGCATGAAGATGCGCCACGTGCGCACCGGCAAGGACATACGCATCGGCGATGCCCTGACCTTCTTCTCCAGCGAACGTGAGCAGTTGGAAGAAGCCTGGGCTGGCGACATTATCGGCCTGCATAACCACGGCACCATCCAGATCGGCGACACCTTCACCGAAGGCGAAGCGCTGGGCTTCACCGGCATCCCGCACTTCGCCCCGGAACTGTTCCGCCGCGTGCGCCTGAAGGATCCACTCAAATCCAAGCAACTGCGCCAGGGCCTGCAGCAACTCGCCGAAGAAGGCGCCACCCAGGTGTTCTTCCCCGAACGCAGCAACGACATCATCCTCGGCGCCGTCGGTGTGCTGCAGTTCGATGTGGTCGCCAGCCGCCTGAAAGAGGAATACAAGGTCGAGTGCGGCTACGAGCCGATCACCGTCTGGTCAGCTCGCTGGATCGAATGCAACGACAAGAAGAAGCTGGAAGAATTCTCCAACAAGGCCGTGGAAAACCTCGCTCTGGATGGCGGTGGCCACCTCACCTACCTGGCTCCGACCCGCGTCAACCTGAGCCTGATGGAAGAGCGCTGGCCGGACGTGAAATTCCGCGCGACTCGCGAGCATCATTGATACCCAAAAGCGTAGGGCGTATTAGCCGAAGGCGTAATCCGCCGCAAGAAAGCGGCACCACCGCCCCCTCAAACAGCAGTTCGTAGGATGGGGGCAACCCATCGGCAATTGATGGGTTTCACCCATCCTACGGGCTGCTCGAGCATGGCCTGGCGATACCGCAAGGGGCTACGGCGCTCGCCGAGCGCGTGAACCGGATCCTGGAGGATGCCACGCTGCCACTGCCTGAGCTTCTACGCGAGCTGCTTGCCGACCTGCAGGCAGAATGGGCGTTCCTGGGAAGTCGCATCCTGCAGCAGACCAAGCGGTTGGAGCAAAGCGCGCGCAAAGACAAGACGGCGTCTCGGTTGATGACGGTACGAGGGATCGGGCCGATCATCGCCACCGCGCTGGTGGCCAAGCAGGTCGAGCCGCAACGTTTCCCCAATGCACGGCAGTTCGCCGCCTACATTGGCTTGGTGCCCGATCAGCACAGCAGTGGCCAGAAGATCCGGCTGGGCAAGATGAGCAAGCGTGGCGATGGTTACCTGCGCAGCTTGATGATCGAAGGCTCACACGCCGTGCTACGCATGCTCAAGCCGGACTCGGAGGAGGCGGACGACCGTCGGCTAAAGCGCTGGATGCAGCGTCATGGTCGCAAAGGCGCCGCCATACGCCTGGCCAACCGCAACCTGCGCATCGCCTGGGTGCTGCTGCAATCGAACGATGTCTACAGGCGTGATCCCCAGGCCCGGCAGGAGGCTGCGATGGCTGAGTAAACACAACGAGTTCCCGCCACCGGGGCGCTAAGCGTCTCCAACCGCTGCTCAAAACATTGACCCCAGGTCAGACCGTCGCGCATTGATGCCTGCCATCCTACTGGCTGTTAAAGCCTCTTCGTAATCGGCACTGCGCGAGCTCAAACAATGGTGGCCCGGAGCACCTGATGCTCCCTTGCTGAGGCCTGATACATAGATGCAACCGGGTTTCTCTGTTCAAAGCGGGTTGACAGGTAAAGGCGAGTCCATACATAGGATGGGTGCAACCCATCGGCAATTGATGGGTTTCACCCATCCTACGGGCTGCAAAGAGGCGCAAGCGGACGTAGGGTGGACAACGCTCTTTTTGTCCACCATTGCGATTGCGGAGAGGTGGACGGGTCGGGCCGCGTAGGCAAGCGTCGTCCACGAACGGCCGCTTCTGCCTTACTGCCCACTAGGAAATCTCTATCTGATAGCCCGTAGGATGGGTGAAACCCATGGCAACTGGTGGTTTCACCCATCCTACGTTCGTCCGCTACCGCCTTGTAGCGTCCTGTCAGGCGCCCTTTGATTTCGCAAGCCAGAGCGTAGGGTGGATGGCGCTTTATCCATCCACCTTTGGGCCGCGATACGGGATGAAAGGAGCGCCAGCGATACGCACGACTCCTTCAAACCTCGCCATCGCTTACTGCTTATCCTCTGCCAACGTCCAGGCCGTTACCGAGTCACCGATTTTGGTGCCGAACGAGCCATGCCCGCCGGCCATCTGCACGACGAACTGTTTGCCGGACTTCTCCGAGACATAGGTCATGGGCGTGGCCTGCCCGCCAGCTGGCAGACGCCCCTTCCAGAGTTCCTTGCCGGTCTGCAGGTCATAGGCGCGCAGGTAATAGTCCAGAGAGCCGCTCATGAATGCCACGCCACCCGCGGTGACGATCGGGCCACCCAGCGCTGGCGTGCCGACCGGGAACGCAAGCCCCAGCGGCGCACTGTCGCGACTGGTACCGTTCTTGTGCATCCAGACTTTCTTCATGGTGCGCAGATCGACAGCCGTCACATAGCCCCATGGCGGCGCCTGGCATGGCAAGCCGAGTACCGACAGGAAAGGCCCCAGGCGCACCATATACGGCGCGCCTAGATTAGGCTGCAGGCCGGTTTCACCACCGCCGCGGCGTTCTTCGGCATCGACCTCGCTACGCTTGACCATCTGCGAGATGAACGCCAGATAGTTCGGCGCCCCGAACAGCAGTTGCCGACTCGGGTCGACCGCCACCGACGGCCAGTTGAAGGTGCCGACGTTGCCCGGATAGATCAGCGAACCCTGCTGCGAAGGCGGCGTGAAATCACCTTCGTAACGCAGCTTGCGGAACTGGATACGGCACATCATCTGATCCAGCGGCGTGCCACCCCACATGTCCCGCTCGTGCAGCGGCTCCTCAGGCGCATAGCTGAGCGCCGAGGCCGGTTGAGTGGGCGCCGTGGTGTCGCCATAGTCGGTGCCCTGGGGAACCGGGAATTCATTTACCGGCACGATGGGCTCGCCGGTGCGGCGGTCGAGCACATAGAGATCGCCGCGCTTGGTCGGCTGGATGATCGCCGGCACCTTGCCTTGCGCCCCGTCGATATCGACCAGCGTCGGCTGAGACGGCAAGTCGCGATCCCAGAGGTCATGGTGCACGGTTCTGAATTCCCAGCGCACCTTGCCGGTCGCCAGATCCAGCGCGACCAGGGCGGCGGTGAAGCGCTCAGCCAACTCGGTACGCGGGATCGACCATTGATCCGGAGTCTGATTGCCAGTGGGGATGTAGACCAGCCCCAGCGCTTCGTCAGCCGTGGCGATCGTCCAGGAGTTGGGCGTGCTGCGCACGTAGGTGTCTCCCGGCGCAAGCGGCTCGGTGGCGTCGGGGTTACCCGGATCGAAATTCCACACCAGCTCGCCGGTTCGCACGTCGTAGGCACGGATTACGCCACCGGGAGAATCCACCGAACCGTTATCGGTAATGGAGCCCCCCACGATCACCAGCTTGTCGGTAACCACCGGCGGCGAGGTAGGCAGGTAGACGCCCAGCGCATCATCACCCAGACCGACCTTAAGATCGACCATGCCACCATCGCCGAAGTCCTCGCACGGTTTGCCATCCCCGACATCCAGCGCGATCAGGGTGCCGTCGTTGGTTGGCAGGAACAGACGACGCTCGCAGCGCGCCGCTGGTTGATCCGCCGCAGTGGCCGTCGCGGCGGATCGGCCGCCATCATGATAGGCAAGGCCGCGGCAGGTCATGTGCTGGTAATACTCGGCATCGCGATTGATGCTGGGATCGAAGCGCCAGCGCTCTTCCCCCGTGTCCGCATCCAGAGCGATCGCCATGCTATGGGGCGTACAGATAAACAGGTTGTCGCCGACTTTCAGCGGGGTGACCTGGTTGGTCAGCTCGTTGGGATCGCCCGGCCCCGGCAGATCCCCCGTGTGGAATTCCCATGCTTTTTCCAGCTTGCCGGCGTTCTCTGGGGTGATCAGATCAGCCGTCGAGTAACGATCACCCTGCCTGGAACCGCCGTAGGCGGGCCATTCGCTCTGCGATCGTTCGGCCTGCCCTTGTGGATCCAGGCCTTGCATCTGCGCGTCGCTGAATTCGCCCTTGATGGAGTGGTAATCCTGAGTCAGCGAGTAGCCCGCCATCAACGCACCGGCCAATACACCAAGCCCCAGAATCCCGCTGGCCCCGTCACGCCAGACTCGCTGATCGCTTACATGACGATTGACGAAAGGCAGAATCAGCCAAAGGCCCAGAATGCACCAGAGATCGATCCGCGGCGCCAACTGCCACCAGTCGAAGCGGACTTCATAAACCGTCCAGATCAAGGTTCCAAGCAGCAACGCGCCGTACAACCCAATAGCCGCCCGGCGCCGAGCGATCAACAAGCCGGCCACCACCAACAGCCCAATGCCTGCCACAAGGTAATACCAGGAGCCCCCCAGTATCGCGAGATAACCCCCGCCTACGGCCATCACCACACCCAGCACCAGCATCGCCACTGCAGTCAGGGTGATCCGTAGGGGCCGACGGCCATATTCGATGCTCATGGGGCTCTCTCCGGTCGGTTCATTTCACAACAAGCGCCGACAAAACCTTCAGAAACAAAGGCTCAACAGCAGCCAGTTGAGAGAGGGGAAATATCAGCTTTATTTACCAGCCTAGGATCGCCAGGAGATCTTCGCCGAGAATTTTCAGGTTCGCCCCGCCCCACGGCCCCGTCATACCGCGATCAAAGATTGACAAAGATTGTAGAGACTTCCATCCTCACCACGACACCATCCCTACGGTGAAGCACATGCACGTTTCTCTTACCCCGGAACTCGAGTCTCGCATCAAGGCCAAGGTTGAAAGTGGGCTTTATAACAATGCCAGCGAAGTCATCCGCGAAGCTCTGCGCTTTATGGAAACTCATGCAGATTGGGTTCACGAACTCAAAGTTGCGCACCTGCGCGGGCAGTTGCAGGCAGGTAACGAGCAACTGGATCGCAATACCGGCATCGCCATCGAATCTCGCACGACATTGAATCGCCTGTTCGAAGAGATCAAGGGGTAACGGATCACGGATGACGACCTATACCCTGGCCATCTCACCGCTTGCGCGAGATGACCTGAAATACATCCATGCCTATGGCTCCAGCAGTTGGGGCACAACTCGGGCATCGACCTATCTCGACGCACTCAAAGAGCAACTCTGGAATCTACTTAGCCAACCCAGAATGGGCATTGAGCGCGATGAACTGCTACCTGGCATGCGCAGCCTACCCCTTGGCAGCCATGTGATCTTTTATCGCCTGCGAGACCAACAATTGGAAGTGTCACGCATCCTTCACCAGCGCCAGGATCCACAACATCATCTCGACCGCTAGGTGAAATTCGCAGAATCGCAGGGTGGATTAGGCTGCGCCCCCCCGATCCATCCTACAAATATGAATCCGCCTTACCGCGTACGTGAGATGATCCGCCATACCATGGTTGTCGTCTTCCCGGGTTGGCGGCTAACATCGACCCAAGTCCAGCGGGAGCTAGCCATGAGCATTACACATGAGCAAATAGAGCAATTGGGCAAATTCGAGCGTCTGCAACTGGCGGAAGACCTATGGGATCGGTTCGCGACCGAGACCCAGCCCGAGACAGCACCAGAAATACTGGACGAGCTCGAGCGACGTGCCCGCTGGCGCGAGCAGAATCCGACTCAAGGCAAGACCCTGGCACAGATTGCACAAGGCCTTGGCATTCGCCTGTGAGCTGGAGCGTTATATACGAGGCGCCGGCCCAGGCCGAAATAGTCGCGGCCTTCGAGTGGTATGAAGAACGCTCCTACGGACTGGGTGGGGAGTTTCTTCGCGCCGTAGCCTCGGCAACAGAGCGCTTGCAACGCTCTCCCGAGAGCTTTCCATCCAGTCGGGACCGTTTCAGACGAATACTGCTACGCCGCTTCCCTTATGCCTTGCATTTCGAAGTACTAGAGAACAAGCGAGTATCCGTGCTTGCCTGTATACACCACCGGCGCTCTCCTGAACGGTGGCCAGGCATAACCGACAGTCCGTAGAAAGCGGCATCACCGTACCCCGAAGCACAACACACCCCGCACGAAGGCGAGGCGCTCAGGTGTATCAGCGGATACGGTCGATTCGCGGTAAACGACGGATTACGCGTTATGAGGTTGACCCGCCTCACCGCGTTAGGAGTTATCCGCCTTACCGCATTGATGGGAGAGCGCCAACTCTGCGAGTGCGATCATGCGATCCTGGCGAGCGCAGAGATGGTGTGCGATTACCGCTATGACGAAGAACACGGGAGTGGCGTAGGCAATGGCCAGAACCCAATCTGGTTGCCCTTCCAACTGCTTGAGCGTCACGAACATCGCCAGAACACCGGGGAACACACCGACTTTCTCGGCCGGCCCAACTACCAGCGCTATGCGCTGGGCCAGATCCTTGCGGTTGTTTTTCAGCGCTGAGATACCCAGTTGTAGGTCGGTTTTCGGTAACCCTACGAGCTGCTTTAGATGGGCTTCATCCACCTGAAGCGGCCGTACCATATTGGCAATCAGGAAACTGGCGAACGGCGCACGATAGATAGCTCCTATTTCGCTGCGATATAGCCAAGCACCAAGTAGTGGGTAAACAAGGATGATCCCATAAGAAAGCAACAACAGTACTATGCTTGCCTTTGCCAAGCTTGGCGCCCACCAGGCGAAGAAAGCCAATACCAGCGAAACCGCTAGCGAACCGACAAAACCGCCCCAAAACACCCAGAACCCAACACGATAGGCCGAGGTGGATTTTTCACCGTCGCGTTTCTGCTTAATCAGCTTTCTGTCTTCCTGCTCAATGTCAGCCAGGATAGTGATGAATGGGTTGCTGCTGGGTTGCATATATACGCTCGAGGTAAATTGAGATTGATCCGACGGGCAGCGTTACGAAACCTCTCCGTCCCTGAGTAACCGCCGGAGGTCATCAAATCATATAACCAGAACTATTCGCCGGATTATCTGCGGCGTAATCCGCCGAACGATATCCGTCACAACGAAGAGCCCGGACAGCAGAACGCCCCGGCGAAGGCGAGGCGTTCGGGTGTATCAGCGGATACAGCCGGTTCGCGGTAAACGACGGATTACGCTTCGCTAATCCATCCTACGAAGTTGCGCACCGCGATCCATCCAACGAAATTGATCTGTCTTGCCGCCCTGTCGTGCTCACCAATCCGGCATCGCCCGCCCAATCCAGCGGGTAGAGCCCTGCACCCACGTCGCGATGAAAGCTCGAATAGGGCCAGTCTCGTACTCGCCGCGCCAAGCCATGCTTGAGTGGGTTCACATAGACGTAATCGACATGCCGACGAAAATCTTCATCGTCACGAATCTGATGCTCCCAGTAGCGCCGCTGCCAGATACCCCGCTCGCCACGCCGGAAACGAACCAAGGATCGGTGCTCGCCCACCGGTAAGCCACGGCAGAAGAAGGTTTTGATCAGTCGCCAGCGCAGCGGATAATCCGTATCACTAGGCGGCAACGTCCAGACGCAGTGCATATGATCCGGCAATACCACCCACGCATCGATCACGAATGGATGCTGATGATGAACCTTGCGCACCGAATCACGGAGCAGGTCGATATGCTTCACCAGCAAATCGTTACCCCGGCGCTCCAGCAGGTTGACCGTAAAGAACCAAGTTGCCCCAGGCACAAAGACACGACGATAGTTTGGCATCCATGCCACCTTTTCCCATGAAAAAGCGAAGCATAGACCAGCGATCCAAACATCCCCCCGGCGACGCAAACCCGTAGGGCGTATTAGCCGAAGGCGTAATCCGCCGCATGATTCGCAACAACGCAAACCCCGGACAGCAAAACGCCTCGCACGAAAGCGAAGCGCTCAGGTGTATCAGCGGCTACAGCAGGTTCGCGGTAAACGACGGATTACGCCTGCGGCTAATCCAGGCTACGGTTATCCGTCATACCGCGATGCACGCCCGCCAGGAATATCCCTGATCACTACCGGGGTTCGTCCAAACCCGTAGGGCGTATTAGCCGAAGGCGTAATCCGCCGCAAGATTCGCAACAATGCAAATCCCGGACAGCAAAACTCCCCGCGCGAAGGCGAGGCGTTCTGGTATATCGCGGATGCAGCAGGTTCGCGGTAAACGACGGATTACGCCTTCGGCTAATCCATCTTACGGATATGAATCCGCCTTACCGTGTTAGCCGAAGGCGTAATCCGCCGCAAGATTCGCAACAACGCAAACCCCGGACAGCAGAACGCCCCGCACGAAGGCGAGGCGTTCTGGTATATCAGCGGATGCAGCCGGTTCGCGGTAAACGACGGATTACGCTTCGCTAATCCATCCTACGGAGTTAATCCGTCTTACCGAGTTACAAAGTCATCCACCATACAGCAATTATAGCGGGCAACCAGTAGCAGTGTACTTGGTATCAATAGCCGCTGCCTGACAGGACCACGAACCATTTGCATCACGAGTCCAAGTAACAGTACCAGGACCAGAACTCAAAGCCACAGCAGCCTGATTACCAAAGGTAGCCACAATAGTAGCTAAGCCGGTATTTGGGATGGTTACCTGCGGTACACCAGTGTTTGCCGGAATAGCAGTACCTTGAGTAGCACCAGTCAAGATACTCGAACCAGTGGCTTGAGGATCGCAGTTGCCTGCGGCGATACCAACCGTGAGCTTGCCTTCCAGGATGCAGGCTTCAACAGCAGTTTTGATCGCACCAGCCTCAGCAACAGCGCGCTGAACCTGCGATTTAGCCACATAAGTCTGATACTGAGGGATAGCGATAGCCGCCAGAATACCGATGATCGCAACCACGATCATCAGTTCGATAAGGGTAAAACCCTTTTGCAATTGAGCTTTCATATAACTCTCCATTTATTAAGTGTCAGGCAGACAAGCCTGTTGGAGATCAAGCAGGAGGCGTGCCAATACGGCCCGACCTTGCAAATACAATGAAAACTGCAAGCCACCTCACAAAACGGAACCCTGTACGTCAATAATGCGAAACGCCCAGACCGCACTTCTCCGCACCTTGTGACGTTTTTCGTCACCACAATGCTGACCGTTTGGCAGCCCCTGCCATCTGCGTTATAACGCACCCATTCGATATATGTGAGGTGCCCATGAGCGACAATATTCCCCTTTCCGGCTTGGCCAAGCAGGTGGTACTGGCTGAGCTGCTGGACGAGAAGGCCGCTCAGCAAGCGCAAGCGCAGGCCAAGCGCAATAAGTTGTCGCTGGTCACCTATCTGGCACAGAACAAACTGGTAAAGAGTCGCGCCCTGGTTGAACTGGCGGCCGAGCAGTTCGGCGTCGCCTATTTCGACCTCAGCGCCCTGGACAAGGAAAGTCAGCCCAAGGATCTGGTCAGCGAAAAGCTGGTGCGCCAACACCGGACGCTGCCTTTGTGGCGGCGTGGCAATAAGCTATTCGTTGGTATCTCCGACCCCTCCAATCACCAAGCGGTTACGGATATTCAGTTCAGCACCGGCCTTTCCACCGAGGCACTGCTGGTAGAAGACGACAAGCTGGGCGAGGCCATCGACAAATTCTTCGATACCGGCCATAGCGGCCTGGAGGATTTGGGCGATGTCGACCTGGATGGCCTGGAAACCGAATCCGTCGATGATGACAAGAAGATCAATGATGGCAGCGGCCAGGATGCCGACGATGCGCCGGTGGTGCGCTTCGTCAACAAGATGCTGCTCGATGCGATCAAGGGCGGCTCGTCCGACCTGCACTTCGAGCCCTATGAAAAAGCCTACCGGGTACGCTTTCGTACCGACGGCATCCTGCATGAGACGGCACGCCCGCCCATCCAACTGGCGCCGCGTATCGCTGCACGCCTGAAGGTGATGGCCGGCCTGGATATCTCCGAGCGGCGCAAGCCGCAGGATGGCCGCATCAAGATGAAAATTTCCAAGAGCAAGGCCATCGATTTCCGGGTCAATACCCTGCCGACCCTGTGGGGCGAGAAGATCGTGATGCGAATTCTCGACTCTGCCAGCGCGCAGATGGGTATCGATGCGCTGGGTTATGAGGAAAGCCAGAAGGATCTTTACCTGGCGGCGCTCAAACAACCGCAGGGAATGATCCTGGTCACCGGCCCGACAGGGTCGGGCAAAACCGTATCTCTTTATACCGGCCTGAATATTCTCAATACCGCGGATGTGAATATCTCCACTGCGGAAGACCCGGTGGAGATCAACCTGGAGGGCATCAACCAGGTCAACGTCAACCCCAAACAGGGCATGGATTTCACCCAGGCCCTGCGCGCTTTCCTGCGCCAGGATCCGGACATCATCATGGTCGGCGAGATTCGCGACCTGGACACTGCCTCCATCGCGATCAAGGCGGCGCAAACCGGGCATATGGTGATGTCCACCCTGCACACCAACAGCGCGGCAGAAACGCTGACGCGTTTGCGCAATATGGGCGTGCCCTCCTTCAATATCGCCACCTCGGTCAACCTGATCATCGCCCAGCGCCTGGCGCGCAAGCTTTGTAATAGCTGCAAGAAGGAAGTAGCGATTCCTAACGAGGCGTTGCTGGAGGAAGGTTTCCCCGAAAACAGGCTTGGCACCTTCAAGCTTTATGGCCCGGTTGGCTGCGAAAATTGCAAAGGCGGTTACAAAGGCCGTGTCGGTATTTATGAAGTGGTTAAAAACACGCCGAACCTGCAGCGGATTATCATGGAGGAAGGCAACTCCATCGATATTGCCACGCAAATGCGTAAAGACGGCTTCAACGACCTGCGTACCTCGGCCTTGCTGAAGGCCATGCAAGGCGTGACCAGCCTCGAGGAAGTCAACCGCGTGACCAAGGATTAACCATGGCAGCAGCAAAAGCAGCGAAGACCAGCACGTTCGTCTGGGAAGGCAAGGATCGAAAAGGCTCCGTGGTCAAGGGCGAGCTCAATGGGCAGAATCCTGCGCTGATCAAGGCGCATCTACGCAAGCAGGGCATCAACCCGACCAAAGTGCGCAAGAAGGGCATCTCGCTGTTTGGCGGCGGCAAGAAGATCAAGCCCATGGATATCGCCCTGTTCGCTCGGCAGATGGCGACCATGATGAAGGCCGGCGTACCGCTGCTGCAGTCCTTCGATATCATCGCTGACGGCTTGGAAAATCCGAATATGCGCAAGCTGGTCGATGACATTAAGCAGCATGTGGCGGCAGGTAATAGCTTCGCCGCGGCGCTGCGCACCAAGCCTCAATATTTTGATGACCTGTTTTGCAACCTGGTGGAAGCCGGCGAACAGTCGGGGGCTCTGGAGACGCTGCTGGATCGGGTCGCGACCTATAAGGAAAAAACCGAGGCCCTGAAGGCCAAGATCAAAAAGGCCATGAACTACCCGATTGCGGTGATTGCAGTCGCGATAATAGTTTCCTGTATTCTGCTAATAAAAGTGGTGCCACAGTTTCAGAGTGTCTTCTCGAGCTTCGGCGCAGACTTGCCTGCATTTACTCTATTCGTGGTCGGTATATCTGAAGGGCTTCAGGAATGGTGGTTTATCTTCCTGATTGCACTCGTGGCCTCAGGTTATGCATTTGTGCAGGCGCATCGGCGCTCCGAAAAATTTCGGGACGGCTTGGATCGCACCGTGCTCAAGGCGCCGATTGTTGGCAATATCGTCTACAAATCATCGGTCGCACGCTACGCCCGTACGCTGTCTACCACTTTTTCCGCCGGTGTGCCCTTGGTCGAGGCACTGGATTCGGTCGCCGGCGCGACAGGCAACGTGGTGTTCCGCAATGCCGTTAACAAGGTCAAGCAGGACGTTACCAGCGGTATGCAATTGAACTTCTCCATGCGCTCCACCAATACCTTTCCAGCAATGGCCGTACAGATGACTGCCATCGGCGAAGAATCTGGCGCACTGGATACCATGCTCGACAAGGTGGCCAGCTACTACGAGGCGGAAGTAGACAATGCCGTCGATGGCCTTACTGCTTTGATGGAGCCTTTGATCATGTCCGTGCTCGGCGTACTGGTCGGCGGCCTGATCATCGCCATGTACCTGCCAATCTTCCAGCTGGGCAACGTCGTTTAAATATGACCGTAATCGACTTTCTGGCCGGCAATACGCCGGCCTTTGTTTTCTGCGCGTTGGTACTTGGCTTGCTGGTCGGCAGCTTTCTTAACGTCGTGATCCACCGCCTGCCCAAGATGATGCACCGCGACTGGCGCACTCAAGCACGGGAAGTGCTGGAACTGCCGGCTGAACCCGAGGGCGAACCCTACAACCTCGTACTGCCCCACTCCAGTTGCCCCCACTGCAAGCACGAGATTCGCCCCTGGGAAAATATCCCGGTTATCAGCTACCTCTTTCTGCGCGGCAAATGCTCTGGCTGCAAAGCGAAGATCAGCCTGCGCTACCCGCTGGTCGAGCTGAGCTGCGGACTGCTGTCGGCCTATATCGCCTGGCATTTCGGTTTCGGCTGGCAGACTGTAAGCATGCTGGTGCTGGCCTGGGGGCTGCTGGCCATGAGCCTGATCGATGCCGACCACCAGCTATTACCGGACTCCCTGGTGCTGCCGCTTTTGTGGCTGGGCTTGATCGCCAACCACTTCGGCCTGTTCACCAACCTTGAGGATGCCTTGTGGGGCGCGGTCGCTGGCTACCTCAGCCTGTGGTCGGTGTTCTGGCTGTTCAAGCTGGTCACTGGCAAGGAAGGTATGGGTTATGGCGACTTCAAGCTGCTGGCCATGCTTGGCGCCTGGGGCGGCTGGCAGATTCTGCCGCTGACCATTCTGCTCTCTTCCCTGGTCGGCGCCGTGCTGGGTGTGATCATGCTGCGCTTGCGCGATGCGAACACCAGTACCCCGATTCCCTTCGGCCCTTACCTGGCCATCGCAGGGTTTATCGCGCTGCTCTGGGGCAAGCAGATCACTGACACATACCTGCAGTTCGCCGGGTTCAATTAAACTCGCAGGCGTAATCCGCCGTATGTCTGGTGGGCAACCTGTGCAGTTAAAATTGCCTCTGGTTTCGCGGTATACGACGGATTACGCCTTCGGCTAATCCATCCTACGGAGCTGCGGTGGTTGAAGGTTTCACGCGACTCTGTAGGAGCCGTGCCCCGCGACGATTGGCATGGACGACGCCGATATTGCGGTAAGGCTGCAATCGTTTCGCGCCAGGGGGCGGCGCTCCTACATGAGAGCGGCAGTTCACGCCCTGACCTGATTCGCCACACGCCGGGTGGCTCCTTTACAATCCGCCCCTGATTTTCCATAAGGGGCACGCGCACACCATGAAACCCTGGACGCTCGGCCTTACCGGCGGTATCGGCAGCGGCAAGAGTGCCGTTGCTGAGCACTTCGTCGAATTGGGTGTGGATCTGATCGATGCCGATCAGGCGGCTCGCTGGGTCGTGGAGCCTGGTCGTCCTGCGCTGGCGGCTATCGTCGAGCATTTTGGCGAGCAGGTTTTGCAGGCCGATGGCCAGTTGAATCGCCCGGCACTGCGTGAGCGGATCTTCGCAGATCCCACACAAAGACGCTGGCTGGAAAGCCTGCTGCACCCACTGATCGCTCAGGAGGTTGCGCAGTTCCTGGCCCGCGCACAATCGCCCTACGCGATTCTGGTATCGCCCCTGCTGATCGAGTCCGGGCAATACAAATTGACGCAACGCGTGCTGGTGGTCGATGTACCCGAGCAGTTGCAAATCGAACGCACCATGCGCCGCGACCAGTTGTCGGTTGAACAGGTGCAGGCCATTCTGGCTGTCCAGGCAACACGCACGGAACGCCTGCGCCATGCCGATGATGTGCTGACCAACGACCGCGACCTGACCTGGATGAAAAGCGAAGTCGAGCGCCTGCATGCCTTTTACCTGACCTTGAATGGAGGCCAATCATGAGCACCCCCACCCTCGTCCCCTGCCCAACCTGCAACGCCCCCGTGGAATGGGGCCCGCAAAGCCCGAGTCGCCCCTTCTGCTCCGAGCGTTGCAAGCTGATCGATCTCGGCGCCTGGGCCTCGGAAGAACACGCGATCCCGGGAAACCCGCTGGAAGACGACCTGTTTTCCGATGACCTGCCACCTCGCCAGCACTGATCGAATCGAACGATAGGCCAGGCTGCGCGCCTCGATCCGTCCTGCGTATCCGCGACACCCGTAGGGCGTATTCGCCGAAGGCGTAATCCGCCGCAAGAAGTGGCATCACCGCCCCCAGACAGCAGAACGCCCCGCCCGGGGCAAGGCGTTCAGCTATATCAGTGGATACAACAGCCTCGCGGTGAACGACGGATTACGCTTCGCTAATCCACCCTACCGATCTGTCCGGCGTATCCGCGAACCCGTAGGGCGTATTAGCCGAAGGCGTAATCCGCCGCAAAAAGCGGCATCACCGCCCCTCCAGACAGCTGCTTATCAAGAATTGATAAGCCGTCCGCCGCCTTACTGTCGTTTAGCCGATGAGACCTCGCTGATAACCACGTGACGTTTGCCACGTGACCCTCAGCGCTGAGCACATCGGGGTGACGACAGGTTGAGAACGCCCCGCACGAGGCAAGGCGTTCAGCTATATCAGTGGATACAGCAGCCTCGCGGTGAACGACGGATTACGCTTCGCTAATCCATCCTACCGATCCGTCCTGCGTATCCGCATACCCGTAGGGCGTATTAGCCGAAGGCGTAATCCGCCGCAAGAAGGCGGCATCACCGCATCCCCAAACAGCAAAACGCCCCGCCTGAGGGCGAGGCACGGATGTATGCAGTAGCTGCATGGGCTCGCGGTGAACGGCGGATTACGCTTCGCTAATCCACCCTACCTATCTAGAATGCCTACACACAGGAACCGGAGCTCGTCCGGTACGCGACTACCGCAGATCATCTGCGCTCAGGCAATAGGCCTGAACTGATTGAGTGCCCCCTGAGTCGCCTGGTGCTATGAGCCTCTGCTCGCCCGGACTCACCACAGATTTCTTAGCCTTGTGAGAAGCATCCATGACCCATCGAATCGTAATCGTCGGCGGCGGTGCCGGCGGCCTGGAACTCGCTACCCGCCTGGGAAGAACACTGGGCAAGCGCGGCAAGGCCCATATCACCCTCGCCGATGCCAACCTGACCCACATCTGGAAGCCACTGCTGCATGAAGTGGCGGCCGGCTCGCTGAACTCTACGGAGAACGAGCTGAACTACGTTGCTCAGGCGAAATGGAACCACTTTGAATTCCAGCTCGGCCGCATGAGTGGGCTGGATCGCGAACGCAAGACCATCCAGCTCGCCGCGACGCTGGATGAGGACAACCGCGAACTGGTGCCAGCACGCGAACTCGCCTACGACACCCTGGTCATCGCGGTCGGCAGTACCACCAATGACTTCGGCACCGAAGGCGCGGCCAACCACTGCATCTTCCTCGACACCCGCGAACAAGCCGAGCGTTTCCACCGCAAGATGCTCAGCCATTACCTGCGCGCCCATGCAGGTAACGGCGATAACGACCAGATCAGTGTCGCCATCGTCGGCGCGGGCGCCACAGGCGTGGAGCTGGCCGCCGAACTGCACCACGCGGCCCATCAGCTGGCGGCCTACGGACTGGATCGCATTCGCCCCGAGAACATGCGCATCACCCTGATCGAAGCAGGGCCGCGTGTACTGCCGGCATTGCCGGAACGCATCAGCGCACCGGTGCACAAAACCCTGCAGAAGCTGGGCGTGAACGTGCTGACCAACGCTGCGGTGAAGGAAGTCACTGCCGACGGTTTGCTGACCGCCAGCGGCGAACAGATCCCGGCGAGCCTCAAGGTGTGGGCGGCCGGTATCCGCGCACCAGCATTCCTCAAGGATCTGGACGGTCTGGAAAACAATCGCATCAATCAGCTGGTGGTCACACCGACCCTGCAAACGACCCGCGACGAGAACATCTTCGCTTTCGGTGACTGCGCCGCCTGCCCGCTCGGCGATGGCAGCGAGCGCAACGTGCCGCCACGCGCGCAGGCCGCTCACCAGCAAGCCTCGCTGCTGGTCAAATCGCTCGCGCTACGCCTGCAGAACCAGCCGCTGCCCACATACACCTACAAGGACTACGGCTCTCTGATCTCGCTGTCGAGCTTTAGCGCCGTTGGCAACCTGATGGGTAATCTGATGGGCAGCGTGAAACTGGAAGGCTGGCTTGCTCGCATGTTCTACATATCGCTGTATCGCATGCACCAGATGGCGCTCTATGGGAGCTTCCGCACCTTGCTGCTGATGCTCAGCGACCGCATCGGCCGCAGCACCGATCCACGGCTCAAGCTGCATTGATCCTGAGGGGGCGCCGGGCAGTATGCTCGGCGTCATGAAGGCGGGAGCGGCCTCTCGTAGATCGCAGGATAGGTCGGGCCACGCGGTGAAACCCACCGGCAATTGATGGGTTTCACCCATCCTACGGCTGCATTAATCCTGAGAGCGGCCTGTCGTAGGGTGGACGACGCTTCATCCGTCCACCGCTCCGCAATCGCAATGGTGGATGAAAAGAGCGTCAGCTACGCGCCCCGATCCACCCTACGTCCCTGCATTGATCCTGAGGGGGCGTTGGGCACCATCAAGACAAGAGCGGACGCTTACCCCGTAGGGTGGACGACGCTTCACCTGCGCGGCCCGATCCGTCCACCGCTCCGCAATCGCGATGGTGGATGAAAAGAGCGTCATCCACCCTACGTCCCTGTATTGGATGTGCCGGCCAAATGTCGGATTACGCTTCGCTAGGCTACGCGCCCCGATCCAGCCTACGGGATCCATGGCACGAATGTAGCCTGGATTAGCCGCAGGCGTAATCCGGGGCCGAAGGCCGTGATCCATGGTTCAACGCAGGTCACCGACCGCTTACGCCTTTAAAGCGTCACCCTGCCTATCCCCAGAAAGCAAAAAACCCGCTCTAGGCGGGTTTCTTACTCAAGCAGGGCTTGAAATGGTGGGTCGTGTAGGATTCGAACCTACGACCAATTGGTTAAAAGCCAACTGCTCTACCAACTGAGCTAACGACCCAAAAATGGTCGGGGTGAGGGGATTCGAACTCCTGACATCCTGCTCCCAAAGCAGGCGCGCTACCGGACTGCGCTACACCCCGAAGAAAGATTGGCTCCGCGACCTGGACTCGAACCAGGGACCCAATGATTAACAGTCATTTGCTCTACCGACTGAGCTATCGCGGAACTATGCTTCTTTCAGTCTCTGTTACTGGCTTCCGGCTCTCGCCGTTTGCCGCTGCAGAGGCGCGCCATTTTACGGTTCCGCGAGCGGCTGTCAACCCCCTAAATTGCTTTTATGACAATGCTTTGCGAACCAATGGCCATTTGCTATACCTTCATCCCATGCCTGCGCTGTTTTAGGCACTACAGTGAGGTTCACCCCAGGATCACAGATGACCACTCAGGGCACGCCGCCGACTTCCCAAAACGGTTCGCGCACACTGGCAAGCCGAGGCATTCAGCCGCGCTTCAGTGAATTGGGGCAGAGCTGCCGCAAGCTGGTACTCAATCATCTGGCGGACAACCTGGAGCGCACGTTCGCCCAGGTCGACGACACCCTCTTCCAATGCGCAGAGAAAGCAGAGAACAATCAGGTTCAGACGCTGTTCTTCGACAACATGCGCAGCATCCGCAAATTGCGCCCGCAGATCGAGCGCCACTATCACCTGAGCATCTCCCAGGGCATTGCCGATTTCCTCGACGGCAAGCTCGTTGCCCCCCTGGTATCGCCTACGGATATGAATGCCGAGGATCTGGCGCTGGTGCAGAACGAGGACTACGAAGAAATCCTCCAGGTGACCAATATGGCCAGCCGCGTTCAGGCCCGCTGTGCCCAGGCCCTGTTCGCACTGGAGCAGCGCCTTGCCTTGCTCAATAACGGCCAGCCGCTGCCGGAAGGCAGTAACCCGATCGCCCCGAAAGCCATTGCCCAGGCATTTCTCACGGCACTTGGCCCCAGTGGACTACCGCTACGCATCAAGCTGGTGCTGTACAGCCTCTTCGATCGACAACTCATGCACGAGCTGGACAAACTCTATGACGCGCTCAATCAGCGGCTGATAGATGCCGGTGTGCTGCCCAATCTCAAATACACCGCCGCACGCACACCGGAACCGCTACGCTCGCCCTCGCAAACCGAGACGATGCCGCAAAGCAGCCCGCCGAGCGAAATACAGGACGAGTCCCCGCTGCTCGATCTGGATGCAGCCCCTCCGGCCGACCTGAACCAACTGGTCGACGGCCTCAGCGCCCTGCTCGTCGAATACCGCAAGCAACAGACCGCAATCAGGCTGTTCAGCGGTACGCCAAGCATGGCCAGTTTCGCGCCCGAAGGCGCCAGACGCACCTACGATGCTGCCGACCTGCTGGCAGCCCTGAACCGCATGCAGCAAGCATCCGCCATCGAGCTGGCCCAGCGCCTGGAACAACCGCTGCAGGTCGCCGGGCTGAAGGCCGACCTGCAGCGACAGTTGGCCAGCCACAGCAAAGAGCCCCAGCAGCATCGCCTGGGCAATCGAGAAATCGATGTCATCGACCTGGTGGGCATGCTGTTCGACTTCATCCTCGATGACGACAACCTGCCGCAGCCCTACAAGATAGCCCTCTCCCACCTGCACACGCCCTATCTGAAAGTGGCACTGCAGGACAGAGCCCTGTTCACCCGCCGGCACCATCCGGCGCGCAAACTGATCAACGCCATGGCCAAGGCCGGCGTTCTCTATGGCGCGCAGGATGAAGCCCATGGCCTGCTGGCCAAGGTGCGCTGGGTCGTGAAACAAGTGATTCAGAACTTCACGGGCGACCTGCGCCTGTTCGACGAGCTGCTCAACGAATTCGACGAGTTCACCGGCACACTCAAGCAGCGGGTGGATCTCCAGGAACGTCGGGCCGTGGAAACGGCCAAAGGCCGCGACAAACTGCTCAGCGCCCGGCATATATCAGCCCAGGTGATCGCTCAAAGCCTGGCCAAGCGCTCACCACCACCACTCATTCGCCACTTCCTCGAGCGCACCTGGATCGACGTACTGGTGTTCATCCAATTGCGCCATGGTTCATCCAGCAACGAATGGCAGCGCGCCAGCGAAGCAGCCGAGCAACTGGCCTGGAGTGGAATGCGGCTCGACGCCGCGCAACGCGATCAGCTGCAGCACCTGCGCACCGAGATGCTCGAAGAGCTGCGCAAAGGCCTGATGCTGCTGGGCGGCTATCACGAGGACGACATCCGCCGCCTGCTCCAGGATCTGGTCGCCTGCCAGCACGCCGTGCAGGCGGGGCAACCCGCACTCGCCTCCGGCCTGACATTACCGCCGAGCCCCAGCCAGCTGGGCGCCATGCTGGGAGATGATGCCGCGCTGCTCGATCCGCTCCTGGCCAGCACCCCGCTTTCGCAGCATGGCCAGCGCCTGATGCGTGAACTGGAGAAGGTCGAGTTCGGCACCTGGTTCGAATTCATCAACGGTGATAAACGACAGACGCTGAAGTTGTCCTGGTACAGCCCGACGACCCACAACTACATGTTCGTAGACCCGAATGGTCAGCGTGCCGCGGTCAGGTCGATCAGCCAGCTGGCCCAGGAAATGGAGCTGGGCACAGCCCGGCTCAGCAAACCGGATCGCGCCGCGCCCCTGATCGATCGCGCGCTGACCGCCGTTTATCGTGTTCTACAGCAGCTCACCGGTCGCACTCAATGAGATCCACCTATGGATGATCGTCGCCAGCACAGCCGTTACCAGGCCACCTCGCTGCTCGAAGTGTTCGAGCAGCACAGCGGGCGCTATCTCGGGCGCGTCGCTGATATCTCCAGCGATGGTCTTATGCTCTGCAGCCCGACGCCTCAGCCTGAAGATACGTTGGTTGAATGCCGACTGGTTTGCTCGACGCCGCTCAATGGTGTCGGTGAGCTACGTTTTATCGGTGATTGCCTGTGGAGCCGCGAGGGTGAACCGGATCAGCAATGCTGGGCGGGCTATCGCATCATCGATATCGATCAGCACAATACGCAAGCGCTGCACGCACTGTTACGGCACTTCCAGGCATCGCCCTGACCTCATGAGCCCAGCCCAGAAGCCTGATTTTAGAGCCCGGGCGACCCAACCGATAGATGGCGTCGATCATCATATTGGCAACAGCGATTAGACGCCGATAGCCCAAGCGCCTAGGCTTCTCTGTGTCAATCCGTCGCAGGGGAGCTTGCCGTGCCCCGGTCAGCCGAGATATCAACCGTTCCTGATTTCAACGAGTCCGCTGCCCCGCAGCCGGAGGGCTACGCCTATGCGGAGCTTGGCAACCCGCAAGCCACTGACTCCGCCGTCCTGGCCCAGGAAAGCGCGCTGGCCATCAGCTACAACGGCATCAGCCATGCCGTGATGATGGTTTCGCCCACGGCCGTGGAAGACTTCGTCGCCGGCTTCAGCCTCAGCAGCGCGGTGGTCGACTCCATCGACGATATTTATGACATCCGTGTGCGTCACCTTGGCCCGGCAATCAATGCCGAGGTCGAGATCAGCAGCCGCGCCTTCTGGGCGATGAAACAACAGCGTCGGCAACTGGCCGGTACCAGCGGTTGTGGCCTGTGCGGTGTGGAAGCCCTCGACCAGGCACTTCCGCAATTGGCGACGCTGGCCAAGGCTGAACTGCCTGTGGCCGCGCACCTGATCGGCCTACGCGAGCGAATCGCCGCCGTGCAGGATCTGGCCCGTCGCAGTGGAGCCTTGCATGCTGCGTTGTATGTCGATGGCAACGGCGAGATACGCGCCTGCCGTGAAGACATCGGCCGGCACAACGCCCTGGACAAGCTGATCGGCGCCCTGTTGCGCGAAAACCATGATGTTCGCCAAGGCTTCGCGGTGGTGACCAGCCGCTGCAGCCTGGAACTGATTCACAAGGCGGTCAGAGCCGGTATCGGCAATCTGGTCAGCCTTTCGGCCCCGACCGCCCTTACCGTGCAATGGGCGCGCCGGCACAACCTCAACCTGATCCATTTGCCCCACCACAGCGCGCCCCGGGTCTATAGCCCCGCGCCGTCTGCAAGAGAAGAATAACCATGAGCCTGCAACCCGTTAACCCGCGTTACAAACCCTACAAAGG
The DNA here is from genome assembly GCF_004327285.1 of Phytopseudomonas daroniae. GTDB lineage: Bacteria > Pseudomonadota > Gammaproteobacteria > Pseudomonadales > Pseudomonadaceae > Aquipseudomonas > Aquipseudomonas daroniae. Next base: position 68,321 of record NZ_QJUI01000006.1, read on the forward strand.
CGCTGCCGCTGGTTGGGGCGCGCTGATCAGCGTCACCCAGTTCTGGCTGGACAGCAAACAGCCGTTCAAGAACCTGCGCGCGCTGCTCAAGACCAACCAGAACGGTGGCTTCGACTGCCCCGGCTGTGCCTGGGGCGATTCCCCGGAAGACGGCCGCATCAAGTTCTGCGAGAACGGCGCCAAGGCGGTCAACTGGGAAGCCACCAAGCGTCGTGTCGACGCAAAATTCTTCGCCAAGTACACCGTCAGCCAACTGCGTGAGCAAAGCGACTACTGGCTCGAGTATCAGGGCCGCCTGACCGAGCCGATGCGTTACGACGCAGCCACCGACCGCTATGTGCCCACGTCCTGGGACGACGCTTTCAGCCTGATCGCCAAGCACCTGAAAAACCTCGACACCCCCAACCAGGCCGAGTTCTACACCTCGGGGCGGGCCAGCAACGAGGCAGCCTTCCTTTATCAGCTGTTCGTCCGCGCGTTCGGCACCAACAACTTTCCCGACTGCTCGAACATGTGCCACGAGGCCAGCGGCGTCGCGCTGATCCAGAGCGTCGGCATCGGCAAGGGCAGCGTGACTTTCGCCGACTTCGAGCACGCCGATGCCATTTTCGTGCTCGGCCAGAACCCGGGCACCAACCACCCGCGCATGCTCGAACCACTGCGTGAAGCAGTGAAGCGTGGCGCCCAGGTGGTGGCCTTCAACCCATTGAAGGAGCGTGGCCTGGAGCGCTTCCAGCACCCGCAACATGCTCTGGAAATGCTCACCAACGGCTCAGAACCGCTCAATACCGCCTTCTTCCGCCCTGCGCTGGGCGGCGATATGGCGGCACTGCGTGGCATCGCCAAGTTCCTGCTGCAATGGGAGCGCGAGGCGGTCGCCAAGGGCGACAAGCCGGTGTTCGACCATGCCTTCATCGCCGAACATACCGATGGCGTCGACGCCTACCTGGCAGTGCTCGATGAAACCTCATGGGACTCGCTGGTCGAGCAGTCCGGCCTATCCCTCGCGGACATCGAACAGGCGGCGCTGATGTATCGCCGCGCCGAGAAGGTGATCATGTGCTGGGCGATGGGCATCACCCAACACCTGCACTCGGTGGCGACCATCCAGGAAATCGTCAACCTGCAACTGCTGCGCGGCAACCTCGGCCGCCCCGGCGCGGGTCTGTGCCCGGTACGTGGCCACAGCAACGTGCAGGGTGACCGCACCATGGGCATCAATGATCGCCCGCCAGTGGTGCTGCTCGACAATATCGAGAAGCGCTTCCAGTTCAAGGTGCCGCGCGATAACGGTCACAACACCGTTGAAGCGATCAACGCGATGGTCGACGGTCAGGCCAAGGTATTCATCGCCCTCGGAGGCAACTTCGCCCAGGCGACGCCGGACAGCCCGCGCACCCATCTGGCGCTGCAGAAATGCGAGTTGACCGTGCAAATCAGCACCAAACTCAACCGCAGTCACCTGACCACAGGTACCGATGCGCTGATCCTGCCGTGCCTGGGTCGTACCGATATCGACCACCAGGCCACCGGCCCGCAGGCGGTGACCGTGGAAGACTCGTTCAGCATGATCCACGCCTCCAATGGCCAGTTGGAGCCGCTGTCCAGGGAAATGCGCTCGGAGCCTGCGATCGTCGCCGGCATCGCCAAGGCCACCCTGGGCAACCACCCGGTGGACTGGGATGCCATGATCGCCGACTACGACCGCATCCGTGAGCTGATCGCCGACACCATCCCCGGCTTCCAGGATTTCAACATCCGCGTGCAGCATCCGGGCGGTTTCTACCTGGGCAACTCGGCCGGTGCCCGCCAGTGGAAAACCACCACCGGCAAGGCCAACTTCAAACCCAACGCCCTGCTCGCCGATCTGATGCCCGCACAGGTGCGCAACAGCGGCCAGACGCCGGATCTGATCCTGCAGACCATGCGCTCCCACGATCAGTACAACACCACCATCTATGGCCTCGACGACCGTTACCGCGGCGTCCGTGGCCAGCGTGACGTACTCTTCGTCAACGAGGCCGACATCACTCGCCTGGGCTACAAGCCTGGGCAAAAAGTCGACATCACCTCGCTGTGGGACGACGGTATCGAGCGCAAGGTCGTAGGCTTCACGCTGCTGGCGTTCGACATTCCTGCAGGCCAGGCGGCGGCCTACTACCCGGAAGCCAACCCGCTGGTGCCGCTGGAAAGCGTGGGACTGGGCAGCCATACGCCGACGTCCAAGTTCGTGGCCATCCGCCTGCACGCCTCCCAGGAGACGGCGCGCATTCTGTCGGTGGCATAAAGGCGCACACGCACCTGTGATGGATTGGGGAGCGAAGCGTAATCCGTCGGTTACCGCGAACCTGCTGTATCCGCTGATATGCGATATGCCTGAACACCTCGTCTCGTACGGGGTGTTCTGCTGTTTGGGAACGCGATGATGCCGCTTTCTTGCGGCGGATTACGCCTTCGGCTAATACGCCCTACGGATTTACGGATCGGCAACCCGTAGCCTGGGTCGAGGAGCGCAGCGACGATACCCAGGAAATCGCGCATCTCGACCGCCCATCAGCGACGCGTAATTCACCGATGTTGCGCCCATGGTAGGTTTACGGTGCCACGCAGAGTGGATCGTTCATGCGTTCGAGGGGCGGCGCCTAGCCCCCTACGGATTGCAGTTCGTCGGAATCTGCCAGGCATGTCCGCAAAAACGCCTACTGATGTCCCTTTGCCGTCACCCGCGTCAGTTAACGTGCCGAGCCAAGTGCTCAATCGAAGCGCGTAGCCTTGCCTGCCCAAGCCACGATGTGGCCCTTCGGGCTTCTGCCAGACGAGCAACACCCTGTGAATGACCTGCCGAACCACGCAACAGAGCCGCTCTGCATATGGCGTCATTCGCCTGCAACGGGAGGGAGTTCCATGCGTTTTCCATCTACTGCTCTGCTAGGGGTAGCTCTGCTGAGTATCCATGCCCAGGCGGCGATCCTGGAGCGGGAATTGGGCGACTACGCCCTCAACCTCGGTACCACGCCAAGCCGTAGCATGGCTCAAGGGCTGGTCAAGCCGCAGAGTGGCGGCGCCTTTCACGGCGGGCTGGATCTGAGCCACCCAAGTGGCTGGTACCTCGGCCAATGGGCGCCCAACCTGGGCATCAGCCCGGGCAGCCGCATGGAATTGAACAGCTATGTCGGTTACCGCCAGCATTTCGCCGATACGCTCGGCTACGAACTCGGCACCATGCGCTACAGTCATCCCGGCTTCAGCCACCTCGACAGCCAGGATCTGTACGCCGGCCTGACCTACGACACGCGCCGCTTCGGTCTTTCCCTGAGCAACGACCCGACGCGGATCAACAGCACACTGCTGGCGGACTTCGGTCGTATCAACGCCTTGGGCATGGCGGTGACGGTGCGTTATGGCAATCACCTGCTCGACAATCCGGCGACGATTAGCGATGGCCAGCAGATCAGCTCGTTCAACGACTGGTCGCTGAGCCTGTCACGGCCCTGGAAAGGTATCGACTTCGACTTTTCCTATTCGGACTCCAACCTGAGTGGCGATGCATGCTCGGCGTATTCGGGCCATAACACCGAGTGCGAAGGCTGGTTCTCCATCAAGGCCTCCCGCTCGCTGTTCTAGATACATGTCCAGACGCGTACCGCCTGGGCGAGCCCAGCATCACACACATTCAGATACATTCATTCATGTATCTTTAATCGCACCTTCGGGAATTTCCTTGCAGATCAGGCTCTAAGCTTGTGTCGCCGGCAACTGCACGGCTGACCGCCTGAATCCGTGGCGATGCCATGGTTACGCCCGCAAGGGTATTTTTCGAGGGTTGCGCAATGCGTACATTCCTTACCGCATTGGCTTTCAGTGCACTGGTTTCTCCCCTGGCCAACGCCGATACCACCAAGACCGCGATCGGCAGTGGTGTCGGCGGCGCGCTCGGTAATATCGTCGGCCAGCATCTGGGCGGCAGCACAGGCGCCGCGATTGGTGCGGGTCTTGGTGGTGCAGCCGGCGGCGCCATCAGCTCACGCAACAAGACCGAAGCCGCGCTGGGCGGTGGCCTGGGCGCTTCTGCGGGCTCCGTGCTTGGCAACCAGTTCGGCGGCGGCACGGCTTCGACCATCGGCGCCGGCCTGGGTGGCGCTGCGGGCGGGGCACTGGCCAATGAAATGGCCGATAGCAACCGCAATGAATCCCGTTACCGTGATAACGGCCATCGCCATGGCAAGAAGCACCATAAACGCCATTACAAGCATCGTCATCGTTGATCGATACACAACCGGGGCGCTTTTTAGCGCCCTCGGTCTTTCAGGTCACCTGCAACTGCTCCATCGCCAAACGTAGCGTCTGCGGAATAGCAACCGGCCGGTTGCTGGCCCTGTCCACGAACACGTGCACGAAGCGCCCGGCGGCGCAGGCCTGCTCTTCTCCTTCCTTGAATACCGCCAGCTCATACTGCACCGAGCTATTGCCCAGGTTGCCGACTCGCATACCGATCTCGATACGCTCGGGAAAGGCGATCGACGCAAAGTAGTCGCAGCTCGAACTCACCACGAAACCAACGGCCTCACCCTGATGGATGTCCAGGCCACCCACCTCGATCAGGTAGGTATTCACCGCGCTGTCGAAATAGCTGTAGTAGGTGACGTTGTTGACGTGCCCGTACAGGTCGTTGTCATGCCAGCGCGTGGTGATCGGCTGAAAGTGGCGGTAGTGCTCGCGCAGATGCTGCGGCTGCTGCATGGGGAGACGCCTTGCAAAGAGAGAAGCCGGCATGGTGCCGGCCTCCATCAGCGCTGACAACCCATGGATAACCGGGCTCTGGCGAGCCGATCAGTAGGCGACCTGGTAAATGGCCAACGCATGGGCCTGGGTCATTTCACGAGGGTTGTTGGTCAGCAGACGTTCATGCAGCATGGCGTCCGTGGCCAGGCGAGGCAGTAGCGCCTGATCGACACCCACATCACGCAGACGCGCGGGAAGGCCGCTGCGCTCGCTGAGGTCGGCCAACTCGATGATGAACTGTTCGGTGTGATCCGTGGCGTCGCCCCCGCGAAGGCGCTCGCCCAGCAGCAGCGGTGCCAGCTCTTCATAGAGCGGCGCGGCGACGGATGCGTTGAAGCCCAGCACATGCGGCAACAGCACCGCCGTGCTCACTCCGTGCGGTACCTGACAATGCCCGCCGAGGGGATAAGCCAGGGCATGCACGGCCGCCAATGGCGCATTGGCATACGCCTGCCCGGCGAGGCAGGAGCCCAGCAGCATCGCCTGCCGTGCCTCGCGATTGCTGCCGTTGTGTACCGCTTCGTCGAGATTGGCGCCGAGCAGTCGCAGGGCTTCCCGGGCGAGCATGTCGGACAGCGGATTCTTGCGCCGAGCCCCGGTATACGCCTCGACTGCATGCCCCATGGCCAGGATGCCGCAGGCCGCGGTAACGGGTGCCGGCAACTGCAGGGTCAGCTCCGCGTCCAGCAATGCCAGATCCGGCAATAGGCGAGCCGAAACCACCGCGATACGCGTGGAATGCGCCGTGGTAACCACGGCAATGGGCGTCACCTCGGAGCCGCTGCCAGCGGTAGTCGGCACCTGGATCAACGGCAGGCGTTGCCCTACAGCCTTGTCGACACCATACAGATCGTCGAGCGACTGCCGACAATCGGGATGAGCCAACAGTGCGACCAGCTTGGCCACGTCCAGCGAACTGCCGCCACCGAAGCCTACGACCAGATTCGCCTGCACGTTTTTTGCGAACTGCGCGGCGCTGGTTATCACGTTCTCCGGCGCGCCGGCGGTCACACCGTCGAACACATGCAAGGCCACATCGCTGCCCGCAAAGGCGGCCCGCACCTCTTCGAAGAAATCGAGCCGCGCGACCCCGGCATCGGTCACCAGCACGACTGAGCGCGCCCCCCATGCCGTGCACAAGGGCACCAGCCGTTGTACGGCTCCGGGTTCGCAGATGAGATGGGCGGCTGTAGCGAAGCTGAATGGCTGCATGACGCTTTCCTCTTCTTGTGATGGCGCGCAGGTGGTCGCGCGTGGAGCCATGCCCTGTGTATCAGGCTGCCGGATCACGACAACCAGACAACGGCCTCCTGCTATTCATAGTAGGTCGGGAAACACCATCTGCCCGGAAAAACCGAAGCCCGGCGCCGTTCCTCGACTCCACGCAAGTGCCCGAAGCGCTCGCTGAGCAGCTAAGTGAATAGCGTCCGGAGCCGTGCAGAAACAGCGTGTGGGGGAATCTCGACCCGCTCGCTGTCGACGGAAACCTGGCGTAACAACAGGCGCAGCTGGAAACCACACCATCAGCAAGTCATCCCGTGCCTGGCGGTGAAGTCGGATCGAATCGGTCGTAGTCACAAAACGCATCGAGCCCTCTGTATCGTCATTATCGACGACGGCACAGAGGGCTCGGTTTGTGTGTTTTCAGATAGATCTGCGCGCCTATTCACCAGAACAGACGCGCAAGGAGATCACTCTCTGCCGAGAGCCTCCTGGCGATCCAGAAAGTCTTCCTGCAACAGGGCATCGGAGTTTTCAGGCTCGCTGGTGTCCAGCTTCTGTTCGAGATGCCCGGTGCCGACCGCCTTGATTTCCAGCTTGCCAACCAGATGTTCCAGCGCATGGCGCATCTTCTCGGCGGCGCCTTCCACAGCCTGCTCCAGCGATTCAGCTTTGTGAGTGACCGAAAGCGGCTGATGGCCCTTGGGCCTGGCTTCGATCTGGCAGCGCTTGTCGTCAGCTCCGCCCTTGCCACCATTCTCATCGCTGATATGTACTTCCACCCGCGATAGAAACTCCTCGTAACGCTCCAGTCGATCCGCCACCGATGCACCGACCCATTCCTGGAGTCGCGCACTACCTTCGATATGGTTGCTGTTCACTTGAACTTGCATGGTATTCCTCGCTTTGACGGGTCTATCACCTTGGATACGATAGGCCGGAACTAGGTTCCTGCTGTTTGCCCCTCGAGCATAAGCGCCTGTTCATGATCTTTGTGTACTTGGGAACCCGTATCCCTATGGATCGACAGCAATAAGACGGAAGCGGCCTGTCGTAGCGTGAACGACGCTTGCCTACGCGGCCCGATCCGTCCACCACTCTGCAATCGCAATGGTGGATGAAAAGAGCGTCATCCACCCTACATCTGACAATCGTGGCAGGATGGGTGCAACCCATCGGCAATTGATGGGTTTCACCAGGCTGTATTGGATGTGCCAGCCAAATGTCGGATTACGCTTCGCTAGGCTGCGCGCCCCGATCCAACCTACAGGTCGTGGCCCGAACGTAGCCTGGATTAGCCGCAGGCGTAATCCGGGGCCGAAGGCCTGATCCTTTCGTTCAACGCGGATCATCGACCGGCCGCTTCAGAAACGGTCGCGGATCACCACCTCATCGAACGGCAGCTTGCCGATACGCGGTTTGGCATCGATGGCTTTCTTGCCAACGGCGACCATCAGGCCGATCACGTGGTTTTCCGGCAGGTTGATCAGCTTGCCCACTGCGTCGAAATCAAAACCGTCCATGGGGCAGGAGTCTAGCCCTTTGCCGCGCGCCGCCAGCATCAGGGTCTGCGCCATCAGGCCACAACTGCGCATGGCTTCATCACGCTGCACCTGGGGCTTGTCGCGGTAGTAGGTGTCGATGGCGCCTGCCATGTATTGCTGCACCTCCACCGGCGCGCCGTCCCACACTCGGCTGACGTTCTTCTCCCAGCTATCGACCTGAGCGCAGATCACCACGAGCATCGAGGCATCGGTCATCTGCGCCTGCCCCCAACCGGCTTCGCGGATTTGCTGACGCAGCGCCGGATCACTGACTTCGACCAACCGTACATGCTGCAGGTTGAACGCTGACGGGGCGAGCAGCGCCAGCTGCAGCAGCTCGTTCTTCTCTTCGCTGCTGAGGGTGAACCCTGCGTCGTAACCCTTGATGGCGCGGCGGCTACGGATGGCTTCATCGATATGCATGGGATAACTCCGGAAACGGTGATGGAAAAAATGCTCTGCAATGCTAGGCAACACAGCGAGGCAAAACCATCGGGCTTTTGCGATCCGATTCATCGCCTGTAACGATTTATTCGAACCCCCGCCCAGCTTCGCCAGTCGATTACCCATAACCTGCAGCCCGTGCCTACCTTCGCGCCCTGAACCTCATCCACAACAACAGGTGTTTACAAGGTAGCCTCAAGGCTCTATTACGACTGTTCCATACGAACGTTCGAGCGTTAAGCTGTCGACCATGACCAACCCGCCCTACATCTCCCCACCCACTGCCGAAGCCGCTGCGCTGAAGGTGGGTGGAGACTGGACGCTCGCCCACTACGGCGCACTGCTCGCTCAGGTAGACGCGATCAGCCGCGAGCGGACGGATGACCTGCCTGCAGATATCAGCGAACTGAACGCGCTGGATACCGCCGGCGCCAGCCTGCTGGTGGAGTTGCTTGGCACCGAACGCCTGAGCCAGTTACTGCCAACCGCGAACCTCAGCGAAGAACGCCGCGCCTTGCTGCAGACCGTCGCCACGGCCATGCAGGAAGCGCAGCAAGCACCGGAACATCCCAGCCACTCGACCTACCGCGAGTTCTTCGGTCATATCGGTGAGGTGGTAGAAGGCGTTTGGCACAAGGCTGTCGGGTTGCTGGGTTTCGTCGGTCTTACGCTCAGCACCATGCTGCTGATTCTGCTCAACCCGCGCCGCTGGAGGCTGACGTCGTTCGCTTCGCACCTGGAACAGGTCGGCCTCAATGCGGTGCCCATCATCGCCTTGCTGACCTTTCTGGTCGGCGCCGTGGTGGCCTTCCTCGGCGCGACCATCCTTGCCGACTTCGGGGCGACCATCTATACCGTCGACCTCGTAGCGTATTCGTTCCTGCGTGAGTTCGGCGTGCTGCTCACCGCCATTCTCATGGCCGGCCGTACTGCCAGCGCCTTCACCGCACAGATCGGCTCGATGAAGGCCAACGAGGAAATCGACGCGATCCGCACCCTGGGCCTAAACCCCATGGAGCTGCTGGTGCTGCCGCGCGTGTTCGCCATGCTGATCGCCCTGCCGCTGCTGACCTTCATCGCCATGGTCTGCGGCATGGTCGGCGGTGCCATGGTATGCATGCTGACGCTGGATATCTCGCCGGCGATGTTCATTAACCTGCTGCAGGAAAATATCCCGATCAATCACTTTCTGGTGGGCATGCTCAAGGCACCGATCTTCGCCTTCCTGATCGCCGTGATCGGCTGCCTCGAAGGCTTCAAGGTCACCGGCAGCGCACAATCAGTGGGTGAGCGCACCACTTCCAGCGTGGTGCAGTCGATCTTCGTGGTGATCGTGGTGGACGCCGTGGCCGCGCTGTTCCTGATGGAGATGGGCTGGTGAGTGACGAAGCGATCATCCAGGTACGCGACCTGACCAATCAGTTCGGCCCGCAGGTCGTACACCAACACCTGGATCTGGATCTGTACCGCGGCGAAGTACTCGGTGTGGTGGGCGGTTCGGGCACCGGTAAATCCGTGCTGCTGCGCACCATCGTCGGCCTGCGCCAACCCAACGCGGGCACGGTGCGGGTGTTCGGCGAAGACCTGCTGGCGCTTTCGGCGCAACGCCGCTCCGAACTGGAACGGCGCTTCGGCGTGCTCTATCAGCGTGGCGCGCTGTTCTCCTCGCTCACCGTGCTGGAAAACATCGCCCTGCCACTGATCGAACATGCCGGGCTCAACCGCGCCAGCGCCGAGCGCCTGGCCGAATCCAAGGTGGCACTGGTCGGCCTACCCAATCATGCTGGCGACAAGTACCCGACCGAGCTGTCCGGCGGCATGATCAAGCGTGCGGCCCTGGCCCGCGCCCTGGCGCTGGAGCCGGACATCCTGTTTCTCGATGAGCCGACGGCAGGCCTCGATCCGATTGGCGCCGCGGCTTTCGATCAGTTGATCCGCACCCTGCGCGACGCCCTGGATCTCAGCGTTTTCTTGGTCACCCACGACCTGGATACGCTCTATACCCTGTGCGACCGAGTGGCGGTGCTATCGCAGAAGCGCGTGTTGGTGGCCGACAAACTCGAAGTGGTCGCCGCGACCGACGATCCCTGGATTCACGACTATTTTCACGGCCCGCGCGGACGCGCTGCCGAACAGGCTTCAGCGAGGATTAGTTGAATGGAACCACGCGCCCACCACGTATTGATAGGCATGTTCACGGTAGCGATCGTCAGCGCCATCCTGCTGTTCGCCCTGTGGCTGGGCAAGTCCAGCGCGGACAAGCAGTTCAATTATTACGAAGTGATCTTCACCGAAGCGGTCAGCGGCTTGTCTCAGGGCAGCGCCGTGCAGTACAGCGGCATCCGCGTCGGCGACGTCACCAGCCTGACCCTCGACCCGCAGGATCCGCGCAAGGTGCATGCGAACATCCGCATCACCAGCGCCACGCCGATCAAGGAAGACACCCGCGCCCGCCTGACCATCACCAACATCACCGGTGGCGCGGTGATCCAGCTGCACGGCGGCTCACCCGAAAGCCCGTTCCTGAAGGCCAGCAATGGTGGCATACCCGTGATCATCGCCGACCGCTCGCCGCTGTCACGGCTGATGGCCAACGGCGAAGATCTGATGATCAGCGTCACTCGCCTGCTCGACCGCGCCAACGCCATGTTCTCCCGCGAGAACACTCAGAATATCGCCAAGACCCTGCGCAACCTGGAGCAGATCACCGCCAGCGTCTCCGAACAACGCGACGAGCTGCGCGAAGCACTGGCCCAGATGAGCGTCGCCGGGCGTGAAGCGGCGGCCCTGATGAACAACGCCAACCAGCTATTCTCCGGCCCCGCCCGGAACACCCTGGACAGCGCCGAGCGCCTGGTGTCCTCGCTGGAACGCACCAGCAACAACATCGAACAACTGCTGCAGGACAATCGCGCCGCCCTCGATGGCGGCATGCAAGGCATAGGCGAACTGGGGCCGGCCATCAATGAACTGCGTGACACGCTCGGCTCCCTGCGCTCGTTCTCCCGGCGACTGGAAGAAGATCCCGCCGGCTACCTGCTGCGCAGCGACAGCATCAAGGAGTTCCAACCATGAAAGCATTCGCCACCCTCGGCGCCCTGCTGCTGACGAGCGTGCTCAGTGCCTGCTCGATTCTGCCCGCTGGTGAAACGTTGAACGTTTATCTGCTGCCCAGCAACTTGCCGGTACGCGCGACCGAGGCGCCTCGTGAGGACTGGTCGCTACGGGTCAACCGGCCACAGAGCAGCCAACTGCTCGACAGCCCACGCATTGCCGTACTACCGGAAGGTGATCTGATCAGCGCGTATCAAGGCGCACGCTGGAGCGACCGGGCTCCCGCGCTGTTTCGTGATCGACTGATCGGCGCCTTTCTCGATGACGGCCGCGTCGGCGCCGTCAGCAGCGATGACAGTCGCCTGCAGGCCGACCTGGAGCTGAGCAGCGACCTGCGCGCCTTCCAGAGCGAATACCGCAACGGCCGACCGGAAGTGCATATCCTGCTCGATGCTCGTCTGGTACAGGCCGGTAATCAGCGCATTCTCGCCAGCCGCCGTTTCGAGGTACGCCAGATCGCCGGAGACACCGCCGTGGAATCGGTCGTGAAGACATTCGGCGCAGCCAATGACCAACTCTCGCGCCAGTTGATCGATTGGGTGGTGGAACAAGGCCAGCGTAACGCGCCGAATACCAGCAAGCCTTGAACAGCGAAAATGTATGAAGGCTGTGATGGGTCGGGCGGCGCAGCAATTGATGGGTTTCACCCATCCTACGGGCTGCAAAGAGGCGTAAGCAGACGTAGGGTGGATCGGGGCGCGTAGCCGACGCTCTTTTCATCCACCATTGCGATCGCAGAGCGGTGGACGGGTCGGGCCGCGTAGGTGAAACGTCGTCCACCCTACGACAGGCGGCTATCGCCTTCCAACACCACATTGCTCAACACAAACTATCGATCCGCCTCACCTACATCGCAATAACGAAACGGCCGGTGTGATCGCTCACACCGGCCGGTTGTTTTGCTGCTACCGCAGGGCGTCAGGTGAAGACGATCTCCTCGCCTTCGACCTTGCCGGTCACGGTGCTGCCCGGGTTGAACTTGCCGGCCAGGATCATCTGCGCCAGCGGGTTCTCGATCCAGCGCTGGATCGCCCGCTTCAATGGACGTGCACCATACACCGGGTCGTAACCAACGGCGATCAGCTTGTCCATCGCCTCGTCGGACAGCTCCAGGCTCAGCTCGCGCTCGGCCAGGCGCTGCAGCAGGCGCGACAGCTGAATGCGGGCGATGCCGGCGATCTGCTCGCGAGCCAGAGGCTCGAACACCACCACCTCGTCGATACGGTTGACGAACTCGGGACGGAAGTGGTTGCCCACCGCATCCATCACCGCCGCGCGCTGCGCCTCACGGTCACCGACCAGTTCCTGGATCTGCGCCGAACCCAGGTTGGAGGTCATCACGATCACCGTATTCTTGAAGTCCACGGTACGGCCATGGCTGTCGGTCAGGCGGCCATCTTCGAGCACCTGCAGCAGCACGTTGAAGACATCCGGGTGAGCCTTCTCGACCTCATCCAGGAGCACCACCGAGTATGGTTTGCGGCGCACCGCCTCGGTCAGGTAACCGCCCTCCTCGTAGCCGACGTAGCCGGGCGGCGCGCCGATCAGACGAGCCACGGAGTGCTTCTCCATGAACTCGGACATGTCGATGCGCACCAGTGCGTCCTCGGTATCGAAGAGGAATTCGGCCAGCGCCTTGCACAGCTCGGTCTTGCCGACGCCGGTCGGACCGAGGAACAGGAACGAGCCGCTGGGCCGATTCGGATCCGCCAAGCCGGCGCGCGAGCGGCGCACGGCATTGGACACCGCGACCACGGCCTCGTCCTGACCGATGACGCGCTGGTGCAGCAACCCTTCCATCTTCAGCAGCTTGTCGCGCTCACCTTCGAGCATCTTCGACACCGGAATCCCCGTCCATTTGGAGACGACCTCGGCAATCTCTTCCTCGGTCACCTTGCTGCGCAGCAACTGGTTTTCGGTCTTGCCGTGCTGATCGACCATCTGCAGGCTGCGCTCCAGATCGGGAATCACACCGTACTGCAGCTCGGCCATGCGGTTCAGATCACCCTTGCGACGCGCCGCTTCCAGCTCGGTACGGGACTGCTCGATCTTCTGCTGGATCTGCGCCGAGCCCTGGACTTCGGCCTTTTCCGACTTCCAGATTTCATCGAGGTCGGAGTACTCCTTCTCGAGCTTGGCGATGTCTTCCTGCAGCTTGACGAAGCGCTTCTTGGCCGCCTCGTCCTCTTCCTTCTTCAGCGCCTGAGCCTCCACCTTGAGCTGGATCAGACGGCGATCCAGGCGGTCGAGCACCTCAGGCTTGGAGTCGATCTCCATGCGGATACGGCTGGCCGCTTCGTCGATCAGGTCGATGGCCTTGTCCGGCAATTGACGATCGGTGATGTAGCGGTGGCTGAGCTTGGCCGCGGCGATGATCGCGCCGTCGGTGATAGCCACCTTGTGGTGCACCTCGTAACGCTCCTTGAGGCCCCGCAGAATGGCGATGGTGTCTTCTTCGCTCGGTTCATCGACCAGCACTTTCTGGAAGCGACGCTCCAGGGCGGCATCCTTCTCGATGTACTGGCGGTACTCATTCAGGGTGGTGGCGCCAACGCAGTGCAGCTCACCCCGGGCCAGGGACGGCTTGAGCATGTTGCCGGCGTCCATGGCGCCCTCGGCCTTGCCGGCGCCGACCATGGTGTGCAGCTCGTCGATGAACAGGATGATGCGGCCTTCCTGCTTGGATAGCTCGTTGAGCACCGCCTTGAGGCGCTCTTCGAACTCACCGCGAAACTTGGCGCCGGCGATCAACGATCCCATATCCAGGGACAGCAGGCGCTTGTCCTTGAGTCCATCGGGCACCTCACCGTTGACGATGCGCTGGGCCAGACCTTCGGCGATGGCCGTCTTGCCCACGCCGGGTTCGCCGATCAATACCGGGTTGTTCTTGGTACGGCGTTGCAGCACCTGGATGGTACGGCGGATCTCGTCGTCACGGCCGATCACCGGATCGAGCTTGCCCTCTTCGGCACGCTTGGTCAGGTCAACGGTGTACTTGTCCAGAGCCTGGCGGGACTCCTCGATATTCGGGTCGTTCACCGCATCACCGCCACGCAGGTTGGCGACGGCGTTCTCCAGAGCCTTGCGGCTCACGCCCTGTCCCAGCAGGAGCTTGCCCAGCTTGGTGTTCTCGTCCATGGCGGCGAGCAGCACCAGTTCGCTGGAGATGAACTGGTCGCCCTTCTGCTGCGACAGGCGATCGGCCTGATTGAGCAGGCGCGCCAGATCCTGGGACAGGCTCACATCGCCGGTAGGGTTCTGGATCTTGCCCAGGTGGTCGAGCTCTTTGCTCAGGGCCTGGCGCAGGCTGTTCACATCGAAGCCCACCTGCATCAGTAGCGGGCGAATGGAGCCGCCCTGCTGGTCGAGCAGCGCCTGCATCAGGTGCAGCGGCTCGATGGCGGAATGGTCGTGGCCGACGGCCAGGGACTGGGCGTCGGAAAGGGCAAGCTGCAACTTGCTGGTCAAACGGTCGATTCGCATGGCGTCATCCTTCCTTTAAAGGCAGGCCGGCGCGGTGCATGCGCCTGAAATCAAAACCTGCCGAGATGAAGCATAGATGAGGCCGATTGTGCGGGTTTCAAGCGTGGCGGTGTTGATCACGGTCAAGCAGCGCCGAATGGCTGAGCAGACCTCAGAACCTGTTCACGATCTGTGTACTTGGCAAATAGGAACCGTACCTATGGATCGACGGTAAAAAGGCGGAAGCGGCCGTTCGTAGGGTGGACGACGCTTCACCTACGCGGCCCGACCCGTCCACCGCTCTGCAATCGCAATGGTGGATGAAAAGAGCGTCATCCACCCTACGGGGTAAGCGTCCGCTTCCGCCTTTGAGCACATGGGGTCTCATCGAAAAATCGTGAACAGCCCGTAGGATGGGTGAAACCCATAAATTGCCGATGGGTTTCACCCATCCTACGACCTGAACAGACCTCAGATCGGTAGGAGCCCGCTTGCGGGCTCCTACGAAAACCTTAGCGATCCGCCAGCCAGATCAACGAGGCGAAGCGGCCGGTCTGGGCGGCGCGCCGGTAGGAATAGAAGCGCGAATCGCTGACGGTGCAAAAGCCGCCGCCATACACCGCGTTGATACCGCGTGCGGCCAGACGGATGCGCGCCAACTGGTAGATATCCGCCATAAAGCGCCCGGCGTTGGCGCTGGGTATGAAGGCACTGGCTGCCTGATCATGCTGGCTGACGAACGCCTCGCGCACCTCGGCACCGACCTCGAACGTCTGTGGGCCGATAGCCGGGCCCAGCCAGACCAGAGTGTCCTCGGGCTCCGCGGCCAGTGCATCCAGCGTGGCCTCCAGCACGCCGTTCGCCAACCCACGCCATCCGGCATGAGCTGCCGCCACACGGGTACCCGTACGGTCGCAGAACAGCGCGGGTAGGCAGTCGGCGGTCATCACCGCACAGGCAACGCCCGGTGTGGCCGTCCAACTGGCATCGGCCTCGATGACGCTTTCCGGGTCAGCCTGAGCGACGGCAATGCCGTGCACCTGCTGCAGCCAGGCCGGGCGGCAACCCAGCTGACTCAGGAGCCGCTGACGGTTCTTGGCAACAGCCACCGGGTCATCCTCGACATGCGCGGCGAGGTTGAAGCTGTCGTAGGGCGCCGCACTCACACCACCGGCGCGAGTGGTCACGCAGGTACGCACCCACTCGGGAGCGGGCCAATGGGGTGTCAGCCAGTCATGGGCCTTGTCGCTCATCCGATGAACGCCTCGCGATCCTGACGCAGCAGCGTCAGCAACCAGACGAAATCATCGGGCAACGGCGACTGCCACTTCATACGCTCACCGGTAATCGGATGATCCAATTCGAGGAAGCGGGCGTGCAGGGCCTGACGCGGAAACTCCTTGAGGCTCTGCACCATGGTCGGGCTGGCGGCCGGCGGAATGCGGAAGCGCCCGCCATAGACCGGATCGCCGACCAGCGGATAGCCGACGTGACTCATGTGCACACGGATCTGGTGCGTGCGCCCGGTCTCCAGCTTGACCCGAGTGTGGGTGTGCGAGCGGAAACGTTCGAGCACGCGGTAATGGCTGACCGCCGGCTTGCCGCCATCGGTAACGGCCATGCGCTGACGCTGCGAGGAGCTGCGGCCGATGGGGGCATTGATCTTGCCGCCAGCGGTGATCACGCCAATCACGATGCATTCATAGATACGGCTGACCGTACGCTTCTGCAACTGATCGACCAGGCGGGTCTGCGCTTCGATGGTCTTGGCCACCACCATCAGGCCGGTAGTGTCCTTGTCCAGGCGATGCACGATGCCGGCCCGCGGCACGTTGACGATGTCCGGCACGTGGTGCAGCAGCGCATTGAGCAAGGTGCCGTCGGCGTGCCCGGCAGCCGGATGCACGACCAGGCCAGCGGGCTTGTCGATCACCAGAATCTGCTCGTCCTCGTAGACGATATTGAGCTCGATGTCCTGGGCGATCCATTCACCCTGGGCTTCCTGCTCGGCGGAAAGGGCCAGCACGGAGCCGCCGTGAACGATGTCACGGGGGCGCAGCACCTGACCATCGACGGTCAGATTGCCCTCCTTGATCCAGCCGGAAAGGCGCGAGCGCGAGTGCTCGGCGAACAGCTGGGCGGCGACTTGGTCGAGGCGTTGACCGCCCAGATCGTAGGGCACCTCGGCGGATAACTGAATGGCCTGCTTATTAATAGATGACATGCTCGGCAACGGCGGGGGCATAGCCTTTGGTTTCAGCTACACGCTTGTGGTTAAATACGGCGTCTTTGCCCCAGGGGTACCGGGGGCGCTCATCATAACAGGACGGCCCTGCCCAAGACAGCCGCCGTCCCAGGGACGCAAGCCGCCATGCAAGTGAAACACCTGCTGCTGATCGCCATCCTCGCACTCACCGCCGCCTGTTCGTCCAAGGAAGTCCTGGATGAAAACCTCAGCGAGGCCGAACTCTACCAGCAGGCTCAGACAGATCTGGACAACGGCAGCTACACCAGCGCCGTCACCAAGCTCAAGGCCCTGGAGTCCCGCTACCCGTTCGGCCGCTATGCCGAACAGTCGCAGCTCGAGCTGATCTACGCCAACTACAAGAACGCCGAGCCGGAAGCTGCGCGCTCCTCCGCCGAGCGTTTCATCCGCCTGCACCCGCAGCACCCGAACGTCGACTACGCCTACTACCTGAAGGGCCTGGCATCGTTCGATCAGGATCGCGGCATTGTTGCGCGCTTCCTGCCGCTGGACATGACCAAGCGTGACCCGGGCGCGGCCCGCGACTCCTACAACGAGTTCGCCCAGCTCACCAGCCGCTACCCGAACAGCCGCTACGCGCCGGATGCCAAGCAGCGCATGATCTACCTGCGCAACCTGCTGGCCTCCTACGAAATCCACGTTGCCCACTACTACCTGACCCGTCAGGCCTATGTCGCCGCCGCCAACCGTGGCCGCTACGTGGTGGAAAACTTCCAGGAAACGCCATCCGTCGGCGATGGCCTGGCCGTGATGGTCGAGGCTTATCAGCGCCTGACCCTGGACGACCTGGCAGCCACCAGCCTGGAAACGCTCAAGCTCAACTATCCGGATCACCCGAACCTGGTCAACGGCGAATTCGTGCCTCGCGAGGAAGACGCCGATAATCGTTCGTGGCTGGCCAGGGCCACGCTGGGTCTGATCGAAAGCGACGTACCGCCACCGCCAAGCCAGACCCAGGCGAGCCAGGACGTGATTCGTCAGTACGAAGAAGCCTCGGATCAGATCCCGGCTGAACTGAAACCGGAAAACCAGAGTGAGCAAAGCGAAGAGCCGCAAGGCAGCAAGCGCTCCTGGTTCAGTTACATGACCTTCGGCCTGTTCGACTGATCCTGGCAGCACCGCGTTAACCAAGATGCCAGTCAACCGACTGGCATCTTGCGTTTCTGCACTGCAAAAACGCTGACCAAGCGGCTGTCCGCCCACCCCTTCCTTAGCTAAACTGGTGCATTCATCTATGTGAAGAGAGCGCCATGGGCCTGTTCCGCCTGCTGTTCTGGATTGCCATCATTTTTGCAGTCATCTGGGTTTGGCGCCGCTACTTCGGTGCGGCGCGTCGACGCCAGGCGCCGCCGCCAGCGGAAACCCCAACACCGATGGTGCGCTGTGCCCATTGCGGCGTGCACACGCCACAAGAGCACGCCGTGCAACTGGCACAGCGCTGGTATTGCAGCCAGGCCCATCTCGAACAAGGCCCCAAGCCCGGTGATCGCTGAAGGTCTCGCTCTAAGCGGCCAGCAGGGTCGCCGTATTTTCAGGCTGTACCACCTTTACCGATTGCTCATCGGTGTCCTGCTGGTTCTGCTGATCTCCGCCGACCTGGATGGTGAACTGCTCGAACTGGCACACGTGCCGCTGTTCCGCGGCACCAGTTGGCTGTATCTGATCCTCAATATCTTCGTCGCGCTGATCATTCAAAACCCGCGCAGCCTGGTTCAGGTGTTCGGCGTGGCCCTGGTCGACGTGATCCTGCTGTCGACTCTGTTCTATGCCGGCGGCGGCACACCCAGCGGTATCGGCAACCTGCTGATCGTTGCGGTGGCGATCGCCAATATCCTGCTGCGCGGCAGGGTCGGCGTGCTGATCGCAGCGAGTGCGACGATCGGCCTGATCTACCTGACGTTCTACCTCAGCCTCAGTCACCCCCAGGCCAGCAGCCAGTATGTGCAGGCCGGCGCACTGGGCGCTCTTTGCTTCACTGCAGCGCTGTTCGTGCAGGGCCTGACGCGGCGCCTGCAAGCCAGTGAAATCCTCGCCGAGCAGCGAGCCGCCGATGTCGCCGACCTCGAAGCCTTGAACAACCTGATTCTGCAGCGCATGCGCACCGGCATCCTGGTGGTGGACGAACAGCATCGCGTGCTGCTGGCCAATCAGTCCGCCTTGAGCTTGCTCGGCCGAGAGAACCTGGCCGGCAAGATTCTCGACCCGCACTGCACCGAACTGGTCAAACGCCTGCAGTACTGGCTGGAAAACACCAGCCTGCGTCCGACCAACTTGCAGGCCCGCGCCGACGGCCCGACCCTGCAGCCCAGCTTCATCTCCTTGCAGCGAGGCGGCCAGCGCCACACGCTGATCCTGCTCGACGATATCTCGCAGATCGCCCAACAGGCCCAGCAGCTCAAACTGGTCGCCCTGGGCCGGCTGACCGCAGGCATCGCCCACGAGATTCGCAACCCGCTGGGCGCCATCAGCCATGCTGCACAATTGCTGCAGGAGTCCGAAGACCTGCACGGGCCAGATCAGCGCCTGGCGCAGATCATCCAGGATCACTCCCGGCGCATGAACCTGATCATCGAGAACGTCCTGCAACTGTCGAGGCGACGTCAGGCAGAGCCGCAACTGCTGGATCTCAGGTATTGGCTGCATCGCTACGCTGCCGAATTTCGCAGCACCGCCACGGCCTCGAGAATCCTGCACCTGAGTATCGAGGGCAGCAACATCCAGACCCGCATGGATCCGAACCAGCTGACCCAGGTGATCACCAACCTGGTACAGAACGGCCTGCGTTACAGTGCCCAGCTCAATCCCCGGGGTCAGGTGTGGCTGAAACTGTTTCGCGATTCGCACAGTGATCTGCCGGTGCTCGAGGTGCTCGATGACGGCCCGGGCATCACGACAGAACAACTGCATCACATCTTCGAACCTTTCTACACCACGGAAAACAAAGGCACCGGCCTGGGCCTGTATATTTCCCGCGAGCTCTGTGAAAGCAATCAGGCTCATCTTCACTACAAACCACGCGAAGGCGGCGGTGCATGTTTCCGTATTACCTTCGCTCATCCGCGAAAAATGAGCTGAACGACCGATGAACCACCAGAGAGCCCTGATTGTCGACGACGAACCCGATATCCGCGAGCTGCTGGAGATTACCCTCGGGCGCATGAAACTCGACACGCGCAGCGCGCGCAACGTCAAGGAAGCGCGCGACTGGCTGGCCAAGGAGCCATTCGACCTGTGCCTGACCGACATGCGCCTGCCCGACGGCACCGGCCTGGATATCGTGCAGCACATCCAGCAGCGCTATCCGCAAACGCCCGTGGCCATGATTACCGCCTTTGGCAGCCTGGATACCGCGATCAACGCGCTCAAGGCCGGCGCCTTCGACTTTCTCACCAAACCGGTCGATCTCGGTCGCCTGCGCGAGCTGGTCGCCACCGCCCTGCGCCTGGGCGCCGACCAGGATGAAGAAGCACCAGGCGCCAGCCGTCTGCTCGGCGAATCGCCACCCATGCGCGCCCTGCGAGCGCAGATCCAGAAGCTGGCGCGCAGCCAGGCACCGGTATATATCAGTGGCGAATCCGGTAGCGGCAAGGAGCTGGTCGCCCGACTGATTCACGAGCAGGGGCCGCGCCGAGAGCGCGCCTTCGTGCCGGTCAACTGCGGTGCGATTCCGTCGGAACTGATGGAAAGCGAGTTTTTCGGTCACAAGAAAGGCAGCTTCACCGGCGCCATCGAAGACAAGCAGGGCCTGTTCCAGGCCGCCCATGGCGGCAGCCTGTTCCTCGACGAAGTAGCCGACCTGCCGCTGACCATGCAGGTCAAACTGCTGCGGGCGA
Organism: Phytopseudomonas daroniae; assembly: GCF_004327285.1. Taxonomy (GTDB): domain Bacteria; phylum Pseudomonadota; class Gammaproteobacteria; order Pseudomonadales; family Pseudomonadaceae; genus Aquipseudomonas; species Aquipseudomonas daroniae. Next base: position 88,987 of record NZ_QJUI01000006.1, read on the forward strand.
TCCAGGAGAAAGCCATTCGCAGCGTCGGCGGCCAGCAGGAGGTCGTGGTGGATACCCGCATCCTCTGCGCTACCCACAAGGATCTGGCCGCCGAAGTGGCCGCAGGGCGCTTCCGTCAGGATCTGTACTACCGTCTCAATGTCATCGAACTCCGCGTGCCTCCACTGCGCGAACGCCGCGAAGACATCCCGCTGCTGGCCGACGTAATGCTCAAGCGCCTGAACGAAGGCATCGGCCTGCCGCCCGTGAAACTCGATGGGCCAGCCCTGGACAAGCTCAAGAGCTACCGCTTTCCCGGCAACGTACGCGAACTGGAGAACATGCTGGAGCGCGCCTACACCCTGTGTGAAGGCGACGTGATCTGCGCCAACGACCTGCGCCTGGTCGATGCGTCACCCGCTGGTGAAAATGGTGATGCCAGCCTGGCGCAGATCGACAACATCGAGGACTACCTGGAAGACGTCGAGCGCAAACTGATCATGCAGGCTCTCGAAGAAACCCGCTGGAACCGCACCGCCGCAGCCCAGCGCCTGGGCTTGAGCTTCCGCTCGATGCGCTACAGACTGAAGAAGCTGGGGATCGACTGACCATCGGTGAAAATGGCTGCTGCCCGTTAGCCGTTAGCCGTTAGCCGTTAGCCGTTACACGAATGATCCTGTGCTAGGATTCCCTCACTTGAGTTCATCGAGAAATAGCGTGAAACCGTCGCTAGCACTTGATCTAAAACGAGCCGCCATCCGCGAAGCGACCAGCCGCTTTCGCGCAGCCAACCCACGTGTATTCGGCTCAGTACTGCATGGTACTGACCAAGAGGGCAGTGATCTCGACCTGCTAGTGGACGCTCTCCCTGGAGCAACCCTATTCGACCTCGGTGGTTTGCAGGCTGAGCTGGAAGAGATTCTCGGCGTTCAGGTAGATCTGCTCACTCCCGGCGACTTGCCCGCCAGCTTCCGCGAACAAGTGCTGTCAGAGGCACGATCGGTTTGAAAAAGTATCGTCTGGACGACTATCTCAGCCACATGAGACAAGCCGCAAGGGATGCATGCAGCTTCGTCGAGGGTTTGGATAAAGACGATTTCGATACCGATAAACGCACGCAGCAAGCCGTCATCATGAATTTCATTATTATCGGTGAAGCTGTAACCAAGTTAATGGATGGGCATATCCAGTTCGTGAACGAGAACCCCCAAATTCCATGGCGAAACATGCGCGGTATGCGCAACCGCATTGCCCATGGCTACTTTGATATTAATCTCGACATCGTTTGGGAAACGGTACAAACGGCGCTACCGGAATTGCTCGAGCAGTTGCTCACTGTCGATAGTAGAGATGATTCAGATACCGCCAGCCAGTAGCAGGCCGTTAGAAAAATGTAGGCGAGGCAGCCAGCGCAAGGCAAAAACAGGCGAAACGTAGCGCAGCGGAGTAACAGCCGAAGGCTGGCCCGCAGGGCGAACGAAGTGAGTCAAAAGCGCAGTTTACGTGTTGTAAATGAGCATTTTGAGCCTGTTTTTAACGCCGCGATGGCAACGTAGGTAGTTTTTCAACAGCCTGGTAGGGTGAAACCCCGCCTTCTGCGTCACTGACCTCCGCCAACGCTTATAAACGTAATATCGGTGCATAAGGCGCCGGATCGATAATCGGCTCACGCCCCAGCATCAGGTCAGCCAGTAACCGGCACGATGCCGGTGCCAATACCAGGCCATTGCGGTAATGCCCGCAGTTCAGCCACAGCCCCTCATGGCCGGGCACCTCGCCAATGAAGGGAATCCCCTCAGGCGACCCGGGTCGCAACCCCGCCCAATGCCCCACGACCTCGGCATCCTTCAGCGCCGGCAGCAAGGCTTCGGCCGAGGCGCGCAGGCTGGCCAGAGCATCTTCGGTAGGCGTCTTGTCGAACCCGGCATGTTCCAGGGTGCTGCCTACCAGAATATGGCCGTCGCGACGAGGGATCGCATAGCGCCCGCGGGCCAGCACCATGCTTGGCAAGAAGTCCTCGGCACATTTGAACAGGATCATCTGCCCCTTGACCGGCTCCACCGGAAGCGCCAACCCCAGGCTCTGCAGCACCTCGCCACTCCAGGCTCCGGCCGCCACCGCCACCTGATCCGCCAACAGCTCGCCGTCGGCAGTGCGCACCCCGACGATTCGAGCCCCCTCGCGGACGAATCCCTCGACGGGGTCGTGCTCGCGCAGAGTGACCGCAGGCATGCCCTGCAGCGCCGCCCGCAGCGATTTCACCAGCCGCGGATTGCGCACGTTGGCCACACCAGACATATAAATCGCCCGTTGGAACCCTGCACCCAGCGGCGGTACCGCGGCATAAGCCGATGCAGCGGACACCTCATGCAGCGGCCGCCCTTCGCGCTGCGCCCAAGCCAGCGCCTCAGCCTGATCGTCCAGATCCAGCCAGTACAAGCCGGTGACATGCACCTCCGGATCCAGACCGGTACACGCCAGCAGTTGCTGACCGAGGCCCGGGTAATAATCCTGAGACCAATGGGCCAGCGCCGTCACTGCCTGGCTATAGCGCCAGGGATACAGCGGCGAGACGATCCCGCCCCCTGCCCAGGAAGCCTCGCCCCCGACAGATCCACGATCCACTAGCGTGACGCGCTTGCCCGCCGTCGCCAGTTGATACGCCGACAACAACCCAATGACCCCACCGCCGATAACGATCACATCCGAACGCACAACTCACCCCATCGCGTAAACGGCAAGCCTTGACAGCGACACCTCAGGGTCTAAACAGAAAAGGCAGGCCAGGAAGGCCGCCAATCATACGCGCATAGGGATTTGCACCATGAATGGAAATCAACAGAAGGCATTCAGCCTTGTGGAGTTGCTGACTGCCATAACGCTAGTGGCGATTCTCATCAGCCTGGCCATTCCGGCATTCGCCCGGTTTCAAGAAAGCAAACGCCAGGAATCTTCGCGCGATCTACTTGCCCGTCATATTCAACAAACACGTGCCAACGCCATTACGCTCGGACGCCCCCATCAGCTATGTGGCTCCAGCGACGGCGAAAACTGTGATGGCGGATGGGGCAGCTACTGGTTGATTACCACGGTCGGCAAGGAGCCAAAGATTCTTCGACAGCAAGCGGCGCCCACGAAAGATTTGTGCTGGGCGGGATTCGGCAGCAACAGCATCCGTTTCCATAGCAACGGCACGAGCTGGGTCAGCAACGGTACCTTCTCCATCTGCAACAGCAATGGGCCTCACTGGCAGCTGGTACTCAACCGTCAAGGCCGCTTGAAACTGGTTACCAGTGGCAACTCAAGATGCTGCTAGACCAGTCATCCGTGCATCAGAACCGATCATCCCCAGTAAGAAGACAGGCGCCAGCGAAGCCGTCAGGATTCGTCCGCCCTCCTGTATTTAGACTGGACAACCATGCCAAGACTCTCGGATTGCCATTATTTAGTGTGCTTGCGCACGCAACGTGGCTTCACCTTGATCGAACTGATGATCGTCGTCACGTTGCTCGGCATCTTCGCCGCCATCGCTGTACCGAGCTTTACCCAGTTCATCAACAAGAGCCGTACTCAGTCTTTCAATAACGAATTGCTTTCATTGCTGCAATACACCCGCAGCACGGCCGTCGAGCAGCGAACGTTCCTCAAAGTCTGCAAGGCAACGATAGATAGCGGTGACGCCTGGGCAGTCAAGAAGGTTTGCGATGATGACGACGAAGACCCATTACGTACGCTGGATGTACCTGAAAAGCTACAGGTAACTGCCTCTGTGGATGAGATCGCTTTTCGATACAACGGCACAGGAACAGATGCCCAGCTGATCACTTGTCAAGGCAGCGACTTCGCCAACGGTTTCACTATCGACATCAAGGCCAGCGGCAGTATCCAGAGTTGGCCGAGGGGCAAAAAGGAAACCTCCACCAATATGACTGCCTGCCAGTAAAGCCCGGGGAATGGCGATGAACAGAAATACCAAAGGTTTCAGCCTGATCGAGGTATTGGTCGCATTGCTGCTGACCACTGTCGGCGTACTTGGCATGGTCGCGTTACAGGGGCGCAGTGTGCAGTACGCTCAGGATTCGGTGCAGCGCAATGTGGCGGTAGATCTGGCCAGTGAACTGGTCGAAATCATTCGCGCGTATCCGGAAGAGACTTTTAGCAATACCGCGCCTGCTGCACCGATGAATAGCGGGCTCACCTCCAGTTCGATTTTTTACAAGACCAAGGCTCAGGACTTTTCCAGTAGTGCCGACTGCGTCGCCACTGACACCATAGTGGCGAAAACCGCCAAAGAGCAGCGTGATTGTTGGGCAAGCAGAGTCAAGGCACTGCTACCGGGCGGCTCAACCGTGTTCGTGAGCGATACCTATATCTGCCGCAGCAGTAGCGCGGGCAATTGCAACAATCAAGGCTCGATGATCGAGATACGCCTGGCCTGGCAGGTGCGTGAAGGCGCCTGCCTGGATGCCGCCGATACCAGCAATACCTCTACTGTTTGTACCTACACCGTGCGAGTGCAGCCATGAATCGAATCACACGCCAGGCGGGCCTGTCGCTGGTCGAACTGATGATTGCTCTGGCTATCAGCAGCTTTCTGATACTGGGGATTACTCAGGTCTACATCGACAACCAGCGCCATTATCTTTTCCAGCAAAGCCAGAGCGGGAATCTGGACAGTGGCCGTTTCGCTGCATTGATATTTGACCAATATCTGGGCAAAGCCGGCTACCGTCGTACACCTTCCAACCTCTTGGAAATGACCTTTCCGGAGCAAACAGCTTCTGGCGGCTGCCTAGCCTTTAGCGCTGGTGCATCGGTCACCGGGCTGGATCCTGCCGAAGGCACCGGGTTCTGCGTGCGCTACCAGCCCCAGGTTAGCGGTGAGCTGGACTGCCAGGGGGTCGCCAGCAGCACCGTCTATACCAAAGCCTTCCCCGATGTCGCCGCAAGCAGCCTGATCGTGCTTGCCCTCAAATACGAAGAGGGCGCCTCAGGTGAATTGCAGAATGGCAGGCTGCTGTGCAAAAGCCTTAACGTCGCTACCCCCCAATTTACCGAACAGCTCACCGGCATTGCCGACATGCGTCTGGACTTCGGTATTGGCAGCACTGACGTACTGTCGAAAGAAGTGACCTCTTACGTCCCCCAGAAAGACTGGACGACCAGTGCTGGTGCCATCCGCAGCGTACGCTATTCACTGCTGCTCGCCAGCCGCACGGGCCAGCGTGACAGTGATGACTCAAAAGTGCTGACCGACTGGCTGGCACTGGCTCCTGCCACCACCAAAACACGCCTGCAAAGCGGTGATAACAAGCGCATTTACCAGGTTGTTGGAAATACCCAGACTGTTAGGAACCTAATGCCATGAATTCTCTTTCTGGTCGTCGTAATCAGGGAGGTGCCGTCCTGATGATCGCCCTCGTCATGCTGCTGGTACTGACTTTACTGGCGGTTGGCAGCATGCGTGGCACTACCCTGGAAAGCCGTATTACCGCCAACCGAGCCCACGACACTCAGCAACAAAGCGCCGCCGATGCCGCCCTGCGCGAGGCCGAATTCCGCTATTACGGCCCGGCCAACCTGGCAGACAAACTTGAGGGTAACGCCGCCAACTGCGCGCTTACCAATACGCTGAAAGCCAATGGCCTTAATAAGCCTTGCCTGCTGGCCATCAACGACGATGATTTGCTTAATTTCGTTGAAAAACCCTGGCTGACAAGTGCGAGCTATCTCAAATCAGAGTCCAATAACAGCCTGCTGTGGATGCCTTACCGGGGAACGGATGCGGCCAACCAAACGGTCGCGGGCAACCGAGAAACCACCAGCAACCAAACAACTCATTGGAATAGCACGCGCGCAGTTACCTCCAGCAATGCTGCAATCAACGCGGAATACGGAATGGTTGCCGAAGGGCAAGGTACTTATTACTACCTCAACAATTCCAAGGCGGACGATCAGGTCTACCTGCAGTCGACGCACGCCAACATCTATCTGGGCCTGAACAATTGAGAGCCGGCATAATGAAACTTCTTCAGCTCACCTCTTACGCCAAAGTGCTTTCTTATACTGTTTTCGGTGTTGCACTGCTGCACGGCGCCAATAGCTACGCAGCTGTTTCACAAAGCCCACTGAGTTTGACTGTTGGCGTACCGCCTAACATGGCGCTGACTCTGGACGACTCGGGTAGTATGCGCTGGGCTTTCGCCCCCGATAACATCAATGGCGTACATGCCACTCGACGGGCCAAATCGAGCGATTTCAACCCGCTGTACTTCAACCCCAATATCTCCTACAGCGCACCGATCGTGTTCAGCACAGCCGGCACCGAGCAGCAGCTCTCCACCAGCTACAGCGCCGCCCTGCTCAACGGTTACAAGAGTACCTACGGCAGCATCGACCTGCGTAGCAACTACAAATTCACCTGGAGCTACGACCTGCTCAGTACCCAGGCCACGGCCTACGGCTACAGCAATACCAGCAACCGCTTGGGGGAAAACCCCTCCGCAGACTTCAGCGCCAGTGCGACTCGCACCACCAACGGCACCACCACGGTGACCAAGGGCAACATCAGTTTCGCCATCACCCGAAGCGGCAACAATTCCTGCACTGCCACGGCGACCCTCGCTGGGGTCACCGTCACGGCCACTTGTACCGGCTCAAACAACAACTTCACTGCCACGTTGGCACAACGCGGCGTACCGGCTTACTACTACACCTATGACGCCACCCTGGCCACCAACTGCACCACGGCCAACGAAAACTGCTACCGACTAAACTTCGTCAGCAGCGACCAGCAGCAGAACTTCGCCAACTGGTATTCCTTCTATCGCAACCGAGCCCTGGCCACTATTTCCGCCGCAGCGCTGGCCTTCTATGACCTGTCGTCCTCAGTGCGTCTGACTTGGCAAGGCCTTGGCAACTGCACCAGTTTTACCGGCAACGACACCAGCAATTGCTATAACAACTCCCTCAAGGAATACTCGGCTACGCACAAGGGACAACTCTACGCCTGGCTACAAAACATCAATTTCAACCAGAGCACCCCCCTGCCAGCAGCACTTAAACGCGCGGGCGAGTTCTACACCACCGCCGCGCCCTGGCAGAAAAATCCCAACGGTACTGGTAACACCACTCAGAACACCTACGCCTGCCGCGCCAGCTACCACATTCTGATGACCGATGGGCAGTGGAACGCCACTACCACTATGCCCAGCAACTTCCGTCACGACGCGACCACCTTCACCCTGCCGGATGGGCGCACTTACAGTGAGCGTAAACCCTTCTATGACAGCCAGGCGCAGACTCTCGCCGACCTAGCCATGCACTACTGGGCTACCGATCTCCAACCAAGCCTGGACAACAAGGTACCGGCCTATATTCCCTTCAAGAGCGGCGACACCACTACCGACTACTGGAACGCGCGCAACGACCCGGCCACCTGGCAGCATATGACCAACTTCGTGATGGGCCTGGGCCTGACTGAATCGCTCAACAACACCAATGTGCCCTGGGCTGGCAGCACCTTCACTGGCACCGGCTACAACAACCTGGTCGATGGCACTGCGACCTGGCCAGCGGCCTCCAGTGGCAGCGCCAACAATGTCTACGACCTGTGGCACGCCGCGATCAACTCGCGCGGCGAATTCTTCAGTGTGGACAGTCCTGAAGCCATGGTTCAGGCATTCGATGACATCCTTTCCCGCATCGCCGACCGTAAATCCACGGCGGCCCGCCCAGCCATCAACTCAGGCCAGGTCAGCACGGACGAAAACGATAACGGTACGCTCAAAACGGTTTCCTACCAGACCTCTTACGCCAGCGATGACAACTGGTCAGGCGACGTCAAGCGCTTTGAAAAAAGCTGGAATGCCGAGACCAGTACTCTGGAAACCAAGGAGGTCTGGAGCGCCAAGGCCAACGTGCCTGGCACCCGCAACATCAAGATCGCCGGCACAGGCAATACAGGTCTGGCAGACTTCGACGCGAATAACGCAGCGTTGACCAGCTATTCGGGCACTACGCTGCTCACTTATCTGAATCGCGACCCAGAAAACGCCAATGCCGTCGATACCAAAGGCGCGGAGCGGCTCAGCTATTTAAGGGGCAATCGCGCGGGTGAAGGCACTACTTACAGGCAGCGCAGTGGCGTGCTGGGCGACTTCTACTCATCCACTCCCGCAGTAGTGCTGAATACTCCGCGTTATCTGGAGCAATTCTCCAATAATCTGGAAGGCAATACCCGTTACACAGATTTTAAGAACTCTATCGCTTCGCGTTCGCCACGTATCTATGTCGGCGGTAATGACGGCATGCTGCACGGTTTCAATGCCTTGACGGGCGTCGAGGAGTTCGCCTTTATCCCTTCTGCGGTCTTCCCGAAACTCAACAAGCTTACGGGCACCAACTACAGCCATGAATTCTATGTAGAGGGCTCGCCTGTAGTCGCTGATGTTTATACAGGAACCGAGTGGCGTACCATTCTGGTCGGCACATTGAAAGCGGGCGGCAAGTCCATCTTTGCCCTGGATATCACCACGCCTGGGCAGGAGAAGCTGCTGTGGCAGTTCGATGAAAACTCTATTACCGATACCAATGCGGTAAAAATGGGCTACAGCTTCTCCCAACCGACTATTGCTCGCTTACATACCGGCAAATGGGCCGTAGTCTTCGGTAACGGCTACGAGAGCGCCAACAACACCAATGGCAAGGCAGCGCTGTTCATTGTCGATGCAATGGAAGGCACGCTCCTGAGAAGCCTGGAGGTACAGGGTACCAACGGCGTGGCTAACGGCCTTTCGACGCCCAAACTGGGCGACTTCAACGGTGACGGCACAGCCGATTATGCCTATGCGGGTGACCTGCAGGGCAACATGTGGCGCTTCGACCTGCTGCGCGCCACGCAAGATGCGACTGCCCCGTTCAAAGTCACGAATGACGTCCCTGCCAGCGCTTTCAAGGTAGGTTTTGGTGGCAATCCGCTGTTCAGAGCATCAGCGGATACTGCTGGTACGCAGCGCCAAGCCATTACCTCCGCGCCTAGCCTCGTGACTCACCCAAGCGGTACTGGCTATCTGATTGTCTTCGGTACTGGACGCTTCTTCGATACTGCCGACAAGGAAGGCGACAAGAGCATGGCCCAGAGCGTTTATGGCATCTGGGACAAACAGACGCTTGGAGAGACAGCGAGCAACCCCAATATCTCTCGCTCGAGCCTGCAGGCGCAGAGCATCACCACAACGACTACCGTATCGGCCGATGGCGGCACGGCCCAAGGGCGGGTTATCAGCGACAATACTGTTCGCTGGCAGGAATCCACCGATTCGTCGGGCGCCACGTTGTCGGCGCAGAATGGCTGGTACCTGAATCTGGTGCAGACCGATGGCGAGATGGTGGTAGAAAACATGTCGCAGTTGGGTCGCACCATTTTCTTTCAATCCCTGGTACCTAACGACGACCCCTGTGGCGACGGTGCGAGCAACTGGACCTACGCACTCAACCCCTATTCGGGCGGAAGAACTTCCCAGAAGGCTTTTGACTACACACCAACCACTGATGTCGGCACAAGCATAGTTTCGGCCGTTCGTCAGGACGGAGAAGGCGGTGGTACCGTATCGCAAAACCCTGACAGCAGTTACCAGTACTGCACAGGCCAATCGTGCATCAATATCTATCCAGACCCGAGCAGCATCGGCCGCCAAAGCTGGCGCCGTACGGAGGAGCAGGAATGAGTCGTTCTAAAAGCTTCGCGTTACCTGGCAATCGCAATGGCAATGCGGAGCAAGCGGGTTTTACTCTGATCGAGATGATGATCGTGGTAGTCATCATCGGCATCCTTGCGGCCATTGCTTACCCTAACTACGGCGAATACGTGAAACGTGGTAATCGCACAGAAGGGCAAGCATTGCTCAGCGATGCGTCGGCGCGTCAGGAGCGCTACTTCAGCCAGAACAATGTCTATGTCACTGATAATGCCAAAATTGGCGATCTCGGCTTATCCCTGCGACCAGGCAACAAATCTCCCACGGATAAATATGTGTTTTCGATCAGCAAGGAAAACACAGATGGTGGCTATACCCTGACTGCCACTCAACAATTCAACGACACCAAATGCGGCAACCTGACGCTTAATGCCAGAGGAGAACGTGGAATCACTGCTACAGGAGCCAGTGCCAGCGACTGCTGGCGCTGATATTCCGGCCCCAGCGGCAATCGCTGGGGCATTCCTTATCTGCTGGATAAGGCTTCGCACGCGCTCCGAAGGCCAGGACGCGTCCAAGGTTGCCCTCGCATTAATCTCTGCCCCAACTACACCTCTCCCGTTACTGTTGCTATCTGCCCTTCATTCGATGCGACCATATCGCCAGCATGTGGTCGTGAAACCACAACGGATCGATGATTCAGGACAACCCGATTTGGACGCTTCCACCGTGCAAACGGCGTAGCCGCCTGGCCGTTTGAGCGATGTCTGAAGCAGCTGGGACTTCAGCGCTTGGCGATGATGTACACCGCATGAATGATGCCGGGGATATACCCGCACAGCGTCAGCAGGATGTTCAGCCAGAAGGCACCGGCAAAGCCGACCTGCAGGAATACACCGAGCGGAGGGAGGATAATGGCGATCAGAATGCGGATCAGATCCATGATGTATGTCCTATTGAGGTTGGCCCGGCTGGGCGATACCTGACAATCGACTTCCGCCATTGGCATCCGGTTCAAGGAAAATCGGGCCGCCTGCGATGCCGCGCATGGCCCCTGCGACGCGTCTTCGGCGGGCTTTCACACGATGATCGGAGGCGTCTATAGTGTTCTGGCCTGTCTATAACCGCTCCACTCCTCCGCAAGGGAATTCCTATGAGCAAGACCTATAACGTGGCCGTACTGGTTGGCAGCCTGCGCAAGGCGTCGATCAACCGTAAACTCGCCTTGGCGCTGGCCGATCTGGCTCCGCAGAACCTTAGTCTGAAAATCGTCGAAATTGGCGAATTGCCGCTGTACAACGAAGACATCGACGTCGATCCTGCACCGGCGGCCTACACCAGTTTCCGCGCTCAAGTGAAGGCAGCGGACGCCGTGCTGTTCGTCACCCCGGAATACAACCGCTCGATCCCCGCGCCCCTGAAGAATGCCGTGGACGTGGGCTCGCGCCCTTACGGGCAGAGCGTATTCAGCGGCAAGCCGGCCGGCGTGCTCAGTGCCTCACCGGGTGCCGTCGGTGGCTTCGGTGCCAACCACCAATTGCGCCAGGCGCTGGTATTTCTCGACATGCCACTGCTGCAACAACCGGAAGCCTATCTGGGTGGCGCAGGCAACTTCTTCGATGAGAGCGGCAAGCTGGGCGACAGCATCAAGCCGTTCCTGCAGAAGTTCATCGATGCCTACGCCGCCTGGGTCGAGAAGACCGCCAAGGGCTGAGTGCGTCCAACAGGGAGCCTGACAAGGCTCCCTGCCAAGAAGCTGAATATCTTCCCGTCCTGCTGCAGGGCGCTGCTCAACCATGCGGCGCACTCACCAAGAATTGTGATAGTGCCGGAGATGTCGTCCAGGAAGCCTATCCGACGGTAGATCAGGTGAGATGGGCATGGCCGCCCGTGAGGTAGTCGAGCAGGCGAAACAGCGTGCTGTTGGCCGAGCGCCCATGGGAAATGCCATCGCGCAGCGCGGCGCGATCCTGTATCGCACCAGGGCGGGACAGTTCATCGGCACAGTGCGCCAGCAGGGCTTCGACACTTTCGGCCGTACTCTCCAGATGGCATTGCAGCGCCACGGCGCGCTCGCGCCAGACAAAACCCTGATTAGCGCAGGCTGCCGACCCATAGAGCGCAATCGCGCCTTTGGGAATGGCGAACTGCTCACCGTGCCAATGCAACGCCATCAGCCGCTGCGGCAGCATTCGCCCCAATGGCGAGCGGCTGGAATCGACGTGCTTTTCCAGCGGCCACCAGCCGATTTCCGCGCCTGTGCAGCGCGTAACCGGCGCGCCCAGGGCTTCGGCCAACAACTGGCCACCCAGGCAGATACCAAGCAGGCGTTTACCGGCCATCAGCGCCTGATGGATCAGGCGCTTTTCAGCAGACAGCCAGGGCAACGAAACCTCATCGTGCACGCTCATCGGCCCACCGAGCAGGATCAACAGGTCGAAGCACTCGACCGTAGGTAGACGACCGTCCTCATAAGGCAGGAAGACCTCGGGCCGTACGGCATAACCCGCCAGCCAGTCCAGGATCGCCGCCGGCCCCTCGAAGGGCACGTGCTGAATGATCGCGACACGCATGTCAGACCACCTCCATCGCTATGCACTTGGCGCGGGAAAAAGCCCGAGTCAGGCGCCGCAGCATTTCATCGACATTACCGGAGCTGACCGTCAGCGCCGGAGAAAAACGCAGGCAATCGGCCTGGGGCGCGTTGATCAGCAGGCCTTCCTCGAAGGCGACACGAGCCACCACGCCGGCATCGAGATCAACCAGCGGCAGAGCCAGCAGCAAGCCCTGCCCACGCACCGCGCCATGACCATGCCGCCTGGCCAGGCGCGACAGCCCATCACGTAGATGCTCGCCTACCTGCCGCACCTGTTCGAGAAACCCCGCCTCCAGCACGGTGTCGAGCACCGCCAGCCCGGCCGAGGTCATCAGGGCGTTACCATGGTAGGTTCCGCCCTGCTCGCCCGGCTCGAAACAACAGGCGTTGCCGCGGGCCAATAGCGCTGCCAGCGGCACGCCACCACCGAGCCCCTTGCCCAGCGTGATGACATCGGCGCGCACGCCGTACAGCTCCTCCGCCAACAATGCGCCGCAACGGCCAATGCCGGTCTGCACCTCGTCGAGGATGAGCAGCACGCCCCGCTCACGACACAGCCGTTCGGCGCCCTGCAGGTACTCCAGCGTAGCCGGAACAACGCCCGCCTCGCCTTGCACCGGCTCGAGCATCACCGCCGCCGTGTTGTCATCGATGCTCGCCGCCAACGCCTGCAGATCGTTGAACGGCACCTTGCTGAAGCCCGGCATCACCGGCGCGAACAAGCCTTCGAAAGCTGGCTTGCCGGAGGCCGCCATGGTCGCCAGTGTGCGGCCATGGAAAGCGTGGCGCGCGGTGACGATGCCCGAGGCGCCAGCGCGGTGAATCCGCCCCCACTTGCGCGCCAGTTTGATCGCCCCTTCGTTGGCTTCCGCGCCGCTGTTGAGGAAATACGCCTGGTCACTGCCGCTGGCCTGACAAAGGCGAGAAGCCAGTTCGAGCATGCCGCGGTTGTAGAACGCCGGCCCGGGATTGATCAGTTGTTCGGCCTGACGCTTGAGCGCCTCCACCAGCACGGTCGGGCTATGACCGAGGCTGTTGACCGCCCAACCCTGGGTGAAGTCCAGGTAGGCGCGCCCGTCGGCATCCCACAGCCAGGAGCCCTGCCCCCGCACGAAAATCTGTTCAGGACGTACCACGGTATTCATCAGACGCAGGCTCGCTAGTGGGTCGCGCATCACTGCGGTACCTCTTCATGGCGGTACTCGACACCCAGCAAGCGCAACCCCTGGGAACTCTGCTCGAGGATACGGCGCAGCTCGCGGCGCCGTTCGATGTACAGCTCGAATCCTTCGTCGCTCGGAAAGCGCAGGCGCAACTCGCGGCAGACCTCGACGTAACGGGCGCTGCTGACGCTCATCTCGGTCAGCAACAAGCCGTTGCGTGACAGCACGATACGGTAGTCACTCATGCGCTGATGCCCTCCAACGGCCGGCCGAGCAGGCGCGCCGACCAGTCTTCCAGGCGGCCAGAAGCCAGCCGCTGTGAGACCTGCTCACGCCAGCGTGCTGACAGTACCGGGCACATCTGCAACTGCTGCAACCCCTCACGCTCCAGAGGCGTGTGGAAGAAGTACGCCACCGCCTGGGCCACGCTCAGCGACGGATAGGGACGCTCGGAAAGCTCGAGAGGATTTTCCACGCTGACAAAACCCGGCTTGAGCACGCGGTAGAACCAGCCACAGCGGCCACTGTCCTGCACTTCATGCGGCAACTGCTGCAGCGACCAGCGCCGACTCAGGCGATAGCAAGGTGAGCGTGGCTGGCTGACCTGCAGCAGCGCGTCGCCCCAGCGAAACACATCGCCGATGCACACCTGCCTCTCGGTCATTCCCAGGGTGGAGAGATTCTCCCCAAAGCCCGGCGCCTGCCAGCTGACCTGCGGGTAGCGCTCGCGCCAATGGGCGTAGTGCTCGGCCGGATAGTGGTGCAGGGCCCGCTCCGGGCCGCCATGAAAGCGCGTGTCGCCCTGCTCATCGTTGCCCAACCCCTGCGGCCATAACCACAGGCGGTGACTGAGCGGACGCTTGTCGATGGCGCTACGCAGCCCGCCGCCAATATCTTCGGCTTTACCTATGAAAACCCCAGCCACGCTCAGCCTGCTCATTACCTTATCCGCCGCCCTGAAACTTAGGAGATCCTAGATTATGGGGTTAGGCCAATAGCAAGCCATTTCGATTTTCCAGCTTTATCTATAAGCTCTACTTATGGATTTCAGACAGCTTCGCTATTTCGTCGCACTCTATGAGGAAGGCCATGTTGGCCGGGCCGCCGAGCGCCTGAGCATTTCCCAGCCCGCGCTCTCGCAGCAGGTCAGTCAGCTGGAGCGACAGCAGGAGGTCGCCCTGTTCGAGCGCACCGGCAAACGCCTGCTACCGACCCTGGCCGCCCACACCTTGTACAACCACGCGCTGCCGCTGCTCGATGGCCTGGAACGCGCCCAGGAAGCCCTGCGTGGCTTCCGCGGGCAAGGGCCGCGCACACTGGCCATCGGCGTGCTGCAAACGGTCAACGCCAGCCTCGTGCCGCTGCTGCTGGAGCGCCTGCACCAGGCTCAACCGCACCTTATCGTGCGTATCTATGAATTGTCGGGGATCGATATCGAGCGACGCCTGCTGACCGGCAGCCTGGATATCGGCATCGGCTTCCTGCCGCCGCGTCAGCCGGGGTTGCACAGCCTGGAGCTCTACGAAGACGAACTGCAACTGGTGATACCCCAGAACCATTCGCTGCGCGAGTTCAAGAAGGTGTCCCTGGCCCAGGCCGCTGAGCTGCCCATGCTGCTACTCGGTGAGGAGTTTCGCATCCGCCAGATCTGGCAGGAGCAATTGGCCCTGCTCGGCCGCAGGCCACGGGTACAGGCGGAACTGAACCACATGGGCGGTATTCTCGACAGCCTGATGCATACACCGCTGGCCACCGTACTGCCCGGTCGCGCCCGGCAGATGCACGCCAACCAGGGCCTGCTATGGAAGCCATTGAGCGAGCCACGCGTACCGCTGAAAGTCGGCTTGGTATTTCGTGATGCGCAGCGCCAGCAGGCGATGCTGGAGCTGTTGCGCTCGGTGCTCGACGGGGTCATTCAGAAGCCGCAGTGAGCCTCGTAAATGCGGGGCATATTGTTGTTTGGGGACATGCGCGGTGATGCCGATTTCTTGCGGCGGATTACGCCTTCGGCTAATACGCCCTACCGGTTTACGGTGAACGCGGGGAGGTGTAATCCGTCGTTTACCTGTAGGAGATCACCAGGCGCCACGGTTTTTGTTTGCCGCACAAAGAAAACCCCGCCGAGGCGGGGTTTTGCAGATTGTATCCTGACGTCCTTGTCAGCTTGCCATCCTGGCAGCATCCCACGTATCCCTGTCTGTCCAGTGCGCTTCCTGCGCCAAGTCCCTGAACGAAGATTATGCTTCGCTTGCAGGTGCCAATAGTGGTCAAAGGCAGAACTGCATGTAAGCGATAGCCTACATGCACCACACCAGTCCTGCAGCCGTCAGAACTGCTCGGCATCGAGCAGGTAAAGGCTTTCGCTGCCGGCGCTCACCGACGCGCTCAACGAATGAATGCGCGGCAGCAGACGGGCGAAGTAGAAACGCGCGGTGCCCAGCTTACTGGCATAAAAATCATCCTGCCCTTCCTTGCCCAGTGCCGCCTTGGCCATCAGTGCCCACATATAGGCGTAGGCGGTGTAACCGAACAGATGCAGATACTCCACCGACGCCGCGCCGATCTCGTTGGGATTGCTACGCGCACGCTCGAGCAATGCAGTCGTTTGCTCTTCCAGGTTGGCGACCGCCGCCAACAACGGCCCACTGAACTCGGCAGGCGGTGCATCCGCGGCGCTGGCGAAGGCGCGAATCTCATCGGTGAAATGCCGGGAGAAAGCGCCGCCGCTGCCCACGATCTTGCGGCCGACCAGATCCAGCGCCTGGATACCATTGGTGCCTTCGTAGATCTGCGTGATGCGACAGTCGCGCACCAGCTGCTCCTGGCCCCACTCACGCACGTAACCGTGCCCACCGAAAACCTGTTGACCGTGAATGGTGGTTTCCAGCCCGAGATCGGTCAGGAACGCCTTGGCCACCGGCGTCAGCAGCGCCACCAGCTCTTCGGCGCGCTTGCGGGTGGTCGGATCGATGCTGTACTTGGCGGTGTCGAGCTGCATGGCGACGTAGCTGGAGAAGGCACGCCCGCCTTCGTTCAGCGCCTTCATGGTCAGCAACATGCGACGCACGTCCGGATGCACGATGATCGGGTCGGCCACCTTGTCCTTGGCCACCGCACCACCCGGGGCGCGGCTCTGGATGCGCTCGCGGGCGTACTCGATGGCACTCTGGTAGGAACGCTCGCCGGTCGACAGGCCCTGGATACCGACGCCCAGGCGCTCATAGTTCATCATGGTGAACATCGCCGCCAGACCACGGTTCGGCGCATCGATGATGTAACCGGTGGCAGCGTCGAAGTTCATCACGCAGGTGCTGGACGCCTTGATGCCCATCTTGTGCTCGATCGAGCCGCAGGACAGCGCATTGCGCTCGCCCAGAGAACCGTCGGCATTGACCAGGAACTTGGGCACCAGAAACAGCGAAATGCCCTTGGGCCCAACGGGTGCGTCGGGCAGTTTGGCCAGCACCAGGTGAATGATGTTCTCGGTCAGGTCGTGCTCGCCGCCAGTGATGAATATCTTGGTGCCGCTGACCTTGTAGCTGCCGTCGGTCTGCGGCTCGGCCTTGGTGCGGATGATGCCCAGATCGGTACCGGCATGCGGTTCGGTCAGGCACATGGAGCCGGCCCAGACACCGGCATACATGTTCGGCAGGTAGGCCTGCTTCAGCTCTTCGCTGGCGTGCGCGTTGATCGACAGGCAGGCCCCCGCAGTCAGCATCGGATAGAGGCCGAACGACAGGCTGGACGAGTTGACCATCTCCTCGACCTGGGCGGAAATCACCTTGGGCATGCCCATACCGCCGAACTGCGGATCGCCACCCACCCCGACCCAGCCCCCTTCGGCATACGCCTTGTAGGCCTCGATGAAACCGGCTGGCGTGGTGACCACGCCGTTGGCCCAGGAACAGCCTTCTTCATCGCTCGCCCGGTTCAGTGGCGCGATCATGCCTGCGGTGATCTTGCCCGCTTCCTCGAGGATCGCATTGGCGGTTTCCTCATCGACGACCTCGGCCAGGGCCGGCAGCTGCGCCCACAGTTTTGAGACCTGTAAAACCTCGTTGAGCACGAAGCGCATGTCACGCAGGGGAGCTTGATAATCGGCCATGGGAAGTCCTCGGTAGCACGTTCAGACCCCGAGTCTAGCCCAACAACTTTTCAGACACATAGGGTCGTGTCGTGACCGATCAGCCACTGATCGATCACGCTGTCATTCAGGCCCGATCAGCCTTCAGCTTGACTGCGCCGCGCCGCTGCACCTGGCTGCTCACGCAGTTGCGCCCGGCACTCTTGGCGCCGTACAGCGCCTTGTCGGCGGCCTTGAGCACTTCCTCCACGCTGCGCTGTTCGTCACCGCGTTGCGCCACGCCGATGCTGACCGTCACCGACACATGGGTGGCGCCAGCACCAGTGCGGCGCTGGCGGCCGAGCTGATCATCACCGGGGCGCTTTTGCCGATCACGCAGCTGAATCTGATACTGCTCCACGGCCTGGCGTATCGCCTCCAGGTGCGGCAGGCACTGCTCGATGGTCTTGCCCGGAAACACCAGGGTGAATTCCTCGCCGCCATAGCGATATACCTTGCCCCCACCGCCGACCTTGCGCAGCTGGCTGGCGACCAGACGCAGCACCTGATCACCGACATCGTGGCCGTGGGTATCGTTGAATTTCTTGAAGTGATCGACATCCGCCATGGCGAGTACGTAATTGCGCCCCAGCCGTTGCAACCGCTCGTTCAGCGCACGGCGGCCCGGCAGCCCGGTGAGCTCGTCACGGAACGCCATCTGGTAAGCCTCGTGGGCCACGCCGACGACGATCATCAACATCACCACACTGGACATCACCTGCAGCGCATGGGGATGGATAAAGGTATTGGGCAGCATCCACAACAGGGCGATCACGCCAACACACTGCACGGCGTGCACCGGGCGCGGCGTGCGCAGGTACTGCACCAGCAGCGCGACGATGACCAGCAGAAATAGCGGATAAGCCAGCTGTACCAGGCTCATCCACTCGGCATGCAGCGCGGGCCAGCGGATCACCGACAACCACTGCTCCAGTGCCTGTGGAAAACGCCGCGCAAGCGCCGCGGCCACTGCGCAAGCAGCCAGCAGCACCGCCACACGGGCAATCAGATCCTGGATCAGGTGCGTGCGCTCGTGCCACAGCGCGAACAACCCGTAGAGCGCTGGCAACAACAGGCTGCAGAGGTGAAAGACCAGCGCCGCGTCATCGCGTACCTGACCGAAATCGCGGTAATGATCGGCCTGCTCATCGAGCACGAAATAACCCAGGTAGAGCACCAATAGCAGGAACAGTTCGCGCTGCCGGCCATAGACCACGCAAAAGGTGCCGCCTAGAAGCAACAACAGGGTCGGCAGGACATTGAAGAGCGAAGTGAAGAAGTCGGTCAGACTCGGCAGAGTCGCAGCCAGCCATCCACCACCGAGCAACAACAACGCCGGCAGAAAGTGTCCCAAGCGCAGGGCGGCTAGGCGCGACAAGGCGAGCTCCGCAATGACCGAAAAGAGACTGGCATTTTGCCTGTGTTTAGTTGGCGGCGCACGGGATCAGCTCACATCGTGATCCCTCTTTTTCGCGCGCTCGCAAACCTGCACGCCGGGCAGTTGTGTTCCAGATGGTGCAGACCACGAATGACAGCCATAAAAATGGCCGGGAGCCATTTTCAACGTCGCTTGCGACGGCTCGAAGGGTTGCCGCCAGGGATGGAGGGCCATAAAAAACCGCGACCCGATGGGCCGCGGTTCTTTCAACGCCTGGGCTATCAATAACCCAGCGCGAAGTCTTCCTCGTTCATGTCCATCAGGCTGCTTGCGCCGGACAGCATGGTTGCAACGTGGGTGCGGGTACGCGGCAGGATGCGCGCATAGTAGAACTGTGCGGTCTGCAGCTTGGCCTTGTAGAAGGCCTGGTCACCCTCGCCCGTGGCGATCTTCTCCGCCGCGACACGCGCCATGTCGGCCCAGAAGTAAGCCAGGCAGGCATAACCGGAGTACATCAGGTAATCCACCGACGCGGCACCGACTTCCTCGCGATCCTTCATGGCGGCCATGCCGATCTTCATGGTCAGCTCGCCCCACTCCTTGTTCAGCTTGGCCAGCGGCTCGACGAATGCCTTGATCGATTCGTTGCCTTCGTTGGCCTGGCAGAACTTGTGGACGATCTTGGTGAAGCCCTTGAGCGCTTCGCCCTGGGTCATCAGTACCTTGCGGCCCAGCAGGTCGAGGGCCTGAACGCCGGTGGTGCCTTCGTACATCATGGAGATGCGGCAGTCGCGCAGGTTCTGCTCCATGCCCCACTCGCTGATGAAACCGTGACCGCCGTAGATCTGCATGCCGTGGGAAGCCGACTCGAAGCCCACCTCGGTCATGAACGCCTTGGCGATCGGCGTCAGGAAAGCCATCAGACCATCTGCGGCTTTCCTCTGCTCTTCATCCTGGCTGTGCTTGAGGATGTCCACCTGCTTGGCGGTGAAGTAGACCATCGCCCGGTTGCCCTCGGCGAACGCCTTCATGGTCAGCAGCATGCGACGTACATCGGGGTGCACGATGATAGGGTCGGCCGCTTTTTCCGGCGCTTTCGGGCCAGTCAGCGAGCGCATTTGCAGGCGCTCACGGGCGTACTTGATGCCGCCCTGGAAGCCGGCTTCGGCGTGGGCCAGCCCCTGCAACGCAGTACCCAGACGGGCGGTGTTCATGAAGGTGAACATGCAGTTCAGGCCCTTGTTCGGCGGGCCGATCAGGTAGCCGGTGGCTGCGTCGAAATTCATCACGCAGGTGGCGTTACCGTGGATACCCATCTTGTGCTCGAGGGAGCCGCAGGTCACTGCGTTGCGCTCACCGACGCCGCCTTCGGCATTGGGCAGGAACTTCGGCACGATGAACAGGGAAATACCCTTGGTGCCAGCCGGTGCGTCCGGCAGGCGAGCCAGCACGATATGCACGATGTTATCGGCCATGTCGTGCTCGCCAGCGGAGATGAAGATCTTGGTGCCGGAGACTTTGTAGGAACCGTCAGCCTGAGGCTCGGCCTTGGTACGCAGCATGCCGAGGTCGGTGCCACAGTGCGATTCGGTCAGGCACATGGTGCCCGTCCACTCGCCGGACACCAGCTTGGTCAGGTAGATGTGCTGCTGCTCGGGAGTGCCGTGGGCGGAGATGGTGTTCATTGCGCCATGAGACAGGCCCGGGTACATGCCCCACGACCAGTTGGCGGTGCCGACCATTTCGCTGACGGCCAGACCCAGAGACTCCGGCAGGCCTTGGCCACCGTGCTCGACATCATGCGCCAGGCTCGGCCAGCCGCCTTCGACGAACTGCTTGTAGGCTTCCTTGAAACCTGTCGGTGTCGTCACACCGGATTCGCTCCAGGTGCAGCCTTCGGTATCGCCCACGCGATTCAGCGGAGAGAGCACCTGCTCGCAGAACTTGGCGCCTTCCTCGAGGATGGCGTCAACCATGTCTGGCGTGGCGTCCTGGCAGCCGGGCAGGCTCTGGTAATGCGCTTCATAGCCGAGCAGTTCGTCACGAACGAAACGGATGTCGCGCAAGGGGGCCTTGTATTCAGGCATAGCGGGTACCTCTGCGGGTGGTCTCTTATGTTTGGGATGACCGATAGGCGGTCGTTAGCAGAATGGTCATATATGGAATCGGCTGTCAGTGCAGCCGACTCAAACACATGTTTGAAACATACGTTTACGCCCAATCACTGTCAAGGCCCGCCCTCGATCGTTCAAGCGTGCAGATCGAGTAAGCCGGAGGATGCCTGATCAGTTGCGGACATGGCGTAGAGAGCGATGCCTGCGGGCACCGGGCGGGTTTCCTGGCCGACAGAGCTGACTGACGGGTCGTCGCTTTCCTTGCCCTCTTCGTCGGCGGGAGCCTTCGACACCTCCGCTTCGCTGCGCTGCATCGCGGCGAGTTCGGCGCGCGCCACCGCCATTTGCGCCTGGGCCTGGCTGGCCACACTGCGATCCTGTGCCGAGGGCTCGGCAGGCGCCAGGGCAGCCCGTATCACGATCTGCATCTTGCTCAGCGTTGCCTGTGGATCGTTGGCTACCGCCCCGACGTCGATACTTACCTCGCCACCAGTGGCATAGCGCTTGCCGTCCGGCCCACGGGTATAGGTGTAGGGTCACACATCAATGTCGTATCCGAGCGATCGGCTGAGTGGTCACTCAAAGGGGCGAAGCAACCGTAGGATGGGTGAAACCCATCAATGCCGATGGGTTGCACCCATCCTACGACCGTCCGCCACTTATGGCTGCCATTCCACATTACGATACCCCGTTGCCGCCTCGGGCACATCGACCACCCTGGCCGGCATATGACCGTTGTCGCGACACTAGGCGGTGACGTCGATCAAGGTGCCTAACACCTTATCCGCGGTTGCCACGACACGAGCGCCGGCCTGGGCCTCGTATTGCCCGACACGCATCTCGACCATCTTGTCCGCTATATCGGAGCGGGCGGCGGACGGCTCATTGGCATGTACGCGTTCGGCAGTCACGGGGGCACTGGCGATGTCACCGGCAGCCTGCTCGACGCGACGCTGGCCGGATTGAATGGTATTGATGCCAGCATTGAAGGCACTGGGGGCAATCTGCATGGGACGTCTCCTGCTGCAGGAACTTCATGGCATGTATTTAAGCAGAAGCCGCTTAAAAAACGTACAACCAAAAATCGAGGATAAATCAGCTTCTTAGAAGCTGTTCACGATCTCGCGGGCCAGAATCAAGGGGCGCCTGACAGGGCGCTATATGGCGCAAGCGGCCGGTCGGTGACCCGCGTTGAACCATGGATCATGGCCTTCGGCCCCGGATTACGCCTGCGGCTAATCCAGGCTACGTTCTACGGTCTTAAAGGCACAAACGGCCATTCGTAGGGTGGATCGGGGCGCGCAGCTGACGCTTCACCTACGCGGCCCGATCCGTCCACCGCTCTGCGATCGCAATGGTGGATGAAAAGAGCGTCATCCACCCTACGAGGGTGAGCGTCTGCTTCCGCCTTGCAGCAGATTATGAACAGCTTCTTATCGCATCAATCTCGATAAATCGAGATGCTGCGCCACGTGCTCCGGCGAGGCCGATGGCAAATGCGGCACCTGACCGATACAGGGCGCCGGCAGTCGCTCGCTCAAGGTGTCGAGATTGTCCTGCAGCCTTGCGACATGCGGGTCGACGATATTGGCTACCCAACCCGCCAGCGGCAGGCCGTCACCCAGGATAGCCTCAGCGGTCAGCACAGCATGGTTGATGCACCCCAGACGCACGCCTACCACCAGAATCACCGGCAATTGCAGTGCCCGAGCCAGGTCGGACAAATTGGCAGTGCCGCTCAGCGGTACGCGCCAGCCACCAGCACCTTCGACCAGGGTGAAGTCCGCGCCTTTATCCAGAATTGTCCGCACCGCTGCACTCAACTCAGGTACCTCGAGCAATACACCGTCGTCACGGGCCGCCAGATGCGGCGCGATGGCCGCAGCGAACGCCTTCGGGTTCACCTCTGCATAGCACAGCGGCAGGCTGCATTGCGCGAGCAGAGCCAGGGCATCGTCATTGCGCAGCCCGTCTGCGGTGAGCTGGCAGCCGGAGGCGACCGGCTTGGCCGCAGCCGTCGACAGCCCGGCGCGGCGAGCGGCATGCAGCAGGCCGGCAGCAATGGTGGTCTTGCCGATTTCGGTATCGGTGCCCGTAACGAAATAGGCCGCGCTCATGGGCGTTGCTCCTTTTGCAGTACGCCGTAGATGACCTGATAGGTGCAGGGCAATCCCTCAGGCTGGCGCCGCTGTTCGTAGGCATCGCCGAGCGCGCGTAGTCGCGCGCGACCTGTCAGCCCGGCGGGGCGACCATCATTGAGGTTGTGTGCGCCCAATGCCTTGAGGCCGTGAGTGAGGCTGCGCAGATCCGGGTAGTGGAGGCAGTGCGCACGAACCTGCAGCCTGTTTATCTGCAAACCGCTGGCGGCGCACAGCATCTGGTAATCCTCGGCGCTGCGAAAGCGGTTGACGTGAACGAAGCCGTCCACGGCCTGCCAACTGTCGCGCAGCTCCTGCAAGGTGCCGACGCACAGACTGCTGAACGCCAGTACGCCGCCCGGTCGCAATACCCTGCGCGCCTCGCTGAGCACGGCCTGGAAATCCTCGCACCATTGCAGCGCCAGGCTAGAGAAAATCAGCTCACAACTCTGATCGCGCAGCGGCAGCTGCTCGGCGTCACCGGCGACGAATTGCCCTGCACCGCCCGCCTGACGGGCGTGATGCAGCATGCCTTCGGCGATATCCAGGGCGATGCCTTGGGTGTGGGGAAAGCGATCGGCCAGGGCACGGCTGAAATAGCCGGTGCCGCAACCGAGATCGACCCACAGCTCTGGCGACAGGCTCGCCGGCAGTTGCTCCAGCAGGTGCTGGCCGACCTCACGCTGCAAGCCCGCCACGCTGTCGTAGCTGCTGGCAGCCCTGGAAAAGGAAGCAGCCACGCGGCGTTTGTCAGGACGCTCGTTCACGTTTTCGCCTCCATGAACCGGATCAGCGTGGCAGCCACCTCTACGGCCTGTTCCAGAACGAAAGCATGGCTCGCACCTTCAATGCTGCGCACCTCGGCCGCAGGCTGCAATGCCTGCACAGCCGCCGCAGCACTAACCGGCACCAGTGCATCCGCATCGGCGAATAGATGCAATTGCGCCCCCTCGAAATGCCGCAAGGCGGATCGCGTATCGAGCGCGGCGAGCAGGTCGAGCCCGGCCATGGAATCAGCGCCGCCTGCTTGCGCCATCAACGTCCGAGACAGCCCCCGTGCATCCGCGGCGCCCTGGCTGCACAACATGGCGAAGCGTTTGAGGGTGGCGGAAGGGTTCTGTCCGTAAGCATCGCAAAACGCTGTGAAAGTGGTCGCCGGCATCGCCTCGGGCCAGGCTTCGTTCGCGATGAAAGATGCATTGCTCGCCAGCGTCAGCAGGCCAGGACAATCCTTGCCGCGCCGCACTGCCAGAAGACTGGCAAGCATGCCGCCAAGTGACCAGCCTCCCAGCCAGACACCGCGAGGCAGGCGCTCATCCAGCGCATCGAGCCAGCGTTCGACCTGCGCATGAGCGAACCCTGGTAACGGTTCTATCCGCACCTGCAGATGCGAGCCAAGCGCGTCGGCCAACGGCTCTAGCGGCGCACTGCCAAATCCCCAGCCAGGCAGCAGGATCAGTCGTTCAGCCATCACCCAGGCTCTCCCGGCAGTTGCGCCCAGCACTGGGCGAGTGCCTCCAGCAGACGATCGACCTGAGCGAGATCATGGGCGGCAGACAGGGTGACGCGCAGGCGCGCGCTGCCCGCAGGCACGGTCGGCGGACGGATCGCCGTGACCAGGATGCCGTGCTCGCGTAGCGCCTGAGACAAGGCAACGGCACGGCCACTGTCGCCAATCAGGATCGGTTGAATGGGTGTATCGCTGTCCATCAGCTCCAGGCCGATGCTGGTTGCGCCCTCCCGGAAACGCCGAATAAGCGTTGCCAGATGCTCACGGCGCCAATGCTCGCTGCGCAGCAGCTCCAGGCTCTTCAGGGTGGCGCAGGCCAACGCCGGCGGCTGGCTGGTGGTGTAGATATAGGGCCGGGCGAACTGCACCAGGGTGTCGATCAGATCGTCGCTGCCAGCGACGAAGGCACCAGCGGTACCGAATGCCTTGCCGAGGGTGCCGACCAGCACCTGCACGTCATCCACACCCAGGCCAAAATGTTCGACGACCCCACCGCCTGTGGCTCCCAGCGTGCCGAAACCATGGGCGTCATCGACCATCAGCCAGGCCTCCTTGCGCTGCGCTTCGGCGCATAGCGCCGGCAGGTCAGCCATATCGCCGTCCATGCTGAACACCCCGTCGCAGACCACCAGGGTATTGCCCTCGGCCTTGTCCAAACGCGTGGCGAGGCTGCCGCTGTCGTTGTGCAGATAGCGCGAGAAACGCGCGCCGCTGAGCAGGCCTGCGTCCAGCAACGACGCATGGTTGAGGCGATCTTCCAGCACCGTGTCACCCTTGCCGACCAGCGCCGTGACGGCACCCAGGTTGGCCATATAACCGGTGGAAAACAGCAGCGCACGGGGGCGCCCGGTGAAGTCGGCCAGGGCCTCTTCCAGTTCATGGTGCGGCGTGCTGTGGCCGATCACCAGGTGCGAGGCGCCACCACCGACGCCCCAGCGTTGCGCGCCGGCGCGCCAGGCTTCGACCACCTGCGGATGATTGGCCAACCCGAGGTAATCATTGGAACAGAAGGCCAGCAGTTGGCGTCCGTCCACCTCGACCAGCGGCCCTTGCGGGGTGCCCAACAGGGGGCGCTGGCGATAAAGATCGGCGGCACGACGCTCGGCCAGGCGAGCGGATAGATCGAAGGGCATATGGTCGGCTTTTCGTTGGAGCCAGCTTGCTGGCGAATCTGTCAGGAGCGACAAACGCTTCGCGAGCGAGCTCGCTCCTACAGGATCGGCGTCAGGCAGAGGCTGCGTCGTAGAACAGCCGCGAGTCGCGCTGCTCGACCAGCGCCTGCTCGATGGCAGCCTGGTGCACCTCGTCGGCGTGCTCTTCACGCGCTTCCGGCTGGATGCCGAGGCGGGCGAACAGTTGCATGTCCTTGTCGGCCTGGGGGTTGGCCGTGGTCAGCAGCTTCTCGCCGTAGAAGATCGAGTTGGCACCGGCGAAAAAGGCCAGGGCCTGCATCTGCTCGTTCATCGCCTCGCGCCCGGCGGACAGCCGCACATGGGATTTCGGCATCATGATCCGCGCCACGGCCAGCATGCGGATGAAATCGAAGGGATCCACGTCCTCTTCGTTGGCCAGCGGCGTACCCTCGACCTTGACCAGCATGTTGATCGGCACCGACTCCGGATGCTCCGGCAGGTTGGCCAACTGGATCAGCAGGCCCGCGCGATCATCCAGAGATTCGCCCATACCAAGGATGCCGCCGGAACAGATCTTCATGCCCGACTCGCGCACATAGGCCAGGGTCTGCAAACGCTCGCTGTAGGTGCGGGTGGTGATGATGTTGCCGTAGAACTCCGGCGAGGTGTCGAGGTTGTGGTTGTAGTAGTCGAGGCCGGCCTCGGCCAGGGCGCGGGTCTGCTCCTGATCGAGACGCCCCAGGGTCATGCAGGTTTCCAGGCCCAGAGCCTTGACCCCTTCGACCATCTTCAGCACGTAGGGCATGTCCTTGGCGGACGGATGCTTCCAGGCCGCGCCCATGCAGAACCGGGTCGAGCCGATGGCCTTGGCCTCGGCGGCCGCCTCCAGCACCTTCTGCACTTCCATCAGTTTCTGCTTGTCCAGGCCGGTGTTGTAGTGGCCGGACTGCGGGCAATATTTGCAGTCTTCGGGGCAAGCGCCGGTCTTGATCGACAACAGGGTCGAGACCTGCACACGGTTGGCATCGAAGTGCGCACGGTGCACGGTCTGGGCCTGGAACAGCAGGTCGTTGAACGGTTGCTCGAACAGCGCCCGGACTTCAGCCAGGCTCCAATCGTGACGCAGGGTGGCGGCGGTACTAGCGCTCATGGGGGCAAGTCCTTATTACAGGCGGCCTGCTACAGTCGAAAGCAGACCCAACACGGATGTGCGGCATAGTTAAGGAAGCGTCATGCACTGTCAACCACATGCTTTTATCAAGGTTTACAACTGGCTAAAAATAAGACAAACCTGTTTGCTCTGCGATGATCCTATCGACACGCGCCTGCCGCTCTGCGCGGAATGCGATACCGAGCTCCCATGGCTCGGCCCGCATTGCCAGGTCTGCGCCCTGCCCCTTGCCGTCGACGGGTTGACCTGCGGCGGCTGCCTGAAACGCCCACCGGCTTTCAGCCGTGTCGAAGCGCCATGGCGCTATGGCTTTCCCGTGGATGCGCTGATCAATCGTTTCAAACATCAGGCTCGTTGGCCCATGGGCCGACTGCTTGGCGATCTGCTCGCCCGCCACCTGGCGCATGCATTCAGCGAAGGGCTACCCAGGCCAGATCTGTTACTGCCCGTGCCGCTGTCGCCCAAACGTCAGCGGCAGCGTGGTTTCAACCAGGCGCAGATGCTGGCTCAGGTGCTCGGTCAGGCATTGCAGATACCCCAGCACAGCGACTGGTTGCGGCGCATCGGCGATACGCCGGCCCAACAGAAGCTCGATGCGGCAGCCCGCCAGCGCAATCTGCGTGGCGCCTTTACGGTACGACCCAATGCGCAGGTGCAAGCGCGGCATGTGGCACTGGTCGACGACGTACTGACCACCGGCGCCACGGCGCGGCAACTGGCACGCCTGCTCATCAGGTCTGGCGCGGCGCGCGTGGATGTCTATTGCCTGGCTCGCACACCCGCACCGGGCGATCATTGACGAGGGCAGAAGCGTCACGCACAGTGACCGACCGTCGTGACTACCACCGTTCAGCCCATGACCACCCTCTCCCTGCTCGCCCAGCACGTCACCCGCCGCCCGCAACGCATCGCCCTGCTCGAGCAGATCGCCGAGCAGGGCTCGATCACCCGTGCGGCCAAGGCGGCGGGCATGAGCTACAAGGCCGCCTGGGACGCCATCGACGAATTGAACAACCTGGCCGACCAACCGTTGGTGGCGCGTAGCGTGGGCGGCAAGGGCGGTGGCGGCGCGCGGCTGACGCCTGCTGGCGAACGCCTGCTGCAGTTGCACCAGCGCTTGCAGGCGATTCAGGCCGAAGTGCTGCAGGCCGCCGAAGATGATGCCGATCTGCAGGTGCTCGGCCGCCTGATGCTGCGCACCAGTGCGCGCAACCAGTTGAGCGGCCGGGTGCGGGCGATCCGGCCCCAGGGCTGCAATGACCTGATCGACATCGAACTGCCCGGCGGCTCGCCGATCCAGGCGCAGATCACCCGCAGCAGCACCGGGCACCTACAACTGCAACCCGGCGTGCCCTTGATGGTGCTGATCAAGGCGGGCTGGCTGCAGCTCAGCCCACCAGGCCAGAAAGCCGATGCAGATCTCAACGCACTACTGGGGCATATCGAGCAGATTCTGGTCGAGGCCGATGGCCCCAGCGAAGTGCGCATCGCCCTGCCCAACGGGCAAACGCTGTGCGCCCTGGCTTCCGCCGAGCAGCTCGCCAAGCAGGGTTTGCTGGTAGGTAGCCCGGTGCGCGCACAGTTCGCCGCCAGTCATGTGTTGCTGGGGACGCAGGTCTAGCGCAACTGGTGGACTAAAACGGATCACCGCCCGGTTCACCTGATATGTACCTATCAGGATACGAGCACGAATAGTGGCCGTGCCGAACGCCCCAGGCGTTACACTCTCCGGCCAACCGACGGAGCTGCCCATGTCTCATCCTTTCGCCGCCCTCACCCCCGATCTGGTTCTGGATGCCGTCGAGAGCCTGGGCTACCTCAGCGACGCCCGTGTGCTGGCGCTGAACAGCTATGAGAACCGCGTCTACCAGGTAGGCATCGAAGGGGAAACCCCGCTGATCGCCAAGTTCTACCGGCCCCAGCGCTGGAGCGATGCGGCGATCCGCGAGGAACATACCTTCAGCGCCGAACTGGCCGAATGCGATGTGCCCGTGGTGGCACCGCTGCAGCGCGATGGTGAAACCCTGTTCGAGCACGCCGGCTTTCGCTTTTCTCTGTTCCCGCGCCGTGGCGGACGTGCGCCGGAACCCGGCAATCTGGATCAGCTCTATCGCCTCGGCCAACTGCTCGGCCGCTTGCATGCGGTTGGCTCGCTACGCCCGTTCGTTCATCGGGAAACCCTGCAGGTGAGCAACTTCGGCCACGCTTCCCTGGCTACCTTGCTGGAAGGCAACTTCGTACCACGCAGCCTGCTGCCCGCCTACGAGTCGGTGGCCCGTGATCTGCTGGGGCGTCTGGATCAACTGTTCGCGGAGAACCCGGTGCAAGCGATCCGCCTGCACGGCGACTGCCACCCAGGCAACCTGCTGTGCCGCGACGACACCTTTCACATGGTCGACCTGGATGACTGCCGCATGGGCCCGGCTATTCAGGATCTGTGGATGATGCTCGCCGGCGAGCGTCATGAGCGACTTGGCCAGATCGCCGAGCTGATCGACGGTTATCAGGAGTTTCACGACTTCAATCCCCGCGAACTGCCGCTGATCGAAGGCCTGCGCTCCCTGCGCCTGATGCACTACAGCGCCTGGCTGGCACGTCGCTGGGACGATCCGGCCTTTCCGCCGAGCTTCCCGTGGTTCGGCAGCGAGCGCTACTGGGGCGAGCAGATCCTGATGCTGCGCGAGCAGATTTCCGCCTTGAATGAAGAACCGTTGAAGCTTTTTTAAGAGAGCCGCACCCGCAATAAAAAGCTGAACGATCGGACAAATATCGCACTAGAATGGTGCGTCTCTCCACTGCCTTGTTAAGGACTTGCATGGCCACCGCAGATCTGCGCCGCGGCTACATTCTGGGCCTCTCAGCCTATGTCATCTGGGGCCTTTTTCCGCTCTATTTCAAGGCGATCCAGACTGTTCCGTCACTGGAAATCATCGTCCATCGGGCGCTCTGGTCTGCCGTATTCGGCGCGCTGTTATTGCTGGTGTGGAAGCATCCGGGCTGGCTACGCGAGCTGCTCGACCATCCCAAGCGCTTCGCGGTGCTGGCCATTAGTGGTTCGCTGATCGCTGGCAACTGGCTGGTATACGTGTGGGCGGTGAACAACGAACGCATGCTCGAAGCCAGCCTGGGTTATTACATCAACCCGCTGGCCAACGTACTGCTCGGCATGCTGATCCTCGGTGAACGGCTGCGTCGCCTGCAATGGGTCGCCGTCGGGCTGGCGGCCGCGGGCGTTGCCCAGCAGCTTTGGCAGGTCGGCAGCCTGCCCTGGGTGTCGCTGGCGTTGGCGCTGAGCTTCGCGGCGTACGGCCTGATCCGCAAGAAGGCGCCGGTTGCCGCACTGCCGGGGCTGGTGGTGGAAACCTGGTTGCTGCTGCCGCTGGCCATCGGCTGGATTCTTCTGCACCCCACCGCCATGAGCAACCAGCTGGCATTCTGGACGACCAGCGAGGCGCTGTGGCTGATGGCGGCCGGGCCAGTCACGCTGATTCCGCTGGTGTGCTTCAACGCCGCCGCACGCCACCTGCCCTATACCACCCTGGGCTTCCTGCAGTACGTGGCGCCGACCCTGGTGCTGCTGCTGGCAGTGTTCGTTTTCGACGAGCATTTCGATCCGGGCAAGATGGTCGCTTTCCTGTTCATCTGGGCTGGCCTGGCGGTGTACAGCGTCGATGCCTGGCTGACCCTGCGCAAGAACTAACGCATCACGTCGTCGGCAAGAATCTGCTTGCGCAGACTTGCCGATAACGAACCTTCCATACAAAACCGACCACAAGCGATTGCAGGGCGTAGTTGCATCCTGCAATCATATGCGAATAATTATTGCTTTATTTTCGCGGAGCCACCTGTGTCGGTCGGGGAATCCACGCATCAGCAACTGACTGGTCAGCTCTATCGCGATCACCGCGACTGGCTGCTCGGCTGGCTGCGTAAAAGCCTGAGCTGCCCGCAACGGGCCGAAGATCTGAGCCAGGACACTTTCGTTCGCGTACTCGGTAAGCCCGACCTGCAGCAGTTGCGTGAACCTCGCGCCCTGCTCGGCACCATCGCTCGCGGCCTGCTGATCGACCACTTCCGCCGTAACGCCGTCGAACGTGCCTATTTGGAAGAGCTGAGTCATACCCCCGAAGCCGTGCACGCCAGCCCCGAAGAACAGGCGCTGGTGCTCGAAGCCCTGCGCGAGATCGACCGTTTGCTCGGCACGCTGTCGCTCAAGGCGCGCAGTGCCTTCCTCTACAACCGTCTGGACGGCCTTGGCCACGCCGAGATCGCCGAGCGCCTCGGGGTGTCCGTCTCGCGCGTGCGCCAATACCTCGCCCAGGCGGCGCGGCAGTGTTACATCGCGCGGTATGGAGAGCCGACTGCATGATTGCCGCATCTGCGCCGGTCAGCAATCGCGTGCTGGAAGCCGCCATCCACTGGCAGCTCTGTCTCGACTCAGGCATGACCAGCGAACGGGAGAAAGTGGAATTTCAACGCTGGCTGGCCACCGACCCCGAGCACGCACGCGCCTGGAAACAACTGACCGGACTGGATCAACAGCTCGGTGTCGCCGCGACTCCTGCTGCGCGCAAGGCCCTGTTGCGACGACCGGAACGCACCAGCCAACGGCGTAACGTCGGCGGCCTGCTTGGCCTGCTGCTGGTCGGGGCCCTGGGCCTCGGCCTGCTCAATCATCAGCGCCCGCTCAGTGACTGGCTGGCCGATGAAAGAACCGCCAGCGGCGAACAACTCGAACTGCAACTGGTGGATCGTAGCCGGGTGCGCCTGAACAGCCGCAGCGCCCTGGATATCGATTTCAATCCCAAAGAGCGTCGACTCTTCCTGCGCAGCGGCGAAATCCTCGTGGAAACCGCCCACGGCGACCCGCGTCCGTTTCTGGTCGAAACCAGGCACGGCACCTTGCGCCCCCTGGGCACCCGCTTTCTGGTGCGCGAGGAAGATCAGGGCACCCGCCTGATCGTGCTGCAATCGGCTGTAGCCGCGCACCCGCTGCAATCCCCGAACGAGCGCGTGATCGAACAGAACCAACAGGTACTGATGAACAGCTACAGCCTGGGTGCCAGCCAATCCGCACCACCCGCCGCCGACGCCTGGATGCACGGCATGCTGGTGGTGGAGAACGTGCGCCTGGCCGACCTGCTGGAGCGCCTCGGTGAGTATCAGAACGGCCACTTGGGTGTCGACGACAGCATCGCCGACCTGCGCATCAGCGGCAGCTTCCCGCTGCGCAATCGCGATCTGGCCTTGGCCGCCCTACCGGCCAGCTTGCCGGTACGGGTGGAGCGCTACACCGATTGGTGGATTCGGATCGTGCCGCAGGCGGAAAAGCCGTAGTAAAAATATTTTCGCGGCTGCCCTATCACTTTCTGCATCTGCTTCGGCAATAGGAGATCGAGACTCATTTCCCTATAGGAGCAGCTCGCGATGCCGATGTTCAGCCGTACCCCGTTCCGCCCGAGCATACTGGTCGCCGCCCTGGCGCTGGCCAGCCTGCCAGCACTCAGCCAGGCCCAATCGGCTGAATCCGCCGTGCGCACCTACCAGTTACCCGCCGCACCGCTGGCCAGCTCCCTCAACCAGATCGCCAGCCAGGCCGGCGTGGTGCTGAGCATCGACCCGAGCCTGACCGCCGGCAAGAGCGCACAGCCGGTACAGGGCGAATTCGACACCGCCAGCGCCCTGCGCCAGGCGCTTTCCGGTACCGGCCTGATGCTGGTACCCGGCGCTGCCGGAACCTACAGCGTGCAGCCGGTAGCGGACAACGCCGCACTGGCTTTGCCCGAGACCAACATCAGCGCCAGTAGCAACGCCGAAGGCGCCTGGGGCCCGACCACGGGTTACCTGGCGACACGCACCGCGGCCGGCAGCAAGACCGACACGTCCATCCTGGAAGCGCCACGCTCCATCTCCGTGGCGACACGCGAGCAGATGCAGGATCGCAAGGTGCAGAATCTGGATGATGCCGTGCGCTACATGCCCGGTGTGATCGCCAGCAGCTACGGCAGCGACAGCCGTGCCGACTGGATGAAGATCCGCGGCTTCGAGCCGATCCAGATGCTCGACGGCCTGCCCCTGCCCAAGGGCAGCTACACCATGGCCAAGCTGGAAACCTGGAATCTGGAGCGCGTCGCCATTCTCCGTGGCCCGGCCTCCTCGGTCTACGGCCAGACCCCGCCCGGCGGCCTGGTAGATGCCGTCAGCCTGCGCCCACAGGCAGAAAGCAGCCATCAGGTGCAGGTACAGGTCGGCAACTACAACCACAAGCAAATCAGCTTCGACAGCACCGGCAAGATCGACGATGAAGGCCGCTTCCTCTACCGTTTCAGCGGCGTGGGCCGCGACAGCGGCACGGCGGTCGAGCATATCGACGACCAGCGCTTCAACCTGGCACCGAGCCTGACTTGGAATATCGCTGACGAGACCAAGTTGACCCTGCTCGGCCAGTTCAACCGCGACGATACCGGCGGCACTAGCCAGTTCCTGCCGCTACAGGGCACCAAACTGAGCACGCCGGCCGGCAAGATCGACTACCACAAGAACCTCGGCGACCCGGACTGGGAATTCTACGACAAGACCTTCTACGCCCTGGGTTATGCCTTCGAGCATCGCCTCAACGACATCTGGCAGTTCCGCCAGAACCTGCGCTACAGCAAACTCGAGCTGGATAACCAGATCATCACCGCTGGTAACTGGGTTGGCGCTGTCGCCGATGACGGTACGATGCAACGTGGTGCCAACGTCTATGACGAGAACATCAGCCACTTCGCCGTGGACAACAACTTCCAGGCTGACTTCAGCACGGGCGCGCTGAGCCATACGCTACTGCTCGGCCTGGACTATCAGCGGGTCAATACCGACTACCGCTGGCTGTACGGCAGCGCGCCGGCCAGCAACATCATTCGCCCGGTCTACGGTCAGGACTTCAGCGGCGTCGGCTATACCGCCTATCAGGACTACAACCAGAAACGCCGTAATACCGGTGTCTATCTGCAGGATCAGATCGCCCTGGATGCCTGGCGCCTGACCCTGGGTGGTCGCTGGGATCGCCTGGATACCGACTCGGTGTTCTACAACGCCAACGACGCCCGTGACAACCGTCGCGACAGCCAGTTCAGTGGTAACGCGGCGCTGAGCTATGTTTTCGACTCTGGTTTCACACCCTACGTGTCCTATGCCGAATCCTTCCAGGCTGAGGCTGGTGGTAGTGGGGGCGAAGCCTTCAAACCCAGCACAGGCAAACAGTACGAACTGGGTATCAAATACCAACCGCCTGGCAGCGACATGCTGTTCACCGCCGCGGCCTATGACCTGAAGCGGCAGAACATCGTCACCACCAATACCGCAGGGGCCACCGAGCCAGTACGCGAAGTACAGGTACGTGGTCTCGAGCTTGAAGCGATTGGCAATGTGACCGAGAACCTCAAGCTGACGGCGTCCTACACTTACGCCAACAGCAAGATGACCAAGGTCGGAGACCCGCGCGACAAGAACCGTGCGCTGCCGCTTACACCCGAGCATCAGGCCTCGCTGTGGGCCGACTACGACTGGAGCGTTGGCCCGCTGGCTGGCTTCGGTGTCGGCTTCGGCGCGCGCTTCGTCGGTTCCACCGACAACCTTGCTGTCGGTGGCCTGGCCTATGCCACCAAGGAAAACGCCCACTCCAGCGCCTATACCGTGTATGACGCCGCCGTACGCTACGACCTCGGTCAGCTCGACGGCAGCCTGCGTGGCGCCAGTGTGGCACTGAACTTCACCAACCTGTTCGACAAGGAATACCTGTCGACCTGCGATGGTTCCTACTGCTACGCCGGCGACCCGCGTCGAGTTACCGCCAGCGTCGACTACAAGTGGTAAGCCGCTAGCCATGCAATGGACAAGGCCGCCCAAATGGGCGGCCTTGTCGCTTCCATGGTGGCTGTTCTCATATTCCGGACAAATTGGGCCTACGAGCCCTACTCTTCCATCCGCAATTTCAGCTCCACCATCAGATCGTCCGCCAAGGTTTCCAGCGATGTCTGCAGCGCACTCAGCGGCAGGCCTTCAGGTACCGCCAGAATAGCCTGTGCGTGAAACAGCGGTTCGCCGCTCATGGGCGCGGGTGTCACGTCAGTGATCAGGCTTTCCAGATTGACACCGTTATCCGCCAGCAGCCGCGTGATATCGCGCACGATACCTGGTCGATCATTGCCCAGCAGATCGAGATGGATCGACTTCCAGGTGCAATCCGGCTCGGCACCAGCCGAAGCGAGTTGCACACGAATGCCCTGGGCACTCAGCTCGTTCAGTGCCTCCATCAGCGCGCCGTGGGAAGCCGCCGGAACGTCCACCCGCAGGATGCCGGCGAATTGCCCCGCCATCCGCGACATACGGCTTTCCAGCCAGTTGCCGTCATGCTTCGCCACGCACTGGGCGACACGCTCGACCAGGCCGGGTTGATCCTGGGCGATAACGGTCAGTATCAGATGATCCATGCTCACGTCCTCGTCGTTGCTGCTCAACTCAGGTCGAGCCAGTAGGTAAGGTAAACCGCATCCCGGACATAGCCGAGGCGCTCGTATAAGGATTGTGCCGCCAGGTTGGTCTTTGCCGTTTCCAGCTGCAAGCCGCAGGCGCCAGTGCCCAGCGCATACTGCCGGGCGGCGTCCAGCAACTGCTCGCCAATGCCCTGCCGACGCGCCTGATCGGCAACGTACAAGTCGCTCAGCAACAGGCTCGGGCGCAATGCCAGCGAGGCGTACAGCGGATAGAGCTGCACGAACCCCTGCGCGCCACCTTGCTCGTCACGGGCAATGAACAGCGTTGAATCGCCTCGCTCGAGGCGCGCCGCCAGAAAGTCGCGCACCTCTGATGCGGCCTTGTCCACGGCATAGAAATCCAGGTAGGCCACGAACAGCGGCACCAGGTCGTCGAGATCGGCAGTTGCGGCGACGCGTATCGGCATGGTCGATTCCTCACGGATAGCCTGCAGTATAGGCCGTTCCCTAAACTCGCCTTGCAGGTTCAAGTACGACCAAGGTAGCGCCGACCATTTCTGGACTGTTTTTCCCGATTCGTTCATGTAGTATCTGTTAAAAACCACTACATGAATTCAATCCCAGTCCTGCTGGTTGTGGAAAACCCCGCTCACGAAGCATCTCCAGACAAGCCGCATCGACCCGGGCAGCCGTCTACAACGGCCCCGACAATGGTCTGTCTGCGCAGCACCGAGGGTTCCCTACCGATACAGTGGCTAAGCGAAGCAGAGAGGCGAGAGATGACTGAGCGTGTTCAAGTCGGTGGCCTGCAGGTCGCCAAGGTGCTGTTCGATTTCATCAATAGCGAAGCCATTCCCGGCAGCGGTGTCAGTGCCGATGCTTTCTGGGCCGGTGCCGATGCCGTATTCCGCGACCTGGCACCAAAGAACCGCGCCCTGCTCGACAAGCGCGACCAGTTGCAGGCGCAGATCGATGGCTGGCACCGCGCCCGAGCCGGCAAGCCGCACGACTCGGCGGCCTACAAAGCCTTCCTGGAAGAAATCGGTTACCTGCTGCCGCAGCCGGCCCAGGTACAGGTCAGCACTGAAAACGTCGATGACGAAATCGCCCGCCTCGCCGGCCCGCAACTGGTAGTGCCGGTGATGAATGCGCGCTTTGCCCTGAACGCCTCCAACGCACGCTGGGGTTCGTTGTACGATGCCCTGTACGGCACTGATGCGATCAGCTTCGAGGCCGGCGCCGAAAAGGGAAAGGGCTATAACAAGATCCGCGGCGACAAGGTCATCGCCTTCGCCCGCGCCTTTCTCGATGAGAGCGCGCCACTGGCGACCGGCTCCCACGCCGACGCCATCGGCTATCGCATCGAAGGCGACAAGCTGCTGATCAGCCTCGCGGGAGGCGAAATCAGTGGGCTGCATGACGCCAGCCAACTGGTCGGTTTCCAGGGCGATGCCAGCGCGCCCATCGCCATTCTGCTGCAGCACAACGGCCTGCATTTCGAAATCCAGATCGACGCCGGCAGCCCGATCGGCAGCACCGATGCCGCAGGCGTGAAAGACCTGCTGATGGAGTCGGCGCTGACCACCATCATGGACTGCGAGGACTCGGTGGCCGCTGTCGACGCCGACGACAAGACCCTGGTCTACCGTAACTGGCTGGGCCTGATGAAGGGCGACTTGAGCGAACAGGTGAGCAAGGGGGGCAGCACTTTCACCCGCACCATGAACCCGGATCGCGTCTACACCCGTCCGGATGGCGGCGAGCTGACCCTGCACGGACGCAGTCTGCTGTTCGTGCGCAACGTCGGTCACCTGATGACCAACCCGTCGGTGCTCGATGCAAATGGCAACGAGCTGCCGGAAGGCATTCTCGATGCGCTGTGCACCAGCCTGGCCGCACTGCACAACCTCAATGGCAACACCAGCCGCGCCAACACCCGCACCGGCTCGGTGTACATCGTCAAACCGAAGATGCATGGCCCGGAAGAAGTCGCCTTCACCAGTGAACTGTTCGGCCGTGTCGAAGAGGTGCTGGGCCTGCCACTCAATACGCTCAAGGTCGGCATCATGGACGAGGAGCGGCGCACCACGGTCAATCTCAAGGCCTGTATCGCCGCGGCCAGCGAGCGCGTGGTGTTCATCAACACAGGGTTCCTCGACCGCACCGGTGACGAAATCCACACCTCCATGGAAGCTGGCGCCGTGGTGCGCAAGGCGGCCATGAAAAGCGAGAAGTGGATCAGCGCCTACGAGAACAACAACGTCGACGTCGGCCTGGCCACCGGCCTGCAGGGTCGCGCCCAGATCGGCAAGGGCATGTGGGCCATGCCCGATCTGATGGCCGCGATGCTGGAACAGAAGATCGGCCACCCGCTGGCCGGCGCCAACACCGCCTGGGTACCCTCGCCGACCGCCGCCACCTTGCACGCGCTGCACTACCACAAGGTCGACGTGTTCGCGCGCCAGGCCGAACTGGCCAAGCGCACGCCGGCCTCGCTGGATGAAATCCTCAGCATTCCCCTGGCGCCAAGCACCGACTGGTCTGCCTCCGAAATCCGCAACGAGCTGGACAACAACGCCCAGGGCATTCTCGGTTACGTGGTGCGCTGGATCGACCAGGGTGTCGGCTGCTCCAAGGTGCCGGACATCAACGACGTCGGCCTGATGGAAGACCGCGCCACCCTGCGTATTTCCAGCCAGTTGCTGGCCAACTGGCTGCGCCATGGTGTGGTTAACGAGGCGCAGGTGCTGGAAAGCCTCAAGCGCATGGCTCCGGTGGTCGACCGGCAGAACGAAGGCGACCCGCTGTACCGCCCGATGGCGCCAGACTTCGACGGCAACATCGCCTTTCAGGCGGCCCTGGAGCTGGTGCTCGAAGGCAGCAAACAACCCAACGGCTATACCGAACCGGTGCTGCACCGCCGCCGCCGCGAGCTGAAAGCCAGCCTGGCGCGTTAAACGTCCGTGAAAAAAAGAAAACCGCCTTTCGGCGGTTTTCTTTTTCCAGATCAGAAGACCCTCCCGTAGGGTGGATCGGGTCGCGCAGGTGAGCGACGCAATGCCTTGCGACTTCAAACAACACCGCTCTAGAAGCGTCGCGTAACCCACCAGGCGATAGTCGGTGTTGCGCCAATGGTGGGTTACGGCGCCGCGGAAATCACCATACGCTTCCCATATAAACAGGCGCCTAACCCACCCTACGGAACCGCGCACAACCCGTAGCAGGTTAGCGACGCAATACCCATGACTTCCAAACACCAGAGTTCTCGACGCGTCGCGTACCCCACCAGGCGATAGTCGGCGTTGCGCCAATGGTGGGTTACGGCGCCACGGAAATCACCACACGCTCCCATATACAACAGGCGCCTGACCCACCCTACGAAACTGTGCGCGTCACCCTGCCGGTTGTACCGCAACGCGGCGCTGCCGCCAGCGGTAAACGGAGAAACGCTTGGGTGTCTCGTAGAGCCAATTGATGTTGAGCGCTTCGAGAATCTTCGCCGCGACGATCGGCAGCAGCACCCCGGCCAGACAGCCTGCGACGATATGCAGGGTGTCGTCGTTGATGCCCAGGAACTTGCTCAGCATCACACGCATGCCGCTGCCAGCGAGGATATGCATGAGGAAGATCGGCATTGACAGCGCACCCAGGGTCAGCACCCAATCCATCGGTCGACGCGCCAGCACCATGCACAGGCTGACACTGAGCAGAATGCCGATGAAGGCCACGACCAGCGAGGCCGCGCCACGATCCGCGTAGGTCAGGCCAAGCGGGCCGTGGAACAGATACTGCGCCACGACGAAGGCCAGGCCGCTGCCCAGCGCGAATGCCGAGGCGCGCGCCTCGATGCCGTCACGAATCTGGTTGAACCAGATGCCCAGGGCGAAGAACACGAAGTTCTGCGCCAGGAACACCAGTGCCGCGACACGTGGCGTCCACTGTTGCAGCAGGTAGAACAGCGCGCTGAGTACCAGCAACGGCAGGAAGGCCCGGGTGGAAAAACGGCGATAGAGCAGAATCGCCAGGCAGAAGGCGGCGAACAGCGCATACAGGAACCAGAACTGCGCCCGTGGCGACCACAGCAGCGCCAGCACTTCGCCCATCCCCACACCGCCGTTGGTGTAGCGCGCCAGCACCACTTCGATGCTGCCTTGCAGCAGCGACCAGAGCACGAAGGGATAGAAGATGGTATCGATCTTGTTGCAGAACAGCCCACCGCTGCCGCGGTTGTTCAGCGAATGCCAGAAGAACAGCCCGGACAGAAAAAAGAACAGCGGCATGTGAAAGGTGTAGATGATGCTGTCCACCAGCTCATGGAAGGCCACGTTCTCGGTGATGATTTCAGCGTTGAGCAGGCCACGCACCACATGGCCATAGACCACCAGCAGGATGCCGACGGCCTTGGCGTAATCCACCCACAGATTGCGGTTTGTCATGCGTGCATCCTTGAGATGAAGTCCAGCGTGGAAGGTGGCGGCGACTCGAATGCCGCCACGCCGATCAGAGCATCGAGCCGAGGCTCAGGTTCCCGGGCCGATACTGGTGCAGTTACCGCCGCCCAGGTACTTCTGTAGCACCGCCCACTGCGGGCGATCCTCGCCCTTGATCGGTTCGATCGACAGCTTGTGCTTGCCCCACGACGGCCCTGCCGCCCAGTAAGTGAAGGGAATGCAATGCTTCTGCAGGTAGGCGAGCGTGTGATCCAGCGCTACCAGGCCGCTCTCGTCCTCGGCCGGCACGCCGAACTCGCCGATATGGCCCTTCTTGTTGTGCTTGATCAGCCAGTTGACGAAGGGCTCGATGCGCTTGACGCCGATCTGCGGATCGAGGTCGGCGGCCAGGGCCTGCTGGTAACTGCCACTGCTGTCAGGATCGATGTACATATGCGCGGAATAGACGATGTTGTCTGCCGGATCCTTCAGATCCAGCAAGGCATCGTTGAGTTTGGGCCACTGGGTCGCCGAGGAGTATTGCGCCCCCTCCACGTACACGGCATTGCGCGAATCGTGCTTGCGCACCCCATCGATGCCTGCCTGAGCCACCGCTGGCCAGAACGTGTTGGCCGCACCGTAGGGCTCGTTCATCAGGTCATAGGAATACACCGCGGGATTGTCGCCCCAACGTGCGGCGATACGCTCCATCAGGTTCTGATAGGCGGAGATTGGCACGTCGTCGGTACCGATCACCTTGCCGTAGTAACGCCCGTAGTTGTGGACATCGAGCATCACCTCGATACCGCTCTGGTGAGCCTCGGCCAGGGTCTTGTCGATAAGCCTGGCATAGCTCTCGTCGAACTCACCGTTGGCCTCGGGCTGCAGGCGCTCCCACTGGATGGAGAAGCGTATCCAGCTGATGCCTTTCTGCTGCCACTGGGTGTAGTAACCGGGTGGAGGGAAGAAGAAGTTGGTACCGTGCTTGCCGGGAATGTGCGAACTGGCGAATGCCGCACCGGCCACGTTGATGCCGATAAGCTCGATGGGCTTCTGCTGCGCGCTGGCGCTGCAACTCAGGATGATGCCAAGCCCAAGGGCCAGAACCCGGCCAGGAAAGTTGCCGCTCATTGATGCTTCTCCTCTGTATCCGGAACAAAAATGAAACCATCCGGATGCTCTAAAAATACGTCCCAGACAAAACAGGACGCCAAACAACCGCAGAGGTTCACGACAGGCCGCTGCAATCTCGTGACAATCGATAAAAAGCAGGTGGCGGGAACAGACCCTAGACTTACGTCCTATGTCGATTCCTGCCCCAGGCCGCCACCATGTCGCCACAAGAACAAAAAGGAAACGAGCGATGAAACCAGCGGACGACTTCGTCCAGGCCGGCAAGACCGCGGTGCGGCAGAACATCCACGGCACCATGGAGTTTCTGCAGAAGTTTCCGCCCTTCAACCAGATGGATACCGCCCACCTCGCC
Organism: Phytopseudomonas daroniae; assembly: GCF_004327285.1. Classification (GTDB taxonomy): domain Bacteria; phylum Pseudomonadota; class Gammaproteobacteria; order Pseudomonadales; family Pseudomonadaceae; genus Aquipseudomonas; species Aquipseudomonas daroniae. The sequence continues at coordinate 130,383 of NZ_QJUI01000006.1, forward strand.
TACCTGGTCGAGCATTGTCAGCTGCGCTTCTATGGTGAGGACGACACCATCGTCCACCCGGACGATGGCCCGGTGCAGCACCTCTACATCGTCAAACAAGGGCGTGTGCACGGCCAGCGCCCTCACTCGGCACGGCGCGGCACGGAAACCACCTTCGAGATCACCAGCGGCGAGTGCTTTCCCATGGCCGCGCTGATCGGCGAGCGGGCGACACGTACCGCTCACCTGGCCGCCGAAGACACCTTCTGCCTGTTGCTCGACAAGGCGGCCTTCGTCCGCCTGTTCGCGCAGTCCACGTCACTGCGGGATTTCGCCCTGCGCGGCGTCAGCAGCCTGCTCGAGCAGGTCAACCAGCAGGTGCAAATGCGCGCGGTGGAAACACTCGGCTCGCAATATTCGCTCGATACCCGCCTCGGCGAGCTGGCCATGCGCCAGCCGATTTCCTGCGCACCGAATATGCCATTGCGCGATGCTGTGCGACTGATGCACGAGCAGCAGGTCGGCAGCATCGTCATCGTCGACCCTGGCCAGCGTCCACTAGGCATCTTCACCCTGCGTGACCTGCGCCGCGCGGTGGCGGACGGCAGTTCGCTGGAGCAGCCGATCAGCAGCCTGATGACCCAGGCGCCGTTCCATCTGCCGCCGAGCGCCAGCGCCTTCGATGCCGCCATCGCCATGACCGAACGGCATATCGCCCACGTCTGCCTGGTGGAACAGGGCCAGCTGTGTGGCGTGGTCTCCGAGCGCGATCTGTTTTCCCTGCAGCGTGTCGATCTGGTGCACCTGGCGCGTACCATCCGCCACGCCGGCCGCGTGGAAACCCTCGCCGCGCTGCGTGAAGACATACGCCAACTGGTCGACCGCATGCTCGCCCACGGTGCCAGTGCCAGCCAGATCACCCATATCGTCACCCTGCTCAATGACCACACCGTATGCCGGGTGATCGAACTGACCCTCGAGGAGCTGGGCGACCCAGGCATACCCTTCACCTGGCTGTGTTTCGGCAGCGAAGGGCGCCGCGAACAGACCCTGCATACCGACCAGGACAACGGCATTCTCTTCGAAGCGGCAGACGGCGCAGAGGCGGCGGCGATTCGTGGCCGCCTGCTACCCCTGGCCATGGAAATCAATCAGCGCCTGGCACACTGCGGGTTCAGCCTGTGCAAGGGCAACATCATGGCCGGCAACCCGCAGCTGTGTCTGTCGCGCCAGGAGTGGTCGCGACGCTTCGCCGGTTTCGTGCGCGAAGCCTCGCCGGAAAACCTCCTGGCCTCGACCATCTACTTCGACCTGCGCGCGGTGTGGGGCGATGCCAGTGGCTGCGAAAAACTGCGCGATGAATTGCTCGGGCAGATTGCCGATAACAGCCTGTTCCAGCGCATGATGGCCGAAAACGCCCTGCGCCAGCGGCCACCCGTTGGGCGCTTTCGGGATTTCGTGGTGGCCCGCCGCGGCGCCGAGAAAGACACCCTGGATCTGAAATCCCAAGGACTGACCCCCTTCGTCGACGGCGCCCGCCTGCTGGCTCTGGCCCATGGCATAAAGACCTGCAATACCCAGCAGCGCCTGCGTGAGCTGATCGGCCGCGGGGTGATCGATCCGCTGGATGGCGCCGCCTATGAAGAGGCCTATCACTTCATCCAGCAGACTCGCCTGCAACAGCACCAACTGCAGGCGCGCCAGTCCCAGCCGTACTCCAACCGCCTCGACCCGGACAGCCTCAACCATCTGGATCGGCGCATCCTCCGTGAATCCTTTCGTCAGGCCCAGCGCTTGCAAAGCAGCCTGACGCTACGCTATCAGCTATGAATGCACTCACCTGGCTGACCCGCCGCCACACAACCCTGCCTCCCGAACAACAACGCCGTCGCGACGCGCTACCCGCGCCGGCAGTGCCTGACGACACACCACTGACGCGCCAGCGCCTGGTGGTACTCGACCTGGAAACCAGCGGGCTGGACATGAAGCGCGACCAGGTGCTGTCGATTGGTGCCGTGGTCATCGACAACGGCGCCATCCAGCTCGGCCAGCAATTCGAATGCACCCTGCACCGTGACGATCATCAGGTCAGCGCCAGCGTTCTGATCCACGGCCTGGCGCCCAGCGCCATCGCCGCCGGCATCGAACCGGATGAAGCGCTGCTGGCGTTCATGGAGTTTCTCGGCGACAGCCCGCTGCTGGCCTTCCACGCCGGCTTCGACAAGCGCATGCTCGGCCGCGCCCTGAAGGACACCCTGAACCTGCGCCTGCGCCATCCGTTCTTCGACGTCGCCGAACTGGCGCCCCTGCTCTGCCCCCAGGCGCAAATCCGCAACGGTGGTCTGGACGACTGGACGAAGCATTTCGGCCTGCAGGTACAACAACGTCACCACGCCAGCGCCGACGCCCTGGTGACCGCCGAGCTGGCGCTGATCCTGTTCAGCCGCGCCCGCAAACAGCAGATCGACAGCCTCAAGGCCCTGGAAAAACGCCTGGCCGGATGGCGCCGACGGCAGCAGGCGCCATCGCTTTAACAGACCGTTGAAAAACGGCCTGCGTTGCCATCGCGGCGTACCGGGCAAGGCGCGGGAAACAACAGGGCAATGCTGCGCGCCAGTTGTCGCCCCGCGCGGCGCTCTTCGCGCAGCCCGACGCACCCGCTCATCGCCGGTACCACAGGTGGAAGAAGCCCAGAGCGAACAGCAGGGCGATCTGCATCATCGCCACGCACAGTTGCAGAAACGACTGTACGGTGGCGTTCGCGGGTGCATCGGTCACCCCGGCCAGGGCGTTCCAGAATGGCGCCGGCAACGTCTGCAAACCGAGTTGGGCGAAGGGCCAGCCGCTGAGCATCAGTAGCTCGATCCAGTCGAAGCGGCCGACGAGCATCATGCCGATCAGCAGCACGCCGGCAATACAGAGCCCCAGAGCGAAACAGGCGGAAAATTGCAGTAAGCGTCGCATATCGATCTCCAAGGGGCGTGCGCTTGGCACGCCCCGGCAGGGTGTCAGGGGGTGACCACGGTTTCGCTGGCAGCCGGGCGACCCACGCCATACCAATCGAGCTTGCGGGTCAGCACCATCACACAGCCCAGTACGCCGAACACCAGCAGCGAACCCATCAGCAGGGCATAGTCTTCGGCGCCGAGCAAGCCGTAGAGCAGCCCGTACAAGGCGGCCAGCAATACGCCGAAGGCACCGCCTCGCGACCAGCTGCGCAGCACGCTGCTGACGTAGAAGATGTTCAGCGCCACGCAGCCCAGGGCGGACAATCCATAGGCGATGGCAAAACCCAGGTGCTCGGAGAGCGACAGCAACAGCAGGTAGAAGAGCGCCAGCGACAGGCCCACCAGGGCGTACTGCACCGGGTGCACGGCCAGGCGCTTGAGCACTTCGAAGAGGAAGAACACGGCGAAGGTCAGGGTGACGAACAGTAGCGCGTACTTGATCGCCCGGTCGGCCTTGAGGTACTGATCCACCGGCTCGATGAAGCTCACCCCGAACACGCGATTCTGCATTGCCGAGCAGGAGCCGCTGACGCAGGCGCTCAGCGCTTCCTGCATGTCGGTGGCGAAGAAGCTGGTCTGCCAGTTGGCAGTGAAACCCTGCTCGGTCACTTCGCGTTGGCTCGGCAGGTATTCGCCGACGAAACTCGGGTGCGGCCAGTCCGAACGCAAGGTCACCTGACTTTCGCGGCCGACCGGGGTGATGCTCAGTTGCTCGGTGCCCTGCAGTTTCAGGTCGAAGGCAAAGACCAGGGTCTGCTCGTCGCGGCCATCATGCGCCGGTAACGGTACGTGCACACCACTGCCGAAACGGTCGTCACCACTGCCCGGCTCGAAGCTCAGGCTGGCACCATTGAGCTGCAATTTGAGGTCATTGCCGATCCCGCGCACATCGCTGATGCCGACGGCAATGAAGGGATCATCGAACCGATAGGCCTCGACATCGCTGACGCCGTAATGGGCCGGCACCTTGAATTCGCCACTGACCTGGCTGTCGCTGTGATACAGACGTGCCTGGTAGATACCGCGGTAGCGCAGCTCGGTACGCACATCGCCGTCGAGGGCAAAACGCTCCGGCAGGAAGTACAGGCGCCCCAGCTCGACGCCTTTCTCCAGATAGCGCTCGCTGGAACCCGCTACGGTTTTCCACTGCTGCACCGTCTTGCTGTAGGGCACCACCAGGATCGGCCCGGTGATCTGTTGCTGGTAACTGGAACTGCGGGCGATGTCGCGCAACACGTCATTGCGCAGGCTCTGACGTTCGTTCACCAGGCCATCGATCAGCAGCAGAGGGATCATCAACAACAGAATCAGCAGGGCAATGGTGCCCAGTTTCAGGAACAGGCTTCGGTTCATGGCACAGCGCTCCGTGCAGTTGGGATGCACGCAGTCTGGCCACGCCCCGTGGAGGCAGCGTGGAGCGAAGATGGAGATTGTGTGGCAATTGTGCGAACAGCGGCTCGATCGTAGGAGGCCTAGCCCTTGCCGGCGATTCGCCGGCAAGGCAGCTACGTGATCATTGGCTGCTCGCGACAGTGAGCATTACTCACCGCGGATGTACTGCTCCAGGTGCTGGATCAGGTTTTCCTGGGCGCTAATGATGTCCTTCACCAGGTCACCGATCGACAACAGGCCGACCAGTTGGCCGTCGTCCACCACCGGCAGGTGGCGAAGGCGGCCGCTGGTCATCAGCTCCATGCAGCGCTGGCTGTCCTCCTTGGGCGATACGGTGATGACCTTGGCGGTCATGATGTCACTGACCTTGAGATCCGTCGCCGAGCGCTCCAGCACGACGATCTTGCGCACGTAATCGCGCTCGCTGACGATGCCAGCCAGACGCTCGCCTTCGAGCACCACCAGTGCACCGATACCTTTCTCGGCCATCAGCTTCACCGCGTCGAATACCGAGGTGGAGAGGGTGACGCTGTATACATCGGTGTAGGACTTGCCCTTCAGCACATCTGCCACGGTCTTTTTCATGCGCGTTCTTCCTGTACCGGTCGATTGGCGATCAGCTCAGCATAGCCAAACTCAACGCGCCCGTATCATGGGGATAAAACAGTCGTCGCGAGGTGATTGCTGCAGGTCGGAAATCGCTTGCCGGGGAATCAGCGCGGAAAACTCAAGCACACCTCGACGCCACCGTCGACATTGCCGATCAGCAGCGTACCACCATGCAGGTCAACCACTTCCTGTACGAAATTGAGCCCCAGGCCGGTGCTCTTGCGCCCGGTAGCCGGCCGCGCCAGGGAGTAGAAGCGCTCCGTCAGGCGCGGCAGTGCGTAATCTGGAATCGCCGCCCCCTGGTTGAACAGACGTACCTGCAGATGAGCATTACCGCTCTCGCTGGAAAACCGGATCAGCCCGCCCGGCGGCGTGAAATCCAGAGCGTTGTCGAGCAGGTTGGCCAGCGCCTGACGGAGCAGGAAGCGCTCGCCGGGCACCGTATGGTCGGCTGCCACCTGGTTGTCCACACGTACGCCGCCGCGTTCGATACGCGCCATCTGTGCCTGCACGAGGCTGTCGATCAGCGGTTGCAGCGCCACCGCCACTCGTTCTTCCAGGCCCTGCCGCTGTTCGACCTGAGCCAGGTGCAGCAAGCGCTCGACGAGGTTCTGCAGGCGCTCGCTCTCCTCCGCGATATTGGCCACGAAGCGCTGGCGCTGGGCCTCGGGCATATCGGTTTCCAGCAGCTCGGCCGCACCGCGAATCGCCGCCAGCGGGCTTTTCAATTCATGGGTGAGGGTGTGCACGTAGCGCTCGACGTAGGCCTTGCCCTCCAGTTCGGTGCGCATGCGTTCCACCGCCTGGGCCAGTTGCCCGAGTTCACCGCCGCGTACCAGGGGCAATTCGGCCCGCTGCCCCTCGCTGACAGCCTGTGCATAACGGGTCAGGCGACGCAGCGAGCCACTGAGCCACCAGCTGAGTAGCCCGCCGATCAGCAAACCCAGGCCGATCAGCCCGGCCCCCAACCAGCCGAGACGCCGCTGTGAGCGTTCGATATAGGGCTGCAGCGTGCGATTCGGCTTGGCCACCGACACCACGCCGAGAATGCGCCCGTCGTCGACGATGGGCGCCGCCACGTACATCACCGAGGAATCCGGATCGCTGGCATCTTCTCGGGTCGAGCGTACGCCGTAGCGACCACGCAGGGTCAGGTAGACATCGTTCCAGCGCGAGTAATCCTGGCCCACCGCCAGGCCGCTGGAGTCGAGCAGCACGATGCCCTGATCGTCGGTGACGTAGATGCGGTGATTGACCTGGTTCTTCGGCACACCCCAGATCTGCGCCTGGGGCTGACGCCGCCCATAGGCCTTGAGCAGTTCGGGCAATCGTCCCTGGGCCAGGTGACCTGATTTGACGTCTTCACGCAGGACTTCCGCCAGTAGGTGCGCGGTGTCGACCAGGGTTTCCTCGGTGGACTGGCGCACGCCGGGGCGGATTTCATCCATCACCGTGCTCAGCACGAACCAGCCGGACAAACCGACGAACAGGAAATACACCAGGAAAATACGTACCCCGAGCGGCATCAGCGAAACTCCTGGGAGGTGGGCATCTGACCTACTCCAGCTTCAGGCTATAGCCCAGGCCACGGTGCGTCTGGATCGGCTCTGCCTGCGGCGCGACCTGGCGCAGCTTGGCGCGCAGGCTTTTGATGTGGCTATCGATATTGCGTTCGTAGCCGGCATCTGCCGACACGCCCAGGGCATCGAGCAGTTGCTCGCGGCTGAACACACGCTCCGGTTGCCCCAACAAGCATTGCAGCAGTTGGAACTCCAGGCGAGTCAGGCTCAGGGTATGGCCGTGGTAATCGATACGCACCCGCTCGTTGTCGATCCGGAACGGCCCACCGACCGTCTTCGTGGCAGCCTCGCGAGGGCCGACCCGCTTGAGAATGGCTTTGACCCGTGCCGCCACTTCGCGCGGGCTGAAGGGCTTGACCACATAATCGTCGGCGCCGATTTCCAGGCCCACCACGCGGTCGATCTCATCATTGCGTGCGGTGAGAAACATCACCGGCACCTCGGAAAAGCGCCGCAGCCGTTTGCAGGCTTCGAAGCCGCTGATATCCGGCAGACCGACATCGAGAATCACCAGGTCGAAGGGCTCACGCTCCAGCAGGGTCAACGCCTCCCCAGCAAGGGTCGACCAGCGGGTAGTGAACCCCTCGGCTTGCAGGGCATACACCAGGGTATCGGCAATTGCGGCTTCATCTTCGACGATCAGGATGGTCGCCATGATTGGCATCCTTGCGGCTCGGGCTCCGGAGCCTGCGTGAAGGCCACTCTTATCGTCAAGAGCCGACACCCTTGGCCGCTATACACAAAACAGGTGGATCAATCTGTGGATAAGCTTGGCATGAACCGCTACAGCCCACTATCCATAGGTATCAAAGCCCTACGATCATTATTTGACCAATGACTTACCCTCAGTCCGAAAGCAGCCAAGCCACTGTAATAGCTGAGTTTTAGTCAATAGATAAATGCATGATTCGCATGAAGTATCCATGCACAGTTCAGGTGGGCGAAGCTGTGGATAAGCATTGTATGAGCCTCGCTATGCCACGGAACATGCAACCTGCGAAGCATCGTACATTTTATGATCACCCCCGTAAGACTCTGAAAATAGTCAAGAATCCAACCATTCATGTAAATGCCGTTCAGCACACCTGAAGCCAGGCAAACAGCTATGCACAATTGCAGTGGAACAATCTGTGGATAAGCTTGGGATGGCAGGCGGCGAGGCATGGCCGACGTGGCTTGCAGGAAGCTGTTCAATTTTCGAACAGGTCAGCTAGAAGACTTACAACCCGCTGTATTCGCTTGACTTTTCTTGCCATTGAAGAGGTCGAAACGAAGCGATACAAGACTCGACATCATACACAGTTCCCGTGGAATAACCTGTGGACAACCCTGGGAATAGTCACTGCAGGCCACAGTCTGTATGGCCTGCAGAGAAGCGGTCGTTTTCTGAGCAGCAGTGCCGCGACGGTATCAATCCACGCGGAAGCGACCGGTGTTCTGCGCCAGGGTTTCACTGCCACGGCGCAGTTGCTCGCTGGCATTACTGACCATGCGTGCGCCATCGAGCAGTGCACTGGCTGCGTGGTCGACCTGCTGGATGTTGTGGCTCACCTCATCGGCGGTGGCGGCCTGTTGCTCGGCGGCGGTAGCGATCTGCGCCAGGCGGTCGCTGACCCGCTGCACCGACTCGACGATGCCGTCGAGATCCGCACTCATCGCCAGCACGTTGCCTACATCGCCCTCGGCCTGCTGCATGGCCTGCTCCATTTCGGCGACCGACTGGCCTACCACCTTGTGCAGATCGCCCACCGTCTGAGCGATTTCCGCCGTGGAGTTCTGCGTACGCTGCGACAGCGAACGCACCTCGTCGGCGACCACGGCAAAGCCGCGGCCCTGCTCACCCGCGCGCGCCGCCTCGATGGCCGCGTTGAGCGCCAGCAGGTTGGTCTGTTCGGCGATACCCTTGATCACATCGACCACCCGGGTGATCTGCTCGGTCTGCTTGCGCAGTTGCTGCAGCGTCGTCGCGCTACCGGCCAGACGACCGCTGAGCTCACGCATGCTGGCGCTGGTGCGGGCACTGCGCTGGTTGCTCTGGTTGGCGATCTCGCGGGTTTGCTCGGCCTCCTGGGCGGCCTGCTCGCAGCTTTGTGCCACGCTCTGCGCGGTGGCCGCCATCTGCGTGGCCGCCGTGGCGATCTGGCTCATCTGCGCCTGTTGCTGCTCGACCGCTGCCAGCGAACTGCTGGCCTGGCTGCCAAGGCCCTGAACCGTCTCGTCGAGGTGCTGACCTTCGCGGCCAACGCCCTGCATCGAGTCGCGCAACTGGCCTACCGCGCTGTTCAGTGCCGTGGAGATCGCCGCCAGATCATCGGCGCCGTGCACATGCATGCGTACCCGCAGATCACCGTCGCGCAGGCCTTCGGCAGCCTGGATGATACCGGTGGTGCTACGGTGGATGGAGGCGTTGAGGCACAACAGCAGGTACAGCGCCAGCATGGTCAGCGCGGCGAAGATCAGCACAGTGTGCAGCATGTTCTGCTGGGCCTGACTCCGATAATCGCCAAGGCTCGCGTTGAACTGCTCGAACACCGCCTGGCGCAGCGCCCGCAATTGTTCCTCCAGGGTTTGCACCTGCTCCACGAACTGCGCAGGCTGCAGCACCATGGGGCTGGCCTCGAACATGTCGCGGTCGATTTCACCGAGGAAATGCTGCAGGCCCTGCTCGGCCTGCGCGAAGGGCTGCTGCAAACGCAGCATGGCAGCCGGAGAGCTGCGCTCCAAAGCGGTGCGCGCCTTGCTTATCTGCGCACCAGATTGTTCCAGAGAACGGCGCAGGTCACGCACCAGCACACGGTTTTGCAGGGTGAAGTGTTGCGCCACCAGGGAGCCATAACCCTGACTGGCAAAGCTGCCGAGATTTTCCGCCAGACGCGGCAGGGTGAACGTCAGTTGCTCCATCATCAGGTAGGTGTCGAGATACGGATCCAGTATCAGACCACTGTCGGTCGCCACCAGCTCACGCAGCACCACCAGGTGGGACAGTGTGTTCTGGTAACGCTCCAGAGCATCGAGCAGTGCCATTTTACCCAGCACATCCAGATCCAGCTCCCCCAACGATGCCTGCAAGGCCTCCAGCTGACGCTGGGTTTCGTCGCTCAGGGGCGTCAGTTTCAGTTGCTCGGAGGCCACTGCCAGCGCCTCGTCGAGGGCTTTGCTACGCTCATGCAACAGGCTTTCGGCAGCCTTGTCATTACCCTTCCAGCGGGCCAGCAGAAAGCGCTGTTCGAGCAGTTCCTGCTCCACTACACCGAGGGCATGAACGCCCTGCATGCCGTCAAACTCGTGGCCCAGCGCCTCGATTCGCTGCAGGTTGCTGCTCAGCATCACCCACAGCGCATAGCCCAGGGGGATGACAAACAGCACGAACAGCAACTGGAACTTGCGGGTAAAACTGACGCGTTCCAACACGCGTACACCCGGTTTGAGCAATCCCCACATACCCCACCTCGAAACAGGTACCACGAACACACAACGCCGTGGCAATGTGCCATTCCGAGGCAAGAATCACGCCTGAGTGAGCGAATAGGGCGCGCCGCTCAGCGGTTCAGCACTGAGGCCGCTCGGCGGTGTAGCGGTTGGCCGGATCGATGGCCGCGTCCAGCTTGCGAATGGCGCTCGCGCCGATCAGCAATGGATAGTCGAAATGGCTGCGGTCGGTGAGATTGACCTCGATGGTGCGCTTCTCTTCGCCCAGACAGATGTCCATATCGACCACCGGACGCGCGGAGTAGGAAGGCTCGCCGGCGCTGCCCTCCTCGGCGCGATTCTTGATCTCGGTGACACGTGCCAGGGGCTTTTCGAAGACCTGATCGTCGGCCTCGTCGATGGCCAGGCGAAAACGTACCCAGCCTTCACCGTCACGCTGGAATTGCTCGATATCGCGGGCCGACAGCGATGCGGTCATGGCCCCCGTGTCCATCTTGGCCTTGAGTGTCTGGCCGATCTGCGGAAGTTGAATGTATTCGTAGCGACCGTACAGGGTCGGCTGGTTGGCCATTGCCGGCAGGGTAACCACAGCAGCCAGCAGGGTTAAAACGGTTTTCACGCCTGAAAAGTCCTCATACTGAAAAGTCAGGTTAGTAGGACTTTAACGGACATGAATGGTTCTAAAAACCTGCTGGGGGCTTATTCAGATGCGCCGAATGCAGCCATTGCTTATACAACCGCGAAAAAGGCAGAAGCAGACATTCGTAGGATGGGTGTAACCCATCGGCAATTGATGGGTTTCACCCATCCTACGGGTAGGCTACGCGCCCCGATCCAGAACGTAGCCTGGATTAGCCGCAGGCGTAATCCGGGGCCGAAGGCCGTGGCGCTATAACACCTGGCGCAGAAAAGCCTGCGCTCTTGGATCCTTCGGCTGGGCGAAGAACTCGGCAGGTGGTGCGTCCTCCAGCAGCTTGCCGTGATCGAAGAACAGCACACGATCCGCCACTTCACGGGCGAAGCCCATTTCGTGGGTGACGCAGACCATGGTCATGCCTTCCAGGGCCAGTTGCTTCATCACGTCGAGCACCTCACCGACCATTTCCGGGTCGAGGGCCGAGGTCGGTTCGTCGAACAACATCACCTTGGGATCCATGCACAGGGCGCGGGCAATGGCCACACGCTGCTGCTGGCCGCCGGACAGGCGCGACGGAAACTCGCCGGCCTTCTGGCCGATGCCGACCTTGTCCAGCAACGCCCGAGCCTTGGCCTCACGCTCGGCCTTACCGCGCTTGCGCACCACTTTCTGCGCCAGGCACAGGTTCTCCAGCACGGTCATGTGCGGGAACAGGTTGAAATGCTGGAACACCATGCCGACTTCGCGGCGGTAGGCGTTGATATCGGTTTTCGGCTTGGCCAGGTCGAGGCCGTCGATGCTTACCGAACCTTCATCCAGTTCTTCCAGGCCATTGAGGCAGCGCAGGAAGGTCGACTTGCCGGAACCCGACGGGCCGATCACCACCAGCACTTCACCACGCGCCACCTGGGTAGTGACACCGTCGACAGCGCGCACCTGCTGGCCGCGGGCGTCGAACACCTTGATCAGATCACGGACTTCAATCACTTTGCGCGAGCCTCCGTTCCAGGCGGTTGGCGATCTGCGACAACGGCAGGTTGATTACCAGATAGAGCGCAGCCACGCAGAACCAGATCTCGAAGGTGGAGAACGAGGTGGTGATGGCTTCGCGGCCGCTCTTGGTCAGCTCGGTAATGGCGATCACCGAGACCAGCGAGGTGTCCTTGACCAGGCTGATGAACTGCCCGGCCAGCGGCGGCAGCACACGCTTGAACGCCTGCGGCAGAATCACGTGGCGCATCGATTGCGCAGCGCTCAAGCCCAGGGAGCGTGCCGCTTCATCCTGGCCACGGACGATGGACTGCACGCCAGCACGCACGATCTCAGCCACGTATGCGCCAGTGAACAGTGCCAGTGCCGCTACCCCGGCGAACTCGCGAGACAGATCGAGCACCGTGCCGATGAAGAAATAGAAAATGAAAATCTGCACCAGCAACGGTGTACCGCGCACCAACTCGACGTAGATCGTCGACAGGTCGCGCAGCGTCGGGTTGGCCGAGAGCCGGCAAAGGCCGGTGACCAGGCCGATCAGCAGACCGAATACGCCCGCCGCCACGGATATCCACAGGGTCGTCCAGAGGCCCCAGAGCAAGGGCCCGGCGGCCCAGTGACGATTGACGCCGATGACATCGCCTTCGGCGACATCGTCGCCCTCGCTGAACTGCAGGCTGTCGCTTGCCACGCTCAGTTGCTGTTGCTCACCGCTTTCGCCAAGCAGCGTGACCAGGGCGTCGTCACCTTGCCGGCTGACGCTCTCGACGCGGCCGTAGTCGGCCGCCCGCTGAGCCTCTTCGGCATGATAGGCGAAGTACTGGGGAATGCGGTTCCAGCGCCATTCATAGGCGATCAGCGAGGTGGAATACCAGATCAGCACGGCAGCCACGACCAGGATCAGACCGGTCAGCAGGTGCCAGGGCCAGGTTCGGCGTTGTTTTCTAGTCACGATGAATCCCGCTATACAGGCAAAAGGCAGATTGGGCCGAAGAACCCGACCTGCCGCATCCAGCTGTTGCTCTTGCTTTTACTCGAAGCTTCGAGCTTGCAGCTTACGGCTGCTTTTAGTCCATGTCCTTCAGCCAGTTAGTGTTCTTGAACCACTTGTCATGGATCCGATCGTAGGTGCCGTCTTCGCGGATCTGGTGCAACCAGTTGTTGATCCAGTTGATGCTGTCGTAGTCACCCTTCTTCAGACCGAAGGCCAGGGGTTCGAAGGTAAAGGGCTCGTCGAGAAACACCAGCTTGCCGGCGCCGGCCTTGTTCACCGCGACGACGTTGTACGGGGCGTCGTAGATGAAGGCATCGGCCTTGCCGTTGACCACGTCCATCACCGCTTCCTGCTCGTTGTCGAAGCCGCTGTACTTGGCCTGGGCGATCAGCTTCTTGGCGACCATCTCACCGGTGGTGCCGACTTTCGAGGTAATGCGGTAGTCGGCGCTGTTCAGATCCTTGTAGCTCTTGACCTTGTCTGCCAGCTCCTTGCGGATCAGCAGGGTCTGGCCGACCACGATGAAGGGCTCGGAGAAGTTGATGCGCAGGTTGCGCTCCTGGGTCAGGGTCATGCCCGAACCGATCATGTCGAACTTGTCGGTCAGCAGCGCCGGGATGATGCCGTCATAGGAGGTGGACACCAGCTCCAGCTTGACGCCCATGGCCTTGGTCATGGCCTTGAGCAGGTCGACTTCGAAGCCGATGATCTCGCCACGCTTGTTGGTCATTTCGAACGGCATGTAGGTCGGATCCATGCCCACGCGCAGGGTACCGCGCTTGACCGCGTCGTCGATGACGCCAGCCTGGGCGAGGCCGGTGAAGGCGCAGACGGATAACAGCAGTGAGGCGACAAGCTTTTTCATTCTTGCTCCTGAAGGGCAGACAGTTATAAGCGCCCGGGTCACGCACCGTGATGATGCAGGCGACAGGCCATGGGCGGAAAGGCGGCGCGGCATGCTAACCGTGATCGACGCAGATAGCGAGATATCAGCGCCTGATCAGCGACAAACAGTACATGCCAGCGGCGAACGAGAAGGCAAGAAGCAGGCCAGGCCTGGCAGAGATGTCAGGTCTCCAGCAGAAAAGTCACCGGGCCATCGTTGATCAGGTGCACCTGCATGTCCGCGCCGAAACGCCCGCTGGCGACCTGCGAATGCTGCGCCTGGGCCTGCTCGAGCAGATGGTCGAACAGCGCCTCGCCCAGGGCGGGCGGCGCGGCAGTGGAAAATCCGGGACGCAAGCCGCTGCGCGTGTCCGCGGCGAGGGTGAACTGCGAAACCAGCAGCAGACCACCGCCAACATCCTTGAGCGACAGGTTCATCTTGCCCGCTTCGTCACTGAATACCCGGTAGTTGAGCAGTTTGTGCAGCAGCTTGGCGCAACTGGCCTGGTTGTCCTGCGGCTCGACGCCGACCAGCACCAGCAGGCCCTGGTCGATGGCGCCGACGGTTTCACCGGCTACATCGACCCGAGCACTGGTAACGCGTTGCAGCAATGCCTTCATGCTTCGTCCGGCGCCAGGTCGAGCAGGCGATGGGCGATCTCGTCAGCGGCGCGCACCAGCGCATCGGCGATGCCCGGCTCGGCGGCGGCGTGGCCCGCCTCGCGGATGATCTGCAACTCGCTGTTGGGCCACGCCTGGTGCAGCGCCCAGGCGTTGTCCAACGGGCAGATCACGTCGTAGCGGCCATGCACGATGATGCCTGGCAGATGGGCAATCTTCGGCATGTCGCGCAGTAATTGATCGGGTTCGAGGAAGGCGTCGTTGACGAAGTAGTGGCACTCGATGCGAGCGATCGACAGCGCCCGCAGGCTTTCGGCGAAACGATCGACCACCTGCGGGTTGGGCCGCAGCGTGGCGGTACGCCCTTCCCAGCACGACCAGGCCTTGGCCGCATGCATCTGGGCAATCTGGTCGGCGCCGGTCAGGCGCTTGTAGAACGCCTGCATGAGATCGCCCTGCTCCTCGGCCGGAATCGGCGCCAGGTAGTCCTGCCAGTAATCGGGGAACAGACGGCTGGCGCCTTCCTGGTAGAACCAGCGAAATTCCTGCGGCCGGCACAGAAAGATGCCGCGCAGGATCAGCGCATGCACGCGATCCGGGTGAGTCTGGGCATAAGCCAGCGACAGGGTCGAACCCCAGGAGCCGCCGAACAGCACCCATTTGTCGATGCCCAGGTGCTCACGGATACGCTCCATGTCGGCGACCAGATCCCAGGTGGTGTTGTTCTCCAGGCTGGCGTGTGGCGTGGAGCGGCCACAACCACGCTGATCGAAGGTGACGATGCGATACAGGTTCGGATCGAAATAGCAGCGGCTCGCCGAGTCGCAACCGGCGCCAGGGCCGCCATGCACGAACAGCACCGGCAGACCATCCGCCGAGCCGCTCTCGTCCACATAGAGAACGTGCGGGGCGTCTACCGCCAACTCGTGACGGGCGTACGGTTTGATCTCCGGATACAGCGTCTGCATGGTGCGCTCCTGAGGAAAATTTGAGGTAGGCTCGGGCCGCCCGCATGTCGAACGGGCTGTTGCGCTCGTCCGGGCATCATAACCATGAAAAAGGAATTCGGCATGCCGATCCGGAAATTTGCCCTGCCCCTCCTGTTCGCCCTGCTACTGGCCGGTTGCGCAGCGGAGGATGACCCGCAGGCCACGCTCGAAGCGGCCGTGCAGCAACTGCAAGACAATCTGCAGGCGAAGAAGACCGCTGCAGTGCTCGAGCAGTTGCACGGCGAGTTTCTCGCCCAGCAGACCAATGATCGGGATTGGGCAAAGCGCACCATGACCCTGCTGTTCCTGCGCCACAACAACGTCAAGGTACTCGCCCTGAGCAAGGACAGTCGCATCGATACCACCTACCGCGACAAAGGCTATACCGACGCGCAGGTGGCGCTGACCGGGGCCGAAGGCTTGATCCCCGACAGCGCACGGCATGTCAACGTGAAGCTCGAATGGTGGCAGGACGACGGCGAGTGGAGACTGGTGCGGCTGGAATGGGATTGAGGCTCCGGTGACGAACGTGCTGGCGAATCGTAGGGCGGGTGGAGGCGCACTCGGTATGCCGGTCATTCTCGATGCAAGGCGCCATAACCCACCACCGGTGCACCACCCGATACCGCCTGATGGGTTACGCAGCGCCCACGACTGGATTGCCTGACCCTTCACTGCTCGGCGCTGCTCACCATCCTACGCGTCCACCCGAGCCACAGAACGATGACGGCTCAACGGATTCAGGCCGGGTAACGCTCCTCTCCCCACGCCAGTAGCGTGCGCAGCAATTGCTCGAGCACTTGCCGGGTCGGCCGTGCCAGCGCTTCGCGATAAGTGAAGGGGGCTACCTCATCCATATAGGTGCACTGCGCCAGCTCCAGCTGCACCGCATGGATGTGTTCTGCCGGATTACCGTAATGACGGGTGATATGCCCACCCTTGAAGCGCCCATTGAGCACATGGCTGTAGCCACGCGCCTCGCTGCACGCCGCCTGCAACCGCTCGGCCAACTGTGCATCGCAGCTCGCGCCATTGAAGGTACCGAGGTTGAAGTCCGGCAGTTTGCCGTCGAACAGGTGCGCGATCACCGAGCGGATCGAGTGGGCGTCGAAAAGCAATGCATAGCCGAACTGCGCCTTAAGCCGTGTCAGCTCTTGCTGCAAGGTGCGGTGATACGGCGTCCAGATCTGTTGCAGATACCTGGCGCGCTCTTCTTTCGAAGGCTCCAATCCCTCCCGGAACAAGGGAGTGCCATCGAACAGCGTCGCCGGGTACAACCCGGTGGTGGCGCCGGCGTACAAGGGCTTGTCGTCGGCTGGGCGGTTCAGGTCGATGACAAAGCGCGAGTACTCGGCGGCCAGGGTGCTGGCACCCAGTTGTTCGGCAAAGTCATACAACTGCGGGATGTGCCAGTCGGTATCCGACAGGTTGTGCGCATCAGCAACCAACCCGGCCTCGACCGCCGGGGTCAGACGCAACCCTGCGTGGGGCATGCTGATCAGCAGCGGCACGCGACCTTGTTTGAAACTCAGAACCCTATCCACAACCGCTCTCCTAAAGACGTGTTTCGATACCGTGACGCACGACGCGCTTGTCTAGCTCACCGCCCAGCCAGTAGGCCAGATCGGCCGGCCGGTCGATCTGCCAGGCGACGAAATCCGCGACCTTGCCGACCTCCAGCGAGCCGTGGGTAGCGGCCATGCCCAACGCCTGCGCCGCGTGAATGGTGACGCCGGCCAGTGCTTCTTCCGGGGTCATGCGAAAACAGGTGCAGGCCATGTTCAGCATCAGGCGTAGTGACAATCCCGGCGAGGTACCTGGATTGAGGTCGCTGGCGACAGCCATCTTCACGCCGTGCTTACGCAAGGCATCCATCGGTGGCAACTGGGTTTCGCGCAGGAAGTAGAACGCTCCCGGCAGCAGCACTGCGACGGTGTCGGATTCAGCCATGGCGATGGCGTCTTCTTCTGTCATGAATTCCAGGTGATCGGCGGACAACGCGCGATAGCGCGCTGCCAGGCTGGAACCGTGCAGCGACGACAGTTGCTCGGCGTGCAGTTTTACCGGCAGACCGAGTTTCCGCGCGGCGATGAAGACGCGCTCGACCTGCTCCGGCGAGAACGCCAGGTATTCGCAGAATGCATCCACCGCATCGACCAGGCCCTCGGCGGCCAGGGCCGGCAGCAGCTCGGCGCAGATGTGTTCGATATAAGCGTCCGCGCGCCCCACGTACTCCGGCGGCAACGCGTGGGCAGCCAGGCAGGTGCTGCGCACGCTGATCGGCAGCTCGTCACCCAGACGACGGATCACCCGCAGGATCTTGCGTTCGCTGGCCAGATCCAGGCCGTAGCCGGATTTCACCTCCAGCGTCGTCACGCCATCGCGCATCAGGCTCTGCAGCCGTTTGGCCGCACTGACGAACAGTTCATCTTCCGACGCCTCACGGGTGGCGCGCACGGTGCTGGCGATACCGCCCCCCCGAGCCGCGATTTCCGCGTAGCTGACGCCTTGCAGGCGTTGCTCGAACTCACCGCTGCGGTTACCACCGAACACGCTGTGGGTGTGGCAATCGATCAGGCCCGGCGTGACCCAGGCGCCCTGCAGATCATGGACAGCCGGATAGTCAGCGGATGGCAATTGCTGGCGTGGGCCGATCCACTCGATGTGCGTCGCGCAGGTCACGATGGCCGCGTCCTCGATGATCGAGTAGACACCGTGCGCCATGCTTGCCACATGGCAGTGTTGCCAGAGGGTTTTCATCCACAGTCCTCGTCTGGTGAGCGATTAGAGACTAGGCAGCAGCTTCGCGGTAATCAGCCCGCTCAGGCACCGCGAAGCCAGCAACTCGGTCGCCGCATGAATGTCTGGCGCAAAGAACCGGTCTTTCTCGTAGAACGGCACTTCGCTGCGAAGAAGCGCCCGCGCCTGCTCCAGTTTCGGCGACGTCTTCAGGCCGTTGCGCAGATCCAGGCCCTGGGCGGCAGCCAACCACTCGACCGCGAGAATGCCGCGGGTGTTCTCGGCCATTTCCCACAAACGCTTGCCTGCGGCCGGCGCCATGGAGACGTGGTCTTCCTGATTGGCCGACGTCGGTATGCTGTCCACCGAATGCGGATGCGCCAGCGCCTTGTTCTCGCTGGCCAGTGCCGCCGCGGTTACCTGAGCGATCATGAACCCGGAGTTGACCCCGCCGTTGGCCACCAGGAACGGCGGCAGCTGCGACATGTGCTTGTCCATCATCAGCGAGATGCGCCGCTCACTCAGGGAGCCGATTTCGGCGATGGCCAGGGCCAGGTTGTCGGCGGCCATGGCCACCGGCTCGGCGTGGAAGTTGCCACCAGAAATCACCTCGCCCTCGGCGGCGAATACCAGCGGGTTGTCGGACACCGCGTTGGCCTCGATCACCAGTACCTCGGCGGCCTGCCGCAGTTGGGTCAGACAGGCGCCCATGACTTGCGGCTGGCAACGCAGGGAGTACGGATCCTGCACCTTGTCGCAGTTCTGGTGCGACTGGGAGACTTCGCTGCGTTCGCCCAGCAGATCGCGGTAAGCGGCGGCGGCATCGATCTGGCCCTTTTGCCCGCGGGCGGCGTGGATGCGAGCGTCGAACGGCGAGCGCGAACCCAGCACGGCCTCAACCGTCATGCTGCCCAGCGCCAGGGCAGCAGCGAATAGATCCTCGCCCTCGAACAGACCGCGCAGGGCGAACGCGGTGGAGACCTGGGTGCCGTTGAGCAATGCCAGCCCCTCTTTCGCCGCGAGCGTCAGCGGCGTCAGCCCTGCAACGCTCAGCGCTTCGCCGGCCGACAGCCACTCGCCCCGGTAACGCGCCTTGCCCTCGCCCAGCAGCACCAGCGACATATGCGCCAGCGGTGCGAGGTCGCCGGAGGCGCCAACCGACCCCTTGAGTGGAATATGCGGATAGATCTCGGCATTGATCAGCGCAATCAGCGCATCGATCACCTGCCGACGAATCCCCGAGAAACCGCGGCTGAGGCTGTTGACCTTGAGCACCATCACCAGCCGCACCAACGCATCGCTGATCGGCTCGCCGATACCGGCGGCGTGGGACAGCACCAGGGAACGCTGGAGGTTTTCCAGGTCTGCGCTGGCGATGCGGGTCGAGGCCAGCAAGCCAAAACCGGTGTTGATCCCGTAGGCGGTGCGGTTGTCGGCGAGGATCTGCTCCACGCAGGCGACGCTGGCGTCGATCTGGGCCGAGGCACTGACGTCGAGGGTCAGCCTGACCGGCTGTTGGTAAACCTCACGCAGTTGAGCCAGGCTCAGTTGGCCGGGAATCAGGTTCAGCGCAGTCATGTCGTGCTCCTTTTGAGCGTTTCTTGTTAACTGACCAGCCGCTGCGGAGTTATCCGTCGCTATCGGCCTTTTGGGCTTCAAGCGTCTTGGCCCGCTGGCAGGAATGGATTTCAGTGCAAATCGGGTAACGCCTCGTGCAGCACATTCGGATCTTTCAATAGGCTCGCGACGGCCGCGATATCCGGCGCCAGCCAGCGATCCTGATCGTAGGCAGGCACCCGCTCGCGCAGCAGTCGCCACGCCGTATCGGTGCCCCGGCCAAAGCGCTGCGTCTTGAGGAATTCAAAGGCTTGAGCGGCCAGCAAATATTCGATGGCAAGGATCTGCGTGCAGTTTTCCAGCGCGCGCTGCAGCTTCAGCGCAGCATTGGTGCCCATGCTCAGGTGATCTTCCTGCAGCCCCGAGGTGACGAAGTTGTCGAGCACCGCCGGTTGCGCCAACTGGCGATTTTCCGCGCACAGGGACGCGGCGACGTATTGCACGATCATCATTCCCGAGTTCACCCCGGGGTTGGCCACCAGAAAGGCCGGCAAGCCGCTGACGTGGGGGTTGATCAGACGATCCAGACGGCGCTCGGCAATCGAGCCGAGTTCGGCCATCGCGATGGCCAGCAGATCCGCCGCCAGCGCTACCGACTGCCCGTGCGGGTTGGCTTGCGACATGACCCGAAAACTGTCTGGCGTGCCCATCAACAGCGGATTGTCGGTGCAGCCGTTGAGCTCGGTTTGCACCTGCCTGATCGCGTGCTCCAACTGATCACGCGCAGCACCATGTACCTGTGGAATCGAGCGAATACTCAGCGCGTCCTGCGTGCGAATACCTTTGCTCGAGACGATCACCTCGCTGCCCTCCAGCAAGGCTCGCAGGTTGCTACCCACCCGTTGCATGCCCGGGTGTGGCTTGAGCGCGATAATGTCGGCATCGAACGCATCGATCTGGCCACGCTGGGCTTCGAAACTCATGGCACCGATCACATCGGCCCATTGCAACAGCCGCGTGGCATCGGCAACCGCCAGACAACTGAGGCCACTCATGCAGGGCGTGCCGTTGACCAGGCAGAGACCATCCTTGGCCCCCAGTTGCACTGGTTGCAGGCCTTCTGCGGCCAGGGCCTGTTGCGCGGCAACGATCTGCCCGCGATAGCTGACAGCCCCCACGCCGAGCAACGCGATACCGATGTGAGCCATGTGGGTCAGGTAACCCACCGAGCCCTGGGAAGGCACCTGCGGGGTGATGCCACGATTGAGCAGCGCCAGCAGGGCCTCGACCACCTGACGATGAATGCCGGATCTGCCGTGGCTGTAATTGAGGATGGCCGCGCAGATGATCGCCCGCACCTGCTCATCGGCCAGTACCACGCCAACGCCACAAGCATGGCTGAGCAAGGTGTTGCGCGACAACTGGCTCAGTTGTTCGTCCTTGAGCGAGACGTTGCACAGCGCGCCCAGCCCGGTATTGACGCCATAGGCGCGCTCGCCACTGGCGACGATGCGCTGGACGATGGCCTGGGCGTTGTCGATCCGCGCCCAGGCCTCGGTCGACAGCTCGAGCGGTGCAGCATGGCGGGCGACCGCCAGCACATCCTGCCAACGCAATGGGGCGGCGGCGATGACGACTTTTTCAGCCTGGGACATCGTTGGTATCTCGAACTTGATCGTTGCACCGCTCATCACACCACCGCCGCGCGACGTTGCACGAAACGGTCGACATACTCGTCAGCCGGTGAATGCAGGATCTCTTTTGGCGTGCCGACCTGGATCAGACGGCCATCCTTGAGAATGGCGATTCGGTTGCCGATGCGCACCGCCTCGTCGAGATCGTGGGTGATGAAAACGATGGTCTTGTGCAGGGTCTTCTGCAGCTCCAGCAACTGATCCTGCATCTCGGCACGGATCAGTGGATCCAGGGCACTGAACGCTTCATCCATCAGGATGATGTCGGTGTCGGCCGCCAGCGCACGGGCCAGCCCCACGCGCTGGCGCATGCCACCGGAAAGCTGATGCGGGTACTTGCTTTCGTAACCCTGCAGGCCAACGGTGGTAATCCAGTGCATGGCGCGCTCGGTACATGCCGACTTGCTCTCGCCTCGCACCTTCAGGCCGTAGGCGACGTTGTCGAGAACGTTCCGGTGCGGCAACAGGCCGAAGCTCTGGAACACCATGCTGATCCTGTGTCGGCGAAATTCACGCAGGGCGTCCTTGTCGTATTGCAGGATGTCCACGCCGTCCACCAGGATCACCCCGCTGGAGGGATCGATCAGTCGGTTGAAGTGGCGCACCAGGGTCGATTTGCCGGAGCCCGACAGGCCCATGATCACGAAAATCTCGCCCGTGCCGATGCTCAGGGACAGGTCGTTGACCCCGACCACACAACCGGTTTCGCTCAACACCTGATCCTTGCTTTTACCCTGGCCGACCATGGCCAAGGCATCCTTGGCGCGATGACCGAAAATCTTGAAGACGTTTCTGACTTCGATCTTGTTCACGGTTGCGTCGCTCATTTGCTCACCTCGTGCCGTGGCCGACCGTATGCCTGGGTAATGCGGTCGATGACCACCGCGAGAATCACGATCGCCAGACCGGCCTCGAGCCCACGCCCCACGTTGAGGGTCTGGATTCCCACCAACACTTCTTCGCCCAAACCGCGGGCCCCGATCATCGAGGCGATCACCACCATCGAAAGCGCCATCATGGTGGTCTGGTTGATCCCGGCCATGATGCTCGGCAGGGCCAACGGCAACTGTACGCCGAACAACTGCTGCCAGCGGTTGGCACCGAAGGCGTTGATCGCCTCCATGACCTCGCCGTCGACCTGGCGAATGCCCAGGTCGGTGAGACGGATCAGCGGCGGTGCGGCGTAAATCACCGTGGCGAAAATCGCCGGCACCTTGCCCAGTCCGAATAGCATGAGCACTGGAATCAGGTACACGAAACTGGGCATGGTCTGCATGATGTCCAGCAGCGGCATCAGCACCGAACGCAGGCGGTTGCTGCGGGCTGAAAGAATCCCCAGGGGAATGCCGACCAGTACCGCGATCAGCGTGGCCACCAGCATCAGCGCCAGGGTCTGCATCAGCTTGTCCCACAGCCCGACCGCGCCGACCATGAAGAGCAGGCCGACAAGCACCGCGGTGGTCATCAGCTTGCGGGTCGAGTGCCAGGCAATGCCGCCGACGATCGCCAGCATCAGCCACCAGGGGGCCGCACGCAGCACCCCTTCAAGGTTGACGATGGCCCATAGCAAGGTATCGGAAATGTGCCGGAATACATCGCCGTAATGGGTTACCAGCGAGTCGACCCAGCCATTGACCCAGTCGGCGATGGAAAAGGTGAAGCGTTCAGGAAACATAAGCGTCTCTCGAGCAAAAGAGGTGTGGCGCAGCTACTCAAGGCCCTCATGGGCCACCGAAAAGTCCGCCCTACAAAGCCGCATCGATTTTCTTGGCGGCGTCGTCGCTCACCCATGGGTGCCAGACCTCGGGATGTTCCTTGAGAAAGACCCTCGCCAGCTCCGGCGACTCGATGCGTTCCTTGGTCATCCGGGCGAGATTCTGGTTGAGCAGGTCGATCGGCAGGTTGGCCTTTTCCAACACCGCCACCAACTCCGGGGCTTCGTCGTGGAAAGTCCTGGACAGACCGACCTTGATGCTTACGCTTTTATCCACGCCCGGCTTTTCTTCCAGCTTCACCAGATCCACCTGGCCCATCAGCGGGGTTGGCGACCAGTAGTAGAAAAGGATCGGCTCGCCACGCTTGTAGCTCGACAGTACCGCCGCATCCAGGGCGGGGCCGGTACCCGGACGGAAGTTGGTGTAACTGCTCTCCAGGCCATAGCTCTTGAGCATCTCGCTGTTGTCGAGCTCACAGGTCCAGCCGGCCGGGCAGTTGTAGAAACGCCCCTTGCTCGGTTCTTCCTGATCCTTGAACACGGCCGCATACCGAGCCAGGTCAGCGATGTTTTTCAGCTCAGGCGCCTTGGCTTCCAGCTTGCGTTCGGGATTGCCTTCGATCACGTAGCGCGGCACGTACCAGCCTTCGATGGCGCCCACCACGGGTGCGCCAACGCCCACCACCTTGCCGGCCTTTTCGGCCTTGTTCCAGACCTCGCTGCGGCCAACCCATTCTTCGGCGAAGATCTGGATGTCGTTGCTGCTCAGCGCGTTTTCCATGGTGATGGAGTTGCCCGGCAGGGTATCGGTCTGGCAGTCGTAGCCCTTCTCCAGGACGAACTGCAGCACGTCAGTGAGCAACATGCCGCTTTCCCAGTTCAACCCGGCGAACTTCACCGGTTTGCCCGACTCGCACCAACCCGCTGCCTGAGTTGCTCCGGTACTGGCCAGCAGGCCAGTGGACAGCAGTGTAGTCAGCAGGATCTTGTTCATCTTCATCGCGTGACGCTCCTAATCATGAGTTGGCTTACGGCAGTCAAGAGGCATCCAGCCCTGTGCACATCCAATCAAGACTCACACCGCTGCAGCGCGGTGGGCCCACTCAGCTCTTGTTCGCTCGGCTCCCGGCTCGATGACGCCGCACACGTCGAATCTCGCTGGGTACTGCAGACGATTCCCTTGACCTACCGACCGGTGATCATCGGCAGATCGAGGCCCTGCTGCCTGGCGCAGTCGATGGCGACCTGGTAACCCGCATCGGCATGACGCATGACGCCGGTGGCCGGATCGTTGTGCAGCACGCGGGCAATGCGCGCCGCCGCCTCGTCGGTTCCGTCGCAGACGATGACCATCCCGGAATGCTGGGAAAAGCCCATTCCGACGCCGCCGCCATGGTGCAGGGAAACCCAGGTCGCGCCGCTGGCGGTGTTGAGCAGGGCATTGAGCAGCGGCCAGTCGGACACGGCGTCGGAGCCGTCCTGCATGGACTCGGTCTCGCGATTGGGGCTGGCCACCGAACCGCTGTCGAGGTGGTCGCGACCGATCACGACGGGGGCGCTCAACTCTCCGCGGCGTACCATTTCATTGAAGGCCAGGCCGAGCTTGGCGCGCTGGCCCAGGCCGACCCAGCAGATCCGCGCCGGCAATCCCTGGAAGCTGATACGCTCGCGAGCCATGTCCAGCCAGTTGTGCAGGTGGGCATCGTCCGGGATCAGTTCCTTGACCTTGGCATCGGTCTTGTAGATGTCCTGCGGGTCGCCCGACAGAGCGGCCCAGCGGAACGGGCCGATGCCGCGACAGAACAGCGGACGGATGTAGGCCGGGACGAACCCGGGGAAGTCGAAGGCGTTGGTCACCCCCTCCTCCTTGGCCATCTGACGGATGTTGTTGCCATAGTCGAAGGTCGGCACACCCATCTTCTGGAAGTCGAGCATGGCTTGCACGTGCACGGCCATGGACTGCTTGGCGGCCTTGACCACGGCGGCGGGTTCGCTCTTGGCGCGAACGCGGTATTCGTCCCAGCTCCAGCCGGCCGGCAGATAGCCGTTGAGCGGGTCGTGGGCGCTGGTCTGGTCAGTGACCATGTCCGGCCGCACGCCGCGGCGAACCATCTCCGGAAGAATTTCAGCAGCGTTGCCGCAGAGGGCGATGGAGATCGCCTTGCCTTCGGCGGTGTACTTGGCGATACGCGCCAGCGCGTCGTCCAGGTCTTTGGCCTGCTCGTCGACGTAGCGGGTCTTGAGGCGGAAATCGATGCTGCTCTGCTGACATTCGATGTTCAGCGAACAGGCTCCGGCCAGGGTCGCAGCCAGGGGCTGCGCACCGCCCATGCCGCCCAGGCCTGCAGTCAGTACCCAGCGCCCCTTGAGGTTGGCATCGTAGTGCTGGCGACCGGCTTCGACGAAGGTTTCGTAGGTGCCCTGGACGATGCCCTGGCTGCCGATGTATATCCAGCTGCCGGCGGTCATCTGGCCATACATGGCCAGGCCCTTGGCATCGAGCTCGTTGAAATGTTCCCAACTCGCCCAGTGCGGTACCAGGTTGGAGTTGGCGATCAACACGCGCGGCGCGTTGGCGTGGGTCTTGAACACGCCAACCGGCTTGCCGGACTGCACCAGCAGGGTCTCGTCGTCGTTCAGATTGGTGAGGCTTGCAACGATTTTGTCGTAGCACTCCCAGTTGCGCGCCGCGCGCCCAATGCCGCCGTACACCACCAGTTCCCTGGGGTTCTCGGCGACTTCCGGGTCGAGGTTGTTCATCAGCATGCGCAGGGGCGCTTCGGTCAGCCAGCTCTTCGCGGTCAGCTTGTTACCGCGCGAGGCGCGGATTTCGGTGTCACGCGTTTTTGTAAAACAGGCCGTAGCAGGTTTCCGGGTCTTGTCAGTCACGCAAAATACTCCTCAGCAATCAATTCAAGCCAACCCCTGGCAGCGGGCACGCCAGCCTGTGCGCATGGTTACGCGACAAGCGAATCAGTGAGCGTTGCACAGAGATCGGAGCGATCCCGCACGCACACATATGTACTTGTACATACAAGCATATGCAAGCAAAAGACCAACTTGCTGGAGAGCGCTATAAGAAAAATCAAGAAGAGGGCTTCAGCCTTCTGTATCAAGGGTTCTAGCGGGGCCGGCAGCGTTGCCGAGGCGTTTCGAGAGAACGCGGGAAACGGCTAGACCAGGTGATTTCGCTCCACACTGGGGCGCTCGGTAACAAGTTGGTGCGCACTGAAGAGCAGGCGGGAAGTAACAGACATCGTGAGCGATGCTGAGGTGAAGGCGTTCCGTATCAGCGCGCCGTCAGTTCGATCACGCAGCAGGCAGCACTGACGGTAACTTCCACCAGGGCGGAACTACCGTCCAGTTGCAGACAATCGTGCAGGCCAAGTTGCGCGTTACTGCCGTCGATGCTCACGCCCAGCGATTCGCTGACGCTGAACACCAGCACCGTTGCGGCGCAAGTGAAGAAGCGCTGTTCGCCGGCCAGCCACTGCAACCGGGCACTGTAACGCTGAGGCGCATAGATCAGATTGAAGTCGCGGATTGCCCCGCCCAGCAAGGTGCAGGACACCTGGCTATCACCGCCGAAGGCGAATGGGTCTAGGGGTAACAGGCAGCGGGTGCCGTCACCGTCGACGCACAAGGTCATGCCATCACCCTGCAACACGGTAATCACACGCTGGTAGCCGGCAAATATCGAGAAACCGCCCGACTCGCCAATGTCGGCAATCGACAGGCGCCAACCAAAACCATCGAGTCCGGCCCCTGCATCGCGGGTGATTTCTGCGGTGCTGCCGCTGCCGTTCTTCCATGGCATGCGTGAGTAATCGCGCGTGCGCAAAACCTTCAATTCACTCATCGATGCCAGCCTACTTCTGAAAGCGCCCTTCGAGACGATGACGCGAGCCTGGATGGATCAGACGCGCTGCCGTCACCGGCAGGCGACCTGACCAGGTACGCCGGCGGATCAGCAGACATGGCTCGCCTTTTTCGATCTGCAACAACTTGCATTCGGCCGGCTCGGCCAGAATCGCTTCGACCACGTGCTCGCCTTCCGTCAGCGGTGCGATCTGGTTCAGGTAGGCGTATGGCGTCTGCAGCGTGAAATCCTGCTTGAGGTAGTCCGGCGCCACCAGCGCGTTGACGAAGCGGTCTTCGATCTGCACTGGAATACCGTTTTCGTAATGCACGATCAGTGAATGAAAAACCTTCTGCCCCTCGCGCATGTCCAGCGCCAGTGCACGCTCTGAACCCGCCGCCTGTTCGTCGAGCGTGATGACCTGGCAGGAGTGGCGATGGCCCCGCGCAGCAATCTCGTCAGCGATATTGTGCACTTCGAACAGTGCGGACTGGCTCTTCGGCTCGGCAACGAATGTACCCACACCCTGCATCCGCACCAGCAAGCCATCGGCAGTCATTTCGCGCAGCGCACGGTTGATGGTCATGCGACTGAAGCCCAGTTGACTGACCAGCTCGCTCTCGGATGGCACGCGGTAATGTGGCGGCCAGTTACCGCTATCGATCTGCTGGGTGATCATCTGTTTGACGCGGGCGTACAAAGGCGCCGGACTGTCGTCCATCTTCGCGGCCAACGGGGAGACGGGAGGCGGAGTCGGCACGGCTGATCCCTGTTCATTTGATTAAGGTGGCTAGCTTGCCGGAGTTTACCGAGCACGCAAACGTCTGTATATGTATATACAATTCAAAACGCAATAGGGTATTCGAATCATGCCTGCCTTCTTTGCCGAACGCGCGCTACTGCCTAGCGGATGGGCCAACGATGTACGCCTTGAGGTCGCTGCCGATGGCCTGCTGACCCACGTCCAGGCCGACTCCAGCGCAGATGGCGCCGAGCGCCTGGGCGGCCCGTTGCTGCCAGGCATGCCGAATCTGCACTCGCATGCGTTCCAGCGAGCAATGGCCGGGCTGGCGGAAGTGGCCGGCAATCCGAATGACAGTTTCTGGACCTGGCGTGAGCTGATGTACCGGCTTGTCGGCAAAATCAACCCCGACCAGCTCGGCGTCATCGCTCGTCAGCTGTATATCGAGATGCTCAAGGCTGGCTACACATCGGTGGCCGAATTCCATTACGTGCACCACGACGTCAGCGGCCAGCCGTACAACGACCCGACGGAACTGTCTCGGCAAATCAGCCAGGCTGCCGCCAGCAGCGGCATCGGCCTGACTCTGGCACCCGTGCTCTACAGCCACGCCGGTTTCGGTGGCCAGGCACCCAATGATGGCCAGCGACGGTTTATCAATAGCACTGAAAACTACCTGAACCTGCAGACGCGCCTGCAACCGATCCTCACGGCACAACCGGCGCAGCACCTGGCCCTGTGCTTTCACTCCCTGCGCGCGGTCACACCACAACAGATCACGGAAGTGCTGGCCGCCAGCGACAAGGCTTCCCCCGTGCATATCCACATTGCCGAACAGCAGAAGGAAGTCGACGACTGCCTGGCGTGGAGCGGCAAGCGTCCGTTGCAATGGCTGTACGACAACGTTGAGGTCGATGAGCACTGGTGTCTGGTGCACGCCACTCACGCCAATGCGCAAGAGGTGACCCTCATGGCCAGGAGCCGAGCGGTTGCCGGTTTATGCCTGACCACCGAAGCCAACCTGGGAGACGGGATTTTCCCCGCAGTGGATTTCCTCGCCCAAGGCGGGCGCATGGGCATTGGCTCCGACAGCCACGTGTCGCTGAGCGTGGTCGAGGAGCTACGCTGGCTGGAGTACGGACAGCGACTCAGGGATCAGCGGCGTAATCGCTTGTACCGCAGCGATCAACCGATGATCGGGCGCACGCTGTTCGACGCGGCACTTCAGGGCGGAGCACAGGCGCTGGGGCAACCGATCGGTGAGCTGGCGGTTGGCAAACGTGCAGACTGGCTGGTACTCGATGGCACCGATCCCTACCTGGCAACGGCCCATGCTGATGCCATTCTCAACCGCTGGCTGTTTGCCGGCGGCAGTCGCCAAGTGCGGGACGTGATGGTCAACGGCAACTGGGTCGTGCGCCAGGGCCGGCATGCCGATGAGGAAGAGAGCACCAGGGCTTTCACTACGACCCTGCGAAGCTTGCTGGGCTGAGCAGCAACCCAGCCCTGCTGGCAGCATTTTTTCATGTCCCGGCGCACGGCCGCATCGAGACGACCCAATCGCCTCTGCGCGACGTATCTTCAGGGCTTGTCTTGCCCGGAACGCCAGATCAGCTTGTCGGTGTCGTACCCCTGAGCACGAGCCACAGAGAGCAGCTCGTCGCGAACCTCACTGGAGATTTGCGGAGTACGCGAGAGCAGCCACAGGTATTTGCGGTTCGGGTGGCCGACCAGCACGCTCTGGTAGTCATCATCCAGATCGAGCACCCAGTACTCGCCCTTGCTCACGCCGGGCAGCAGGCGGCTGAACCAGTTGTCGAACGTCACCCAGAGCTTGTCGGTCTTGCCCTCGACCTGAGGTACGGCGCGTCCCTCGACCTGCTGCCATTCGCCATCGGCGTTGCGGCATCGGTTGATCACCGACACGCTGCCATCGTCCTGCAGGCCGTAGCGCGCTTCGGACTCCAGACAATTGCGCTGGAAGAACATCGGCAGACGCGCCACTTCGTACCAGGTGCCCTGATAGCGTTCGAGGTCGACCGACTCGACGGTCTTCGGCGGCACCTCGCCAGTCCCCGAATTGGCGCAACCGACCAACAGCGCAGCGCCCAGGGCCAAGATTCCAATCGCAAGCCTGTTCATCACTTCAACCCCTTGGCGGAAAACATCAACACCTTGTCACCGGCGTACTGAACGCTGATGAAGCTCACCTGGTCGCCCCAGGTGCAGCTGGACATGCCCAGGGCGCCGGAGCACTCCGTGGCGGTGCCGAGCAGGTCTTCGACCTCGGCTTTGGTCATGCCCGAATAGAGCTTGGCGTAGTTGTCCTGATTGACCTTGCTGCAGGCTGCCAGAACGACAAAGCCCGCCAGCAGCACAAGAAAGCGCAGGCGCATGAGGGGTAACTCCAGTAGTCCAGTGGTTGCCACATGCCGGTTCGACGTCAGAAGCGCGAGCCCGGTTCCAGCAGAAAGCGCAACTCCGCTTCGGTACCATTACGCCCGAGCGTTTCGTTGCGATGGGGGAAGCGCCCGAAGCGCTCGATGATGCGCAGATGCCTTTCAGCGTAATCGAGAAAGCCCGCGAACAGCTCACGCTCGGCGTCTGCTGCCGTCTCGCTCAGTTCGCCAAACAGTTGCATCGCGCGTAGCTGCAGCGGCAGGTTCTCGGCATGTTCGAACACCAGGTAGATGAACACCCGCTGTAGCGGTGACAACTGCCGATCCCAGCCCAGGGTGACGCCCTCTTCCACCAGCGGCTGAGCCAGCGCATCGCCAGCGAAGGCCAGGGGCGTTTCGCGATAAATCATGCGCGGCAACTGGTCGAGCAACAGCACCTTGGCCAGCCAGCCTTGCGGATGCTCTGACCAATCCTGCAAGCCGCCAGCGAGCGCCTGTTCGACCAGCGAGCCAAAGCGCTCACACGCCTCGACATCCTGCTCGTCACGCTTGCCGAACCACAGCGCGTTACGCGCCGCGGCGCTTTCCACAGCCGAGCTGGACGGGCCGAACCACCAGTCGAGCAACGGCTGCCAGGGCTGCACGGGCATCAGCTCCGGTGGTAGCCGGTAACGCGCTCGACTTCTTCCTTGGAGCCCAGGAAGACCGGCACACGCTGGTGCAGGGAGGTCGGCTGAATGTCGAGGATGCGCTGCACGCCGTCGGTGGAAGCGCCGCCGGCCTGCTCGATGATGAAGGACATCGGGTTGGCTTCGTACATCAGACGCAGCTTGCCTGGTTTGTCCGGTTCACGGCCATCGCGCGGGTACATGAACAGGCCACCACGGGTCAGGATGCGGTGCACGTCGGCGACCATGGAGGCAATCCAGCGCATGTTGTAGTTCTTGTTCAGCGGGCCTTCCTGGCCGGCCAGCAATTCGCCCACGTAACGCTGTACCGGGGCTTCCCAGTGACGCTGGTTGGACATGTTGATGGCGAACTCGGCGGTGGTTTCCGGGACACTGATGTTGTCGTGGGTCAGCACGAAGCTGCCCAGCTCGCGATCCAGGGTGAAACCCTTGACGCCGTTGCCCAGGGTCAGGATCAGCATGGTCTGCGGGCCGTAAATGGCGTAACCGGCGGCGACCTGCTGGGTACCCGGCTGGTGGAAGGCCTTCTCGTCGAGGCTTTCGTTCTGGCTCAGGTATTCGTTCGGACAACGCAGTACCGAGAAGATGGTGCCGACCGACACGTTGACGTCGATGTTCGACGAACCGTCCAGCGGGTCGAATACCAGCAGGTAGGCACCTTTCGGGTACTTGCCGGGAATCTGGTAGGCGTTGTCCATTTCCTCGGAGGCCATGCCGGCCAGGTGACCGCCCCACTCATTGGCTTCGAGCAGGATGTCGTTGGAGATCACGTCGAGCTTCTTCTGCACTTCACCCTGCACGTTCTCGGTGCCCATGCTGCCGAGCACGCCGCCGAGGGCGCCCTTGGATACCGCATGGCTGATTTCCTTGCACGCACGCGCCACTACTTCGATCAGGAAGCGCAGATCGGCCGGGGTATTTTGACTACGGGTCTGCTCGATGAGGTAGCGACTCAGGGTAACGCGGGACATGAAGGACTCCGGAAGGAAGGTAATCGGAAGGAGTTTAACCCTTTCCAGGAACGGGCGCCTCAGCGGCCGGCGACGCAATGCGCGGCAACAGGCTGCTGACACGGTTACGCCCGCCACGTTTGGCCTCGTACAGGGCGGCATCGGCTGCCCGTAGCAATTCGTCGAGCACCAGGCCCTGATCGGGCCACAGCGCAAGGCCGGCCGACAGGGTTACCTGCCGTACACCGCTACGGGTTTCGATCGGCTTCTGTGCCAACCCCTGGCAGATCGCGTCGAGGCGTTTACTCGCTTCGAGCGAATCGGCGCCGGGCAGAATCAGCAGGAACTCTTCGCCGCCGATACGAAAGACCGTATCGGAACTGCGCAAGTTCACCAGCAGATGCTGAGCCACACTCTTGAGCACATCGTCGCCATCCAGATGGCCGTGCTCGTCGTTGAGCTGCTTGAAGTGATCCAGGTCGATCAGGGCCAGCGACAAGGGTGCGTTGTCACGCCTGGCGCGGGCCAGTTCGCGGCCGAACAGTTCGTCCAGATAACGCCGGTTGTAAAGCCCGGTAAGCGGGTCGCACAGCGCCTGTTCACGCAATTGCTCATGCAGGCGGGTGATGGTGCGCAGGCGCTCTTCACTCAGGGCCAGCGCCTCGGCCAGTTTCAGCTTGCTGAGCTGACGCTGGGTGACATCGCGCAAATAAAGCATCTGCCCCAGTAGCAGAGAGCCGTGACGGGTCACCCGCTCGATGGCGCGCATGCGCACTTCGAAGTAGCGATCGCAACGGATCGGCATCAGCAATTGATCCTGCCACGCGCCATGTTCCAGCAACAGCGCCTGCAGATCGCCGCCAAACACAGGCCACTCCTGCAGCTTGCGGCCCTGCCAGTCGGATTCGAGCCCGCCCAGCTTGAGCGCAGCCTGGTTGGCTTCGATCACCCGCCCCTGGGTGTCCACCACCAGCACCGGGTCGAGCAGCGCTTCGAGCAACAGATGCCGCGCCACCGGAAGCAGGTCGAACAGGCGTACGCCGAGAACCAGCCAGGAGAACGCGACCAGGGTGAAGACGAAGCTGAACGGTGTGGGGTCGACACCGAACACCACCACACCGAAGCCCACGTAGGCGATATTGGCCGACCACGGCACCGCAGTGACCAGCACGAACGCCAGGTAGTGACGCCGATGCACGCCATGGCTGGTGAGCGCCGCGCGCAGCACCACGCCCAGGCTGAAACTCATGAACAGGTAGACATACACCGCCGTGGCGTAGAACAGCGGGCCATGCTGATAACGAATCGGCGCGCCCGGCTCGGCCGACACCGGCCCGGTTTCGGCACCATAGAACAGGCCATGCCAGGGGTTGCTCAGCACCACCAGCCAGATCAGTACCGGCGCAACGATCAGGCCGAGCACCGAGCGCCTGGCCAGCGGTTCGCGCACGCTATTCACGTACTGCCAGAGAAACACCGCCCAGAACGTCGGTACCGAAATGATTCCCGGCCAGGACAGGGTGGCCCAGAACAGTTTGCAGTCGGGTGCGACCGCCGCGACTTCGAGGCCAGCCATGGCCATCCACCACATGCTTGCCAGGTGCATCAGGATGAAGGTATCGCGGCCTGGAAAATACCGTTGCTGCGTGACCCACCGCGCCAGCAGCACACCGCCGATGCACACCAGGGCGGTGAGCAGGACGGCAGCGTCGAATTGCCAGGCGGAATTGAGGCAGGCGTTCACGGCTCGCCCCCACCGGCTACGCAGCAGCGATCGGCGAGTCGACACGCAAGGCTTGGGCCTGGACGGCGCGATACGGGGGCAAGCAAGGAAGAAGTATCCATTCCAACACGGCTCGGGATAGAAGCCAGGTCACTCGGCCTGGCGCCGTACAGTCCGTCCGGGCCGCAAGCCGCTGGGGGCGGCAGACCGGCACGACGGAACGTGGCCGCTAAGATACTGCAAATCACCTGCTTTTCAGGAGGTTTTTATCGCCTTGCGCGGCTGAAAATACGCACACAGCGCAACCAACCGGCGGATGCCTGTTCACAAATTCGCCAACATCGTTATTATCGCGCGCCGTCCACCACGCGAAACCTCCCCGAGATGAAAAGCAATCTGATCGCCGCTGCGGAAATAGACCGCCTCGATACCTGGGCGAGATATACCAGCGACATGTGTCACAGCTGCATTTCCAGCTGCTGTCAGTTGCCGGTCGAGGTGCGCATCGCCGACCTGATCCGCATTGGCGTGGTCGACGAGTTCGAGCGTGGTGACCCGCCGAAGAACATCGCCAAGCGTCTGCAGAAAGACGGCCTGGTCGAGCGCTTCAATCAGAAGTCCGGCATCTTCACCCTGACGCGCATGAGCAACAACGATTGCTACTACCTGGATCGCAAGAGCCGACTGTGCACCATCTACGAGCGCCGCCCGGATACCTGTCGCAACCATCCGAAGATCGGCCCGCGTCCGGGCTACTGCGCCTGGCGGCCGAAGTAATCCTGCAACTTCCGGTTACCCGCCAGCTTGAACACCGCAGCACACCCGTATCTCGAATCCTTCACACCCGGCTCGTACCGTCACCCGAAGGATTCGCATGCTTCACGGTTCCCTCATACGCCCACTATTACTCATGGTCGCCCTGCTCAGCGCCTCCGCTCAGGCAGATTCAGCGATGCCCGGCTGGCAGGAGCCGCTTCTCGAGCGCCTGCAAGCGGTAGCCGCCAAGCAGGACGGCGAGCTCGGCGTATATGTGAAAGATCTGCACAGCAACCTTGCGGTGACCTTGCACGCAGAGGAACTCTGGTACATGGCTTCCGGTATCAAGGTGCCCGTGGCCATCGCCGTGCTGCGAGGCGTGGAGCGTGGCGAGTGGAATCTGGACACCCGGCTGATCCTGGCCGCCAATGACTTCGTCGACGGGGCTGGCAGCACCAATCAACATGGGCCCGGTGCTCGCCTGAGCGTACGCTTCCTGCTCGAGCAGATGATCATCTACAGTGACAACACCGCCACCGATCGCCTGATCCGGTTGGTCGGCCTGGACGCGGTGAACCGGCTGGTCAGCGAGCTGGTATCCGAAGGCTTCGAACCCATCACATCACTGGCCGACGTGCGCCATCATATCTACCGGGAACTGCATCCCGCGGCCGAGCGGCTTGGCGGGCGTGATCTGCTTCGCCTGCGCCAAGCCAGCAAGGATGACGAACGCTTGGACAGACTGGCATCGCTGCTCGGCGTGCCACGCTCTGAACTGGCGCCCATCAGCCTGAACACCGCCTACGCGCACTACTACAGCCGCAACCTGAATGCAGCTCGTCTATCCGCTTATGGCGAGTTGCTGGAGCGCTTGGCCGAAGGCGAGGCGCTGGGCGCCGAGCAGACAACCTATCTGCTCGGCGTGATGAGTCGGGTGAAGACTGGAAGCAAACGCATCATTGCCGGGCTCCCAGCCGATGCCCACTTCGCTCACAAGACCGGCACCCAGCGCGCACGTATCTGCGATTCGGGGCTGATCGACACGCCTGCCCGTGGCTCGGCTGCTCCGGTACTGGTGGTAGCGTGCGTACAGGGCGAATCCTCACTGGCCAAAGCCGAGCGCAGCCTGCGCCAGGTTGGTGAGGCGCTGGCTCGATCAGGCGTACTGCAGCGCGATGCACTCAAATGAGGGTTTCCCATGAAGGTATTGCTGGCTGGCATCATCATTGGTTGCGCGGCGGTCTCTCTCTGGCTATGGGCCACGCCACAGCGTGATGCGCGCTTCGACGCCTTGCAGCAGCGCCTGGGCGAACTCGACGAAGCCTCTCCTGGCCAACTGGGCGTCTACCTGCTACGACCTGCCGATGGCCGTGAGCTGAGATACCACGCCGATCGCCCCTGGTACCTGGGTTCGGCAACCAAGGCGGCGATAGCCATCGCTGTGCTGCAAGAGATCGATGATGGAAAACTGCAGCTCGACCAGCAGATAGTCCTGGAAGAAAGTGACCGTGTCGACGGATCCGGCGGCCTGGTATGGGAGGACGCGGGCGCCAGCTATAGCGTGAGCGAGCTGATTCGGGAAATGCTTCAGGAGAGCGACAACACTGCTGCCGACATGCTGATCCGAGCGGCTGGCGAAGATCAAATCAATGGGCGTATCAGCAAGGCAGCTGGAAACGGTTTCGGCCAGGTGACGACGCTGCTGAAGGTGCGCCATGAATTGTATGGGCACCTGCACCCGGCTGCCCGATCACTGGAAAACAATCACATCGTCGAAATCGCCGCAGCACCGCTCGGCCCTCTGCGCGTAGAGGCAGTGGCCAACGCACTCGAGCTGAAAACCGATCAGCTCGATAACCGCGACCTCGACGAAGCCTACCGCCGCTACTACGACAGCGGGCTGAACAGCGCGACCCTGATAGCCTACGGCCAGTTACTGGGGAAGCTGGTGAGCGGCGATCTATTGTCGCGCGAAAGCCAGGAGCGGCTCTACGACATCATGGGCTTGGACAGCTACGACGCCTATCGCCTTGAAGCTGGCCTGGCGAAGGATCTGCCCTTCATTCAGAAAACCGGTACCCAGCAGCATCGCGCCTGCCACATCGGCGTCGCCAACCCGCAGGATGAAAACGCACTGGTCATCGTCGCCTGCGCCGAGGGTCTCGACGAAAACGACGAGGCCGGCAAGCTGTTCGAACAGGTAGGCGAGGCGATTCAGGAACTGCTGCTGACCAGCGCGACAACCGAAGCCTGATCATCGCTCGCAAATTCGCCAATCGCACGCAGCC
The DNA here is from genome assembly GCF_004327285.1 of Phytopseudomonas daroniae. Lineage (GTDB taxonomy): Bacteria > Pseudomonadota > Gammaproteobacteria > Pseudomonadales > Pseudomonadaceae > Aquipseudomonas > Aquipseudomonas daroniae. The sequence goes on from NZ_QJUI01000006.1 coordinate 166,606, forward strand.
AACCACGCCTCATGCGATCCTGACGCCTCTGTCAGAACCGCTCTCTGGATGCGCGCAACAGGCTGAGCGCCATCAGCACCAATACACCAACCCCGATCAGTAACACCCCCCACAGGCCGACGCGCTTCCAGTCGATCCCACCAGCCTTCGGGCCGACGGTCGCAGGCACCACCTCGACCTCCGGAATACTGCCGTCGATGGCGGCCTGGCCCATGCTCTCCAGCCGCTGCGGGGTAAAGCCGGGCACCAGCGTGGTGATCGGCAGGCTACCAGCTTGGGCATCGGCCCGGCCGAGGGCCAGTCGATAGGGTGGATTACCCCGCGCCAGAAACAGCAACTCGGTGGCCCGCAGGGCCACGCTCAGTCGCGGCTCACCCTGCCCCAGGCCACCACCGCGGTTATCGACCTGCAAGCGCAACTGGCTGACTGGCGATTGCGGCAGCTCGATCTGATCCTGCACCACTTCATGACCATCGACCGGCAGACGGTAAAGCACCGAGCGCGCCAGGGGCGCCCATGGAACACCGCTGTCCCGCCGTCCCTGCAGCAGCACCGGGGCCAGGCTGTTGGCCTGCTCGACCTCGATACGCAAACGCTCCAGGGGCAAGGCCAGAGGCAAAGACCAGGTCACGCCCTCCTCGCCCACCTGCCCGTTCAGCCTCTGCGACCAGACCAGCTCCGCCGGCTGCGCCGTGCTGCGGGTACCGCTGACCGTGGCGGCGCTCAGGTTCACCGCCTGCTCCGGCGCCAGCCACAACAGACGCAGATAACGCGCCCGGGTGGGCGGCCACTCGACTTCGCTCTTGTCGATGCGCTCGCCATTGAAGCTCAACTGGGCGATCTGCCCTTCACCAAGCGGACGCCAGTTGTCCAGATCATCGCTGGCCTCGATGCTGAAACGCTGGAAGCCCTCGCTTTCGGCACTCCACTGCAGATACAGGCGCTGCAGCGGGAAGTCGGTGGCACTGGCATCCAGCAGCCAGCCGCGCAACACATCGGTCGCGGTGGAAGGCCCGGCGGTGGCGTTCAGCTCGATGATCGAGCCATCGTCACCACGCTGCACACGCAGTGTTGGCAAGGTCTCGCGGCGCCCCGCCGGGCCACGCAGCGGAAACAAGCGCAAATCGACACTCTGCTGGCTCTCGGCGAAGCGCGCTGCACCGGGAATCAGGCTGTAGGCCAGGCGCTCGCCCTCGGCATTGAACACACGCAGGTCGCGGAAGTCGGCATGCCTGGCCGCGAGGTGAGCTTCCATCGGCAGCTGCATCCGGTACCAGGGCCCCTCCCCGCTCACGGTCAGTGGCACATTGACGACATAGTCGCCTGGTTTTTCCTGCACCTCGGCCGCCTGTACCACCAGGGCCATGCCCAATATGAGCAGCCCGGTTCCCATGCGCAGACTCATGTCGGCACCTGCGCTTCACGCTCGACCTGCCGCGGTGGCAATGGCGCGAAATAGCCGACCACCAGCAACAGCACGCCGACGCCGATGAAGGAGATGATCCGCTCCAGGCTGCCACTGTTGCCCAGATCGACGAAGAACAGCTTCACCACCACCACGCCGATCAACGCCGCACCGGCCATCCACAGATCACGACGAGCACGCAGGTGCCCGGCGATGGTCAGGCTCAGGGCGATCAACGTCCAGACGATGGAGAGCCCGGCCTGCACCAGGCGCGAATCGATCAGCGCGTCCACCTGGAACGGCACCTGGGCCCAATGGAACGCAGTACGACAGACCATCATGGTCAACAGGACGAACAGCGAGGCGCCGATCACCGCCTGGGCCGCCAATTGCATCTGCCTTGGCTCGACACCCAGCGGTGGCAAGCCATCGCGGCTCCACTGATGCACCGCGAAGAGGACGAACAGCATGCCCAACTCCAAGGGGTTGATCAGCGGCACATAGAGCAGTGGCTCGGCCGAGCCGTCACTGAACAGGTTGACCAGCCAGAACCAGCCCAACAGAAGTACAGCCAACGGCAGCGCCGCATAACTGCGGTACTCCAGCGGATAGGCCGCCACGGGCCAGGGCAGCGTACGACGCAGACTCATCAGCATCAGGAAGGCACAGGGCACCAGCACCCAGCCCAGCCAGCGCCAGGCGTTGTAGTGTTCGGCCAGGGCGAAGAACAGAAAGCGCAGCTCCAGCGCCAGCACGCCGAGGAGCAGCCAGCAACCGAGCACGTGGCTGATGCGGATCAGCAACTCCGGCGCCAGTCCCTGGACTCGGCGCAGCATCACGACATGCAGGGCGAACAGTGCCGGCCAGGCGAGCCAGCCGAGCGCTGCCAGTGGGTGATAGCTCAGGTGCCAGGTGAGCAGCACGACGCCGAACCCCAACGGCACCAGCGCCAGACTGAACACAGCCAATGCCGGCCAGCGCTGACCCAGGGCAACAACGGTGGTGACGACAAGGCTGGCCACGGCGACCAGCAGGAACACATGGCCCTGCAAATCGTCCGGCACGAAGTGCGAGATTTCGCTCAACGATGCCAGCAGCCACCAGGCTGCGCCCCAGAACAGCGCCACGTGTGACAGCTCTTGCAGATTCACGGGCAGCAGATCGGATCGTGCCACACGCCCTGCCAGATGCAGACGCCAGGCACACAGCAGGCCCGCCAGCGCCAGCAATGCCGGCGCCCAGAACCCCAGATGAGCCAGCGGCCGCAGAACCCCGGCGGTCACGCCCTGATCGAGGCTGTCGTTGAACATCAGGTAGATCAACCCACCGAGCAACTGCACGGCGAAGGCGCTGATCAGCACGCTGCGCCCCCCCAGGTACAGCCCGGCGACCAGCGTCGCCACGCCCGCCACGGCCCAAGCGGCAGCCGTGGCGTAAGGGCCGAAGCACAGCGGTGCCATCAGGTAGAGGAACGCCAGGCCGCTGCAGGCCAGTACTGGCTGCAACTGGCGCTCGCGATCCGGTACCTGGCTTTCGCCAGCACTGCGTAGCTGCAGGAAGCTGAACAGCAGTGCCACACCGAGCATCAGTGCGCCCAGCGCCGAACCGGCGAGCAGGGTCTCATCGCCGGAGCGCAGCGCCCAGAGAAATGCCAGGGCCGCCCCTGCCTGCAACAACAGGGCGAACAGACGCGCGAACAGCCGTTGCTGGCGCAGCCCCAGCCAGTACAGGCCGGCACCCTCGACCGCCCAGGCGGCGGACGTCCAGCGTGCATCCAGGCCCAGCGGAATGGCCAGAGTGCCGAAGATCACGCCCAGCGCCAGGCAGGTTTCCACCAGCAGCACGGCCCGCCCAGGCGCGCGTGCGACCAGTAGCCGTGCCAGGAACAGGTACAGCAAGCCCATGGCCAGGGCGCTGAAGGCCGGGCCGAAGGGCAGGTGCTGAACCACCGCGTACTGCAGGCCGAAGCCCACCAGCGGCGTACCGAACAACACGCTGCCATCCACGTAACCGGCCTGACGGGCCGACCACTTCAGCAATGCCTCGCGGGAACCGTTTTCCGGCTCACTCGGCGCTTCGAGCAGACGCCGCCGGGCGAACAACAGGCCGATGGCTACGTACATCAGGAAGAACAGCAGCAGGAAGGCTTGAGTGCTGAGCCACAGATCCGTGGTGTAGGAGCGCAACCCCCAGGCCAGGCCGATACCAAAGGTGCCGACGAAGCCGATCAGATTGAGCTCGCGCCAGGCCTTGAACCAGGCGATGGCGAAGATACCGGCGTTGAGCAGGAGGAAATAGCTGAACAGGGCGACGTGGCTACCGCCGCCGCTGGAGGCCAGGATCGGCGCGGCGAAACCGCCCAGTGCCGCGGCAGCGGCCAGCCCACGGGCATCCTGCAGAATGGCCAGCACGGCCGAGCAGAGGGTCACCACCACCAGCAGCACCATCGCCACCTGCGGGGTGAGCAGCGGATGCAGGCGCATGGCCGCGAATACCGTCAGGTACAGCACCGCGATACCGCCACCCTGCATCAGCAAGGCGTATGCCGGGCGCCGCTGGCGCAACCACCAGCCCAGCGCCAACAGGGCGATCGCCGCCAGAGCCACACCGGCGTAGCGCCATTCGACAGCGACCACCACGCGCTCGGAGGCATAGCGCAACAGGAAGGCCAGGCCTAGGAACAACAGCACCAGGCCCACGCGCAATACGGTATTGCCGCCCAGCAACCAGTCCCGCGCGGCGGCGACGCCGCGGTCGAACCAGGTTGGTGCAGGCGGCTCGCCGACCCGCGCAGCTGTCGGTGTGGGCGTCACTGCGGCTTGTTCCGCGACAGGCTCGGGCCGCGGTTCTGCCACAGGTTCCGTCGAAGCGGCAGCGGGAAGCACCAGATCCAGCGTCCACTCGCGCTCGACGGGTGACGCGACAGGCGCCGAAGCTACAGGCTCGGCAGAGGCCTGGACAGGCGGTGCCTCAGCCGGCTCGTGCTCGGTACGCTCCAGCGGAGCACCTTGCTCAAGACGCACGAGGCGTTCGTGCAGATCGCCAGTGCCGTGGTTGAAGCGAGCGATCAGATCCGCCAGGGATTTGCGCATCGCCTCATTTTGAAGCCGTAGCGCCTGCAGCGCGAACGCCTGCCCTGCAGCCAGCCCAAGCACAGCACCCAGCGCCGCGCCAGCCATCGCCTCTCCAGTGGTGGCGCCCAGCACCAGCGCCCCAAGCACCAGCCCTATCAGCATGAAAATCCATTGCATGCACTCGAGTCCTTGATGAATAACTGTCCATGCCGGCCCATTGGCCTGACCGAACCTGCAGTATATGAGCTCTACACGGATAGGTAATGGAGGCGCTCACAATTACAACCGACGGCCAGGCATGGCGGACGAAACGAAAAATGCCGGCAGCCATTTTCAACATCACGAGTGACAACGTACGGCGTGACTTGTCAGGACGGCGAGCAAAAAATCGGGGAGATTTTTAACGGCACTTGCGACGGCCCGAAGGGGGAGCGACCAGGGATCGCAGGCACAAAAAAGCCCCCGCAGGCTCACGCCGGCGGGGGCTTTCTAGTCAGCTAGAACCGGATCAGTTCTTGGCTTTCTTGGCAGCGCGGGTACGCTCGCCTTCGTCGAGGATCTTCTTGCGCAGACGGATCGACTTCGGCGTCACTTCGCACAGCTCGTCGTCCTGGATGAATTCCAGAGCCTGTTCCAGGGTGAAACGAACCGGCGGAACCAGAGCGATGGTTTCGTCTTTACCCGAAGCACGCATGTTGTCGAGCTTCTTGCCTTTGGTCGGGTTGACGCCCAGGTCGTTGTCGCGGCTGTTCAGACCGACGATCTGACCGTTGTAGATTTCCTGGCCGTGCTCGACGAACAGCTTGCCGCGCGCCTGCAGGGTTTCCAGGGAGTAGGTCAGCGCCTTGCCGGTATCGATCGACACCAGTACGCCGTTCTGACGGCCGGACATGTGGCCCGACTTCATCACGTCGTAACGATCGAAGATCGAGGTCAGGATGCCTGCGCCGTTGGTCAGGGTCAGGAACTGGTTACGGAAACCGATCAGACCACGGGCCGGGATGTTGTATTCCAGGCGTACACGGCCCTTGCCATCCGGAACCATGTTGCTCAGGTCGCCCTTACGCAGGCCCATCTCTTCCATGACCTTGCCCTGAGCCTCTTCAGGGATGTCGATGGTGACGTTCTCGAACGGCTCGTGCTTGGCACCGTTGACTTCACGGATGATCACTTCCGGACGGCCTACGCCCATTTCGAAACCTTCGCGACGCATGTTCTCGATCAGTACCGACAGGTGCAGCTCACCGCGGCCGGAGACCTTGAACTTGTCGGCCGAATCGCCTTCTTCGACGCGCAGGGCCACGTTGTACAGCAGCTCCTTGTCCAGACGTTCCTTGATGTTACGGCTGGTGACGAACTTGCCTTCCTTGCCGCAGAACGGCGAATCGTTGACCTGGAAGGTCATGGAAACGGTCGGCTCGTCGACGGTCAGCGGCTTCATCGCTTCGACATTGTTGATGTCGCACAGGGTGTCGGAGATGAACAGCTGATCCATGCCGCTGATGCACACGATGTCACCGGCAGCGGCTTCCTCCACATCGACGCGATGCAGGCCGTGGTGGCCCATCAGCTTGAGGATACGACCATTGCGGCGCTTGCCGTCGGCGTCGATGGCGACCACCGGGGTGTTCGGCTTGACACGGCCACGGGCGATACGACCCACGCCGATGATGCCGAGGAAGCTGTTGTAGTCCAGTGCCGAGATCTGCATCTGGAACGGGCCTTCGCGGTCAACGGCCGGAGCCGGAACGTTGTCGACGATGGACTGGTACAGCGGGGTCATGTCTTCGGCCATTTCGGTGTGATCCAGACCGGCAATGCCGTTCAGGGCCGAGGCGTAGACGACTTTGAAGTCCAACTGTTCTTCGGTGGCACCGAGGTTGTCGAACAGATCGAAGATCTGATCCAGCACCCAGTCAGGACGCGCGCCCGGACGGTCGACCTTGTTGATCACCACGATCGGACGCAGGCCGGCTTCGAAAGCCTTCTTGGTCACGAAGCGGGTTTGCGGCATCGGGCCGTCTTGAGCATCGACCAGCAGCAGCACGGAGTCGACCATCGACATCACGCGCTCTACTTCACCGCCGAAGTCGGCGTGGCCGGGGGTGTCGACGATGTTGATGTGGTAGCCGTTCCAGTTGATCGCGGTGTTCTTCGCGAGAATGGTGATGCCACGCTCTTTTTCCTGGTCGTTGCTGTCCATCACGCGCTCGTCGTTGAGCTCGCCGCGCTCCAGGGTGCCGGACTGGCGCAGGAGCTTGTCGACCAGAGTGGTTTTACCATGGTCAACGTGGGCGATGATGGCGATGTTACGTAGATTCTCGATCACAGTAGTGGTCTCGTAGGTTGGGTCGGGCTACCCAGCAGTTGCATTCAGCGGCCCAACGCGAAAAATCGGGATAAGGATAAAGGCAGTTCGTTAACGATGTGTGGCGACAATGCCGCCGCGAATCGGGTCGGGAGGTCGGTGGCGGATACTGCCGCCATTCAGCCCAGGCGTTTTATGCCGGACGATAAACGCGCACATTGGCATGCCCCTCGCTCAGCAGGTGATGAGCATGCAAACGGCTCATCACGCCCTTGTCGCAGTAAAGGAGGTACTGGCGGCTCGCATCCAGCTCCTTGAAACGGTTGTTCAGTGCATAGAACGGCATGGCCTGCACGTCGACGCCAGGCAGTTGCAGCGGCTCATCCTCGACCAGATCCGGGTGACGGATATCGATGACCACATGGCTGGGCAGTGCCTCGGCCAGTTCCTCTACCTGAATGTCCTGGCCCAGCTCTTCGATCACTCGGTCGATCGGCAGCAGGCGTGCCCGCTCCAGCGCTCGTTCGAGCACCGCCATGTCGAACTGCTCTTCTTCATGGACGATGCGATGCGGCTTGGCCTTGGTAGTCGGGTTCACCGAGATCACGCCACAATATTCTGGCATGTGCCGGGCGAAGTCGGCGGTACCGATCGCCTCGGCGGTGTCGATGATGTCCTGCTTGTGGCTGGCGATCAGCGGGCGCAGCACCAGCTTGTCGGTGACCGAATCGATCACCGAAAGGTTCGGCAAGGTCTGGCTGGATACCTGGCTGATCGCTTCACCGGTCACCAGGGCATCGATCTGCAGGCGCTCGGCCAGTCGGCTGGCGACGCGCAGCATCATGCGCTTGAGGGTCACGCCCATGTAGCTGTTGTCGACCTTGCCGAGAATCTCGGCGAGCACTTCCTCGAACGGCACGCTGATGAACAGCACACGGTGCGAGCGGCCGTACTTCTGCCACAGATAATGGGCGACTTCCATCACGCCCAGTTCGTGGGCACGGCCGCCGAGGTTGAAGAAACAGAAATGGGTCATCAGGCCGCGGCGCATGATCTGGTAGGCGGCGACAGTGGAGTCGAAGCCGCCGCTCATCAGCACCAGGGTCTGCTCCAGCGAGCCCAGCGGATAACCGCCCAGCCCCGGATGCTGGTGATGAATGACGAACAGGCGCTGGTCGCGGATCTCGATGCGTACTTCGATCTCGGGCTTCTTCAGGTCGATACCCGCAGCGCCGCATTGCTGGCGCAACTGGCTGCCGACATGACGCTCGACATCGATAGAGGAGAAAGAATGCCGGCCACCGCGCTTGCAGCGCACCGAAAAGATCTTGCCCGGCAGCAGGTCACCGTAATGAAGCTTGCACTTTTCGACGATATCGTCGAAGTCGCCCAGCGGGTATTCGTCGATCTGCAGAAAATGCACGATGCCCGGCACGCAGCTCAGGCGTTCCACGAGTTCGTGCAGAAGCTTGGCCTCGGTGACCTCGGTCTTCACTTCCAGATTGTCCCAGACACCGGTCACCTGCAGTTGCGGATCGAGATCACGCGTGACTGCACGGATGTTCTTGGCCAACTGCCGGATGAAGTTCTTGCGAACCGGCGGGCTCTTGATGGTGATTTCCGGGAAGACTTTGACGATCAGTTTCATGGGAGCAAATGTCGGGCACCAGGGCCTGAAAAACAGGGGCGCGGATTATAGCGGAAATTGCTCAAGCTTTGATCAAAAATCCTCAAACAATCCGCGAGCGCACCAAAAAAGAACACAACTCCGCTATTACGCACCAATAAGGAGCCACGACGAACCATGTCGATGCACCGACACCCGCGTCAGCGCTGGTTTTCAGGGCACGATCCCATCACGGGGCACTGGCATGCAAATTGCTCCCTTGTGAGGCAGGGTGTCCTGGCAGACCATCTTGCCCGGCGTCACGAACTCAAAGAAGGGTCAATAGAAGACCCTATCCACCTGGAGGACAACATGTCTAAGGCTGTTCAACTGATCAAAGAACACGACGTGAAGTGGGTTGACCTGCGCTTCACCGACACCAAGGGCAAGCAGCACCACGTGACCATGCCGGCCCGTGATGCCCTGGACGACGAATTCTTCGAAGTCGGCAAGATGTTCGACGGTTCCTCCATCCATGGCTGGAAAGGCATCGAAGCCTCCGACATGATCCTGCTGCCGGACGACAGCACTGCCGTTCTCGACCCGTTCACCGAAGAGCCGACCCTGATCCTGGTCTGCGACATTATCGAGCCGAGCACCATGCAAGGCTACGACCGCGACCCGCGCTCCATCGCCCGTCGCGCCGAGGAATACCTGAAGAGCACCGGTATCGGTGATACCGTATTCGTTGGCCCGGAGCCTGAGTTCTTCATCTTCGACGAAGTGAAGTTCAAGTCCGACATCTCCGGTTCCATGTTCAAGATCTACTCCGAACAAGGCTCCTGGAACACCGACGCCGACATCGAAGGCGGCAACAAGGGCCACCGCCCAGCCGTCAAAGGCGGTTATTTCCCGGTTCCGCCGTGCGACCACGACCACGAAATCCGTACTGCCATGTGTAATGCCATGGAAGAAATGGGCCTGGTCATCGAAGTTCACCACCACGAAGTGGCGACTGCCGGTCAGAACGAAATCGGCGTGAAGTTCAACACCCTGGTGGCCAAGGCCGACGAAACCCAGACCCTGAAGTACTGCGTGCACAACGTGGCCGATGCCTACGGCAAAACCGCCACTTTCATGCCGAAGCCGCTGTATGGCGACAACGGTTCGGGCATGCACGTACACATCTCGGTTTCCAAAGACGGCAAGAACACCTTCGCAGGCGAAGGCTATGCCGGCCTGTCCGAGACAGCCCTGTACTTCATCGGCGGCATCATCAAGCACGGCAAGGCCCTGAACGGCTTCACCAACCCGTCGACCAACTCGTACAAGCGCCTGGTTCCGGGCTTCGAAGCACCGGTCATGCTGGCCTACTCGGCTCGCAACCGCTCTGCCTCGATCCGTATCCCGTACGTTTCCAGCCCGAAAGCCCGCCGCATCGAAGCACGCTTCCCGGATCCCTCTGCCAACCCATACCTGGCCTTCGCAGCACTGCTGATGGCTGGTCTGGACGGCATCCAGAACAAGATCCACCCTGGCGATGCAGCGGACAAGAACCTGTACGACCTGCCGCCGGAAGAAGGCAAGCTGATCCCGCAGGTTTGCGGCAGCCTGAAAGAAGCCCTGGAAGAGCTGGACAAGGGCCGTGCGTTCCTGACCAAGGGCGGCGTATTCTCCGACGACTTCATCGATGCCTACATCGAGCTGAAATCGGAAGAAGAAATCAAAGTGCGCACCTTCGTACACCCGCTGGAATACGACCTGTACTACAGCGTCTAAGCCGAAACCCGGATTACGCCTTCGGCTAATCCAGGCTACGCTACCTGCGCCGCGCACACGGCGGCACGAGAAAACCTCCCCGGTTTTGCCGGGGAGGTTTTTTTATGGCCTGCCGCCATCTCTGGCGGCCACGTCATGAGCTGTTTCGGCGCGACATTTGAATCATGCCCGGCCATTTTTATGGGCAAGTGCAAATCCTCGGCGCAGCGTGCTTGCCAGCGCGCCGCGGCGGTGCAAGGCTATCGACATCACCTAGATGGGAGACCGGCCCAATGCGCCGTACGCTCGCTTGCCTGCTGCTGATACTGGCCCTGCCAGTCAGCGCACAGATCTACAAGTACACCGATGCCAACGGCAACACGGTGTTCACCAATCAGCCACCGGATGGCGTCGAAGCCGAGAACGTCGAGCTGAAGCAGACCAATACCGTGGAGCCGCCAGCGGCGCCCACTGCCCCTGCCCCCGCGAGCCAGACGCAAGGCGAAGCAGCCCAGGCGCCCTATAGCGTGCTGGAGCTACGGGATCTGCCCAGCGAAGAAGCGCTGCGCGCCAACAACGGCACCTTCTCCGTGGGCGTGACCATCGAGCCACGCCTGAGCCCCGGCCATAGCCTCCGCCTGTTGCTGGATGGCAAACCCTATGGTTCGCCCAGCAACGTACCACGCCTGCAATTGAACGAGGTCGACCGCGGCGAGCACAGCCTGGCCGTTGTCGTCATGCAGGGCGAGCAGGTGATTCAGCAAAGCGACACACGCACCTTTACAGTGCAACGCGTCAATACCAGCAGCCCTGCCCTGCGCCCGCCACCACCACGGCCGAGCAAATGATCGCCATGCGCACCCTGCTTTTCAGTCTGCTGCTGATCGCCCTGCCAAGTCTTGCCCAGGTTTATACCTATGTGGATGCAGAGGGGAATCGGGTCTTCACCGACAGCCCTCGTGACGGCAACGCCAAACAGTTGCAGATAGCGCCCTCCAACCGCATCGAGCCACCACCAGCGCGTAGCGCCGAGCCGGCGACGCCGCCCGTGCAAAGCATGCCGCTGCTGGGTTACGAGCTGCTGAGGATCACCATTCCGCAACCGGACGCGACCATCCGCGACAACGCCGGCAACCTGATCGTCACCGCCAGCAGTGACCCGGCGCTGCACCCAGGCCACAGCTATCGCCTGCTGCTGGACGGCCAGCCGGTCGGCACCGCCGGGCGCAGCCCGGTGTTCCCATTGGAGAATATCGATCGCGGCACTCATCAGATCGCCGTGGAAATCATCACCGAGGGCGGCATCATCGTCGAACGCACGCCCAGCCAGCCCTTCCACATGGTACGCATCTCCCTGGCGCAGAAACGCCTGGCCCGCCCCTGCAAGAAGGACGATTACGGCGTGCGCCCGGAATGCCCGCTCAAGGACAAGCCCAAGGAAGAAGACAAAGGCATCATCAGTATTCTTCCCTTCCTGTAACCCCCACGCCCGATCAGCGCCGCGACCCTGCTGCACGAGGCACGGCGCTGACACCAGCACGCGCCTCGTCGCAAAGCGATTCGCACCAAAAAGGTGCGATACGGCGCACTGATTTCTATACTCGTCCCAAATTGGCACACCGTGGTTTTCATCGTTGCGCCGAAAAGTTGCCAAATCCGGCCTATTGCGCCTTTGCGCGCGTCTTTAGAGGGCTTTGGTTTGCTTCTTGCATTTTCTCCCGCACTGCCGGATGGCCCGAGGTGCGCCTCGTTTGCCATGCCAACCGGCCCTTCTGCTGCAGAACACCGCACGAGGAACGACTTTTGGCTGGCCCACACACGCAACGAGACACAGCACGCTGCGCCCCGCTGCCGGACGACCATAGCCTTGTCGCGGCACTCCTCACCCGGGGACACGCCACGACCAGAGCGGCGGAGCCTGCCCAATGATCATCAATGACTCCCTGCACCGCCTGCTACTCGACAACCTGACCACGGCCACGCTGCTGCTCAATGCCGATCTGCGCCTGGAGTACATGAACCCTGCCGCTGAAATGCTCCTGGCGGTCAGCGGTCAACGCAGCCACGGTCAGTTCATCAGCGAGCTGTTCACGGAAAGCCGCGAAGCCCTGGCCGCTCTACGCCAGGCAGTGGCCGAGGCCCACCCGTTCAACAAACGCGAGGCGATGCTGACCACCCAGACCGGACAGAGTCTGACCGTCGACTACGCCGTCACCCCGGTGCTCAGCCGCGGCGAAACCATGTTGCTGCTCGAAGTGCATCCTCGTGATCGCTTGCTGCGCATCACCAAGGAAGAAGCCCAGTTATCCAAGCAGGAAACCACCAAGCTACTGGTGCGCGGCCTGGCTCACGAGATCAAGAATCCACTCGGAGGTATCCGTGGCGCGGCCCAGTTGCTGGCCCGCGAGCTACCGGAAGAAAGCCTCAAGGATTACACCAACGTCATCATCGAAGAATCGGATCGCTTGCGTAATCTGGTCGATCGCATGCTCGGCTCCAACAAGCTGCCGTCCCTGGCGATCACCAACGTGCACGAGGTGCTGGAGCGCGTCGCCAGCCTGGTCGAAGCCGAGAGCCAGGGCAGCATCCTGCTGGTGCGCGACTACGACCCGAGCATTCCGGATCTGGTCATAGACCGTGAACAGATGATCCAGGCCGTGCTCAATATCGTGCGTAACGCCATGCAGGCGATCGGCGCCAAACCCGAGCTGCGACCCGGGCGCATCACCCTGCGCACGCGCACCTTGCGGCAGTTCACCATCGGCTACGTTCGCCACCGTCTGGTGACCAAGATCGAGATCATCGACAACGGCCCGGGCATCGCGCCGGAACTGCAGGAAACCATCTTCTATCCCATGGTCAGCGGGCGTGCCGACGGCACCGGCCTGGGCCTGGCGATCACCCAGAACATCATCAGTCAGCATCAAGGCCTGATCGAATGCGAGAGCCATCCTGGCAACACCGTGTTCTCGATCTTTCTGCCGCTGGAACAAGGAGCAACTCCGACATGAGCCGCAGTGAAACCGTATGGATCGTTGACGACGACCGCTCCATCCGCTGGGTACTGGAAAAAGCCCTGCAACAGGAAGGCATGAGCACCCAGAGCTTCGACAGCGCCGACGGTGTACTCGGCCGCCTTACCCGCCAGCAGCCTGACGTGATCATCTCCGACATTCGCATGCCCGGCTCCAGCGGCCTGGAGCTGCTGGCCAGAATCCGCGAGATGCACCCGCGCCTGCCAGTGATCATCATGACCGCCCATTCGGATCTGGACAGCGCCGTGGCGTCTTACCAGGGCGGTGCCTTCGAGTACCTGCCCAAGCCCTTCGACGTCGACGAGGCGGTATCGCTGGTCAAGCGTGCCAACCAGCACGCCAAGGAGCAGCAGGGCCTGCACGTGCCGGTGGTACAAGCGCGCACCCCGGAAATCATCGGCGAAGCGCCGGCGATGCAGGAGGTGTTCCGCGCCATCGGCCGGCTCTCGCATTCCAACATCACTGTTTTAATCAACGGTGAGTCCGGTACCGGCAAGGAGCTGGTCGCTCATGCTCTGCACCGCCACAGTCCGCGAGCGGCATCACCGTTCATAGCGCTGAACATGGCGGCGATTCCCAAGGATCTGATGGAATCCGAGCTGTTCGGCCACGAGAAAGGCGCCTTCACCGGCGCGGCCAACCAGCGCCGCGGACGCTTCGAGCAGGCCGACGGCGGCACCCTGTTCCTCGACGAGATCGGCGACATGCCGGCCGACACCCAGACCCGCCTGCTGCGCGTGCTGGCCGACGGCGAATTCTACCGGGTTGGCGGGCACACGCCGGTGAAGGTGGATGTGCGCATCATCGCCGCCACCCACCAGAACCTGGAAAGCCTGGTGACGGCCGGCAAGTTTCGCGAAGACCTGTTTCACCGCCTCAACGTCATCCGCATCCATATTCCGCGCCTGTCCGATCGCCGCGAAGACATCCCGACCCTGGCCCGCCACTTCCTCAGCCGCGCCGCCACCGAACTGGCGGTCGAGCCCAAGCTGTTGAAGAGCGAAACCGAGGATTACCTGCAGCAACTACCGTGGCCGGGCAACGTGCGCCAGTTGGAGAACACGTGCCGCTGGATCACGGTGATGGCCTCAGGGCGCGAAGTGCATGTCGACGACCTGCCGCCGGAACTGCTCGTTCAGCCGCAGGACAACGCGCCAGTGAGCAACTGGGAACAGGCGTTGCGCCAGTGGGCCGATCAGGCCCTGGGCCGTGGCCAGTCGAGCCTGCTCGATACTGCCGTGCCGGCCTTCGAGCGGATCATGATCGAAACGGCCCTCAAGCACACCGCCGGACGCCGTCGCGATGCGGCCATCCTGCTGGGCTGGGGCCGCAACACCCTGACCCGCAAGATCAAGGAACTGGGCATGAACGTCGATGGATCCGAAGAGGACGACAGCGACGACAACTGAGCCGCGACCGCAACACCGAAACGCCGCGGCCTGATCAGGGCGCGCGGCGTTTTTTATGGCCTGCCATTCCTGGCGGCCACCCCTATGAGAACGCGACATGCCGATGCGTTGTTCATCCCCTAAAGCAGTAGCGCACGCAAGAACCATGGTGGAACGATGAAGCGTGTTCCACCCTACGAAAGGCACCGCAGCACCGTAGCCTGGGTTGAGCACAGCGATACCCGGGTGTCCTTTCCCGGGTATATGAAAATGCACGCGATCAGCGCACTGGCAGTGTGCTGATGCACCCGAGCGGAACATCCACGTCCATGCTCCGCGCCCGCCAGAAATCGGCCATATCGGTCGGAGGCCAGTAATCACGGGGTCTTGCAGAGAAAAACAGAACCTGGCACGCCACCTGCAATGGTACAGATAACCCAGTTTCGGGGACCTTGGTACAGGCAGGCCGGGGATTCCCCTCTTTCTTTGGGAGCCTCGGTACAGGCAGGCCGGGAACTCCCTTCTTTCTTCGGGGGCTCTGGTACAGGCAGATCAGAGAATCCCCATTTTCTTCGGGGGCCTTGGTACAGGCAGGCCGAGCACCCCCTCTTTTATCCGCTACCGCGGCGCCAGACGAATCGTCAGGCGCCAGCGACCATCGACTTCCTCGGCATTCCACTCACCACGCAAAGGGCGAGCCGCCAGGACACGCACCTCCAGCTCTCGACCATCACGCAGCACACGCCAATTGGCGGCTCGTCCAGCTACCTGCAGTTGGCCCTGTTGCTCACGCCCCAGCCCTTCGAAACGCAGCGCGAATGCGCCCTGGAAATCGCTGACCTGCACCTGCGGCTCGACGTTGAACCACAGTACCAGTCGATCATTGTCGGCCTCCAGCGCCTTCAGGTGCATCGCGTCGGGATGGAACAGTCGGCCGACCATCAAGCCGACCAGAAAGCCGAAGATCGCCAGCGAGATGATCACCCGTAGCCACGGACGCGGTCTTGGCGGCTTATCGGGCGTAGAATACGCACCGTCTTCTGGCTCGGAGCCGTGCATGTTTCATGTAATCCTTTTTCAACCGGAAATCCCGCCCAACACCGGCAACATTATCAGGCTCTGCGCCAACAGCGGCTGCTACCTGCACCTGATCGAGCCGCTCGGCTTCGAGCTGGACGACAAGCGCCTGCGCCGCGCCGGGCTGGATTACCACGAGTACGCCACGCTACAGCGCCACGCCAGCCTGGAGGCCTGCCTCGAAAGCCTTGGCCAACCACGCGTGTTCGCCTTCACCACCAAGGGCTCACAGCCCTTTCACGAAGTGGCCTACCAACCGGGCGACGCTTTCCTGTTCGGCCCGGAAAGCCGCGGTCTGCCGCCGGAGGTTCGCGACGCCCTGCCAGACGAGCAACGCGTGCGCCTGCCGATGCGCGAGGGTTGCCGCAGCCTGAATCTGTCCAATACCGTGGCCGTCGCGGTCTACGAGGCCTGGCGCCAGCAGGGCTTCCGCTGAGCCGCTAAACGCCAGGCATAAAAAATGGCTGGAAGCCATTTTCAACGTCGCTTGCGACGGCCCGAAGGGTGACCGCCTGGGATGGCAGGCCATAAAAAATGGCCAGGAGCCATTTTTAACGTCGCTTGCGACGGCCCGCAGGGTGGCCGCCAGGGATGGCAGGCCATAAAAAAGCGCCCCGCAGGGCGCTTTTTGAGCAGCGACGACTTAGTTGGCCGCTTGCTGACGCTGCAGCTCTTGGGCGTACAGGGCGTCGAAGTTCACCGGAGCCAGCATCAACGCCGGGAACGAACCACGTACCACGAGGTTGTCCAGGGCTTCACGCGCGTACGGGAACAGGATGTTCGGGCAGAACGCGCCCAGGGTGTGGCTCATGGAGCCAGCGTCCAGGCCCTTGATCAGGAAGATGCCCGCCTGCTGCACTTCAGCGATGAAAGCGGTTTCTTCGCCATTCTTCACGGTCACCGACAGGGTCAGCACCACTTCGTGGAAGTCACCTTCCAGGGGTTTCTGACGGGTGTTGAGATCCATCGCTACGCTCGGCGTCCATTCCTGACGGAAGATCTCAGGGCTCTTCGGCGCTTCGAAGGACAGGTCACGCACGTAGATGCGCTGCAGGGAGAACTGGGGGGTCTGCTCGCCTTGGGCGGCACCGGTAACTTGTTCGGTCATGGGCAAAGCCTTCTGCTGTATGGACTTAAAGAAAGGTTCTAGATCTATCAGGCGCTGAGCAGCGCATCGAGCTTGCCTGCCCGTTCCAGGGCATACAGCTCATCGCAGCCACCCACGTGGGTATCACCGATCCATATCTGCGGCACCGAAGTGCGACCGGCCTTGCGCGTCATCTCTGCACGCAGTTCCGGCTTGCCATCGACGCGGATCTCGTCGAACGACACGTTTTTGTTCGTCAACAGTTGCTTGGCGCGAATGCAGTAGGGGCACCAGTCACTGGAGTAGATGACGACCTTGGTCATGTCACTTCACCACGGGCAGGTTGTCGCTGCGCCAGGTGGCGATGCCACCGCCCAGCTTGGCCGCCGTGAACCCGGCCTTCTTCAGATCGCGAGCGGCAGTGCCGGACTGCTGGCCCAGGGCATCGACGATGATCAGCGTCTTGGCCTTGTGCTTCTCGAGCTCGACGATACGCGAGGTCAGCTTGTCGTAGGGAATGTTCAGGGCACCGACGATATGGCCGCTGGCGAAGTCCTTCTTGTTACGGATGTCGACCACAACGCCTTCGTCGCGGTTGATCAGCGCGGTCAGCTCGCGGCTGCTCAGGCTCTGTCCGCCCTTGCGCAGCTCGGTGAAGATCAGCAGCGCGAGAATGATGACGAACAGGCCGCTGAGGATGAAGTGGGTGGTAGCGAATTCAATGAGGTTGGCAAGCATCACGCGGTTCCGGGACGGTAAAATGTCGGCCAGTATACACAGCCACACAGGTCCCACCAAAGGCCGTACGACCGTGACGGGATCTTTCCTTGGCCGTAGAATGTCTGAACTTTTCTATGTGTCCCTCAAGCAAAGCGAGCCCAGTATGAGCGCAACGCCCAAACCCTTGGTTCTGGTCATTCTCGACGGCTTCGGCCACAGCGACACCCCCGAGCACAATGCCATCTTCGCCGCCAACACGCCGGTCTACGACCGCCTGCGCGCCACCCAGCCCCACGGGCTGATTTCCGGCAGCGGCATGGATGTCGGCCTGCCGGACGGGCAGATGGGCAACTCCGAGGTCGGCCACATGAACCTCGGCGCCGGGCGTGTGGTGTACCAGGACTTTACGCGGGTGACCAAGGCGATTCGCGATGGCGAGTTCTTCGAGAACCCGGCCATCACCGGCGCTGTGGATAAAGCCGTTGGCGCGGGCAAGGCCGTGCACATCCTTGGCCTGCTGTCCGATGGTGGCGTGCACAGCCATCAGGATCATCTGGTGGCGATGGCCGAACTGGCTGCCCGCCGCGGCGCCGAGAAGATCTACCTGCACGCCTTCCTCGATGGCCGCGACACCGCGCCGAAAAGCGCTCAGGGCTCCCTTGAACTGCTCGATGCCACCTTCGCCAGGCTCGGCAAGGGTCGTATTGCCTCGCTGATCGGTCGCTATTTCGCCATGGATCGCGACAATCGCTGGGATCGCGTCGCCCAGGCCTATAACCTGATCGCCGCCGGCCAGAGCCAGTTCAGCGCCGAGACCGCCGTCGCCGGCCTGGAAGCCGCCTACGCCCGTGGTGAGAGCGACGAATTCGTCAAGGCCACCAGCATCGGCGAAGCGGTCAGTGTCGAAGACGGCGATGCCGTGGTGTTCATGAACTTTCGTGCCGACCGCGCCCGCGAACTGACCCGCGCCTTCGTCGAGCCAGGTTTCGATGCCTTCGAACGCGCCCGCGCGCCGCAGACCGCCGGTTTCATCATGCTCACCCAGTACGCGGCAAGCATCGACACGCCCAGCGCCTACAAGCCGGAACCGCTGGTCAATGTGTTCGGCGAGTACCTGGCCAACAATGGCAAGACCCAGCTGCGCATCGCCGAGACCGAGAAGTACGCCCACGTGACCTTCTTCTTCTCCGGCGGTCGCGAAGAGCCCTTCCCCGGTGAAGAACGCATCCTCATCCCCTCGCCCAACGTCGCCACCTACGACCTGCAGCCGCAGATGAACGCCCCCGAAGTCACCGACAAGATCGTCGATGCCATCGAGAACCAGCGTTACGACGTGATCGTGGTCAACTACGCCAATGGCGACATGGTCGGCCACACCGGTGTGTTCGAAGCCGCCGTGGCCGCCGTGGAATGCCTGGACACCTGCGTCGGACGCATCGTCGAGGCGCTCGACAAGGTCGGCGGCGAAGCGCTGATCACCGCGGATCACGGCAACGTCGAGCAGATGCAGGACGAGTGCACCGGCCAGGCACACACGGCACACACCTGCGAACCGGTGCCGTTCATCTATGTCGGCAAGCGCGACGTGAGCCTGCGTGAAGGCGGTGTGCTGGCCGATGTGGCGCCGACCCTGCTGACGCTTATGGGTATGCCGATCCCGAAAGAAATGACCGGCACCAGCATCATTACCCTGAAATGAGGGAATGAACGGCGTCACCCGAAGCCCCGGCTCCTGCCGGGGCTTTTTCCTTTCAGGACCCACTCTTGCTCCCGGGGCAATTCTGTTTTGAGCCGCAGCCGGTTACTCGCCGCGCCAGCGCTGCCCATACTGGCGGCACATTCAGGAGGACACCCATGAACATTTTCATTACCGGCGCCGGTGGCTACATCGGCGGCTCCATCGCAACCGGCCTGGTTCGCGCCGGACACACCGTCACTGGCCTGGTACGCCGCACCGAACAGGCCGACGAACTGGCCGCGCTGGGTATCACCCCGCTGCTCGGCAGCCTCGACGACCGGCAACTGCTGATCAATCAGGCACGGGCCGCCGATGCGGTGATCAATGCCGCCAGCAGCGATCACCGGGGTGCCGTGGAGGCGTTGATCGAAGGCCTGGACGGTTCGGGCAAGGTGCTGCTGCATACCAGCGGCTCGAGCATCGTCGGCGACGCCTGTGGCGGCGACTCGGCGTCGAGCGAGATCTTCCGCGAAGACAACCTGCCGGCGCCAACCGCGGACAAGGCCGCCCGCGTGGCCATCGACGACCTGGTGCTCGCCGCCGCCTCGCGCGGGATCCGCAGTGCCGTACTGTGCAACACCCTGATCTACGGCCACGCCCTCGGCCTGCCACGGGAAAGCGTACAGCTGCCGCGCCTGTTGCGTCAGGCCCGCAAATCCGGTGTGGTTCGACATGTCGGCCGCGGCCTGAACATCTGGTCGAACGTGCATATCGAGGACGTGGTGGCGGTGTACCTGCTGGCCCTGGAGAAAACCCCGGCAGGCACCTTCTACTTCATCGAGAACGGCGAAGCCGCATTCCGCGACATGACCGCCGCCATGGCCCGCGCCCTGCAGCTCGGCGAAGCCCAGGACTGGCCGCTGGCCCAGGCCGAAGCCGAGTGGGGCTACGAGATGGCCAACTACGGCCTGGGCTCCAACAGTCGGGTACGCGGTGAGCGCGCGCGCCGTCTGCTCGGCTGGACGCCAGGCCACTCGTCGGTGCTGCAGTGGATCGAGCACGAGATGCTTTGACCCCGTTGGGACACCGCCAAACGCCTTGGGTCGGCATTCGCGATCCAGGGCGTTTTTTTTGCCCCGCACCACGGGCATACTAGGCAGGTTCCCCGCCAGGTATCGCCTGCCCCATGTTTCGTGCCCTCACCCTGATTCTTCTCGCCTGCCTGCTGACCCCGGCCTTTGCCGATCAGAAAGCCGACACGCAAAAACAGCTGGAAGCAGCACGCGCCGACGTGGCCGAGCTGAAAAAGCTGTTGGAAAAACTGCAGCAGGACAAATCCGGCGTGCAGAAACAGCTGCAGGCCACCGAAACCGAAATGGGCAACCTGGAAAACCAGGTCAAGAGCCTGCGCGATGAACTGCAGGAGAGCGAAGAGGAGCTCAAACGCCTCGATCAGGAGAAAAAAAAACTCCAGGGCGCGCGCCTTGAACAGCAACGGCTGATCGGCATCCAGGCCCGCGCGGCCTACCAGGGCGGCCGTCAGGAATACATCAAGCTGCTGCTCAACCAGCAGAACCCGGAAAAATTCTCCCGCACCCTGACCTACTACGATTACCTCGCTGAAGCCCGAATGGAACAGCTGACGGCCTTCAACGAAACACTGCGCCAGCTGGATAATGTCGAGAAAGACATCAGCCATCATCAAGCCCAGCTGCAGGAACAGAAAAGCCAGCTGGACAAGCGCAGCAACGAATTGGCGGCCGTACGCAAGGAGCGCCAGATAGCCCTGGCCAAGCTGAACAAGGATTACGCCGCCCGCGACCAGCGCCTCAAGGCCCGCGAGCAGGAACAGGCGAATCTTGCCCGAGTACTCAAGACCATCGAGGAAACCCTCGCCCGCCAGGCCCGTGAGGCCGAGCAGGAGCGCCAGCGCGCCCTGGCCGCCGCCCGCGAGAAGCCCGCAGCGCCTACCGCCAAGACACCGGACAGTGGCCCGCTGGTCAGCTCCGGCGCCAGCTACGGCGGCCCCTTCGCCAATGCCAAGGGCAAGCTGCCCTGGCCAGTGAACGGCCGCCTGGTAGCGAGATATGGAACCCCTCGCGGCGAAGACGCTCGGACTAAATGGGACGGCGTACTGATCGGCGCTTCCGCCGGTAGTCAGGTACGCGCCGTGCATGGTGGTCGGGTGGTCTTCGCAGACTGGTTGCGCGGATCCGGGCTTCTGGTCATTCTCGACCATGGCAACGGTTACCTGACCCTGTACGGTCACAACCAGAGCCTGCTCAAGGACGCCGGAGACATCGTCAAAGCCGGTGACCCCATCGCCACCGTTGGTACCAGCGGTGGGCAGGATACGCCGGCTCTGTATTTCGCGATTCGCCAGCAGGGCCGCGCCAGCGATCCGGCCCAATGGTGTCGGGCGCAAGGATAAGCGCCATCTCATTGTCGTAGGAGTTAGTTCGATATGCCGCAACTGTCCCGCCTCACCTCCCTGGCCCTGGCGATTGCCCTGCTCGGTGGCGCACCTGTGCTGCATGCCGACCAGGCTCCAATCACGCCTCCGCCGGCTGCCGACCAGAGCGCCGCGCCACTGCCGCTGGAGGAGCTGCGCACTTTCGCCGAGGTGATGGATCGCATCAAGGCGGCCTACGTGGAGCCGGTTACCGATAAGGAGCTGCTGGAGAATGCCATCAAGGGCATGCTCAGCAACCTCGACCCGCACTCGGCCTACCTCGACCCCAAGGCATTCACCGAGCTGCAGGAAAGCACCAGCGGCGAATTCGGCGGCCTGGGTATCGAAGTCGGTACCGAAGACGGTTTCATCAAGGTGGTCTCGCCGATCGACGACACCCCGGCCTCAAAAGCTGGCATCCACCCCGGTGACCTGATCATCAAGATCGACGGTAAGCCGACCAAGGGCCTGTCGATGATGGAAGCCGTGGAGAAAATGCGTGGCAAGGCCGGCAGCAAAATCCTCCTGACCCTGGTGCGCGAAGGCGGCAGGCCGTTCGACGTGGAGCTGACCCGTGCAGTGATCAAGGTCACCAGCGTCAAGAGTCAGTTGCTCGACCCCGGTTACGGTTACATCCGTGTCACCCAGTTCCAGGTCAACACCGGCGAGGAAGTCGGCAAGGCCCTGAACAAGCTGCGCAAGGACAACGGCAAGAAACTCAGCGGCCTGGTGCTCGACCTGCGCAACAACCCGGGTGGCGTGCTGCAGTCGGCCGTCGAGGTGGCGGATCACTTTCTCAAGCAGGGCCTGATCGTCTACACCAAGGGGCGTATCCCCAACTCGGAACTGCGCTTCTCGGCCGACCCGCTCGACGCCAGCGAAGGCGTTCCGCTGGTGGTGCTGATCAACGGCGGCAGTGCTTCGGCTTCGGAAATCGTCGCCGGAGCCCTGCAGGATCACAAGCGTGGCGTAGTGATGGGCACCGACAGCTTCGGCAAAGGCTCGGTCCAGACCGTGCTGCCGCTGAACAACGACCGGGCGTTGAAAATCACCACGGCGCTGTATTTCACCCCCAATGGCCGCTCCATCCAGGCCCAGGGCATCGTTCCGGATGTGGAGGTGGCACGTGCCAAGCTGACGCGCGAGAGCGACGACCCGAGCCTCAAGGAAGCGGATCTGCAAGGCCACCTGGGCAACGGCAACGGCGGCGCCGACCGTCCGAGCCAGGGTAGCGCCGGCAAACCGGCTCGCCCGCAGGATGATGACTACCAACTGAACCAGGCACTGAATCTGCTCAAAGGTCTGAACATCACCCGCGCCAACTGACGCTCGGTAAACCAAGGCCCCATTGCAGGCTGCTGCAATGGGGCTTTTTCTTGGGCGAAATGGCGAGCCATCCAAGCGTCGGCCAGACCTGCGCGGCCCGCACTGCGTTCCTTGCGGCCCCACTTGATGCGAAAAAACCCGGCACAGCGTTGCCATACCGGGTTTTCCTTTGAGCGTTTTTTAGAGGTAGTTGTTGGTCATCTCGTCGATGAAACCTTCGTTGCGCAGCTCGTCCAGAGCTTTCTGCAGACGCTGCACCACTTCGTCCGGCGTGTCCTTGTTCAGCGCCAGATACAACTCGGCCTCGTTGAAACGCAGCACGGTATTCAGACCGCTGACCCCTTCCTGCTTGGCCAGGTAGCGACCGACCGGGTCGGTGGTGGCCCACAGGTCGATCTTGCCGCTGGTGAGCTTTTTCACGTTCTCCTGATCACGCAAGGCGTTGACCGGTTCCAGGCCCTGGCTTTCCAGGTGCTGACTGACGGCGTCGTTCTTGTAGGCACCAATCGTGTATTTCCCGGCCTCCTTGAGGCTGGCCACGCTGAGGTTGTTACCCGGCGCAGAGAGCAAGACCCAACCGGTCTTGGCCAGCGGGCCGACCCACTTGAACAGAGGCTGACGCTCAGGGGTGAAGGTGGTGGAGAACAGGCCGTAGTTGGGCTTGTCCAGGGTCAGCTTGTAGAGGCGATCCCAGGGGAAGCGCAGGGTCAGGGTGTAATCGATCTGCGCACGCTTGAACATCTCGCGCACGACTTCGGCACTGATACCGTCGATGGAGTCGTCGCGGGCGAAGTTCTTGTCGTCCACCGCCATGTTGAACGGCGGGAAATTCTCGGTCAGCAGCACCATCTTGTAATCAGGTGGCAGCTCGGCCCTGGCGGCACAGGCCGCCAGGGTGAGCCCGAGCAGTACAATCGCTTTCATAGTGTTCAACATCAGTCGTCCCCGCCGCGTGGTTATGATTATGGTTGGCCGGCTTCCTGCCCAATCCCCGCACCATCACCTTCCGTGGCGATGACCACCGTGTGCCCCAAGCACACTGCATTGCAGCATGCAGGCTAGATCATGACCACGCCGGGCGCCTCTCGGCAGCACCCGCGATGTGAATGACCTTCATGCCTAAAGATAACTGTTGAGAATGGTGTCGACGAACCCCTCAGCGCGCATCTTGTCCAGTTCGGTTTGCAGCTTCTGTACCACCTCATCCGGCACTTCCCGGTTCAGCGCCAGATAGAGCTGTGCGCTGTTGAAACGCATCACGGTTTTCAGGCCGCTGACGCCCTCCTGTCGCGCCAGGTAACGGCCGGCAGGGTCACCCGTGGCCCACAAGTCGATCTGACCGGCCACGAGTTTCTTGGCGTTCTCCTGATCACGCAATGAGGTGATCGGCTGCAGCCCCTGCTGTTCCAGATGCTCGGCGATGGCGTCGCCCTTGTAGGCGCCAATCCGGTACCGCTTGGCCTGCTGCAGGCTGTTCACTGCCAGGTTGCTGTCGCCGCGCGCCAGCAGTACCCAATCGTCCGGTCCGATCGGCCCGACCCACTTGAACAGCTCCTCGCGCTCAGGCAGCCGCGCAGTCACGAACACGCCGTAGCCGGGCTTTTCCAGTGCGAGTTTATAGATGCGATCCCAGGGGAAACGCAGGGTGAGACTGTAGGCCACACCGGCACGCTTGAACATCTCGCGCACCACATCGGCGGCGATACCGTCGATATTGTCTTCCTGCGCAAAATTCTTGCCGTTGATCGCCATGTTGTACGGCGGGAAGTTTTCCGTCAGCAACACTACGTTGTAGTTCGGGTCGATTTCCGCTCTAGCCATTCCAGACATCAATAACAGGGCACCCACGCCCATCAGCCACAACCGCTTGCACATAAACAGGTTCCTACCAAGTCAGGGTTTTCAAAAAAGCGGCCCAGCTTAGCCCTGTTTTGGGGCAGACCAAACCTCAATCGTGATTACTGAGCGGTCGGTCACCCGCACCAAGGTGGCGCACAAAGGCTTTCGACGCACCGTGACATGGCTCGCGGCATGGCGTTGACCGGGCGCTGGCAACTTCCCAGGAACTCAGGTGGCGGGCTCGCCCGAAACCGGTACAGGCTCGATGGCTGCCTCTTCTCTGAACCGGTCGGCTCAGGCCGGCACGCTGCCCGCGTTCAGGTAGGTGGTCTTCACCAGGGTGTAGAACTCACGGGCATGGCTGCCCTGCTCCCTGGGGCCGTAGCTGGAATGTTTGCGCCCGCCGAAGGGCACGTGATAATCGACCCCGGCAGTGGCCGCGTTGATCATCACCATGCCGGCCTGGACATGCCGCTTGAAGTGGCTGGCATGGCTCAGGGAGCGGGTGCAGATGCCCGCCGACAGGCCGAACTCGCTGTCGTTGGCCATGGCCAGGGCCTCGGCATAATCCTCGGCACGCAAGATCGAGGCGATGGGCCCGAAGACTTCCTCGCGGCTGATGCGCATGTGCGGCTCGGCGCCGACCACAAGCGCCGGGCGCATGAAGAAACCGCGCGTGTCCCGCTCCAGCAGTTCGCCGCCGTGCACCTGGCCGCCTTCGCTCCTGGCCACGTCGAGGTAAGCCTGGTTCCTGCGCAGTTGCGCGGCATCCACCACCGGGCCGATATCCACCGCCGCCTCCAGGGCATGGCCGACGCGCAGGGCGGCCATGCGCTCGAGCATCGCCGCGACGAAGCGGTCATGGATGCCGGCGGTGACGATCAGCCGACTGGAAGCGGTACAGCGCTGGCCGGTGGCGTGGAAGGCCCCGTTGATGCAGGCCTCGACCGCCACCTCGAGGTCGGCGTCGTCTAGCACCACCATGGGATTCTTGCCGCCCATCTCCAGTTGCAGTTTCTTGCGCAGCGGCAGGCAGGCCGCGGCGATGCGCTGGCCGGTGTGCACCGAACCGGTAAAGCTGACGGCATCGACCTGTGGCGATTCGCTCAACGCCTGCCCGACCACCGCGCCAGAGCCCATGACCAGGTTGACCACGCCCCCGGGCACGCCGGCTTCATTGAGGATGTCGACCAGCGCCCAGGCACAGCCCGGCACCAGTTCAGCCGGTTTGAACACCAGGGTGTTGCCGTAGGCCAGGGCCGGGGCAATCTTCCAGGCCGGTATCGCCATGGGGAAATTCCACGGCGTGATCAGCCCCACCACGCCGAGCGGCTCCCGGGTCACCTCGACGTTCAGGCCGGGACGCACCGAGCCGAGAATCTCGCCGTGCAGGCGCAGGGCCTCGCCGGCGAAGAACTTGAAGATCTGTCCGGCGCGACCGACTTCGGCGATCGCCTCGGGCAGGGTCTTGCCCTCCTCGCGGGCGAGCAGCCGGCCGAGCTCTTCACGGCGGGCGAGGATCAGGCTGCCGGCGCCGTCGAGTATGTCGAAGCGCTGCTGCGGGGACACCTGCGCCCAGGCCGGGAACGCCGCGCGGGCGGCGGCGATGGCTTCGCCGGTCTGCCCGGCATCCGCCTGGGCATAGTCGCCGATCAGGTCGTCCTGATCGGACGGGTTGAGATTGCTCCGGTACTCGGTGCCTGCGCGCCAGCGACCGTCGATGTAGTTGTCGAACCGCATGTGTGGCACTCCTTGCTAGCGGGCCGTTGGAGAACGTTAGCGGGGCAAAAGACCTCGTTCTCCCAGATTGCGGTACAGCGCGCGCACGCCGAACTGCCAGGGCGCGATCGCCGTCGAGTGGCGTACCTCGTTGACCAGCGTGCCCAGGGACGGGGTGGCGATGCTCACCCGGTCGCCGAGATGGTGGGTGAAACCGGCGCCGGCCTCGCCGCGATCCTGGATCGGCGAAAACATGGTGCCGAGAAACAGCATGAAACCGTCCGGGTACTGGTGATGCTCGCCGCAGGTCTGCTCGACCAGGTTCTGCGGGTCGCG
Organism: Phytopseudomonas daroniae; assembly: GCF_004327285.1. Taxonomy (GTDB): domain Bacteria; phylum Pseudomonadota; class Gammaproteobacteria; order Pseudomonadales; family Pseudomonadaceae; genus Aquipseudomonas; species Aquipseudomonas daroniae. The sequence goes on from NZ_QJUI01000006.1 coordinate 193,414, forward strand.
GCTGATCTCACGCATGTGGCTGTGGCCCTGCAGGCGGAAACCGTCGTCGGCGCCGTCGATGGTCAGGCCGACTTCGGCCTGGCGCACGGTGTCCAGGTCGAAGTGCTGGTCGAACAGGCGGATGAACGGGCCGATGGCGCAGGAGCCGTTGTTGTCCTTGGCCTTGCCCAGCAGCAATGCGCTACGCCCCTCGATATCGCGCAGGTTGACGTCGTTGCCCAGGCTGGCGCCGACCACCTGGCGCCGGGCGTTGACCGCCAGGACGATCTCCGGCTCGGGGTTGTTCCACTGTGACTGAGGATGCAGGCCGACGCAGGCGCCGAAACCGACGGCCGACATCGGCTGGGATTTGGAGAACACCTCGGCGTCGGGGCCGATGCCCACTTCCATGTATTGCGACCAGGCGCCGCGCCGGCTCAGCTCTTCGCGCAGGGCCTCTGCCTCGGCTGAGCCTGGACGGATACGCGACAGGTCGTCGCCGATCAATGCCTGCAAACTGGCACGGATATCCCTGGCCTTGCCAGCATCGCCGCCGGCCTGCTCCTCGATCACCCGCTCCAGCAGGCTGACCGCGAAGGTCACGCCACAGGCCTTGATCGCCTGCAGGTCGCAGGGCGCCAGCAGGCGATCCTCGGCCTGCGGGTCGAGGCTGCGCGTGAGCCAGTCCGTGGCTGCGCCGAGGGCTTCGCCGGGGGCGTGCCGGGCCAGTTCGAGGCGGTCGTCACGGTCGAGCAGGTCGGCCATCAGCGCCACGCTGCGGCTGATGTCGACCACCTGGCCGTCGCGTACCGCGACCAGCGCAGGGCCATGATGCGGCGCGCCACGCCAGACCCGCCCGACCAGCACGGCACGATCCAGGTCGACGGGCAGGCAGGTAGGGCTGTCAATGGGTTGCATGGGAAACCTCCGCGGCGCCGGGCAGGTTGATCGAACGCGCCCCGTGGATCGGCCGCAAACGCCCCGGGTAGAGCAATTTGCACAGGGCTTCGACGCAGTAGAAATCGCCGAACAGTGTCGCGCCGCGTTCGCCCAGGCGGTGCGGCATGGAGTAGCAGCCATCGGTGAGCAAGCCCCGCTGCGCCGGCTCCCGGGCCAAGTAGGTGGCGCACAGGCCGGTGAGCATCCACTCAGCCTTACCGCGCAGGAAAGCGGCGCGCTGGGCGTCGTCGAGGCTGGCGGCGAGGTCGAGCAGGGCCGAGGCGACGATGGCCGTGGTGGCGGTGTCGCGCACCCGGTCATGGGGCGGCAGGGCATCGAAATCCCAGGGCGGCACCGGGTCGTCGCCGAGCCGCTCGAGGTAGTAGTCGGTCAGTTCCAGGGCGTGCTCGGCATAGCGCCGGTCGGCACTCTCCAGCCAGGACTGGGTGAAGCCGTAGATCGCCCAGGCCTGACCGCGGCTCCAGTCGGATTCGTCGCCGCTGCCTTGGTAGGTGTAGCCGCGCAGGCGTTCGCCACTGACCGTGTCGTACTCCAGGGCATGGTAGGTGGAACGGTTGGGGCGTACGAAATGGGCCCAGGTGCAATCGGCATGGGCCTGGGCGGCCAGGCGGAAGCTGGCGTCGCCGCTGTAGTCCGAGGCCCAGTACAGCAGCGGCAGGTTGGCCATGGTGTCGATGGCCGAACTGCTGCGCCCGCGCGGGTCGTCCAGCGGCCCCCAGGACGACACATAGGCGCCGCCGGCAGTGGCGACGATACGTGCCCGTAGACGCTGGGCGGCGCGCAGGGCGATCTCGGCACAGTCGCGCTCGCCGGTCAGTTGCCAGAAGGGAATCGCGCTGCTGTCGAAGATGAAACCGATGTCGTGGGTGTGCGGATCCTCGGCGCGGTGCTCGATCAGGCGCAGGCGTTCGCGGGCCAGTTCGAGGAAGCGCCGCTCGCCGGTATGGATATGGCTGGCCAGCAGCAGACCGACCCAGAAACCGCAATGCCAGTTGCCGTGGCTCCAGGCCTCGCCCGAATAGCCGGCCGACACCGAGGCGTATTGGGTCACCCAGTTTCCATCTGCGTCGGTATAGATGGGAAAGGCCAGACCCAGGCTGCGCTCGTCCTCCAGCAGCTTGCGCGCCAGAAGATCGAGCGCCTCGCCAGCCAGACGGCCCAGCTCGGCGTCCAGGGCGGGTGGGGAAAGCGTTGCATTCGGCATAGCGTGTCGCTCCTCGATTGTTGTTGTAAGCGTGCGGCCCAGCATAGGAAATCATCTGCCGGGCAGGTTAGGACGATGCCGAGAAATGCTTGTACGATTCGCCCGTCCTGCAGCTGCGCGGCCCCGATCCACCCTTGGACGGTCACGCTTGTGCAGGAGCTGCGACCTCGCAGCGAATGGCGAGCGCAGCGCAGATTCTGCTGGATGGCCACCATCGCATCGCGCCTGGGTCGACGCGCCTACAGGCGAGCCCTCTTGCGAACGGGCTCTTGCAGGCCAAGGAGCAAGGCGCTCTCCGATCACGCCGAATCTCTTGTTCCTGTAGCCCGGGTCGAGCGTAGCGACACCCGGGGCGGGGCAACCATGGTGGATGAAAAAAGCGTCATCCACCCTACGCCCACGTCCGGCGCCCGCCGTTCACGGCCTGACGCCCTGCGGCCTGAGCGCGATATAGGTGCCGAGCACCACGCACACCAACCCGGCGATGCGCCAGAGCCCCAGTGGCTCGTGCAGGAACAGCACGGCGAACAGCACCCCGGAAATCGGCAGCCAGTTGAGAAATACCGAAGAACGGCTCAGGCCGATGGTGGCGATGCCATAGGCCCAGGACAGGTTGCCCAGGGCCGTGGAAAAGAACGCCGAGATTCCCACCAGCCACCAGAACCCGGCGTCCAGCCCAGGCAGACGCCACACCACCTGCGGCTCGCTGAGCGCGACGTGCGCCGCCAGCAATACGGCACCGACCACATGCATGTACAGACCCAACAGCAGCGGCGGCACCGCGGCAGACACGCGGCGGATGCATACCCCGGCGGCGACATAGGTGAACAGCGCGGCGAACAGCGCCGTATCGCCGGAAGCCCCCAGGTGCAGCGCGCCACCATGCAGCACCACCAGCGCCGCGCCGGTCAGGCCCAGGGCGATGCCCACCAGGCTGCGTCGGGTCTGCCGCTCGCCAAGCAGCAGGTAGCCGAGCAGCACGGAAAAGATCGGATTGAGGCCGAGAATCAGTGCGCCATTGGTGGCCGACGAGGTGGCTACGCCCTGGGCCAGGAAAATCTGGTGGGCATACACCATCAGCCCGCCGGCGCCGATCAGCCAGCCCCAGTCGCGCCAGCCGATGCGCACCAGGCGCTGACCGCGCAGCAGGCAGATGGCGCAGATGCACAGCAGCGCCAGGATCATGCGCAACGCGGACAGGGGCAGCGCCGGCAGGTCGACCGTGAGCAGCTTGATCACCGAGACGTTGGCGCCCCAGATCAGCACCGCATAGGCCAGTACGCCGTACGCGGTGACGGTGCTCCGGCGCTGTGCGGCGAGCGCCGCTTCAGGCGTCAAGGCTGACAGCGCCGAGGGCTTTCAGGGCCGAGCGCCCCTCGACGACGCTGACCCCGTTCTGGTTGACCACCCGGCTTTCGCAGACCAGCACCTGCTTGGCCGCCTTCTTCTCTGCCACCCACACCTCCACGCTGAGGGTATCGCCGATATGCACCGGCCCCTTGAAACTCAGGTTCTGCCCGACATAGACGAACCCCGGCCCGGTCAGCCGGGTATGCACCGCGGAAATCAGCGCGGCGGAGAACATGCCATGCACCACCCGGCGGCCGAACGCGGTGCCCGCGGCGAAGGCGTCGTCCATGTGCAGCGGGTTGTCGTCGCCGCACAGTTCGGCGAACAGTGCCACATCGGCAGCGCTGATCGAGCGGCTGAGGCTGAGGCAGTCATCCACCTGCAGGTCGTCGAAGGTATTCGGCATGCTACTCATCGCGGCTCCTCCGCACCGATCACCACGGCTCGCTGCAGCAGCGCATCGATCGCCTCGGCGTCGTAGCCCAGCTCTTCGAGGATTTCCCGCGAGTGCTCGCCGTGCAGCGGTGGCGGCCGGCGCAGCGGCGGCACCTCGCCGTCGTAGCGCAGCGGGTGGTTGAGCAGGCGCACCTTGCCGGCGCGCGGGTAGTCGAACTCGACGATGCTGCGGTTCCACTGCACCTGCGGGTCCTGCTCGACCTGGGCGTAGTCGTTGACCGGCGCGTGCCAGATGCCGTGCTCGGTGAAGATGGCGAACCACTGCTCGGTGCCCTTGCCGAGCAACAGCTTGGCGATCCGCCCATGGATCTCCTCGCGCTTGTAGGACTGGTCATGCTTGGAATAAGCCTTCAGCTCCGGCTCGGCGAAGGCGGCGGACAACGGTTCCATGGCGCTCAGGGAAATCGCGATCCAGCCGTCCGCGGTGCGGTAGATGCCATAGGGCGCCGGGTGGAAGCGCGAGCCCATGGCCGGGGTGCTGCGCGGCCACAGTTCGCCCTTGTTCAGGTAATAGTTGAAGGGCTCGATCTGCAGGTCGAGGGCGGCGTTGAGCAGGTTGCTCTCCACCCGCCGGCCCAGGCCGCTGTGCTGGCGCGCCAGCAGCGCGGCGGTGACGCCGAAGGCGGCGAGGATCGCCGCGTGCTGGTCGACGATCGCCGAACCGACCCCGACCGGGGCGCGATCGCCGTCGCCACTGAGCATCGCCAGGCCGCTCATCGCCTGCAGCAGCAGATCCTGACCGGGCCGCTGCACATAGGGGCCGTCGCTGCCGTAGCCGGTACAGGAGCAGTAGACCAGGCCGGGATTCAGCGCCTTCATCGCCTCGTAGCCGAACCCCAGCTTGTCGAGCACCCCGGGGCGGTAGTTCTCCACCAGCACGTCGGCCTCGCCGATCAGCTTCAGGGCGATGACCTTGCCCTCCTCGCTGCGCAGGTCGAGGGAAATGCTGCGCTGGTTGCGGTTGGCCAGCAGGAAGAACACGCTGACCCCGTCGAGAAAGGCATCGTGACCTGACCAGTGGCGCTCGAAGGCGCCCTTCGGCGGCTCGATCTTGACCACCTCGGCGCCGGCGTCGGCAAGCATCTGCACCGCCGAAGGCCCCTGCAGGTAATGAGTGAAACTGACGACCTTGATTCCCTTGAGCATGTTCAACCCTCCTGTGCCAGGCCCATGGCCCGGGCAATGATCTGTCGCTGGATTTCCGAGGTGCCCTCGACGATCTCCAGCACCTTGGCGTCGCCGAAAGCGCGGGCCACGGCGAATTCGCTGCAGATGCCGTAGCCGCCGTGGATCTGTACCGCCTGGTGCGCTGCGCGCATCGCACATTCGCTGGCGTGCAGCTTGGCCATCGAGGCCTCCAGGGCGTAGGGCTGGCCGGCGTCCTTGCGCCGCGCCGCATCGTAGATCGCCAGGCGCGCGGTGTAGGTGTCGCGGGCCATGTCGGCGAGCTTGAATTGCAGGGCCTGGAAGAATTCCAGGCGCGAACCGAAGGCGCTGCGTTCGCGCAGGTAGGCATGCGCCCGATCCAGCGAACCCTGGAGGATGCCCAGGGCCAGCGCGGCGATCAGGATGCGCCCGCCGGTGACCGTGCCGAGGGTCTGGCGCAGCCCCGCGCCTTCGACGCCGAGCAGGTTGCCGGCAGGGACGCGGCAGTCGTCGAAGAACAGCTCGCAGGTGCTCGAGGCGCGCCAACCGATCTTCTTCAGCTTGCGCCCATAGCTCAGGCCCGGCGTGCCATGGGGCACCACCAGGTTGGAAATCGCCTTGCGCCCGTCCGGCCGGGTGCCGGTGACCGCCGCCACCACGATGGGCCCGGTGATCTCGGTGCCGGAATTGCTGATGAAGGTCTTCGCCCCATTCAGGCGCCAGCCGTCGCCATCGCGCTCGGCGCGAGTACGGATGGCCGCGGCATCGGAACCGGCGTCCGGCTCGGTGAGGGCGATCGCGCCGATCGCCTCGCCCTGCAGGATCGGTCGCAACCAGGTGGCTTTCTGCGCCGCGTCGCCAAACTCGGCGAGCAGGGTGGCGACGCTGGAATTGGCCATGAAGGCATTGGCGATGGCGCAGTCGATGCGCGCGAACTCCTCCAGCACGATGACGAACGACAGCCAGTCGCCGCCGCTGCCGCCGTCCTGCTCGGCATAGGGCAGGCCACTGAAGCCATGCCGCGCCGCCTCGCGCCAGACGGCGTAGGGAAAGCCCTGCTCTTCCCACAGCTCGGCGGCGACGGGCGCGATGTGCGCCTCGGCGAAACGCCGGGCGGACTCACGGATCATCCCCTGCTCCTCGCTCAGCCCGATGGGCAGCGAACTCAGCGCGCTTGTCAGTGATTCAGCCATGCTTGCGTTCTCCACTCTTGCCGAGGAAGGCGCGCAGACCATCGCGCGCCTCCGCCCGGCTGAAATTCACCCCATACAGGGCGGCTTCGCTGCCGAGGCCGTCGGCGAAGGCCCAATCCTCGGCGCCGTTGCACAGGCGCTTGGCCAGGCTCAGGCAGGTGGCGTCACGCTCGATCAGCGTGGCAACCAGCGCCAGCGTTTCTTCGTGCAGGTGGGCGGGCTCGCAGAGGCGATTGACCAGGCCCATTTCCCAGGCCTCCTCGGCGCTGTAGCGGCGGCCGCTCATGATCATTTCCTTGGCCCGCGCCAGGCCGATCGCGCGCACCGCCAGTTGCGTACCGCCCCAGCCGGGAAAGGTGTTCAGGCGGATCTCCGGGAAACCGAAGCTGGCCTGGCGCGAGGCGACGATGAAGTCGCAGGCCAGCGCCAGCTCCAGACCGCCCCCCAGGGCGTAGCCATTGACCATCGCCACCACCGGCTTGGGGTAGTCGCGCAGGCGGCTGACCAGGCGCTGGCCCGCTTCCATCAAGGCGAACGCCTCGTGAGCATCGACCTGGGCCAGGTGCTCGATGTCGTTGCCGGCGATGAAGGCGCGTTCACCTTCGCCTGTCAGCACCAGCGCACGCACCTCGGTAGCCGCCTGCAACAGCGTCAGCTGCGTGTCGAGCTGCTGCAGGATCGCCGGACTCAGGGCGTTGTGCTTGTGCACCCGGTCGATGGCCAGCACGGCCACCGCCCCTTCGCGGCGCACACTCAGCCCGCCGCCGTCGTTTCGCGGATCGTTCATCGGTTTTCGCTCACAAGACTTTCAGATAGGTCTGCCCATCGGCGACGGTGACGCCGTCCTGATTGAGGACGGTGGCCTTGAAGATGCAGATGCTGCGTTCGAGGTTCTTCTCGATCAGCTCCAGCTGCGCGGTCACCGTCTCGCCGATGAACACCGGGGCGCGGAAGGTGATGTCGTAGCGGTAGGACACCGCCCCCGGGCCCTCGGCGCGCGCCGCCAGATAGCCCATCACCGTGGCGATGAAACCGATCGACAAGGCGCCCTGGGCGATGCGTTTGCCGAAGCGGGTCTGCTTGGCGAACTCCTCGTTCAGGTGCACGCCGTAGAAGTCGCCGACGATACCGGCGAACAGGTAGACGTCCGATTCGCCGACGGTCTTGGAAAAACGCTCGATATCGCCCATGGCGTAGCGTTCCATGTTGGCTCTGGCTTGCATGATGGCGCCCTCCTTCACTGTGGTGCGGCCTGGGTGGAGGTTTCCAGCAGCTCGAGCAGCTTGCGGCCCTCGGGAACCTGTTCGATGAGCTGCTCGCGCACCTTGGCGCTCTTCTCGCGCAGCGGGGCGACATCGGTCTCGACCACGGTCACGCCACCCGCCTGCATGCGCTCGATGGATTCGTCGTAGGAGCGTTTGTAGTACTCGATGCCGTAGGCCAGGGCTTCGTCGGCGGCTTCCTGCAGCCAGCCCTTCTGCTGGTCGTTCAGCGAATCCCAGCGGCGCTTGGACATGATCAGCAGGCCCGGCAGGTAGTGCACCCGGGTGATGCTGTAGAACTTGCTGACCTCGGTGAACTTGTCCATGACGAACTGATCGGGCGAGGTATCGCCACCGTCGATCACCCCCTGCTGCAGGGCGATGTACAGCTCGCCGTAGGCCATCGGCGTGGGCTGCGCGCCCAGCGCCTCGTAGGTTCTGACATAGCCGGGCGACTGCATGACGCGCAGCTTGAGGCCGTGCATGCCTCGCTCGCTGTCGACCGGCTTGGAAGCGAACACGTTGCGCTCCATGGCCGACAGCCAGCCCAGGCCGACCAGGTTGTAGTCCGGCAGCATCTCGAGGAAATGCTTGCCCAATGGCCCGGCCAACGCTGTGTTGGCCTGGTCGACGCTGTCGAACAGGTAGGGCACGTCGAAGAAGCTGAAGGCCTTGACCGTCGAGGTCAACGGCGCCTGGGCGGTGACGAACATGTCCAGGGTGCCGCTGCGGGCCGACTGGATCATCTTCACCTCGCCGCCCAGTTGCGACTGCGGGAAGGTGTTGATGGTGATCTCGCCGGCGGACTTCTGCTCGATCAATTCACCGAGCTTTTCCGCCATCACCTGGTAATGGCTTTCCGGCGCCAGGGTGTGGCCGAGGTTGAGGGTCAGCGCCGAGGCTGAGCCGGCGGCGAGCAGCAGCGCGGGGGCGCACAGGCAGGTCGCGAGCGAACGGATGATGGGTTTCATGGTGACTCTCCTAATTGTTGTTGTGTGGAGGACTCAGGGCAGGAACCAGGTGGACAGCGCCGGCACGTAGGTGATGATCATCACGTCCATGATCAGTACGCCGAGGAACAGCAGCAGCGGGCGCATCAGTTGCTCCATGCGCACGTTGGCCACCTGGCAGGCGACGAACAGGTTGACGCCGACCGGCGGGGTGACCATGCCGACCGCCAGGTTGACCACCATGATGCAGGCGAAGTGCACCGGGTCGATGCCGAACTGCATGGCCGCTGGCGCCAGGATCGGCGCGAGGATGATGATCGCCGCCAGGGTCTCGAGGAACATGCCGATCAGGAACAGCGCCACGTTGACGATCAGCAGGAACACCAGCGGGTTGTCGGAAATGCCGGTGATCAGGGTACCGAGCATGTGCGGCACGCGATTGATGGTCAGCATGTAGGCGAAGATCGCGGCGAAGGCGACGATGATCAGGATGATCGCCGAGGTCACCGCCGAGCGGCCGAACACATCCAGCAGGTCGCGCCAGCTCAGTTCGCGGTAGATGAACAGCCCCACCACCAGGCCGTACACCACCGCCACCACCGAGGCTTCGGTCGGGGTGAACATGCCACTGTAGATACCGCCGAGAATCACCATCGGCATGAGAATCGCGAAGAACGACTGCTTGAGCGCGAGCAGTACGCCCAGCGTCCACTGGCGCAGGGTGATCGGCTCGATCATGTCGTAGTTGCGCAGCCGGGCGATCAGGCAGGTGCAGACGATCAGCGAGAGGCCGACCAGCAGGCCGGGCAGAATGCCGGCGAGGAAGATCGAGGCCACCGAGACGTTGGCGGTCAGGGCGTAGACGATCATCGGGATCGACGGCGGAATGATCGCGCCCAGCTCGCCGGAACTGGCCGCCACCGCGGCGCCGAAGGGGCGTGGATAGCCCTTTTTCTCCATCGCCGGGATCAGCACCGAGCCGACCGCCGCGGTGGTTGCCGAGGACGAGCCGGACATGGTCGAGAAGAACATCGAGGTCAGTACCACCACACCGCCGAGGCCACCGCGGATCCAGCCGAGGATGGCGTTGGCCAGGTTGACCAGGCGCTTGGCGATGCCGCCGGACTGCATCAGGTTGCCGGCGAGAATGAAGAACGGAATGGCCATCAGGCTGAACGAGTCGAGGGACTCGAACACGCTCTGCGCCACGGTGACGAAGGGCATGCCCTGGTAGCTCAGCACCACCATCGAGGACGCGCCGAGGGCGATGGCGATCGGCACGCCGACGAACATCAGCACCAGCAGGGAGATGAAGAGAATGCCGATCATGCCTTGCCCTCCGCCAGAGCGGTGACGATTTCATCGTCCTCCTCGGCGCCGAGGATGCCGTCCTGCGAACGCCAGGCCTCGTAGACCAGCGCCAGGGTATTGAGCACGGACAGGCTGAAACCCACCGACATCGCCGAATAGGTCGCCACCATTGGCAGCTCCATGACCGGAGAGCCCTGGGTACGGCCGAGTTCGGCCCATTCCAGGCCGACCCAGATGAGGATCAGGTAGAAGCCCAGCGAGAGCAGGATCGACAGGTACTTGAGCCCGGCGCCGAGCTTGCGCGGCAGGGCGTAGATCAGCACCTGCACGCCGATCAGCTTGCCCTTGCGCGCGGCCACTGCGGCGCCGAGGAACACCACCCAGATCATCAGGTAACGCGACACTTCCTCGGTCCAGGGCAGGGCCAGGTCGTATTGCAGGTGACTGAAGACGAAGCGGGTCAGGATACCGGCGACCACGCAGAGCACCATGACCAGCATGGCCAGGCCGCACAGCCGGGTGACGAGGTCGTTGAGACGGTCGACGACGGCCAGCGGGTCGAAGCGCGGTCGCGCCCCTTTCCCTCCTGTCTCGTCGAATGCCAATGTCTTGTTCTTATTATTCATCGCTGTTTTCCCTCGCGGGGTTTTCGTGGGCGGAGACAGCCGGCCGGATGGCAGCTTCCAGTCCCGGCGTCGTTCTGGATCAGGGCACCTTGGAAGGTCGATGGAGGCGAGTATAGGAAGGCCGCCACGCACGTCGTTAGGACAATAGACACGGCATTCTTGGACTTTTTTCCAGGGCGGTTTTTTGCCTGTACTAATTGTCCAAGTCTGTGTTCAACTCATCGTCAGTCGGCGCTGAAAGCCCCCGGGGCTGGCGCTCGTATAGCGACACTTTCCTAACAAGAACAAAAGCCCGAAGGGCAGGAGAGCGAGCCATGTATGCCTGCAATTGCTGCAGCATTCCCACGTACAAGATCAGGGATTTCGGCGACTCGGTGAAGTCGGCGACATTCGATTTCGCGCGCATGCAGCACCGCATGAATATCCTGCCCTACCCCCATCGACACGATTTCTTCCATGTCATCTGGGTCACCCAGGGTTCGGGCACGCACGTCATCGACTCGGTGCGTTATTGCGTGAAACCCAACACCCTGTTCTTCATGATGCCGGGGCAGATCCACGACTTCGAACTGTCCGACGACACCGCCGGCTACAACCTCAATTTCAGCGCGGAGTACTTCCTGCTGAACATGCGCAACGACGTGGCAATCAGCGACATCCCGTTCTTCCGCATGGCCGATCCGATCCAGGCGCTGTACCTGACCGACGAGGTCGCCATCCAGCTGCAACGGGTCATCGACCGCATCGAGGAGGAATACCGCGGCGAGCGCACCGGCTACCACGACATCATCCGCTCCTACCTGCACATCTTCTTCCTGCACGCGGCGCGGCTGATCAGCGTGACGGACATCCAGGATCACGCCTCGCCGAACATCGTGCTGGCGCGACGCTTTCGCAAACTGCTGGAAAAGGAACCGATCACCCTGGTCAGCGCCGGGCGTTTCGCCTCGATGCTGCACATCACCGAGCGCAGGCTCTCCGAAGCGACCAAGGTCGCCGAGGGGCTGACCGCCACCGAAGTCATCCAGCACCGCCTGGCGCTGGAGGCCAAGCGCCTGCTGGCGCATTCCGAGTTCAACATCGCCACGGTGGCGACCCGCCTGGGCTTCGACGACCCGGCGTATTTCAGCCGCTTCTTCAGGAAGAAAGTGGGACTGTCACCGTCGGAGTTCAAACGCAGCATGCATGCCGACGAAGCGCTGAACGCCTGAACCGGGCCACTACAGGCGAACGGAACATGCGTAATGGGGATGGCCGCCATAAGGCGGAAGAAGCCGCTCACTCCGTAGGGTGGATGACGCTCTTTTCATCCACCATTGCGATTGCAGAGCGGTGGACGGATAAAGCGTCGTCCACCCTACGAAAGGCCGCTCTTGCCCGTGCACCCAAGCCTGACCGTTCCCGTGCAGCCTGCACAGGAATGCTCGGCCCGAGCAAGCGCTCAGCGCATCACGATACCGCGGCTAGCCATATAGGCCTTGGCTTCCGGCACGGTGTATTCGCCGAAATGGAAGATGCTTGCCGCCAGCACCGCCGCGGCCTTGCCTTCGATGATGCCGTCAGCCAGGTGCTGCAGGTTGCCGACACCGCCGGAAGCGATCACCGGAATGCCGACCGCCTCGCTGATGGCACGGGTCACGCCGAGGTCGTAGCCACTCTTCACGCCGTCCTGATCCATGCTGGTCAGGAGGATCTCGCCAGCCCCCAGGCCTTCCATCTTCTGCGCCCAGGCGACGGCGTCGAGGCCGGTGGGCTTGCGCCCGCCATGGGTGAAGATTTCCCAGCGCGGCGTTTCGCCGGGGCCGGAGACCTTCTTGGCGTCGATGGCGACGACGATGCACTGCGAGCCGAAGCGCGAAGCGGCCTCGCCAACGAACTCGGGGGTGAACACCGCCGCCGTGTTGATCGATACCTTGTCGGCGCCGGCGTTGAGCAGGTTGCGGATGTCCATCACGGTACGCACGCCGCCGCCCACGGTCAGCGGGATGAACACCTGGCTGGCCATGCGCTCGACGGTGTGCAGCGTGGTGTCGCGACCGTCGACGCTGGCGGTGATATCGAGAAAGGTGATCTCGTCGGCGCCCTGCTCGTCGTAGCGCCGGGCGATTTCCACCGGGTCGCCGGCGTCGCGGATGTTTTCGAACTTGACGCCCTTGACCACACGGCCATTGTCCACGTCGAGGCAGGGGATGATGCGTTTAGCGAGGGCCATGCGGGCCTCCCAATCCTGAATTCGCTGGAGGCTGGACGCTGGACGCTGAACGAAAAGGCAACTCGGCCATCGTCCAGCCTTCAGCTTTCAGCGCCTTTATTCGTCTTTTGCCTGCCGATCGCAGAACGCCTGGGCCTCGGCGACGTCCAGGGTGCCTTCGTAGATGGCCCGCCCGGTGATGGCGCCGATGATGCCCGGCGAACGGGCCAGCAGCAGCTTCTCGATATCGCCCAGGTTGTGGATACCGCCCGAGGCGATCACCGGGATACGGCTGGCGGCGGCCAGGGCCGCGGTGGCCTCGACGTTGCAGCCCTGCATCATGCCGTCCTTGGCGATGTCGGTATAGACGATCGCCGACACGCCATCGGCCTCGAAGCGGCGCGCCAGGTCGACGGCCTGCACGCTGCTGACTTCAGCCCAGCCGTCGGTGGCGACGAAACCGTCCTTGGCATCCAGGCCGACGATCACCTTGCCCGGAAAGGCCTTGCAGGCCTCGGCGACGAACTCGGGCTGCTTGACCGCCTTGGTGCCGATGATCACGTAGCTGACCCCGGCCCTGACGTAGTGCTCGATGGTTTCCAGCGAGCGGATACCGCCGCCGATCTGGATCGGCAGGTTCGGGTAGCGCTTGGCGATCGCGGTGACCACCTCGCCATTGACCGGCTTACCTTCGAATGCGCCGTTGAGATCGACCAGATGCAGACGACGGCAACCGCCCTCGACCCACTTGGCAGCCATGCTCACCGGGTCATCGGAGAACACCGTGGAATCTTCCATACGGCCCTGACGCAGACGCACGCAGGCGCCGTCCTTGAGGTCGATAGCGGGGATAATCAACATGTCTTTTTTCCTAACGTCAAAAAGAGCGGCAAGCTGCAAGCCACAAGCTGCAAGCCATGCGCAAAAGTTGTTCGGTGAGCGGAGCGGCGGTTATCAATCCTTCTCCAATGCCCACAGGTCGACTTCGAGGCTTTCGAAGCGCTCGCGCAGCAGGGTGTGCGCGTCGGTGACCGCCCGGTTGTAGTAATGCGGCGCGACTTCGCGGCCAAACAGCTCGAGCAGCTCCAGCACTTCGAAGGAGCCCAGCTCCAGCTCGAACCGATCGGCCAGGAAGCGCTGCAGCTTGTGCACCGCATCGCTTTCCTGCTCGGGCGTGAGCGTGAGGATCGGGCTCTTGAGCCTGGCCATTACCAGCGACCGTCCCAGGCGGCGAAGTTCTGCAATAGCTGCAGGCCGTGGGTATGGCTCTTCTCAGGGTGAAACTGCACGGCGAAGCGCGAACCATCGGCCAGGGCCGCGGCGAAATCCTTGCCGTAGTGACCACGGCCAACGACCTGCTGCGCCTTGCCGGCTTCGATGTAGTAGCTGTGCACGAAGTAGAAGCGCGCCTGATCCGGAATGCTGTGCCACAGCGGGTGGTTGATCGCCTGGCTCACCTCGTTCCAGCCCATATGCGGAACCTTGAGCGGCTCGCCGTCCTCGACCATGTTCTTGCCGAAGAAACGCACCTGGCCGGGGAACAGGCCGATGCAATCGACGCCGTCGTTCTCTTCGCTACGTTCGAGCAGCGCCTGCATGCCAACGCAGATGCCCAGAAACGGACGATCCTGACTGACTTCACGCACCAGCTCATCGAAGCCCAGACGACGAATCTCGGCCATGCAATCACGAATCGCACCCACACCGGGAAACACCACCCGGTCGGCTTCACGGATCACCTGAGCATCACTGGTCACCAGCACCCGGCCAGCACCAACGTGCTCCAGGGCCTTGGCCACCGAGTGCAGGTTGCCCATGCCATAGTCGATGACTGCAACCGTCTGCATCAGAGTACGCCCTTGGTCGATGGCATCTGCCCGGCCATGCGCGGATCGAGCTCCACGGCCATGCGCAACGCGCGGCCGAAAGCCTTGAACACGGTTTCGATCTGGTGGTGGGTATTCACGCCACGCAGGTTGTCGATGTGCAGGCTGACCTGGGCGTGGTTGACGAAGCCCTGGAAGAATTCCTGGAACAGGTCGACATCGAAGCCGCCGACTACCGCGCGGGTGAACGGCACGTGCATCTGCAGGCCCGGACGACCGGAGAAGTCGATGACCACGCGCGACAGCGCTTCATCCAGCGGCACGTAGGAATGGCCGTAGCGGGTCATGCCCTTCTTGTCGCCGACAGCTTTGGCGAAGGCCTGGCCGAGGGTGATACCGACATCCTCGACGGTGTGGTGGTCGTCGATCTCAAGGTCGCCCTTGCAGAAGATGTCGAGGTCGATCAGGCCATGGCGGGCGATCTGGTCAAGCATGTGCTCGAAAAACGGCACACCGGTGTCGAACTTGGACTTGCCGGTGCCATCCAGGTTGATCGAGACCTTGATCTGGGTCTCCAGGGTATTGCGCTCGACGAATGCCGTACGTTCGGCCATCACCTGCTCCACAAAATCGTTGGGCGAAAGGGTCGCCATTATAGGCTGATAAGCAGCGAACCTATAAAGCCACACGGCAAAAATGGATGAAAAACGCTCCAGACCCGCCAGGCAGAAAAGTGACAGGCATAAAAAATCCCGCGGACGCATGGCGCGCCTGCGGGATTATTCGGCAGAAGCCCCGTTACTGGAACAGTACGACGGTCTTCTGCAGGGTGACCCACACACCCCAGGCCAGCGGCAGACCCACCGCCAGCCAGGCAGCGATCACCAGAGGCTTGGTCGACGGATCGGCAGCCCACTCCAGCTCGGCAGCGCTCGGTGCGGACTTCTCACCATAAGCGCGCTCGGCAGCCAGCTCTTCAGCGGTCATGAAGTACTTGTCAGCCACCGGACGTACCAGCAGGTTGCAGATGAAGCCCAGCACCAGCAGGCCGGCGAGGATATACAGAGTGATGTCATAAGCCGCGGCACGCTCGACGCCGATGCTCAGCTGATACTCACGCAGGTAGTTGACCAACACCGGGCCCAGTACGCCAGCAGCGGCCCAGGCAGTCAGCAGGCGACCGTGGATGGCACCGACCATCTGGGTACCGAACAGATCCGCCAGGTAGGCCGGCACGGTGGCGAAACCGCCGCCGTACATGGACAGGATCAGGCAGAAGGCGAACACGAACAGCGCCACGCTGCCCAGGTGACCGGTCCACGGAACCAGCGCATACAGGGCGAAACCCAGCGCGAAGAACACGAAGTAGGTCGCCTTACGGCCGATCAGGTCGGAGAACGATGCCCAGAAGAAGCGGCCGCCGATGTTGAACAGGCTCAGCAGACCGGTGAAACCGGCAGCGATGGCGGCGATCTGCCCCAGCTGCGCGGCATTCAGCTCACTGAAGGACAGGTTGACTCCGATCAGCTTGCCACCGAACACTTCCTGCAGCATGGGCGAAGCCATGCCGATGATGCCGATACCGGCGGAAACGTTCAGGCACAGCACGGCCCAGACCAGCCAGAACTGCGGGGTTTTCCACGCGGTATTCACGTGTACGTGGCCCTTGGTGATCATCGCGTTGTTGGCCTTGGCCGCCGGAGCGACCCAGCCAGCCGGTTTCCAGCCAGTCGGCGGAACGCGGTAAGCCAGAGCACCACCGACCATGAAGATGAAATAGATCACCGCCATGACCACGAAGCTTTGCCATACACCAACACTGGTTTCGCTGGCGAAATGGCCCATCAGCAGTGCAGCCAGGGGAGCACCGACCATCGCGCCGCCACCGAAGCCCATGATGGCCATACCGGTGGCCATGCCGCGCTTGTCCGGGAACCACTTGATCAGGGTCGACACCGGGGAGATGTAGCCCAGGCCCAGACCGATACCACCGATCACACCGGAACCGACCCACATCAGCCAGATCTGATGCGTGTAGATACCGAACGCGGAAATCAGCAGACCGCCGCACCAGCACAGCGCCGAAACCAGACCGGCCTTGCGCGGGCCGGCGTGTTCCAGCCAGCCGCCCCACACGGCAGCCGAACAGCCGAGGAAGACGAAGAACAGGGTGTAGATCCATCCCAGCATGGAGATCTGCCAATCGCAGTTGCTGGCGAAGATCTGCTCGAAGAAACCGATGTCCGGTGCACAAGAGACAGCAGCATCGATACCGATGGCTTTCGATAACGGCAGCCAGAATACGGAGAATCCGTAGGCCATGCCGATGCACAGGTGGATGGCGAGGGCAGCTGGCGGAACCAGCCAGCGGTTGAAACCGGGCTTAGCGATGATACGCTCCTTGGACAGGAACGCAGGGGTCGCTGAAGCACCGTCTAGAACGATGGCGTCAGTCATTGTTTTCTTCTCTGAATTTAGGTTGGCAAACAAAACGATTACTTGCGAAGCCCAAACTAGAGCCTCGCCAAACAGCAAATATATTTCAGCGAGTCATTCGCGGCTAGCAGAACGCTAGAGATCCCGCGGCATTGTGTCACATCGCCATAGTGCTTGTGCAACCACCAGGACAGCACACTTGCCCGCCTGCGACGCCTTTCTCAGCCTTACAACGAAATTTGTCGACTGCTGGTAACTATCGTCACTCGTGGTGCTCCAAGCGTTGCCCTCCTAAATAGTGCCAAGGCGCTATGACGGCGAATGACACTTCACACTTGCTACGCTCAGCACCTCACCCGACCGGATGGTAGCCATGGATAGCATCGACACCCTGATAATCGGCGCTGGCGCACTTGGCCTCGCCTGTGCCGCACGTCTGGCGGAGCCTGGGCGCAGCACGCTGATCGTCGAGCAGGAAGCGCTGGTGGGCAGCCACACCTCCAGCCGCAACTCGGAAGTCATACACGCTGGCATCTATTACCCGCCGGGCTCACTGAAGGCAGAGCTCTGCCTGGAAGGCCGCGAGCGTCTGTACGCCTGGTGCGAGCAATGGCAGGTGCCCTACCGGCGCCTGGGCAAACTGCTGGTAGCGGTGAGTGACGAGGAACGCGGCAAGCTCGACGCGCTGGCCAGCAATGCGCGGGACAGCGGCGTGGATGAACTACAGCCCATCAGCGGCGCCCAGCTCGCCGCCCTCGAACCCGCAGTGCGCGGCGTCGCCGCCCTGCTCTCGCCCAACACCGGCATCATCGACAGCCATGCCTTTCTGCAATCACTACTCGCCTGCGCTGAACGCCAGGGCGCCGAACTGGTGCTGCAGACCCGCGTCGAAAGCCTCACCCATGACGGCGATGGCTGGATCGCCAGCGGTACCAGCGCTGGCGAGCCGTTCAGCCTCAAGGCCGGGCGGGTGATCAATGCCGCCGGGCTGTTCGCCCAGCAACTTGCTCAGCACACCCAAGGACTGGCGCCACGACAGATCCCGCCGCTATATATGTGCCAAGGCAATTACTTCAACTACAACGGTAAATCGCCGTTCAGCCATCTGGTCTACCCAATGCCGGAGGCCAACACCAGCGGTCTCGGCGTACATGCCACTCTGGATCTGGCTGGCCAGTTGCGCTTCGGCCCCGATATCCGCTACCTCGACAGCATCGATTACCGCGTCGACGAAACGCTGCGCGACGCCTTCGCCAGCGCCATCAGTCGCTATTTTCCCGCGCTCGACAGCACGCGCCTGGTACCCGGCTATGCGGGCATCCGGCCAAAACTCAGCGGCCCAGGTGAAACGGCGGAAGATTTTATGCTGCAAATGCCGGTTGACCATGGTCTACCAGGACTGGTGAATCTGTTCGGCATCGAATCGCCTGGCCTCACGGCCAGCCTGGCCATCGCCGAACGCATCGCCCACAGGCTTTAGCCGCGGAAGCGCCGTCGGCGTTATACTCGCGAATTCAATTTCTCGTCACTGCATAGGATTCGTCCATGAAAGCGCTCGGCAAAATCCTGGGTCTGTTCTTCCTCGGACTACTGCTGATCATCGTGGCGTTGGGCTTTGCCCTGACTCACTTGTTCGATCCCAACGACTACAAGGATGAAATCCGCCAGCTGGCACGGGACAAGGCCAACCTCGAGCTGACTCTCAACGGCGATATCGGCTGGAGCCTGTTCCCATGGTTGGGCCTGGAGCTGACCGATGCCACGCTCGCCAGCGCCAGCACACCGGACAAACCCTTCGCCAACCTGCGCCTGCTTGGCCTGTCGGTGCGCGTACTGCCGCTGCTGCGCAAGGAAGTGCAGATGAGCGACATCCGCGTCGATGGCCTCAATCTCGACCTGCAGCGCGACGAGAATGGTCACGGCAACTGGGAAGACGTCGGCCGCCCCGCCGCCAAGCCGGGCGAAACCCCGGCCCAGCAGACGGCTGCAAACGACTCGCAGCCGCCAGAATCCAAACCCGCCCAGGAAAGCAGCGCGCAACCGATCAAGCTGGACATCGACAGCCTGATCGTCAACGGCGCCCGCGTGAACTACCACGATGCGCAGAAGGGCCAGCAATTCAACGCCGAAAGCATCCAGCTCACCACCGGCGCGATTCGCGAAGGCGCCGGTGTGCCGATCAAGCTCAGCGCCTTCTTCGGCAGCAACCAACCGGTAATGCGCGCACGCAGCGAACTGCAGGGCGAACTGCGCTTCGACCGCGCGCTCAAGCGCTATCAACTGGAAGATGCGCGCCTGTCCGGTGAAGCCTCCGGAGAGCCGTTCAACGGCCAGACCCTGACCTACGCCGCACAGGGCCAACTGCTGGTCGACCTGGCTGCCCAGGTTGCCGAGTGGAACGGTCTGAAGCTCTCGGCCAACCAACTGCGCGCACTGGGCGAGTTGAAAGTCCGTGACCTGGAAAGCGCTCCGAAGCTGTCGGGCGGTCTGTCCGTCGCACCGGTCAATCTGCGCGAATTCCTCGCCAGCCTCGGCCAGAAACTACCGCCGATGGGCGACGAGAAGACCCTGACGCAGTTCGAACTGGTGACCCAGCTCGGCGGCACGCCGAATAGTGTGTCCCTCGATGAGCTGACCCTCAAGCTCGACGAAAGCACCTTCACCGGCAGGATTGCCGTCGCCGACTTCGCCAAGCAGGCACTGCGCGTGCAGCTCAAGGGTGATCGCCTGAACCTCGACCGCTACCTTCCGGCTCCGCCCAAGGACGCCAAGGACAGCGATACCGCACGCAAGGCCGAAGTACGTGAAACCGTCGCCAACGCCGGGCAAGCCGGCAGCACGCCAGTGCCCAATGCTCCGACCCAGCAAGCCTGGAGCTCGAACGAAGTGCTGCCGATCACCACACTGCGCAAGCTCGACCTGCAAGCCACCCTGAACCTCGACCAACTGACACTGCAAAAACAGTCGCTCGACAAGGTCAGCCTCAAGGCTCGCGCTCAGGGCGGCGCCCTGAATCTGGAAGAGCTGCGCGGCAATCTCGGCAACGGCAATTTCACTCTCAAGGCCGATGCCGACGTGCGTCCAGCCGTGCCGGTTCTCAGTCTGCATACGCAACTGAGCAACATCCCGGTCGAGCCCTTCCTCAAGGATGAGCAACGCCCCTCGCCGATCAAGGGCCTGCTCAATCTGAAAAGCGACCTGACCACCAGCGGCAACAGCCAGAAAGCCTGGGTAGACGCCCTCAACGGTACCGCCAGCTTCTTGCTCAACGACGGCGTGCTGGTCGACGCCAACCTCGAACAGCAGCTGTGCCGCGGCATCGCCACCCTCAACCGCAAAGCGCTGAGCAACGAACCGCGCAGCAAGGACACTCCGTTCGAGCGCCTGCAAGGCAGCCTCAACATCCGTAACGGTGTGGCCAGCAACCCGGATCTGCAAGCGCGCATTCCGGGCCTCAGCGTGACCGGCGAAGGCGCCCTCGACCTGCGTGTGCTGGGCCTGGACTACCGGGTCGGCATCACCATCGAAGGCGACCAGCGTGCAATGCCCGACCCAGCCTGCGAGGTCAATCATCGCTATGTTGGCATCGCCTGGCCGCTGCACTGCCGCGGCCCACTGGAACTGGGCGCCAAGGCCTGCCGCCTGGATCAGGAAGGCATGGGCAAGGTCGCCGCCAAACTGGCTGGTGACCGCATCAACGAAAAACTCGAAGAAAAGCTCGGTGACAAAGTCAGCCCCGAGCTGAAAGACGCACTCAAGGGTCTGTTCAACCGATGACATCCGAGCAATTCTCCAGCGCGGTACTGCACTGGTACGACGTGCACGGACGCAAGGATCTGCCCTGGCAACAGGACATCACACCCTATCGCGTGTGGGTGTCGGAGATCATGCTGCAGCAGACTCAGGTCAGCACCGTGCTCGGCTACTTCGACCGCTTCATGGCCGCACTGCCCACCGTACGCGACCTGGCCGAGGCCCCCGAAGACGAAGTGCTGCACCTGTGGACGGGCCTGGGCTACTACACCCGCGCCCGCAACCTGCAGAAGACCGCGCAGATCGTCATGCGCGACCATGGCGGCGAATTCCCCCGCGATGTCGAAGCGCTCACCGAACTACCCGGCATCGGTCGCTCTACCGCAGGCGCCATCGCCAGCCTGAGCATGGGCCTGCGCGCGCCGATTCTCGACGGCAACGTCAAGCGCGTGCTGGCCCGCTATGTGGCTCAGGAAGGTTATCCGGGCGAGCCCAAGGTAGCCAAACAGCTGTGGGCCGTGGCCGAGCGGTTCCTGCCCGAGGAACGCGTCAACCACTACACCCAGGCGATGATGGATCTCGGCGCCACGCTGTGTACCCGCAGCAAGCCTACCTGCCTGCTCTGCCCGGTGCAGAACGGCTGTGAAGCGCACCTGCTCGGCCTGGAGATCCGCTACCCGATCGCCAAACCGCGCAAAGAGCTGCCACAGAAACGCACCCTGATGCCGATCCTCGCCAACCGCGATGGCGCCATCCTGCTCTACCGACGCCCGTCGACCGGACTATGGGGCGGCTTGTGGAGCCTGCCCGAACTGGACGACCTCGATGCCCTGGCAACGCTTGCCGATCAGCACCAGTTGCGCCTCGGCGAACGCCGTAAGCTCGACAGCCTGACCCACACCTTCAGCCACTTCCAACTGGCCATCGAACCCTGGCTGATCGAAGTCGACGGAATTCCCGGTTACGTGGCCGAGGCCGACTGGCTCTGGTATAACCTCGCCACCCCGCCGCGCCTGGGGCTCGCCGCACCGGTGAAGAAACTGCTCAAACGCGCGGCCGAAGCACTGAACACAGGAGAAATGGCATGACCCGCACCGTGATGTGCCGCAAGCACAAAAAAGAACTGCCCGCACTCGATCGCGCGCCCTACCCTGGCGCCAAAGGCGAAGACATCTACCAGAACGTATCCAAGCAAGCCTGGGATGAGTGGCAGAAACACCAGACCCTGCTGATCAACGAACGTCGCCTGAACATGATGAACGCCGAAGATCGTAAATTCCTGCAGGCCGAGATGGACAAGTTCCTCTCCGGCGAAGACTACGCCCAAGCGGAAGGCTACGTTCCACCCAGCGAATAAGGCCTGAGAACGTAAGCGCCCGGAATATTTAAATATTTTCCAAAAACTCGCTTGACACCAAAAAGCTAAAAACGTCTAATACGCCCCGTTGCCCAGGTAGCTCAGTCGGTAGAGCAGGGGATTGAAAATCCCCGTGTCGGCGGTTCGATTCCGTCCCTGGGCACCACCTTTCGTTTTTAGGTGGTGCCAAAACCACCCGAAAGCCAACAAAAAGCCCGCCTAGTGCGGGCTTTTTGTTGCCTGTGATTCCTGATGGTTCCCTTGTAAGCCCAAACATTTGGGGGTATATCTGGGGGTATCACCAGTTCGGTCATGGAAAATACCCCCAAAATGAACGCTAACCCAGGCGCTGCGGCGCTTGTAGCGATATCCCCACAGATGCCCGCGATACCCCCACGGGGTAGCTTGGCCAGCTCAGATGCCCTTCCCTCTAGCAGCACAACAAGGGGGATCGCCTCATGCCGCTGACCGACAGTGCCGTCAGGGCCGCCAAGCCCAAGGACAAGCCGTACAAGCTGAGCGACGCTCATGGCCTTCACATGGTGATCAATCCGAACGGGGCAAAGCTCTGGCGACTGAAATACCGAGTGGCAGGGAAAGAGAAGCTCTTGTCCTTCGGCGCCTATCCCATCGTCGGGCTGCAGCAGGCCCGCCAGCTACGCGACAGCGCACGCCAGCAACTGGCCGAAGGGGTAGACCCAGGCGAGCACAAGAAAGCGATCAAGAGCGCCAGCAGAGCGGAAGGACTCACCTTCGAGGTGCTGGCCCGGGAGTGGTATGCGTACAACGCGCCGCGCTGGGCAGAGAGCACCAGCTACAAGGCCAAGCTCTACATGGAGAATGACCTCATCCCTGTCATCGGCAGCCGGCCGGTGAAAACCATCACGCGCCCCGATCTGGTGGAGCTGGTGCGCAAGGTGGAAGCACGCGGCACGCTCAACGCCGCTGGCAAGATCCGCCAATGGCTGCACCAGATCTTCCGGTACGGCCTGGCCAAAGGGGCGGTAGAGCACAACCCAGCCACCAACCTGGACGTGGTGGCTGCACCGCCCAAAGCCCGCCGCCATCACCCGCACGTGCCGCTGGCCGAACTACCGGAATTGCTTGAGAAGCTGGAGGCCGGGCGACTGAGCAATCTCACCCGCTGGGCGATCCGCCTGCTGATACTCACGGCCGTGCGCCCGGGTGAACTGCGCGCCGCGCCCTGGGCAGAGTTCGATCTGGAGAAAGCGACCTGGACGATCCCCAAAGAGCGGATGAAAGCCCGCCGGCCGCATGTGGTTCCCCTACCGCGCCAGGCTGTGGCCATCCTGCGCCAGCTCGAGGAGGTCACCGGTCGCTATACCCTGCTGTTCCCTGGCCAGCAGAACATCGAGCGGCCGATGAGCGAGAACACCATCAACAAGGCGCTACGCCTGATCGGCTACGAAGGTCGGCAGACTGGCCATGGTTTCCGTCACCTGCTCAGCACCGAACTGAATGGCCGCGGGTATAACCGCGACTGGATCGAACGCCAGCTAGCCCATGGTGATCAAGACGAGATCCGTGACACCTACAACCATGCCACCTACTTGGAGCAGCGCCGGGAAATGATGCAGGCCTGGGCCGATTCGATTGAAGCGCTATGTGCTGGTGCCAATGTGTCGAATATCAAGCGGAAGGCTTAACGATGGATTGGAATACTCCTGATTGGCGTTTCATTGATACCTATCCGCGCCATAAGTGGCCATCCGAATGGCGCTGGGAGTTTCTTCGCCGGCTTCCAGAGTACCGCGACGACTGGCTCACCCGGGATAGCACAATGCAACTTGCCCAAGGCGAATACTGCGACCAGATGCGCCTAGAGTATGAGGAGGCGCATCCGCCTGTACCGGAAGGGTACGCCAGCTTCCGCGATGCAATGGGCGAACAGGGTTTCTCTGCTGACGGTAAGCACGAGGAGAGATGGGGGCTACGTGCACTATTCCCGCCCTACCTCCTGAGACTGCCGGACGAAGCCTGGAAAGAGAAACAAGAAAGTACATCGTTTTATTCACACGACGCACTTGTGACGTTCGGGTCTCTCGAATTAAACGAGCGCGTCCTACCTGAGCATAAAATATTAATAAAATTCGATCTTAGGGAGAGCATTGACGACCAGTTACTGAGAGCAAAAAACCTGCTCAAAGAACTACAGAAAGAATCTGAAATTGTCGTTGGGAATCGCCGTTTAACCCCAGATGAAATGCTTCGATACTTACGCGTATTAGATGCAAAAGAGTCCGGTGTTAAAAACAGAGAAATAGGTGAAGCTCTGCGCCCGCCGCACATTGGCGAGGAAGCTGCGAAAGAAGCTAAGCGTCTATTCCGAACCGCAAAGGGGGTACAGCTTAAACTAGCCCATAAGTTGCACCTTAATTAACAGTCTCTTTCCAGTCAGCATTGCGGCCATGTTCCCAACGCCACCCAAGGAGGCGCAGACGATGGCAAGCACTGCTCACACCGCCCAACCAATCCACCGCTTCATCAAGCGCCAGGCCGTCGAGGTGATGACTGGTCTGTCCTGCTCAGAAATTTACCGCCGCATTGCCGCCGGTACCTTCCCCACGCAAGTCCACCTTGGCCCGAAGTCCGTGGCCTGGGTTGAATCTGAGGTCATTGCCTGGTGCGAACAACGAATCGCTGACAGCCGCCAGGAGGTCGCATGATCGCTCTTGCACTCTCCCCGTCTCAGCGCTATGGTTTGTCCGTCGCTGCAAAATCAGCGACCGGGTGTGCAAGCCCGAGCAAGCAAAAGGCGCACAAGCGCCACCGTAGAACAGCAGGCGCTTTTTTTGTGCCCGCTTTTCGCCGTTATGGTGGCTGCGTGTGGGAGGGCTTCGGCCCTGCCGGGTTCCTTTTGCCCCGGTCTTGCACACCCGCACGCAGCCGCCACCCATCATGTGCAAGTGATGTTGGCGGTTCCTCAGCAAAAGGAGCTATACCAATGCACGCCCTCAATCCGTCCAAAATCCGCGCACTGGCTCACCGCCGCATGGCACTGAGCGCCCTTCGCGCCAAATCGTCCCTTTCCGTCCGCCTGACCCGCTACAACTCGCACATGGCGATCGCTCGCACCCTGGAAACCCAAGGGGGTGTGAAATGAATTTGCAGACCTCACCAGTAGATCGGCTCGACGACACGTCGATGGCTTCCCGCGCCGCGACGATCAAGCACCTGCTCACCTATGCCGATCAGTTGGAAATCATCCTGCGGTACCAGGTTGAGCCAACTTTGCGCGGTGTGGATCGCGATCTGGCAGCTCGCGTCTACAGCCTTCGCCAACAGATCAAGCTCTGCGGCATCGTGCTCGGAGGTGGCCATGCGTAACCAACTGACAGCCCGCACCAGCATCACTCCTGAAATCGTCTATTCCGCTGACGTAAAACTGGATAACCACTCTGCATCGCTGCACGCCTGGAGCCAAGGCCGGCTGATGCTTGACTTCGGCCCTTGCAGCCTCCCGCTATCGCCGCAGGCGCTGCTCGAGCTGATCTCTCACCTGCACAAAGCCATGGATGCCGTCGTGGATCATGCCGAAAAGGAGGGTCAGCAATGAATCTTGCGACTTCCCTTACTCACAACAACGCTCATATGCGGCGCGTCCGCGCCCTCGAAACTGTGAATGTTGGAGGTGTGAAATGAATACTCGTACTTCTAAGCCCGCTATGGACGAGGCTATCAACTCTGCACATATCGCTGAACGCTCGTTGAGCGACATGCGCCTGAATGTCAGTCGTCGTTCCGAGACTATTACCGCCGCGGGGTTCGGGCTGTGCGCTCTCGCCAACCTCCTCGGCGCTGATGCCTCCGATCATTTCGTTGACCATGATCTGAAATACGGACTGGCGAATGCCGTGCTGGCGATTGGGGAACTGCTAAAGGAAACCGGCGCCAGTCTCTGGGAAAACAGCGGGGAGGGTCGGAAATGAACCAGGTCAAGACCATCCGCAACACCTTCCACGCCCATGCGGGGCCGCAGGAGCAGCCTCTGTTTTCCGTCAATGAGGACGTGCCGGCTGCTGCTGCCTTGGAGTCAGTGTCGTGCCTGCTGAGCATCACCAAAGGGCTGCTTTATAGTTCCGGCGGTCGTTCCCTTGACGCCGTTACTATTGCCGCCCTCGAAGTTGTCGTTGGCCAAGCCAAGGCCGCTCTGGACGCAGTCTGGGAAGGTTTCGATGACCACGAGACGATCACCGAGTGTCAGGAGCGGCAGCGGGCCGGAGAGGAGTTAGAAAAATGAGTGCGCCCTGGAAAAACCTGCTGCCCTCCATGCTGGACGGATTTACTCAGATTGAGTGCGCCATGGAGCAAATGGATTGGCTGCGCGGCACCCTGAATGTCTTGCGGGATCGATTGAAGCAAGACCTGGCGCTGGAGCACTACGCAACGCTGGCCGGCCTGGCCATCTACAACCTTGACGACTGGCACAACTTCCTCGATTGCCAGCGCGAGGATCTGATCGGCCGTATCGATAAGGCCAAGGAGTAATCCATGATGAACTTCCCTCCCCGCCAAATGGCGGGGACGGGTTCGGCTTGCCTGGAAAAAGTCGAACTCGTCTTTCGTGAAGAACTTCACGCCATCTACGGCCAGCTCGACTGGTTACCTGTGGCAGACGGTGAGATTCATCGCTTCCACGTCCCCGGTGATCGGGCTGGCAGCATGAACGGCTGGTATGTGCTATTCGCCGATGGCATCGCCTCTGGCAGCTTCGGCAGCTGGAAGGCCGGCATCTCGCACACCTGGAACAGTCGGGAGCCAGTTAACCTGCTGGAGGTCGAGCAGGTGCGCCGGCGCGTCGAACAAGCCCGACTCCAGCGGCAGGCCGAACAGCGCCAACGTCAGCAGGCCGCCGCCGAGCATGTCAACCGGCTGTGGCGTAACGCCCGTCGCGCCGATCCCGAGCATGCCTACCTAGTAGCCAAGCAGGTGCGTCCCTATAGCCTGCGCCAGCACCGTACCCGCCTGCTGGTGCCGCTCTACCACGACGGTCAACTGGTGAACCTGCAGAGCATCGCCACCGATGGTGGAAAGCTGTTCCAGGCCGGTGGCCAGGTGAAAGGCAGCTATTCGCCACTGGGCGTCATCAGCGCTGATAAACCGCTGTACGTCTGCGAGGGTTCTTGTTGGTCTTGAGGCTCGATGGGCTTGTTCACCAGTTTCATTGAGAGCGCATTTCAACGGACAGATAGGAGAAAAAAATGGCCGGGAAATCGCTTGGCATCCTTACCCTGGATCTGATCGCCAGGGTCGGAGCCTTCGAGCAAGGAATGGATAAGGCCGAACGCTCGGCCAAGAAGAGCGCCAAGGGCATCAAAGATTCGGCTGATCAAGCCTCTGCAGCTTGGACAGGCCTAGGGAAAATTGCAGCAGGAGCGCTGGCTGGCTTATCGGTAGGCACTGTATTCAGCACTGTAATCAACAACACCCGGCAGATGGAGCAGGAGCAAGCTCAGCTTGCAGCCGTTCTGAAATCAACAGGTGAGGCCGCAGGGTTCAGTCGTGACCATCCGCCAATTGGAGCATGGCACTGCAATGAAACTGGCCAAGCTACTGACATCCGCCCTTCATCCCGCAGTGACGGAGAAGCATCGCCGTTTGAGGAATGAGGCGAATCTGCCCCACATCCGATTCGCTCGGGAAGCGAGCAACAAATTGGCTGCAGATAGCTGATCGCCAAATCATGCACCGATGAGGCCTTGGTGTTCATCGGGAGCCATCGGGCTTAATCCACCAGGTCGGTAGAGGCACTTTTCATTCTGGGGGTATTTTGGGGGGTATCGACGAAAGACAACCGCCGAACAGCCCATAAATTACGGAAACCACAGACAATGGTTCGATTCCGTCCCTGGCACCACCTTCCTTCTCAGGTGGTGCCAGCATCATCAGAGAAAATTAAAGAACCGGCCTTGAGCCGGTTTTTTATTGCCTGCGAAAAAGTACCGTCCAGCCGACAGCCTGAACACGCCAGCAAGGTGCCCCTCAAAAATGGACAGGCCTCGCGCCCTTCGTGCCGAGCCTGAACGTAGCAGGAGCCAGCCATGCATATTGTCTCGAGCGCCGCCAACGACCCGACGTTTCCACCGGTCGACCCCCAAGAAGACCCGATCAACGATCCGGGCAACGAAGATCCGGGCTCCGGTATCGACGAACCGGACACCCCGATTCGGCCCGCTGTACCTCCCCACGAACCGGATCGTCCCCAGCGCCCCGTACAAGACCCGGGAAGATCCAATCCAGAGAAACGTTAGTCATCCTGCAGCGACAGCCCACACACCGTAGGCTGCTTGAGCGAAGCGATACCCAGGGCGGGGCCGGAGATGGCGAGCATTCCAGCGCGCGTGGAGCCGCACTCCCACGGCGAGGAGGCTGACGTGACTTCGCGCAGTGGCCCACAGCCGGGTCGCCTCGGATTCCCTGTGTGGGCGCGTCGTATTTTGCGATGGAACGGTGAGATCGCCTGGTGGGTTACAGCGCGTTGGGATGGATGGCAACCGCTACCTTGAGGCGCACCTAACCCACCCTACGAGAATCGTGCGCCGTAGCTCGGGTTGTTTCACAAGGCCCGTGGCGGATTAATCTGCATACTCAGAACGGTTCTTGTGGGTTGGCTCACTGCCCGGCTTCCGGCTTTTTACTCCTTAGCTTCGACCTTGCCGGCAGAGTGAGCGCAATCCATATCCGCATGCTTGCCGCGCGGCAGCCACAAGCTGAACAGCGAGCCCTGCCCCAGACTGCTTTGCACCTCGATACTCCCACCGTGCGCCTTGACGATCTGCTCGGAGATAAACAGCCCCAGACCCAGCCCCGCCACCGATTCGCTGCTCACGGCGCGCTCGAACTGCTGGAAGATGCGCCGCTGGTTCTCCAGGGAGATACCGATACCGTGGTCGCGCACGTCGATACGCACACCATCATCCTCGGCCCTCGCGCGCACTTCGATGGGGCGGCCCGCGCCGTAACGCAGTGCGTTACTGAGCAGGTTGCTGATGACCTGTTCGACCCGGAACTGATCCCAACTGCCGCACAGTACTTCGTCACAGTCGAGCTGCAATTCGCAGCCGGCCACTTCCATCTGCTGGGCGAAGTTTTCCGCGACGTTGCGTACGGTCTGCGCCAGATCGAAATCCACCGGACGGATCGACAGCTTGCCGGTGCGGATACGCGACACGTCGAGCATGTCCTCGATCAGGCGGATCAGGCTGTGGATCTGTCGTTCGTCACGATCGAACATGGCCTTGAGCTTGTCGTCGCTGAAGGCCGCCATATTGCCCCTGGAAAGGTGCATCTTGCGCAACTGGGTATCGAGGATCAGGCCGTTGAGCGGGGTGCGCAGCTCGTGGGAGACGATCGACATGAAATCGTCGCGCATGCGCACCGCGTGCTGCAGTTCGCCCTGGGTGGCACGCAGTTCGCCGAGCAGCGCATCCTGCTCCTTGCGTGCCTGCTCCAGGGCCTCCAACTGTCGCGTCATCACTTTGCGCTGACGGTACAGGTCGACGAACACCGCGACCTTGCTCTGCACCGCCTGGATATCCAGCGGTTTGTAGAGAAAGTCCACCGCACCACTTTCGTAGCCCTTGAAGGCGTAGTTCATCTCCCGGCCGGCGGCGCTGACGAAGACGATGGGGATGTGCTTGGTCTTTTCCGTACCGCGCATCAGTTCGGCCAGCTCGAAGCCGTTCATGCCGGGCATTTGCACGTCAAGGATGGCCAGGGCAAACTCGTGCTCGAGCAACAGCACCAGCGCGTCGTCGGCACATTGCGCCTTGAACACCTCGCGACCATCACGGCGGATCAGCGCCTCCAGGGCCAGCAGGTTTTCCGGCAGGTCATCGACGATCAGTAGTTTGCATCCGGTGCTACTCAGCATGGGCGTGAGTCCAGTTCGGCTAACAATGCGAGAATCCCCCGCAAAGAAAGAATGTAATCGGGACGATGCAGTGCCAGCGCCGCTTCGGGCATGCTCGGAACCTGTGCCTCCTGCGGATCTTGCACCACGGTCACACCACCCCGCTGTTTTATTGTGCTCAGGCCGATGGCGCCGTCCTGATTGGCGCCGGTCAGCAGTATGCCCATCACGTTGGCGCCGTAGGTATCGGCGGCCGATTCGAACAGGTAATCGATCGACGGCCGCGAATAGTGCAGTGGCTCATCGCGACTGTAGGAAAAGCACCGATCGGATTCGATGCCCAGATGGTAACCGGGCGCCGAGAAATACAGCGTTCCCGGCTGCAGCGCTTCCTTGTCCTGCGCTTCCTTCACCCGCAGAGCCAGACGCTGGCCGAACAGGACAGGCAACAGGCTTTCACGGCTGTCGGGCAGGTGCAGCACCACCACCAGCGGTAAACCGTAGTCGGCCGGCAGCCCCTCGAGCAGCGTCAACAGCGCCTCGACGCCGCCTGCCGATGCACCGATCACTATCGCGTCGAGTGTCTGTGCTTGCGTATTCATAGCTTGCGAAACAACCGTTCCTGCCGGTTGAGCGCTTCGAAGCGCTCGGCATAGGCCGAGAAATCCAGGCTTTCCTTACTGCCCAGGCCGAGAAAGGCACGGTGACCGAGGGACTCGTGGAACAGCCCGAAGGCACGATCCTGCAGGGCCTTGTTGAAATAGATCAGAACATTGCGGCAGGAGATGAACTGGGTTTCCGAGAACACGCTGTCGGTGGCCAGGCTGTGGTCGGCGAACGTCACGTTGGCACACAGGAAGCGATCGAACAGCGCACCGTCGTAAGCCGCCGTGAAGTAGTCGGAAAGCGAACCCTTGCCTCCTGCGCGCTGATAGTTCTCGCTGTACAGGCGCATGCTGTCGATGGGGAAGATGCCCTTCCTGGCCTTGTCCAGCGAGTGTGGGTTGATGTCGGTGGCGTAGATGATCGAACGCTCCAGCAGCCCTTCCTCGTGCAGCAGAATGGCCAGGGAATACACCTCCTCACCCGTGCTGCAGCCAGCCACCCACAGTTTGAGCGACGGATAGGTGCGCAGGAACGGCACCACTTCCTGGCGTAGCGCCAGGAAGTAGGACGGGTCGCGGAACATCTCGCTGACCGGGATGGTGAGGAACTGCAGTAGCTGCATGAACGCTGCCGGGTCGTGAATGATCCGTGCCTGCAAGGCGGAGATGCTCGAACAGTCGAACTGGCGCATGGCGTGCACCATCCGGCGCTTCAGCGAAGAGCCGGAGTAATCACGAAAATCGTAGCTGTATTGCAGGTAGATCGCCTCGATCAGCAGACGCAGCTCGATATCCTGCGTACGGTTGGGCATGTCAGATGCGCTCCAGCTTCGGCAACCAGACGCGGATCAGCGAGAACAGGCGATCCAGGTCGATGGGCTTGGCCAGGTAATCGTTGGCACCGGCTTTCATGCACAGATCCTGATCGTCCTTCATCGCCTTGGCAGTCACCGCGATGATCGGCAGTTTGCGCCAGCGCGGGTTTTCGCGGATGCGCCGGGTGGCTTCGTAGCCGTCCATCTCGGGCATCATCACGTCCATCAGCACCAGGTCGATGTCGCTCACCGCGTCCAGCTTGTCGATGGCTTCGCGGCCATTGCGCGCCACCTCGACCTGGGCTCCCTTGTGCTCCAGAGCGCTGGTGAGGGCGAAGATATTACGCACGTCGTCATCGACCAGCAGGATGCGCCGGCCCTCGAACACCTTGTCACGGCTGCGCGCGGTCTTGAGCATGGTCTGCCGTTCGCTGGACAGTTCCGACTCGACCATGTGCAGGAACAGGGTGACTTCGTCGAGCAGCCGCTCGGGCGAACGAGCGCCCTTGATGATGATCGAGCGCGAATACTTGAGCAGCTCGGCTTCCTCGATACGAGTCAGGTTGCGCCCGGTGTAGACGATCACCGGCGGGAAGGAACGGATGTTCTCGCTGCCCATGCGTGCCAGCAGCTCGTCGCCCTGCATGTCCGGCAGTTTGAGGTCGATGATCATGCAATCGAAGATGTGGTGGCGCAGTTGCTCCAGGGCCTGCTCTCCACACTCGACGGCGACGATTTCGATGTCGTCATCACCGATCAGCCGAGCGATGCTGTCGCGCTGCAGCTTGTCGTCCTCGACCACCAGCACGCGTTTCATCTTCTGTGTCAGGCGTGCCTCGAGCTTGCTGAATACCCCCTTGAGCTGGTCGCGGGTAGCGGGCTTCAACGCATAACCGACGGCACCCATTTGCAGCGCGGCCTCGGCCATGTCCTCGACGGAAATCACGTGCACCGGAATATGCCGGGTGCCCGGGTTCTCCTTGAGGCGCTGCAATACCGACAGGCCGGAAACGTCCGGCAGACGCATGTCCAGCAGGATGGCGTCGGGATGATGGGTGGTCGCCAGGTTCAAGCCGTCTTCGGCGCAGTGGGCGACCAGGCAGCGGTAATCCAGCTCATGGGCCAGGTCGTAGAGGATGTGGGCGAACTGCGGTTCGTCCTCGATCACCAGCACGCAACGGCCGCCCAGTACCGACATGCCGCGGTCGTCGGGAAAGGTCGGGATGCTTTTTTCCACAACATCCTTAACCGGCTCGGGCGCACGCGGTGCGTAACTACGAGCGACAGTTGCCGGCTCTGCAGGCACCATCTCGCTCTCGGTATCCAGCGGCGAATAATTCTGCGGCAGTACCAGGGTGAATACGCTGCCCTGCCCCGGCACGCTGGAAACACTGATAGAGCCGCCCAGCAGCACCGCCAGATCGCGGGAAATCGACAGGCCCAGACCGGTGCCGCCGAAGCGTCGGTTGGTGGTACCGTCGGCCTGGCGGAAGGCCTCGAAGATGTACTCCTGCTGATCGTCGCGAATGCCGATGCCACTGTCGTGCACGGCGAACGACACACCATCGTCGACACGGCTGACGCTCAGGCTGACCGCCCCCTGCTCGGTGAACTTGATGGCGTTGGATAGCAGGTTCTTGAGGATCTGCTCGACACGCAAACGATCCGTGTACAGCGAGCGCGGCACGTCTTCGGCGACCTGCACACTGAAACCCAGATTTTTCTCTCCGGCCAGCGGCTGGAAGGTGCTATCGAGGCTTTGCGCGAGGCGCAGCACGTTGGCATTTTCGGGACGCAGGTCGAGCTTGCCGGCCTCGACCTTGGAGATATCGAGGATATCGTTGATCAGGTTGAGCAGGTCGTTGCCGGCCGAGTAGATCGAGTCGGCGAACTTGACCTGCTCGGCGTCCAGGTTGCCCTTGGGGTTGTCGGAGAGCAACTTGGCCAGAATCAGCGAGCTGTTCAGCGGCGTGCGCAGCTCGTGGGACATGTTGGCGAGGAATTCGGATTTGTAGCGGCTGGCGCGCTGCAGCTCTTCGGCGTGCTCTTCCAGCTGCTCCTGGACAACGCGCAGGGCACTGTTGCGATCGTCCAGGGCATCACGTTGCGACGACAACTGCTCGTTGGTCTGCTCCAGTTCCGCCTGCTGGGTTTCGAGGTACGCCTGGGACTCCTTGAGCGCCCGCGACTGCTCTTCCAACTCCTCGTTGGCGGTCTTCAATTCTTCCTGCTGTACCTGCAGCTCTTCGTTGAGCTGCTGGGTTTCGGCGAGGATTTCCTGCAGACGATGACGGTAGCGGGCGGCCTCGACCGAGGCACCGACACTCGAAGCGACCTGCGTCAGGAACTCGCCATCACGTTCGCTCAGCGGGCGCAGGAAGCCCAGCTCGATCACGCCATTGACCTCGCCATCGTTATCGATAGGCAGCAGCGCCACCGTCAGCGGCTCGCCGTGGCCCAGACCCGAGCTGACCTTGAGGTAATCGGCAGGCAGTTGATCGAGGGTCAGCAGCCGACGACTCTGAGCCACCTGGCCGACCAGGCCTTCTGCGCTGTAGAACGACTGCTCGGCCTTCTCCTGTTCGCGGGAAAAACCGTAGGACGCGACGCGGCGCAAACCGCCATGCTCTTCACGCACATAAAGAGCGCCAACCGCCGCTCCCAGATGACTGGCCAGAAACTCCAGCATGTTGCGGCCAAGCACTGGCAGCGCCTGCTGGCCAATCAGCCGCTCGGCCATTTCGGTCTGGCCACTGCGTAACCAGGCCTGGGCCTGCAGGCGCTCGTTGTGTTCGTCCTGCTTCTTGAGGATGGTGCCGTAGGTGTTCGTCAGGCTCAACAGTTCACGGCGCCCGAACAGCGCGAGCCCACCGCTGAACAGCAGGGTGAAGAGCAGGAACAGGCCGATGGTGATGGTGGCCGTGTTGGTGGCGGCGTCATTGCGCTCTTTGCGCAGGCGCTGCTCATGGACGACGAAATCCGAGTACTCGGCGCGGATGGCGTCGGTCAGCTGCTTGCCGCGGCCATCGCGTACCGGATCGAGGAAATTGCCGCCTTCGCGCTTGGCGGCGATCGCCGTTTGCGCAAAGACATTCCACTCGTCCTGCAGCGCCGCGATACTGCGCAGGCGGTCGATCTGCAGCGGGTTGTCCGCGACCAGCTCGGAGAGAATTTCCATCTCGGCCTTGATACGTGGCCTGGCGACTTCGAAAGGCTCCAGGAAGCGCGCATCGCCAGACAGCAGATAACCGCGAAAGCCGGTCTCCTGGTCGATCGACAGCTTCAAGCCTTCATTGGCGTTGTTGAGCACCCGGTCGGTGTGCTGCACCCAGCCAAGCACATTGAGCAGATAGCCGATCAGCATCACGAAGAAGATCGCGCTGATCACCCCCACGCCAAGCGGCAAGGCGACGTTACGCCTGAGAATGCGCTTGAAGCTGTTCTCATCGATGGAAGAGGTGTTGGTCATCTGAAATCCCTGGCCACGGTTGGCTTATGCATGGAACTGCACGGTTATTCGCTAAACGGCCGATGTTAATGCGCTGGCTGAACTTTATCCAACGCTCAGCGCTCGGCGGCCCGCGCGCTTGGATAGCGCTTGCGGATGCAGGGTTCGACTTATTTTTTCTCGAGCGCGGCAGAGACTTCGCCCACCCACGCCAATCTGTAAATACGATAATTTTCAGCCCAGCGGCACGCTCTCGGTGCATATCACGCACCCGATTCGTGCCATGCTAATCGGCCCGCCGTCCCATGCGGCTTCGAGACTCGATCGAACACAGGGCTAACCGCTCCGCTACCTCGATCCACAGTTTCACCATCCTTTACCGAGGTAACGCTGTGTCAGACCAAGCTCCCAACGCATCGCCTACCGGCCAGCGCATTCTGCTGGTGGAAGATTCCGATGTGGTGCGCATGCTCACCGTGGAAGTGCTCGAAGAGCTCGACTACAGCGTGATCGAAGCCGGCGAGGCACAACAGGCGTTACAGGTATTGCGTAGCGATGAGCACATCGACCTGCTGATGACCGACATCGGCCTGCCCGGCATGAACGGCCAGGAGCTGGCCATCGCGGCCCGGCAACTGCGCCCGGATCTGAAAGTTCTGTTCGCCAGCGGTTATGCGGAAAGCGTCGAGATCGACAAGAGCGAGCCGGCGACCCGCACCGACATCATCGGTAAACCTTTTTCTCTCGATGCCCTGCGCGACAAGGTTCAGGGCATGCTTGGCATCTGACAGTCCTGCCCCCAGATCGGCCAAACAGCCCATTGGCACTGGAATTGCGAGGCGGATATGAGTAGGGTTCGCGTCTTTTTGAAAATGTAGTCTGCATTGCCCTGTTTTTGCGGCGGGGCGACAAGCAACTGCGATGATGCGACACCCCCGTAACCGTAGCGGCAGCGGGCCAGCAGCACCCTTGGCGCCCTCTGGAGCCTATGCTAGGTTTGCAGCCCAAAGCCCTGCCGCTCACGGATCCCATCCGCATAAGAATTAAGAGGACTGCTTGATGGCTGAGGCCCCGCCCGCGCTGGAAATCCGCAATCTGCACAAACGCTATGGCGCCCTCGAAGTGCTCAAAGGCATTTCCCTTACCGCCCGTGACGGCGACGTGATCTCCATCCTCGGCTCGTCCGGTTCGGGCAAGTCGACCTTCCTGCGCTGCATCAACCTGCTGGAGAATCCCCATCAGGGTCAGATCATCGTCGCAGGTGAAGAACTCAAGCTGAAAAGCCAGAAAAATGGCGAGCTGGTCGCCGCCGACAGCAGACAGATCAACCGCCTGCGCAGCGAAATCGGTTTCGTCTTCCAGAACTTCAACCTCTGGCCACACATGAGCGTGCTCGACAACATCATCGAGGCGCCACGCCGCGTGCTCGGTCAGAGCAAGGCCGAGGCCACCGCCGTCGCCGAGGCCCTGCTGGCCAAGGTGGGGATTGGCGACAAGCGTCATGCCTATCCCAACCAATTGTCCGGCGGCCAGCAACAGCGTGCCGCCATCGCCCGTACGCTGGCCATGCAGCCCAAGGTCATCCTGTTCGACGAGCCGACTTCGGCCCTCGACCCGGAAATGGTACAAGAAGTGCTTAATGTGATCCGCGCGCTCGCCGATGAAGGCCGAACCATGCTGCTGGTCACCCACGAAATGAATTTCGCCAGGCAGGTCTCCAGTGAAGTGGTGTTCCTGCACCAGGGACTGGTGGAAGAACAGGGGTCGCCCGAACAGGTGTTCGATAACCCCAAGTCGGTGCGTTGCAAACAATTCATGTCCAGCAATCGTTAAAAACGGAGCAATCACGCATGCATAGCTATAAAAAGATTCTGCTGGCAGCTGCCGCCACTCTGGCTTTCGGCACCAGTGCCGTCGCTGCTGACAAACTGAAGATCGGCACCGAAGGCGCCTACCCGCCCTTCAACCTCATCGATGCCAGCGGCCAGGTCGGCGGCTTCGACGTGGAAATCGCCCAGGCCTTGTGCGCCAAGATGCAGGCCGAGTGCCAAGTGGTCACCTCCGACTGGGACGGCATCATCCCGGCCCTGAACGCCAAGAAGTTCGACTTCCTGGTCGCCTCCATGTCGATCACCGAAGAGCGCCAGCAGGCCGTCGACTTCACCGATCCGTACTACACCAACAAGCTGCAGTTCATCGCGCCGAAAGACAGCGACTTCAAGAGCGACAAGGACAGCCTCAAGGGCAAGGTGATCGGTGCGCAGCGCGCGACCATCGCCGGCACCTGGCTGGAAGACAACATGGACGGCGTGGTTGACATCAAGCTCTACGACACCCAGGAGAACGCTTACCTGGATCTGTCCTCGGGTCGTGTCGACGGCGTACTGGCCGACACCTTCGTCAACTGGGAATGGCTCAAGAGCGACGCCGGCAAGAACTTCGAGTTCAAGGGCGAGCCGGTATTCGACGACGACAAGATCGGCATTGCCGTGCGCAAGGGCGATGCCCTGCGCGAGCGCCTGAATACCGCCCTGGCGGAAATCATCGCCGACGGCACCTACAAGAAGATCAACGACAAGTACTTCCCGTTCAGCATCTACTAAGCAGCCTGCCCGCACCGCCTCTGGCGGTGCGGGCGCTTGAGTTTCCATGAATTTCGACCTTTCCGGATTCGGCCCGGCCCTGGCCGCCGGCACCCTGATGACCGTCCAGCTGGCGCTGACCGCGCTGTGCCTCGGTCTGGTGCTCGGCCTGCTCGGCGCCCTTGCCAAGACATCGCCCTACAAGCCGCTGCAATGGCTTGGCGGCACCTATTCGACCATCGTGCGCGGGATTCCCGAACTGCTCTGGGTTCTGCTCATCTATTTCGGCACCGTCGGCCTGATGCGCAGCCTGGCCGATCTGCTCGGTATCGACAGCCTTGAACTGTCGCCATTCGCCGCCGGCGTCATCGCCCTGGGCATCTGCTTCGGCGCCTACGCCACCGAGGTGTTTCGCGGCGCCATCCTGGCCATTCCCAGGGGCCACCGTGAAGCCGGCCAGGCGTTGGGCCTGTCCAAGCCGCGGATCTTCTGGCGCCTGATCATGCCGCAGATGTGGCGCATCGCCCTGCCCGGCCTGGGCAACCTGTTCATGATCCTGATGAAGGACACCGCCCTGGTCTCGGTGATCGGCCTCAACGAGTTGATGCGCCGCTCGCAGATCGCCGTGACCGCCAGCAAGGAACCCTTCACCTTCTACCTCGTCGCCGCGTTCATCTACCTCGGCCTGACCATTCTCGCCATGATCGGCCTGCACTTCCTCGAGAAGCGCGCCAGCCGCGGCTTCATCAGGAGTGCGGCATGAACTGGGACGTCATCATCAAATGGCTGCCGCGCCTGGCCGACGGTGCCCTGCTGACCCTCGAATTGGTCGCCGTCGCCGTCATCGCCGGTCTGATCCTGGCCCTGCCCATGGGCATCGCCCGTGCCTCGCGGCACTGGTACGTGCGCGCCCTGCCCTACGGCTACATCTTCTTCTTCCGCGGCACGCCGCTGCTGGTGCAGCTGTTTCTGGTCTACTACGGCCTGGCCCAGTTCGACGCGGTGCGCCAGGGGCCGCTGTGGCCCTACCTGCGCGACCCGTACTGGTGCGCGGTGATCACCATGACCCTGCACACCACCGCCTATATCGCCGAGATCCTGCGCGGCGCGATCCAGGCCGTGCCGCCAGGCGAGATCGAGGCCGCACGCGCCCTGGGCATGTCGCGCGCGCAATCGATGCTGCATATCGTGCTACCACGCGCCGCACGTATCGGCCTGCCGGCCTACAGCAACGAGGTGATCCTGATGCTCAAGGCCAGCGCCCTGGCCAGCACCGTGACCCTGCTGGAACTCACCGGCATGGCCCGCACCATGAACGCCCGCACCTACCTGCCGGTGGAAGGCTTCTTCGCTGCCGGGGTGTTCTACCTGCTGATCACCTTCGTACTGATCAACGCCTTCAAACTATTGGAACGCTGGCTGCGCGTCGACGCCTGCCAGGGCCGTTGAAGTGACGGGGCCAGTGCCCCGTCGCCTTTCGCCATGACCTCATCCCAACCTCTCCAGCCGCTCAGTGGCGATGCCTTGCTCCAGCGCTTCCAGGCGCTGGACGCCTGTCTCTGCGCGCACCAGGCACTGTGGAAACCGCGGCCCTTCACCCATCAGGTGCTGCCCTGGGAAAGCCAATACCCCGAGCTGGGCAACTGGCTGCGCGGTCGTACGCTTGAAGAAGCCGAAGCCGCCCACAATCAGCCAACGGCCCTGCAGGCCGCGCCTGCCCCCTTCCCAGAGCTGGCCGCCCAGGCTGCATTGCTGAATGAAGTTGGCGACCTGCCCCAACGCGAATCTCACGCGTTGCCGCCGCGATTTTCAGTGGATGTACCGGGCCGCAAATGGCAGCAGATACGCGCCTTCACCGACAGCCTGCAATTCCATCAGGCTCCGCAGCACTGGCTGGACTGGTGCGCAGGCAAGGGCCACCTCGGCCGGGTGCTCGCCCACAACGGACAGGCGCTGACCTGCCTGGAATACGATCCCGCCCTGGTCGCCAGCGGCAGCGACTTGAGCCAACGCCTGGGGATAACTGCGCAGCACATCGGGCAGGACGTGCTCGCCAGCAATGCCGCTGAACAGATACTCGCAGAGCACAGCCCGGTAGCCCTGCACGCCTGCGGCGACTTGCACGTACGCCTGATGCAGCTGGCCAGCACAGCGGGTTGTCAGCAGTTGGCCATCGCGCCCTGCTGCTACAACCGTACCGCTACCACCACCTACCAGGCGTTATCCACAGCAGCCCTCGGCTCACGCCTCAGCCTGTCGCTGGATGACCTGGGCCTGCCAATGAGCGAAACGGTCACCGCCGGCAACCGCGTGCGCCAGCAGCGCGACCACTCCATGGCCTGGCGCCTGGCCTTCGATCTGCTGCAGCGCGAGTTGAGAGGCGTGGATGAATACCTGCCGACTCCATCGCTGCCACCGGCCTGGCTGAAGAAAAGCTTCGCCGATTATTGTCGTGCCCTGGCCGAGCTGAGAGGTTTGCCGCCGCCTGGCGAGCGTGACTGGTCAAGCCTCGAAACAGCCGGCTGGCAGCGCCTGGCCGAAGTGCGCAACCTGGAATTGCTGCGCGGCCTGTTCCGCCGCCCACTGGAACTCTGGCTGGTGCTCGACCGCGCGCTCTACCTGCAGGAACAGGATTTCGATGTGCGCCTCGGCCAGTTCTGCCCCACGCACCTCACGCCACGCAACCTGCTGTTGCTTGCCGAGCGCGCCTGAGTTGCGCACACAATCTGTGGATAACTCTGTTAACAGATTCTGAGCAAGCGCCGCCAAGCCCCCTCCCGCAAGGCTCAACGGCAGCTGATCATTTTTTGTTCACAAATAAAATTCATATAAAACAGTCGCTTGCAAAATATGTGAAGCGCTGCGTAGAAAATAACTAAAACGGCTTAGCCGCCCTGCATTTGTGCATAAGCCGCGCCAGAGCGCCTCAAAAAGGGCAGCAAAAAACCTGCCGTAACCGGCTTTACTCATGCAAACGAATGGATATAATGGCGGCCCTCAAATGCCGGTATAGCTCAGCTGGTAGAGCAACTGACTTGTAATCAGTAGGTCCCGGGTTCGACTCCTGGTGCCGGCACCATATGAAACAACGACTTAGGCTCACCGCAAGGTGGGCCTTTTTCGTTATGGGATTTTGGTCATCTCCTCTTTCCCTGATCTTGCGCTTCTCCAAGATCAGATGGCCAGACGCCAAGCATCCTTACAGCCATGCAGGGTGAGAGCTAGATCAAACGGCCTCGCCATTCCTCTATCGGCGAATTGGCGCGGTTGGGTACCGGTACAGGTGATCCATGAAGGCATATCGAGTAGCCTTGCGGATCTTTTTGGTTGGATCGGTCGGTAGGGAGTCGAGCATTGAGTCACAAGAGCAAAGCGATCCTCTGGGCCGGTATGGGCCTAAGCCTGTTGCTGTCGGTTGTCGTGCTTCGTCTGTTTTCTGTCTGGGCGACGACGCTTCCGCTGGACGTGCCGGTTCGGCTCGACGAGGGAGCCACCCTGGATTTACCGGTCAAGGCCCGAACGCTTGAGTTCGATACGCTGGCGGTAGTGTTTTCCACCGGTGAGCTGCCGCTGTATACCGTGCGCAAGTTGTCCGGCGGGCCGATCTGGGAAAACGAACAGTGGGTCGAATACCCACCAGCACCGATGACATTGGGCTGGAAGCTGCTGACGCCGGCAGGTGAGTTGTTGTCCGCAGGGCAGGGAGACATAGGCCAGGAACTCACCAGCTATGGCAGCGACGAGATCACTCGCGCCGTGGCGCGCATTCCGATGGAGCCCGGGGACTATCGTCTTCAGGTGACCGCACTGACACCTGATGCGCGCTTTGCCGAAGTGGCCACTCGGCTGGTGTTCGTGGCGCAAG
The DNA here is from genome assembly GCF_004327285.1 of Phytopseudomonas daroniae. Lineage (GTDB taxonomy): Bacteria > Pseudomonadota > Gammaproteobacteria > Pseudomonadales > Pseudomonadaceae > Aquipseudomonas > Aquipseudomonas daroniae. The sequence goes on from NZ_QJUI01000006.1 coordinate 234,602, forward strand.
GCAAAGGCGAGACCTGGCAATCGGGCGTCGCATGGTGGGGTTCGATAATCTCGGGCGTGCTGCTGATCCCGCTGATGGTCATCTGCGGATTATTGACCCTCCACCACTTCACGCGCTGGCGTTACGGAGCACCAGCCGCGGATTGAATATCGAGCGAGCCAATGTGCCGGATCGCCTTCGGCTTACACACGATAGCGATCCAGCAATGCCTCGGTGGGATGGCAGAACAGAGAGCCAATGCCGAGCATGCCGATATGCACACCCTCGCACACCAATTCCTCTTGAAGGCATTGCAGATAACTGCGCGATGCTGCCGCAGGGCCTGTGTCACACAGGCTCGATACTCCTGTGGTTTCAGCCGCTGCGGTCTGGCAGATCGAAAATACGCGCAGAAGAGCAAATGAGCGCTGAGGATGAAGCCGCATGGCAGCCATTAAAGGAAGTATTAGCGTGTCAGCAATCTGGAAGCCAAAGCATCGCGGGCTGCTCATGACCGTCGTTCTCGTTCTGCCTGCGTGCTCGGCGATCGGCCCGTTTTCGGAATATGAAAAGAGTCTGATCAACAGGCCAATACCCAAGGACGTAACTCAGGCAAAACTGGAGTGTAATATCCGCCGAGCGCACTACGACATGCTGCTGTTCACCATCAAGCAGCGAGACGAAAACGGATGGGATGACGACGCCGAAAAGGACGTGATGATCTCGGACGCCTGGGCGGATTATCACCGCGCCAGGCGGATAGGGTGTAGCGGATGGGAGTGATGGAAAACGCCCCCTGGAAGGGTGCCGCCTACCACCCCACATTCACGACGATGCCAGCGCCTCGCCTCAGCTGCCACAACCCGGGGAAAATACGATGAAGACGTCACAGCGCGGATCTGGCCACCTGTTCAGCCTGATAGTCATCGCGCTCATTGTGTGGGGTGGTTACGTAACCTTCTACGTGCCGTACGAACACAGAAAATCGATGGATGAGTTCCGCGGCAAACCGCCTGCGGTGAGCCCGGCGAAACTGGCGATAGTCGAGGCGTACAAGCCAAAGCCGCCCCCAGCCCAACTGCCTCGCGGGCTGTACACCGGTACAGCGGAGCAAGACGGTTACCCGATGAGTATCAGCTTCGATTTCGGCGAGGATCAGGTCATTACCAAGAAGGCCTACATCAAGAACTATGAGTTCACTGGCTCAGCGGTTTATGAATTCGTTGGCTCGGTGATGACCTTCAGGAACGTGAAGGGCGACGCCGTTCTTTTTGCAGAGTCTGGCGAGCCGATTGACGTGATCAGCCCAACCGAAATCCATGTGCCAGGGCCTGATACGACACTGGTGCTGACGCAGAAGTGAACGCGCCTGCACGCATACGGGTACAGCTTCTGAGTTGCCTCGGCGCAGGGACGCGCCGCGCAGTCAGTAATCAGAAAGGGGACAGCTTCAACATCTGTCCCCTTTTTTGCCTGCTGGTTTGTCAGTTATCCCTTCCCTGAAGCATCAGGCCCGCCCGGCCGCCTCTATTCGCGCGATCTCGTCGGGTTGCACGTAGTAGTCGGTGTCTTCGTCGTAGCTGCGCACGATGAAGCAGGCGACGCTGGCCACGAAGGTCACGCCCACCAGCCACCAGATGTGCCAGATCAGAGCGAAGCACATCAGGGTCATGAACGCCGCGGCGATCAGGCCGATGCCGGTGTTGCGCGGTATGTGGATGGGCCGGAACGTGGTCGGGGCAGGCTTGAGGCCGTCGCGTTTCATTTCGTGGAATTCGTCGATGCGGTCGCCACGCGGGGTCACGGCGAAGTTGTAGAACGACGGCGGCGACGCGGTCGACCATTCCAGGGTGCGGGCATTCCAGGGGTCGCCGGTGTGGTCGGCCAGTTCCTTGCGCTTGATGATCGACACGGCGAACTGAATCAGCGTGCAGGCGATGCCCAGGCCGATCAGCACCGCACCGATCACGGCCACGTTCAGGTAGGGCTCCCACTCCGGGTTGGTGGTGCTGTTTAGGCGCCGGGTCATGCCCATGAAACCCAGAATATAGAGCGGCATGAAGGCCAGGTAGAAACCGCTGATCCAGAACCAGAAGGACGCCTTGCCCCAGCCTTCGTGCAGCTTGAAGCCGAACACTTTCGGGAACCAGAAGGTGATGCCGGCCATGTAACCGAACACCGCGCCACCAATGATCACGTTATGGAAGTGCGCCACCAGGAACAGGCTGTTGTGCAGCAGGAAGTCGGCCGCCCGGCACCGCCAGGGCCACGGTGAGAATCGGGAAGGCCGCGACGATGATCACGCTGGTACAGAAGATCGTCCAGGTGAAGATCGGCATCCTGAACATCGTCATGCCCGGCGCACGCATCTTGAGGATGGTGACCAGGAAGTTGACCCCGGTGAGCAGCGTGCCCAGGCCGGAGAGCTGCAGGCTCCAGATGTAGTAATCGACGCCGACCCCAGGGCTGTATTCGATACCCGACAGCGGCGGATAGGCCACCCAGCCGGTCATCGCGAACTCGCCGACTACCTGCAGCACGGCGGTTATGACCGCCATCTGCGCAAACTGCGCCATCACCTGGAAACCCAGCAGGCATCGATGCTGGCCTCGGCAGCGCGGCACTTTCCGGCCGACACGCGGGTAACCCGGCCGAGCGGCGGCTATTTTCTCTGGTTCGAATTCGCCCAGCGGGTGGATGCGCTGCAGCTGTTCCGCCTGGCGCTGGCTCAGGGCATCAGCCTGGCGCCTGGGCCAATCTTTTCGGCAACGCGCGGCTTCGGCCATTGCGCACGGCTCAACCATGGCCACCCGTGGAGCGCGCAATGCGAGCAGGCCATGGCAACCCTGGGGCGAATCATCGATTCATTCTGAGGGCGTTGCGGAAGCGGAGGGGCAGAGGCAGGTGCTCATCACGTGCGCGATGAGCACCGCGGGGTCAGAGCTGGTCGCCTTGCAAGCCGGCGTAGAGACGGGTCATTTCGTTGAGCTGGCGGAACATCGACTCGGCATTCACGGCGACGATGGTCGGCACGAAGTCCTTGGAGGCGAAGGCCTTGCTCGCGAACTGCCAGCGCGCGTCGGTCTTGCGTAGCGCTACCGCGATCTCTTCGTTCGGCGCACCGGCGGCCTGCAGCTCCTTCATGATGCTGTCGAACTCCTTCACCGAGGCGTCGAAGCTGGCATCCAGATCAGGCGCTTGCACGCCCCAGGCACGAGCCATGTAGAACATCGCGGTACGCTGGGTCAGCACACGGTTCCAGCCACTGCGGTTGATCGAGTGCGAGGCCGCGTCGCCATTGTGCTTCTCGAACAGGTCGGTAACGTGCTGGCACTGCTTCACCAATTCCTCGGCCTTGGCCAGCATGGCCGGCGCCTGAGCCTTGTCCGGTGTGGCGGTGATCATGTCGCGATAGGCAGACCAGATCACTTCGACCTGGCCCAGTGCAGCGAGGACTTCGTCGTTGGTGGGGTGGGCCTTGAGCTTGGCGTGGTGATCTTCGAACAGGGCGATGCTGGTGTTGAGCTGCTTGATCGCGTCATCGACCTTCACGTCGGAGCCGATCATCAGGTAATCCTTGGCCATGATCTGGCCCAGGCTGCGCTGCAGGCCGGCCATGTTCATTGCTTCCAGCGGGGTCATCTGCGCCCAGCTGGCGCAACTGATCAGGCTGAGCCCCAGCAGGAGCGTTCGCATGCAACGTTTAATCAACTCGATATCCTCGTGCGCTCTGAGGGCCGACCAGCGATGCAGACACACCACTGGAGAGCGGGGCGCACGACGATGGTTGACCTGAGTGAATACTGGAGCGCGGCGGCAGCCAGGACTGCCAACATTCCGACGCCAGCGATTGTTGAATTCTACTCCATAAGGCCCGTCGTTGACGTGTCGCCGGTGCGCGATAGGTTGCCGTCTGGCGGGTGAAAACAGAGATTGGTGACGCCCGTCACATTGCCCGATGCTCGCCTGCCCTGCTCCACCAGCTCAATACGCTCGCAGGCCGAACAGGTAGCCCTGAAAATACGCGCGACCTTGCGCCTCGAGCTGCTCGAACCGGGCTTCGGTCTCCACGCCGCCTTCGGCGGGTCTTGATCCGCAGGCTGCCGCCGCTCATGCCGGTGACAGCGAGCGGCTGTCCGCCTGACTGGAGCAGGCATACAGCTTCGTCCACGCGCCGGTCGGGCGGGGGATTCTACCGCGCAAGATAGCACAGAGCCATCAGGCCATGACCGAACGGTCAGCCTGCCGAGGGCGAAGCAAGCGGGAAGCGGCGGCAAGCAGTCACCTCTCCTGCCGTGGCAGGAGGAGGTGTGCAGGGTCAAGATGCCTTGTTGGCCTCGGCTGCCGCCTTGCGGCGGGCGCGGCGAGACAGCATGTTGAGCGCCTCGATCACCGCCGAGAACGCCATCGCTGCATAGATGTAGCCCTTCGGCACATGGGCGCCAAAGCCTTCGGCGATCAGCGTCATGCCGATCATGATCAAGAAACCCAGCGCCAGCATCACCACCGTCGGGTTGTTGTTGATGAAGCGCGCCAGGGGCTCGGCGGCCAGCAGCATCACGGTGACGGCGGCGACCACGGCGATGACCATGATCGGTACATGGGACGTCATGCCCACGGCGGTGATGATGCTGTCGACCGAGAACACCAGGTCGAGCAGCAGGATCTGCACGATGGCGGCGCTGAATCCCAGAGTCGCGGCACGCCCGACGAACATGTCGCCTTCCGGTTCCGGATCCATGGAGTGATGGATTTCCTTGGTTGCCTTCCACAGCAGGAACAGGCCACCGGCGATAAGGATGATGTCCTTCCAGGAGAAGGCCTGGCCGAACAGCTCGATCACCGGCTCGACCAACTGGACGATCCACGCCACCGTACCGAGCAGCACCAGGCGCAGGATCAGCGCCGCACCAATGCCCAGGCGCCGTGCCTTGGCACGCTGATGCTCGGGTAGCTTGTTGGTGAGGATGGAGATGAAGATCAGGTTGTCGATGCCCAGTACCACTTCCATGACCATCAGGGTGGCCAGGGCGACCCAGGCAGTGGGGTCGCTCGTCAGTTGCAGGAGATAGTCCACGGTCACGCACTTCATGGCTGAACGGAATGCGCATTCTCGACCTTTGCAGAACCGACAAATACGACAAGTTGCAACAATTGATTTCAGCCTTCCATAGGGCTGTAACCCCCGCAGGACAGGTGCTTAGCGCGCCAGCAGGACAACCACGCACACCGCCAGCACGGCACTGATCACCTTCCAGAACAACAATGGATTGCGCTCCATCAACGGCGGCCGGCGACTGTCGAGAAAGGCCTGGCTGGGATGACGCAGTTCGTGAACGAATTCGGCGGGTTCGTCGTAGCGCTTGAGCGGGTTGGGTTGAGTGGCCTTGCGCAGCACATCGTCGATCCACGCCGGCAGCTCGCGCTCGACGTGGCGGATCGGCCGGTAGCGCAGGCGATTCTGCGCTGCCCGGGTACGTGTCCTGGCCACCTCGGCGCCGAAGGGCAATTGCCCGCTGAGCATCTGGTAGGTGATCACCCCCAGGGAAAACACATCGCTGCGCACCGTGGCGGGCTCAGCGAGAAAGTACTCCGGCGCCATGTACTGCACGGTGCCCAGCATTTCACGCTGCGCCAGCGGTGCGGTGAGTTCCTGCAGACCCGCCACGCGGGTGGCGCCGAAGTCGATAATCTTCACCGTGCCGGTGGTGTCGATCATCACATTGGCCGGGCGCAGATCCTGGTGCAGCATTTCCAGGCGGTGAAAGGCGCGTAGCCCCTTGGCGATCTGCTCGACGATGGCACGCACGGTTTCCAGGTCGGGGCTGGGATGATCGATCATCCACTGCGCCAGGGTCTGGCCTTCGACGAACTCGCTGACGCAATACAGATAGTTGCGCTTGCGTGTCTGCGGGCAAGGCTTGAGCACATGGGCGCTGTCGATGCGCCGGGCGATCCACTCCTCGGTAAGAAAACGCTCCAGATAGCGGGAGTCGTGCTGCAAATCGAGCGACGGGGTCTTGATCACCACCGCGCCGCCGCTTTGCTCGTCGGTGGCCAGGTATACATGGCTGCGACTGCTGGCATGCAGAGACCTGACGATACGATAACCGTCGAAGGGCATGCGCGCCTCGAGAATCGGCGGACAAGGCAATTCACCCAGGCGGTGCCGCACATCATCGGCCTCGGCCTGGGGCAGTTGATCGATGCGCACGATCTGCAGGGTCAGATTGTCATCGCTGCCCTGCTCGTAGGCCTCGGCGACGATGGTGCGTGCGGCCTGGGGCAGATCCTCGGCGTGCTCGGCGATGCACTCGATGATCTGCCGCGCACCGACGTACTCGTAGACACCATCGGTGGCCAGCACGAAGACGTCCCCCGGATCGACGGCCAACGCCTGGTAGTCCACCTCCAGCTGCGGCTGGATACCCAGCGCCCGGCTCAGGTAGCTCTTGTCCTGGCCAAGCCACAGGCGATGATCCTGGGTCAGTTGCTCCAGGGCGCCATCACGCAGGCGATAGATACGGGTGTCGCCGGCGTGAAACAGGTGCGCCGTGGTGGACTTGATCACCAGCGCACTGAGGGTGCACACATAGCCACGATCCATGTCGTAGCGATGCAGGCCTTGCCGGGTCTGGGCGTAGAGCCAGGCATTGGTGGCGCTGAGCACGCGCATCACCGATTTCTTCACCGACCAGGCTTCGCTGGTGCTGAAGTAGTCGGAGAGGAACGCCGCCACCGCCGTTTCACTGGCGATGTGGCTGACCTCGCTGCTGCTGATGCCATCGGCCAGGGCGATGGCGATGCCCTTACTGCTCAATTGCGGTTCGCATGGCACGCACAGGCCATGGAAATCCTGATTGCGCGCCTTGCGACCCTTGTCGGAATGCTGGCCGATGCTGACCTGCAGTTGGCCCTTCATCCCTGCCCGCAGCACTTCAGCGACAGCTTCCATCGATGAGGGCTCAGCTGAAGGAGCGTTTGGGCGCGGTTCTCACATGAGTGGTGTACAACGTCAGGCCGGTGAAGGCCAGGCCACCGACCAGGTTGCCCAGGGCCGTGGGAATCTCGTTCCAGAGCATGTAGTCCATCACCGAGAAATTACCGCCCAGAATGATGCCCGAGGGGAACAGGAACATGTTCACCACCGAGTGCTCGAAACCCATGAAGAAGAACAGCATGATCGGCATCCACATGGCGATGGTCTTGCCGCTGACCGTGGTGGAGATCATCGCGCCGACCACGCCCATGGATACCATCCAGTTGCACAGCACGCCGCGCAGGAAGATGGTCGCCCAGCCGGCCGCGCCATACTCGGCATAGCCCAGGGTGCGGTCTTCGCCGATGTGCGAGATCTTCTCGCCGATCAGACCCGGGTCGGTGGAGAAACCATAGGTGAATACGAAGGCCATCATGAAGGCCACGGTCAGCGCGCCGGCGAAGTTACCGAGGAACACCAGGCCCCAGTTGCGCAATACACCACCCACGGTCACCCCAGGTCGACGATCGAGCAGCGCCAGCGGGGTGAGCATGAACACCCCGGTGAGCAGGTCGAAACCCATCAGGTAAAGCATCACGAAACCGACCGGAAACAGCACCGCGCCGAGCAGCGGCGAGCCCGTCTGCACACTGACGGCGATGGCGAATACCGCTGCCAGGGAGAGGATCGCCCCGGCCATGAAGGCGCGGATCAGGGTATCGCGGGTCGACATGAAGATCTTCGACTCGCCGGCATCCACCATCTTTGTGACGAATTCGGCAGGAACCAGGTAGGACATGGAGATGCTCTCTTTTCAAGTATTCGAAAGGGGTGAAATCAATCAAGTAGGGTGGTTGGCGCGCCTGTTACCCGCTCTGACGACTAGCCAGCCAGGCCGATTTCCACGGTGTCGCCATTGAGCCGCACCGGCCACACCCGCAGGCGCTGCTCCGGGTACTCCAGGCAACTGCCGTCGACCAGGCGGAAATGCTGTTTGTAGAGCGGCGAGGCAATCACCAGATCGCCCTTGATCTGGCCGATCAGGCCACGGCCAATGACGTTGGCGCCGGATTTCGGATCGCGGTTTTCCACGGCGAACAGCTGCTCGCCGGCCTCGCTCTGCGGCAGATGGAACAGGGCGATCTGCGCACCCTCGAGCCAGGCCACCACGCCCGAATTGGCAACCAGATCCTGGCTGCGGCAAAGTGGTCGCCACTCGGTGGCGGGAAGCGATTGGGCACGCACGGCGTTGGACTGGCTCATCAGAGCACCTCCTCGGTAACGGGGATCAGATGTAATTCACTGGCAGAAAGCGGACGGCGCTGACCACGCTCCTTGACGAAGTGGATGTCCGGATCGGCGCGCTTGTCGTTGACGAAGGTGCGGAAGCGCTTGAGCTTCTCCGGATCCTTGAGGGCGCCGGCCCACTCGCATTCGTAACGGTCGACCACCAGCTGCATCTGCGCTTCCAGCTCATTGCCCAGGCCCAGGCTGTCGTCGAGGATCACCGCCTTGAGATAATCCAGGCCACCTTCCAGGGACTCGCGCCACACCGAGGTGCGCTGCAGCTTGTCGGCGGTGCGTACGTAGAACATCAGCACACGGTCGATGGTGCGGATCAGCGCCGCGTCATCCAGGTCGGTGGCGAACAACTCGGCGTGCCGTGGGCGCATGCCGCCGTTGCCGCATACGTACAGGTTCCAGCCCTTGTCGGTGGCGATCACGCCGATGTCCTTGCTCTGCGCCTCGGCGCACTCACGGGTGCAGCCGCTGACCGCGAACTTGATCTTGTGCGGCGAGCGCAGGCCCTTGTAGCGATCTTCCAGACGCAGCGCCATGCCGACGCTGTCCTGCACACCGTAGCGGCACCAGGTGCTGCCCACGCAGGACTTCACGGTGCGCAGCGACTTGCCGTAGGCATGACCGGTCTCGAAGCCGGCTTTGATCAGCTCGCTCCAGATCTCCGGCAGTTCGTGCAGTTGCGCGCCGAACAGGTCGATACGCTGGCCGCCGGTGATCTTGGTGTAGAGATCGTATTTCTTCGCCACCGCACCGATGGCGATCAGCCCGTCCGGGGTGATCTCGCCGCCGGGAATACGCGGCACCACCGAATAGGTGCCGTTCTTCTGCATGTTGGCCATGAAGGTGTCGTTGGTGTCCTGCAGTGGAATCAGCAGCGGATCGGTGATCGGCTGGTTCCAGCACGAGGCGAGGATCGAACCGACTGCCGGTTTGCAGATATCGCAGCCGGTGTGGCCACGACCATGACGAACCAGCAGCTCTTCGAAACTGAGGATGCCTTCCACCCGGACGATGCCGTACAGCTCCTGGCGGGTGTGGGCGAAGTGCTCGCAGAGGCTCTTGTCCACCGCCACGCCACGGGCGCTCAGCTCATGCTCGAAGACCTGCTTGAGCAGGGCGCTGCAGCCACCGCAACCGCTACCGGCCTTGGTGATGGCCTTCAGCTCGCCGAGGTCGGTGATGCCGGCGTCGACCTGGCAGCACACCGCGCCCTTGCTGACGTTGTGGCAGGAACAGATGGTCGCGCTGTCCGGCAGCGCATCGGCGCCCAGGGTCGGCGCGCCGTCGGAGAGCGGCAGGATCAGGCTGGACGGATCCTGGGGTAGCTTGATGCCGTTCTGGGCGTACTGCAGCAGGGTGTCGTAGTAACTGTTGTCGCCGACCAGCACCGCGCCGATGACGTGCTGGCCATCCGCCGAGACCACCAGGCGGCGGTAGCTGGCGTTGGCTTCGTCGATATAGCGGTAGCTCTTGGCGCCTGGCGTGGCGGCGTGGGCATCGCCGATGGAGCCGACGTCGACGCCAAGCAGCTTGAGCTTGGTCGACATGTCGGCGCCGGTGAACTGTTCATGGGCCTGACCCGCAAGCAGCGCGGCGAGATTACGGGCCATGGCGTAACCCGGCGCGACCAGGCCGAAGACCATGCCATTCCAGGATGCGCATTCGCCGATGGCGAAGATCGCTGGGTCGCTGGTACGGCAATCGTTGTCGACCACCACACCACCGCGCGGCGCTATCTCCAGGCCGGCGGCGCGGCCAAGGGCGTCCTGCGGGCGAATACCAGCGGAAAACACGATCAGGTCGCTTTCCAGATACTCACATTTACCATCAGCGCCATCGCTGAATTTCATGCGATAGGCGTATTCCTCACCGATGACGATCTCCTGGGTGGCGCGCGACAGGTGCACGCCCACACCAAGGGCTTCGATGCGCGCCCGCAGCGCGTCGCCACCGTCGGCATCCAGCTGCACGGGCATCAGGCGTGGCGCGAACTCCACCACATGGGCTTCCAGGCCAAGGGACTTGAGGGCGTTGGCCGCCTCCAGACCGAGCAAGCCGCCACCGACCACCACGCCACGCCGGGCACTGGCCGCAGCGGCGCGGATGCCGTCGAGATCGTCCAGAGTACGGTAGACCAGGCGCGAATTGCCCTCGGCGCCAGGAATCGGCGGTACGAAAGGGTAGGAACCGGTGGCCAGCACCAGGCGGTCGTAGTGGCGGCGGCCGTGGGCGGTGACGATCTCCTGGGCCTCACGGTCGATCTCCAGCACCTGTTCGCCCAGATGCAGGTGCACGCCATGACGGGCGTACAGGTCAGGCTCGCCAAGGGCCAGGGCTTCGGCGTCCTTGCCGGAGAAATACTCGGACAGGTGCACGCGGTCATAAGCGCGCTGGCGCTCTTCGCCATACACGTGCACCTGATAGCGCTGCAGGGCGCCACTGGCGATCAACTGCTCCACACAGTGGTGGCCGACCATGCCGTTGCCGATGACGATCAGGCTCTCGCGCTTGATCGATGTGACGATGGAGTTCATAGCCTGCCCTCTGTCTGCTGCGCTATCACGGGTTTTTGCAACGCAAAAAAAAGACGCCTGGAGCTGCTAGCAGCTTCAGGCGTCTTTGCCTTGGATTCAGTCATGTAGTTTTGGGTGGATGGCGGGCTACGCTGCCCAGGCTCATCCCCCCAGCAGCCGAAGCGGCCAGGGCACCTGCAGGGTTATGGCAGGTCACGCAGAATGGATAGCAGGTTGCATGCCAACGCCTGGATAAACGCTAGAGCGCAGGAGTGGCGAGGCTTTCAGGCAGGCGGACAGAAGATAAGCAGCATGAAATAAAGGAATGCCGCGAACCAAAATGAAGCATATCGCCCCTCAAATCACCGTTTCGGGGCATACCGCAATTCCCAACACGGCAGCATGTGGCTCTGATCGATCAGGCATAGAATCCGTTCATGCTCGCCAGCCAAAGCCAAGCGTTGACCGTGAGATGCGACAAAGCGCAAGCGGACGGTCGGTGACCCGCGTTGAACCATGGATCACGGCCTTCGGCCCCGGATTACGCCTGCGGCTAATCCAGGCTACATTCGTGCCAGGGATCCCGTAGGTTGGATTAGCGAAGCGTAATCCGACATTTGGCCTTAGCGCTCCCAAGGCGGCGGCGGTTCCTGATCCTTGGGTTCGTCCTCGGCGTTGAGCGCTGCCTGACGACGCGCTTCATCGGCCAGGGCAGCCTTGATCTCGCGCATCACCGCATCGACGTCGGCATCTTCCTCGGGGTCGTCGAACTCGCCGGTCAGCACGCTATCGGGTGTCAGCTTGCCGTCCTCGTACAGCGCCCACATTTCCTTGGCGTACTTGCTGAACCTGAGCTCCGGCGCGAACTGGCCGAAATAGGCGGCCATGTTGCCGACGTCACGTTCGAGCATCTTGAACGCGTGGTTGTTGCCCGCCGCGTCCACCGCCTGGGGCAGATCGATGATCACCGGGCCTTCGGGGCCGAGCAGCACGTTGAATTCCGACAGGTCACCATGCACCAGGCCGGCGCAGAGCATCTTGACGATCTCGTCGATCATGAAAGCATGGAATTCGCGGGCGTCCTCGGGGTGCAGGTCGACGTCGTTGAGCCGCGGCGCCACACCACCCTCGCCGTCGGTGACCAGCTCCATGAGCAGCACACCTTCGAGAAAGTCGTAGGGTTTGGGCACCCGAACCCCGGCATTGGCCAGGCGAAACAGGGCCGCCACCTCGGCATTCTGCCAGGCGTCTTCCTGGCCTTTGCGACCATATTTGGAGCCTTTGGCCATGGCCCGTGCGTCACGGCTGTTGCGTACCTTGCGACCTTCCTGATACTCGGCGGCCTGGCGGAAACCACGCTTGTTGGCCTCCTTGTAGACCTTGGCGCAGCGCAACTCGTTACCGCAACGCACGACATAGACCGCTGCTTCCTTGCCGCTCATCAAAGGGCGAATCACCTCGTCCACCAGGCCGTCCTCGACCAAGGGCTCAATGCGTTTTGGCGTCTTCATCAGCTTTTATCGTTGTTCCTCAGTGGCCTATGCGGCCCTTTTATACGGCAATCCTGAGGCAGCGCCCAGTCTCTGCCGTAATTCACCGCGTTCGTCGCTTCAAAAGCGCGATTCGGATTGGCTATGGCTCGATCAGAGCCGACAATCTTTCCATCGTCTAAACGCGAACCACCCCATCCCAGGAGTTGACCATGCTCGATCAGACAGGTTGCTGGCAGGCCGTGTGCGACCGCGACGCCACGCAGGATGGTCACTTCGTCTTCGCCGTGCGTTCGACCGGCATCTATTGCCGCCCCAGTTGCCCGGCCCGCCGGCCGCGCCGCGAGAACGTCAGTTTCCACGCGGATAGCGCGGCAGCCGAAGCGGCGGGTTATCGCCCCTGCAAACGCTGCACACCCCAAGGCCCCAGCCCGGCCGAACAGCTCGATACACTGGTCACCGCCGCCTGTCGCCTGCTCGACGAAACCGACAAACCGCCGACCCTGGATCGGCTTGCCGCACGCATCGGTCTGTCGCCCTCGCATCTGGCAAGGGCATTCAAGGCGCGCACCGGGATGACGCCAAAGGCCTGGGTCAGCGCCCGTCAGCGTGAGCGCCTGGAACAGACACTCCCCCAGGCAGATTCGGTGCTCGATGCAGCGCTGGCCAGCGGCTATTCCGGCACACGAGCGCTCTACGAACAAACCGACGGATTGAGTCCGGCCAGAAGACGTCAGGGCGCTGCGGGAGAAATGCTGCGCATCGCCGTTGCCCCCTGCGCGCTCGGCTACCTGCTGCTGGCGAGCAGCGACAACGGCCTGTGCGCCTTGCTGTTCGGCGAGTCCGAAGCGGCGGTGGAAACGGAGCTGCGCCAGCGCTTCCCGGCAGCGACGTTGCAACGCAATGACGCGGTGCTGCAGGATTGGTTGCATGAGGTGCTGACGCAGATCGAGGAGCCGACTCGCGCAGCCAACCTGCCGCTGGATCTACGTGGCACGGCGTTTCAGCAACGAGTATGGCAGGCCCTGCGAACCATCCCCATGGGGCAGACGCGCACTTACGGACAACTGGCCGCCACTCTCGGCAGCCACCCACGAGCCATCGCCCGAGCCTGCGCCAGCAATCCCCTGGGCCTGCTGGTGCCCTGTCATCGCGTCACCGCAGCCGACGGCAGCCTGGGCGGCTACCGTTGGGGGGTGGCGCGCAAGGCGGCATTGCTCAAGGCCGAAGCCGGGACGACCAGTCTCGAAGATTGATCCTGTACCTAGGGGCCATTGGTGGAACGATGAAGCGGGTTCCACCCTACGAGTCACCGTTCCAGAATCGCGGTAACGCCCTGGCCGCCAGCGGCGCAGATGGAGATCAACCCGCGACCCTCGCCCGCAACGGATAGCAGCTTGGCCAGGTTGGCGACGATCCGCCCGCCGGTGGCGGCGAACGGATGGCCGGCGGCCAGGGAGCTGCCCTTGACGTTGAGCCGTGCGCGGTCGAGGGTGCCCAGCGGCTGCTCCAGCCCCAGCCGCGTGCGGCAATAGTCGGCGTCTTCCCAGGCCCTGAGAGTACAGAGCACTTGGGCAGCGAAGGCTTCATGAATTTCGTAATAGTCGAAGTCCTGCAGGGTCAGGCCGTTACGCGCCAAGAGCCGGGGCACGGCATACACCGGCGCCATCAGCAGACCCTCGTTGCCTTTGACGAAGTCCACCGCCGCCGCCTCGCCATCGCGCCAGTAGGCCAGAATCGGCAAGCCGCGGGCCTTGGCCCACTCTTCGCTGGCGAGCAGCACCAGGGACGCACCATCGGTCAGCGGCGTCGAGTTGGCGGCGGTCAGGGTGCCGCGCTGACCGCGCTCGAACACCGGCTTGAGGGTGGCCAGCTTGGCCAGGTCGATATCGGGACGCAGGTTCTCGTCGCGAGTCAGGCCGAGAAACGGAGTGAGCAGATCGTCCTGCCAGCCTTCGGCATAGGCGGCAGCGAGTTTGCGATGGCTCTCCACCGCCAACTGATCCTGTTCGTCACGGGGGATGGCCCAGTGCTGCGCCATCAGCTCGCAATGCTGGCCCATGGACAAACCGGTGCGCGGCTCACCATTGCGTGGCAGCGACGGCGCCAGGTGCCGCGGACGTATCTGCAACAGCGCCTTGATCTTGTCGCCGGTACGCTTGCTGCGATTGGCTTGTAACAGGATCTTGCGCAACCCCTCATTGACGCCAATCGGTGCATCCGAGGTGGTGTCCACGCCACCGGCGATGCCGCTTTCTATCTGCCCCAGGGCGATCTTGTTGGCCACCAGCAACGCGGCCTCCAGCCCAGTACCGCAAGCTTGCTGCAGGTCGTAGGCCGGCGTCTGGGGCGACAGGCGCGAGCCGAGCACACATTCTCGGGTCAGGTTGAAATCCCGCGAGTGCTTGAGCACGGCGCCCGCGACCACCTCGCCGAGGCGCTCGCCATGCAGGTTGTAGCGCTCGATCAGGCCTTCCAGGGCGCTGGTGAGCATGGCCTGATTGCTCGCTGTGGCATACACGCTATTGGAGCGAGCGAAGGGAATGCGGTTGCCGCCAACGATGGCGACCCGGCGCGGCAGGCTCATATACGGCTCCTTACGGGTAGTATGGCTCGGTACTTTAACGCGGTTGATCGCCGCATTGGCTGCTCAACCGGCTGCTGGCGTCACCCTGTCGATGCATGAAACGAGCGATGGCGTACAGTGGTCAATACCTTTGAGTTTCAGCCCTGGAGTCTGTTCCATGTCCGATCGCTACCTCAACTTCGCCAATACGCCAACCGGACGCCGCCTGGTCGGCGCGCTCGGCCTGCCCGCACCGCTGCCCCTGGAACGCTGGGTGGCGGGCCGCAACCGGCCCCTGGAAGGCGCATTGCTGATCGGCGGTGACGGCGAGCTGGGCGCAACAGTGGCGAGCTTCGCCACCCGTCTGACCGACGAACATTTCTCCGCCCGCGATGACCAGCTCGGCCTGCCACGCTGGACAGCCGAGCACGGCCCCAAGCTCAAGGGCCTGGTGTTCGATGCCAGCAGCCTGAGCCGCTTCGAGGAGCTGGACGCCCTGCGTCAGTTCTTCCAGCCAGCCTTCAAAGGCCTCGACCGCTGCCCGCACGTCGTCGTGCTCGGCCGCGCACCGCAGACCCTCGACGATCCCCAGACTGCCAGCGTGCAGCGGGCCCTGGAAGGTTTCACCCGCTCGCTGGCCAAGGAGATCCGCCGGGGCGGCACCGTGCAGTTGCTGTATGTCGATCAGGGCGCCGAAAACCAGCTCGAAGGCGCGCTGCGTTTTCTGCTTTCGCCTAAAAGTGCCTATGTGTCGGCCCAGGTGCTGCGCCTGCAGCCCTGCGCCCAACTGGTCGGCGACTGGACGCGCCCGCTGGCCGGCAAAACGGCCCTTGTGACTGGCGCCAGCCGTGGCATCGGTGCAGCCATCGCGGAAACCCTGGCCCGGGACGGCGCCGAAGTACTGTTACTGGATGTGCCACAAGCCAAGGACGCGCTCGATGCTCTCGCCTCACGACTTGGCGGGCGTAGTCTGGCCCTGGATATCTGCGCCGAGGACGCGCCCGGCAAACTGGTCGAGGCGTTGCCCGAGGGTGTGGATATCGTCGTGCACAACGCCGGCATCACCCGCGACAAGACCCTGGCAAAGATGAGTGAAGGACTCTGGGAGTCGGTGATCGACGTCAACCTGCGCGCGCCACAGCAGCTCACCGAGGCCCTGCTACAGGCTGGTACCTTGCGTGACAACGGCCGCGTGGTGCTGATCGCTTCGCTCAGTGGCATCGCTGGCAACGTCGGGCAGACCAACTACGCGACCAGCAAGGCCGGACTGATCGGCCTCGCCCAGAGCTGGGCGCCGAAGCTGGCCGAGCGCGGCATCAGCATCAACGCCGTGGCGCCCGGCTTTATCGAAACCCAGATGACAGCCGCCATGCCCTTCACCATTCGCGAAGCCGGTCGGCGCATGAACGCCATGAATCAGGGCGGCCTGCCCCAGGATGTCGCCGAGACCGTGGCCTGGTTCGCCCAGCCGGGCTCAGGCGCAGTCAGCGGCCAGGTATTGCGAGTATGCGGGCAGAGCCTGCTGGGCGCTTGAGCACAAGCCGCCGCGATCGCTTTCCAGCGGGCGATCGCGGCGGCGAAACTCCCCTGGCGTTTCGTCGCCCCTGCGCCGCCGGGGCGCGGCCGATCACTTGCGCAGCGGGCACCAATGCGCGCTGGCTAATGTCCTAAATCTCGACGAGAGTACGCTGAACCTCATTTTGCACCGGAGCGCACGATGGCAACCGAATGGCTCGATCTGCACACCCCACCGTCCCTGCCCGGCTTGCTCCTGCGCGCCGCGCTGCGTCGCGGCATCACCGGCAAAGTGCTGCCGCACCAAGGGCTGCGCTGCTCGGTCACTGTCGACACCAATCATCTGGCTCGCTACCGCAAGCTGTGCGGTTTCACGGACGACGCCCGGCTGCCGGCCACCTATCCCCATGTGCTGGCCTTCGCCCTGCAGATGAAGCTGCTGACCGAGCCCGACTTTCCTTTCCCGCTTCTCGGCCTGGTGCACTTGGAAAACCGTATCCGGGTGATTCGCCAGCTCGCCGGGCTCGGCCCCTTCACCCTGAGCGTGGAGGCCAGCAACCTGGTGCCCCACGACAAGGGCGCGGTATTCAGCGTCATCACCCGTCTCGAAGACCAGCTCGGCCCGCTCTGGGAAGGTGACAGCCGCCTACTCTGCCGGGGCATGAAGCTGGACGGCCCGACGATTGGCCGCAGCGAACCCGACCGACCGCCGATGGACGATCTGGCCCAATGGCAAGCGCCAGCGAATATCGGCCGACGCTATGCGCGAATCTCCGGCGACTACAACCCTATCCACCTTTGCGCGCTGAGCGCCAAACCCTTTGGCTTTCCCCGTGCCATTGCCCATGGTCTGTGGAACAAGGCGCGCGCGCTGGCGGCGTTGCAGGCGCACCTGCCCGCGTCGGGCTACAGCGTCGAAGTGCGTTTTCAGAAACCGGTGCTGCTACCGGCCCATATTCGCATGCGCGCCAGCATGCCGGCGGCCCAGGGCCAGTTCGAGCTGCTCGGCAAAGAGGATGTGCCGCATATGGCCGGCCACTGGCAGGTCATATAACCCGCATGAAACAATGTGCGGCTACCGCCTACGGGAAACCGCATGAACATCGCCGAACTCACCGCTCGTCTGCACGCCATTCGTGATCGCAACGACTGGCGCCAATTCCACAGCCCGAAGAACCTGGCCATGGCCGCCAGCGTGGAGATGGCCGAGCTGGTGGAGATTTTCCAGTGGCTCAGCGAGGATCAGTCGCGCACGCTGCCGGCCGACAAGCTCGAACACGCCGGACAGGAAGTCGGTGACGTGGTGCTTTACCTGCTCCTGCTGTGCAGCGAGCTGGGCCTGGACATGGAACAGGTGGTGCGCGCCAAGCTGGCCGACAGCGAACGGCGCTTCAATTGATGAACGACCGTCACTTCGATGAACTGGCGACCCGCTTCGCCGAGAAGATCTACGGCGGTGCCAAGGGTGCGATCCGCCTCGCCGTGTTGCAAGCCGATCTCACCGAAGCGCTGCCCGAACGCCCGCTGCGCGTGCTCGACGTCGGCGCCGGGCTTGGCCATATGGCCCTGTGGCTGGCCGAACGTGGCCACCAGGTAACCCTGGCCGAACCGGCCGAACCCATGCTGGCCGGCGCCCGCGAGCGCTTCGCCGCAGCTGGTGTTGCGGCAACCTTCATCCACGCGCCGTGGCAGGAACTGCCGGAGCGTTTCGACGCGCCATTCGATCTGGTCATCTGCCATGCCGTGCTCGAATGGCTGGCCGAGCCGGCCGCCATCCTCCCTGCCCTGCATGGTCTGACGGCGCCAGATGGCTGGCTGTCGCTGGCGTTCTACAATAAGGACGCGCTGATCTATCGCAACCTGCTCAAAGGCCACCTGCGCAAGTTGCGCAAGGAAGCATTCGCAGGCGAAAAGCACAGCCTGACACCCCAACGCCCCCTCGATCCGCGCGAACTGGCAGCGCAACTTGCCGCCCACTGGCAGGTCGAACGGGAAAGCGGTGTGCGGGTGTTCCATGATTACATGCCACGGGAATTCCAGGCCAAGGCGGAACTCGCCGACCTGCTGGAAATGGAATTGGCACACCGCCGTCACCCGGCCTTCGCCGGGCTCGGGCGCTACCTGCACTGGATCTGTCGGCCACGCTGAACGCCTGCTCTGACAGGAGAACCGTCATGAAACGCATCACGCTGTTGCTGCTCGCTACCGCCCTGGCTGCCTGCCAGAGCCAGAACCCGTACACCACGGACTCGGTGCCGCTACCACCGGCGCCGCCAGGGGCGGCCAACCACTTCGATCGCAGCGCCTACCCCGCAGCACCACGCGACTATGCGGCCTATCGCAGCTGGGCCTGGCAGCAACAGCCGGCCGGTAGCGCCTGGGCCAGCGCGGATCTGGTGCAGGACGCTCTCAACAATGCCCTCGACCAGCGAGGCCTGCGCCCAGCTCAGGGCAATGCTGCGGCCGACCTCAAGGTTCGCACCGACACCCGCCTGGAGCGCCGCGTGCGCCAGGTCGCCGACAGTTACGACCCCTACTACGGGGGCGGCTATGGCAGCTACGGCAACCGGGGCTATTACGGCAATGGTGTCGGCGTGGGCGCTCGCGTTCCACTGACCCGCTCCTATGAGGAAGAGGTCGTGGTGGTGCGTATCGACTTCTTCGATGGCCGCAGCGGTGAACAGGTATGGAGTGGCCAGGCGGAAATGCGCAGCAGCGGCAGCCAGGCCGAACGCGCCGAGGCTCTGCGCAAAGCGGTAAGCGACGCACTCGGCGAATACCCGCCTGCATGACCCCACAACTCGATGGATTCAGGAGAACTCTTATGCGCCGCCTGCCTTTGTTACTGATTCCCGCCCTGTTGCTGCTCGGCGCCTGCCAGAGCCAGCAGATCAACCGCGACTTCGATGCCAGCCGCGACTTCGCCGGCTACCGCAGCTGGAGCTGGCAGGAGCCCGCGGTGCAATACAGACCCGATGACCCGCGCATCCGCAGCGACCTCACCGAACAGCGCCTGCGTGGCGCGGTGAGCGGGCAGCTCGACCAACGCGGCCTGCGCCCGGCGGCAGCCGGCGCCTCGGGCGACCTGCACGTGCAGGTGTGGTTGATCGTCGAGCAGCGCCAGCAGCAGGTCAGCACCGGCTTCGGGGGCGGCTTCGGCGGCTACTGGGGGAATTACTGGGGCGGCCCGGCTTACAACGACATCCGCACCGTCGACTACAAGGTCGCGACCGTGCAGGTCGACTTGTTCGATGGCAAGGACGGCAAGCTGGTCTGGCGCGGCAGTGACGAAAGAATCATGCGCAATAAAGGGGGCGACCCCACCCAGCGCGAGGCAGAAATCCGTGAAACCGTAGCGCGGGTGCTTGGCCAGTATCCGCCGCGTTAGGGCGAGCCGAGATAATCCCCTTGGCGGCGCGGTGATGGTGGAAGAAAACAGCGTCTTCCACCCTACGCAAGCCCGCGATAAATGGCATGCGAGGCTCCCACCGGCGATTGGTAGGAGCCGGCTTGCCGGCGATCATCAGGAGCGGCGCCGTTGCGCGGGATGACGCGGTCGTTCAGCCGCGGCCGAAGCGATAGAACAGGTTGGGTTCGCTGACGATGTAGAGGTTGCCTTCATCGTCGAAGGTCATGCCTTCGCCCTGGGGCACCGATTTGCCGAGGCCGGCGAAGTTGCTGTCCAGGGTACGGAAACCGATCAGCTTGCCGCTGTCGCCATCCAGTTCCATGATCCGCTTCGACTCGTCGCTGAGCAGCGCAAGATGGCCGGTTCGCTCGTCGAAATGAACCGATGACAGATCCGAGGCGAATACCGAATCACGAATCCAGTCGTCATGATCGATGATTTCCAGGCCGAAATTGCCGTTCACGCTGCTTTTGAAGCCGCGGATTTCGTAGAGTTTCATCGGCGAGTGCTCCTTGACCACGAACAGCCGATCCCGCGCCCGATCGTAACCCACACCTTCGAAGCCCTGGTTGCCATCGAGCTGGATGCCCAGGGTCAGGGCGCGGTAGTCCTCACGAAACAACGCTCCGGAACCCTCTGGCACCGGCACTACCACCAATGCGTGATCGCGCTCCTCAGCGAGCAGCAGTAGGCCGTCTCCCAGGTAGGTCACGCCCTCGACATCGCTGAAACCGCTCAGCGGATAACGCGCCAGCACTTCGCCGTCCTTGCTCATGGCCAGCAGTTCTTCGGGGTTGTTGAGCACCGCCCAAAGCTGGTCGCGCTGCTCGTCGTAGCTCAGGCCCGAGAGGTTGTCGCTGACGCCGCTGACCACCTTGGCGTCCAGCTGCACCTTGTAGTCGCGGTTCAACAGGCTGTCCGGTGCCCATTCCGAGATCGCGGGCGTGGTCAGCCAGTAATAAAGGCGGTCGTCCAGGTGCAGGGCGCGCATCTGGTAACCGGCAACGAGCAGGCTCAGCAACAGCAGCCACGCCCACGGGCGCAGGACGGGCAGATGGGAAAGGGCCCGCTTGGCGGCAGTTATCATGGCGATTCTCGTGTTCACAAAGGCGAGCAGTGTACCCGGGGGAATGTTGCAATCCGTCGGCACGACAGAGCGCCTTTGAGAACGTGCCTCCGGGCAAAGTTCCTCAACGCCGGGCATTCAGCCGCAATGGCCCCGCGCAGTGATGATGCCGTCTTACGGTTTACCCGCCCTGCGAGAGCGTGCAGACTGCCCGCGCCGGAAACACACTCACGGAGAGGATTCCAACATACCGTTGTCTTAGGGTCTGTCGACCCTGGACTGTAACGCCTCAGCCTCCCGCCGCATCCGCCCTTGAGCTTGCTCATGATCGGCCTGGAACCGAAGGAGAACATCTTGGCACCCCGCGAAACCATCACCTCATTGAGCAGCGCAATCGCCAACTGCGCCAAAGAACCCATCCATATTCCCGGCAGCATCCAGCCTCAGGGATTCTTGATGGTGTTCGACGAGCAGGCGCTCACGGTGCTGCAGGTGAGTGAGAACGTAGCCGAGTGGCTGGGGCTCGACCCTGACCGCCTGCTGGGCCAGCACCTGGGTCAGATTCTCGAAGACAGCGCCTTGCTGAGCGAACGTCTGGCACAGCTTTCCCACGATGAGACCACGCCGTTCCACATCGGCGATGTGCGTTTCCGCGAAGGCGACCGCCGCCAACTGATCGCCATGATGGTGCACCGCCACGACGGCGTGCTGATCGCCGAATTCGAACCGACCAGCAACGTGGTCGCCGCCTACAACAACCTCTATCCGGTGGTGCGCACCTTTATCGGCCACCTGCAGGATGCCGACGACATCGATGAGCTGTGTCGCCTGTCGGTGGACGAAGTCAAACGCATCACCGGCTTCGGCCGGGTCAAGATCTACAGCTTCGATGCCGAGGGCAACGGCCTGGTGCTCGCCGAACGCCTTGACCCGGATTATCCCAGCTACCTGGGCCTGAGCTTTCCCGCTGCGGACATCCCGCCCCAGGCACGTGCCCTGTACGTCGCCAATCGCATCCGCGTGATCGAGGACGCCAACTACCAACCCTCACCCCTGCGCCCGACGCTCAACCCGCTGACCGGCAAACCGCTGGATCTCAGCTACGCAGCACTGCGCAGCGTGTCGCCGGTGCATCTGCAGTACATGCGCAACATGCAGACCATCGCTTCGATGTCGATCTCCATCGTGGTCAAAGGGCAACTCTGGGGGCTGATTTCCTGCCACCATGCGCAAGCGCGCTCGGTGGGTTTCCAGACTCGCACCGCCTGCGAACTGCTCGGCCACATGCTGTCGCTGCAGATCGAGGCGAAGATCGCCCAGGCCCGCACCCAGCGGCTGCTGCAGTTGCGCCAACACATCGTGCAGATGCTCTCGGCCATGGCCGACCGCGACAGCGTCAGCGAAGGCTTGCTATCGCTGCCGGAGACCTTTCTGAGTTTCACCCAGGCCAGTGGTGCGGCGATCATTTCCGCATCCCGCTGCGACCTCCTAGGGCAGACACCGCCGCGTGACCAGGTCAACGCTCTGGTGCAATGGCTAGGCGCACGAAGCGGCGAAGTCCTGTTCCAGACGGACAACGTCAGCCGCGATATCCCGGAACTGCCAGAGCTCGCCAAGCATGTCGGCGGTGTGCTGTCCGTGGCCATTTCCGAGCTGCACTCCCACTATCTGATCTGGTTCAAAGCGGAGCAGACGCGCATCGTCCACTGGGCCGGCAAGCCGGAGAAATCCATCAACGCCAGCGGCGGGCTCAACCCGCGCAACAGCTTCGAGCGCTGGCAGGAAGATATCCGCGGCTTCTCCACGCCCTGGCACGCGCAGGAGCCGGAAAGCGCCCTGGAGTTGCGCAACGCGGTGCTCGGCATCGTGCTGCGCAAGGCCGAGGAACTGGCCCAGCTGGCCAGCGATCTGAAGAAATCCAACAAGGAACTGGAAGCGTTCTCCTACAGCGTGTCCCACGACCTGCGCGCGCCACTGCGGCATATCGCCGGCTACGCCGAGCTGCTCGGTGATTTCGAAGGCGCCAATCTGTCAGAGCGCGGCGTGCGCTTTCTCGAGCATATCGGCGAGTCGGCACGCTTCGCTGGCACCCTGGTGGACAACCTGCTGAGCTTCTCGCAGATGGGCCGCTCAGCATTGCGTTTCTCCGACGTCAACCTGCAGGCCCTGGTCGACTCGATTCGCGAAGAAATGCAGCCGGACTACCAAGGGCGCAACCTGGAGTGGCACGTGCAGCCGCTGCCAACGGTGATCGCCGATACCGTGTTTCTCCACCTGGCGCTGCGCAACCTGCTAGCCAACGCCATCAAGTACAGCCGTGGGCGCGACCCGGCGGTCATCGTCATCGGCGCCCAGGAAACCGCTGACGAGGTCGTGGTATTCGTTCGCGACAACGGCGTCGGCTTCAACATGGAGTACATCGACAAACTGTTCGGCGTCTTCCAGCGCCTGCACCGCATGGAAGAATTCGAAGGCACCGGCATAGGCCTGGCCAGCGTACGGCGTATAATCGAGCGCCACGATGGCCGGGTCTGGGCAGAGGGCAAAGTCGATCAGGGAGCCACCTTTTATTTTGCGTTACCCAAACGCCACCACCCCGTTCTTTCATGACGAGACGAGGACTTGAATGCTCAAACCGATTTTGTTGGTCGAAGACAATCCCCACGATCTGGAACTGACGCTGATCGCTCTGGAGCGTAGTCAACTGGCCAATGACGTGATCGTCATGCGTGATGGTGCAGAGGCGCTGGATTACCTGTTTCGCCGGGGCAGCCATGCCAATCGCCTGCCTGGCAACCCGGCGATCATGATGCTCGACCTCAAGCTACCCAAGGTGGACGGCCTGGAAGTGCTGAAGATCGTCCGCGAGTCACCCGAACTGCGCAGCATCCCTACCGTAATGCTCACGTCTTCGCGTGAAGGCCCCGATTTGCAGCGGGCCTACGAATTGAACGTGAACGCTTACGTGGTCAAGCCGGTCGAATTCAAGTCTTTTGTCTCGGCCATTTCCGATCTTGGGGTGTTCTGGGCGGTGCTCAACGAGCCGCCACCTGGTTCATTGCGCCTGCACCGACGCAGCTCAGAGACCGAGTCGGAATCCGACAGCGACTGACGACCAACACGGTTTCGCTTGAAGCGCGGGCCTACTCCAGACAGTAACCGACGACCCTTTCCATGCCGCTCGAGCCACTCAAACTACTGTTCATCGAAGACAGCCCACGTGATGCGGAACTGGCCCTGCTCGCGCTGGAACGCCATGGACTGTTGGTCGACAGTACCTTGGTCTATGACCACCAGGCAGCCGAACTCGCACTGCAGAAAGACCGTTTCGATCTGATTCTCTCCGACTACCTGCTACCGGGCTCTTCCGGCGCCCAGGCACTGGAAGTGGCACGTCGCCGGGCACCGCAAACCCCCTTCATCTTCCTGTCCGGCATGTTCGGTGAAGAACATGCGGTGGAGATGATGCGCCTGGGCGCCGTCGATTACGTGCTCAAGCAGAACCTGCCATTCCTGCCCAAGGCCATCGACCGCGCCATGGCCGAGGTCAACGAGCGCCATGAACGGCGTCGTGTCGAGGACACACTGCAGGCGGTCGAGGCACGCGCCCGCCTGGCTATCGGCGCCGCACGCATGGGCATGTGGGATTACGTGCCGGCAACCGGCACCATGATCTGGGACGAACGCTGCAGGGCGCTCTACGAACTGGAGCCCGGTGCAGACGTCAACATGGAAATGTTCTACGGACGCTGTCATCCGGACGACCTCCCGCACCTGCGCCAGCGCATCAACGAAGCCCTGGCGTCGGACACCGGCAACGAATTCCAGGCGGAATTCCGTCTGCCGTTGAGCAATGGCAGCGAACGCTGGATTTCCGCCCGCGGCCAGGCCTTCTTCGAAAAAGGCCAGTGTTCGCGGTTTCTCGGCGTGCTGCACGACATCACCGAGCAGAAGCAGGCCAACGAAGCCTTGCTGCGCCTCAACGATATGCTGGGTGAGCGCGTCGAGAAGCGTACTCGCGAGCGTGACCGCAACTGGGAACTGTCCCGCGATTTGCTCGCCGTTCTGCGTTTCGACATGCGCCCCAGCGCGCTCAACCCGGCCTGGGAACAGACCCTCGGCTGGTCACGCCAGCAACTGACCCAGGGGCCGCTCTGGGAACTGGTGCATGCCGACGACCTGACCGACACCCTGGCGCAGATCGAACGGGTCACCTCGGCGAACGTTTCGGTGCGCTTCGTCAACCGCATGCGCCACGCCGACGGCGACTACCACTGGCTGTCGTGGATTCTGGTGCGCGACGACGACCTGCTCTACGCCGCGGTGCGCGACATCACCCACGAGCGTGCCGTGGTCGAAGAACTGGCGGCCACCAACCAGCAACTACGCGAGCAGATCAACGAGCGCGAGCGGGTCGAGGCGACCTTGCAGCAGATGCAACGTCTGGAAGCGGTCGGCCAACTCACCGCGGGCGTGGCCCACGATTTCAACAACCTGCTGACGGTGGTGCTGACCAGTACCAGCTTCCTGATCCGCGACCTGGAAAAGGGTAACCTGGACAAGGCGCGCAGCCGCCTGCAGAACATCACCGACGCCGGCGAGCGCGGCGCCAAGCTCACCGGCCAGTTGCTGGCCTTCTCGCGGCGTCAGCGCCTGGTACCGGAAGCGGTCAACCTCGGCGAAACCGTCCACGGCATGCTCGAGTTGCTGAAGAGCACCCTGGGCGGCAGCGTGCTGATCGAAACCGCCACAGAATCCGACCTGTGGCACGCGCGGGTCGACCCGACGCAGATCGAACTGATCATCCTCAACCTGGCGATCAACGCCCGCGATGCCATGGCGGTGGGCGGCACGCTGCGCCTGGGCACCAGCAACGAGGTGATCAGCAAGGTGCCACAGCGCCCGGAAGACCCGGAGCCCGGCGATTACGTGGTGCTGTCGGTGCAGGATTCCGGCAGCGGCATGAGCGAAGCGGTGCTGGCCAAGGCCTTCGAGCCCTTCTTCACCACCAAGGAGATCGGCAAGGGTTCGGGTCTCGGCCTGGCTCAGGTGTTCGGTTTCGCCAAGCAGTCCGGTGGCGGTGCGCGCATCCTGACGGAAATGGGCGTCGGCACCACGGTCAAGGTGTACCTGCCGGGGCTGCGCAGCGTCGTCCAGGCGAGCGACGAAATATCCAACCAGCCGCTACCCGTTGCCGAGCATGGCGCGCAGCGCACCATACTGTTGGTCGATGATGACCCGCGGGTACGCGAAGTCACCGCGCAGACGCTGGACGCCCTGGGTTACCAGGTGCGTGAAGCCAACAGCGGCGCCGAAGCGCTGAGCAAGCTCGACGACGAAATCGACCTGCTGCTGGCCGACTTCGCGATGCCCGGCATGAACGGCGCCGAACTGGCCCAGGTCGCTCGCCAGCGCTACCCGGAGTTGCCCGTGGTATTCGTTACCGGCTATGCCGAACTGGGCGGCCTGGACGCCGACGAAGTCTTTATCGTGCAGAAGCCCTATCGCAGCGAAGAGCTGGCGGAAAAGCTGCAGTACGCCTTCGCCGGTAGCAAAGCCACCTGAATCCAGGCACCGCGGCCGGCTCCATCGGCCACGGCGGATCAGCAGCCCATGCAAGCGCCTAGCCGTTACGGTTACCCCTGCCGATAATTGCCCACGACCTAGATCATGCCGGCGCAGTGTTCGGCACCTGGATATGGATCATCCCAACGACAGTAGCCTTTGCCTGACCCGCAGTGATGTCCAGCGGTTACGCCGACGGCGCGCCATACGCAAACACGGGGAACTCCATTCCCTCCTGACAGCCCAATAGGGTCTGTTGACGTTTCAGCGCAAGCCG
The DNA here is from genome assembly GCF_004327285.1 of Phytopseudomonas daroniae. GTDB lineage: Bacteria > Pseudomonadota > Gammaproteobacteria > Pseudomonadales > Pseudomonadaceae > Aquipseudomonas > Aquipseudomonas daroniae. Next base: position 261,263 of record NZ_QJUI01000006.1, read on the forward strand.
CGTTGCCGCGAGACAGACCCTAGGGCTTGTTGAGATACAGCTTTCCCTACCCCGCCTTCCTGTGGTGAAATTTTGGGTATGACTAGACTTGTACTCACCGACGCCCAATGGGCGAAGATGGAGCCACATTGCCTGGGCAAGCCAAGCGATCCAG
>NZ_QJUI01000007.1 GCF_004327285.1 Phytopseudomonas daroniae
ACGGCAGTGTTCCGGCGTTGGTTACCCTGGATGACAAGGTCAAGGTCGGCGACACCCTGTTGGTGACCGATAAGGATGGCAACACCCTTCTCGAACGTCCGGTAACCCAGGGCGACCTGGACAATGGCGTGATCGTAGAGGTGCCGGTGGCACCGGGTGATACCGATGTCAGCGTCACTGCCAAGGTTACCGACCCGGCAGGTAACAGCGGCACCGACGATGACGAAAAACCGGTGGACAACGACGTCCCTGGCGTCACCGTCGAATTGCAGGGCGCCGGCCCGGACGGGGTGTACAACGAAGTTGAGATCGGCCCGGACGGCAGTGTTCCGGCGTTGGTTACCCTGGATGACAAGGTCAAGGTCGGCGACACCCTGTTGGTGACCGATAAGGATGGCAACACCCTTCTCGAACGTCCGGTAACCCAGGGCGACCTGGACAATGGTGTGATCGTAGAGGTGCCGGTGGCACCGGGTGATACCGATGTCAGCGTCACTGCCAAGGTTACCGATCCGGCGGGTAACAGCGGCACCGACGATGACGACAAACCGGTGGACAACGTGCTACCCATGGGTACGGTACCGAACCAGGTCGACGAGGATTCCGATGTCATCGACCTCGACCTGGCCGGGCAGATCAGCGACAACAGCGGCGGCCCGCTGACCTATAGCGCCAGCGGCCTGCCGGATGGCCTGAGCATCGACCCCTCTACTGGCAAGATCAGCGGCACCATCGACCGCTCGGCCAGCCAGAACGGCCCGAACGACGACGGTCTCTACCCGGTCATCGTCACCGTTACCGACCCAGCGGGCAACAGCACCGACATCACCTTCACCTGGACGGTGGCCAACCCCGTACCACTGGCCAATGACGACAACGCGACCACACCGGAAGACACTCCGGTAAGCGGCAACGTACTCACCGGCGCCGGTTCCTTCGATCCTGCCAGCGCTACCGACAGCGACCCGGATGGCGACCCGCTGACCGTGACCTCGTTCGTCGTCGCTGGAGATCCCGGCGTGCATCTGGCTGGCAGCACTGCGACGATTCCCGGCATCGGTACCCTTGAGCTGAACCACGATGGTTCCTACACCTTCACCCCGGATCAGGACTGGAACGGCACGGTGCCGGTCGTGACCTACAGTATCAGCGACGGCGAGGGCGGCACTGACACGGCAGAACTGGTCATCGTCGTCACTCCGGTCAACGACGCGCCGGTGGCAGAGCCTCCGGCAACCCCGCTGGATCAGACCAACCTGGATGCCGACAGTGTCACCACGGTGACCCTGGATCTGCCGAACCTGTTCAGCGATGTCGATGGCGACACGCTCATCTACAGCATCGCCGGCCTGCCGCCGGGGCTGAGTTTCGACCCGCTCACCGGCCAGGTTACCGGCACCATCGACCGTTCTGCCAGCCAGGGTGGCCCGGATAGCGACGGCGTCTACCACGTGACCCTGACCGCCACCGACCAGGATGGCGAAGAGGCGACGCAGACCTTCGCCTGGGCCGTGAGCAACCCGCCGCCGTTGGCCAACGACGACAACGTCGAGACCCTGGAAGACACCCCGGTCAGCGGTAACGTGCTCACCGGCGCCAGCTCCGACAATCCGGCCGGCTCCGCCGACAGCGACCCGGACGGCGACCCGCTGACGGTGACCACCTTCGTAGTTGCAGGCGACCCCACCGTGTATGACGCCGGCAGCACTGCGACGATTCCCGGCGTCGGCACCCTTGAGCTGAACCCCGATGGTGCCTATACCTTCACCCCGGAAGCCAACTGGAACGGCACGGTGCCGACCGTGACCTATACGATTTCCGACGGCGAGGGCGGCACTGATACGGCGGAGCTGGTGATCGTCGTCACGCCGGTGGATGACCCGATTCTCGTCGACGTGCCGACCGACCATACGGCCAGCACTCCAGACGGCAAGATTGACGATCAGGTGGTATTCGAAAGTGGTCTGGTGCACGGTTCCAACCCGGATGACGACGACATCACCGTTGATGCCAGCTTCACCATCAGCGCGCTGGACGGTCTGGCCAGCGTCACCATCGGCTACACCGACGCCAGCGGCGATCCAGCCAGCCTGGTGTTGAGCGCCACGCAAGTAGAGGCGCTGGGCACAGCGAACCAGACCATCGCCACCGAATATGGGAACCTGGTGCTCGACGGCTACAGCCTGGGCACCGATGGCATCATCACCATCGACTACACCTATACTCTGGTCAGCGCCCCGCAAGTCAGCGGCACTCACACCAGCGACAATTTCACCATCACCGCCGAAGATGCGGACGGCGATGAGGAAAGCGCAACTCTGGTGATCCGCATCGTCGACGACGCGCCATTGGCGGTGAGCGACATCAACGCCATCAGCGAGGACGCCACTGCGCCGGTGATTGGCGAACTGATCGGTGGCACCGCCGGCGCCGGCCAGGACACCGAGGGCGCCGACGGCGCGACGGTGAGCAAGATCGTCGCGGGCACTGACAACACCCAGATGGGCAGTACACCGACCGTGGCGGGCATCTTCGTCACTGGCCAGTACGGCAGTCTGACTCTCCATGCCGATGGCAGCTACAGCTACCAACTGGACAACGTCAATCTCGATGTTCAGGGGCTGATCGTGGGCGAGCAACTGGAGGAGGTATTCACCTATACCCTGACCGACGCCGATGGCGACTCCAGCGTGGCCACACTGACCATCATCGTCAATGGCACAAATGATGGTGTGACGGTCGACGTGCCGAACGACAATACTGTCACCACCCCGGACGGCAACACCGGCGACCAGGTGGTGTTCGAGAGCGGTCTGGGCAACGGCTCCAATCCGGATGACGACGACATCACCGTCGATGCCAGTTTCACCATCAGTGCGTTGGATGGACTGGCCCCGAACGGCGCGGTGACCATTGACTATATCGACGTCAACGGCGATCCGGCCAGCCTGGTACTGAGCAAGGCGCAAGTCGAGGCGCTGGGCACAGCGAACCAGACCATCACCACCGAATATGGCAACCTGGTGCTCGACGGTTACAGTCTGGGCATCGATGGCATCATCACCATCGACTACACCTACACTCTGGTTAACGCCCCGCAAGTCAGTGGCACCCACGTCAACGATGTCTTCACCATCGGCGCCAGCGACCGTGACGGTGACAGCAGTATCACCCAGAACCTCACGATCAAGATCGTTGACGATTCCCCGCAGGCGGTGAGCGACATCAACAGTGTCAGCGAAGATGCCACTGCGCCGGTGACCGGCGAACTGATTGGTGGAGCCAGCGGCGGCGCCGGTCAGGATACCGAAGGCGCCGATGGCGCGACGGTGGGCAAAGTCGTTGCCGGTACCGACAACACCCAGGCGGGCACTGCGCCGACCGTGGCAGGTGTCAATGTCACCGGACAGTACGGCACCCTGACCCTCCATGCCGACGGCAGCTACAGCTACCAGTTGGACAACGCTAACCTCGATGTCCAGGGCCTGATCGTGGGCGAGGAACTGGAAGAGGTATTCACTTACACCCTGACCGATGCCGACGGCGACGACAGCGTGGCCACCCTGACCATCACTGTCAACGGCACAAATGATGGTGTGGAGGTCGACGTGCCGACCGATCATACGGCCAGTACACCGGACGGCAAGATTGACGACCAGGTGGTGTTCGAGAGCGGGCTGAGCAATGGCTCCAACCCGAGCTTCAATGACACCGTGGTCGATGCCAGCTTCACCGTTTCTGCACTGGACGGTCTGGCCAGCGTCACCATCGGCTACACCGACGCCAGCGGAGATCCAGCCAGCCTGGTGTTGAGCGCCACGCAAGTAGAGGCGCTGGGCACAGCGAACCAGACCGTCACCACCGAGTACGGTACCCTGGTACTCGACGGCTACAGCCTGGGCACCGATGGCATCATCACCATCGACTACACCTACACTCTGGTCAACGCGCCGACGGTGGCGGGTGACGACACCAGCGATAGTTTCGCGATCACTGCCCAGGATCGTGACGGCGACGACAACAGCCAGGCCCTCAACATCAAGATCGTCGACGACGCCCCGGTCGCATCCGACCAGAACCCGATAATCCTGGGCGAAGGTGGGCAGACAGTGGGCACCGCCACCGGCGAGGCCAATCTGCGGGACAACGACACTCTGGGGGCGGATGGTGCCCGCGTGCACAGGTTCAAGTATATAGACGTCGATGGTGTCGAGCAGGAGTCCGGGCCCATCGCCGCCGGCGACTTTATCACCGTCATCACCCTGGACGGTGGCTCGCTGACCGTGCACAGCGACGGCGACTGGAGCTACACCAGCCCGCCGGCGAGCGACACCGGCGCTTCCGCCGGCCATGGCGCGCCAGGCAGTGCGACCGACGATAATCTCGCCGCGGATTTCCAGTATCAGTTGATCGATGGTGATGGCGATGTCAGCGGCTGGGCCACCCAGCCGATCACGGTCACCGACACCGAGCCGAATGTCGCCGGTACGCCGCCAGCGGGCATCGTCGAGGAAAAGTATCTGCCCAATGGTTCGACGCCGGATGCTGGCAATCACGCGCTCGGCGCCAGCGGGGCACTCGGCGTGGTGAAGGGCGCCGATGCCATCGACGTGACCTTCCCGGGTACGCTGGTCGCTCCGGCCGGCCTGAGCTCGGGCGGCGTGCAGGTGGTCTACGTCGTCAGTGCGGACGGCCATACGCTGAGCGCGACGGCCGGTAGCGGCGGGCCAGAGGTATTCACCGTCACCATCACCGATCCACACAGCGAAGCCGCGGCCTATGAGTTCATCCTGGCCGGGGCACTGGATCATGTGGTCGATGACGATGAGATCGAGCTGTCCTTCCCCTTCGTGGTAACCGATGCCGACGGCGATACCGCACCCGGCTCGTTCAGCGTGACCGTGGTCGACGATGCGCCGGTAACCGCCAAGGCCATCGAGGTCGACGAGGACGCTTCCGTCAGCTTCACCACCAGTGCGGACGCAACAGGCAACAACATCAGTATCGAGTCTGGCGATGGGCCGCAGCACGGCACGGTCACGGTCAACCCCGACGGCAGCATCACCTACGTGCCTGCCCCGGATTACAGCGGTGCCGACAGTTTCACCTACACCACCAGAACCGACCACGACAGCGTGGGCCAGCAGGTCACCGTGACTGTGACCGTCAACCCGCTTGCCGATGCGCCCGCCCTGGCCCACGACGCCTCGACTGACGGTGGGGCCAGTGCCAGCGTCTCTACCCCAGAAGACAACGATGTCACCCTGGGCCTGAAACTGCCGGTGATCACCGATAACGCCGACCAGAACGGCAGCGCTACTCTGGGCGATCACCCCGAACGTCTGGGCGCCATCACCCTGACTCTGTCCGGCGACGGCGCGATGGCGGGGGCGATCCTGACCAAGGCCGATGGCACACCGCTGGTCGCCAGCGGCGGCAGCTATACCATTGTCATCGTCGAGACCAGTGGTGACAGCGACGTGGATACCGACTTGCACGTCAGCGATGGCCTACTGACGGGGGCGGGCGTCAACTACCTGACCGCAGCCGAGTACGAGGCCCTGAAGGCCACTCCAGCCGAGCACCACCATGAGAACTTCACGGTCGGCGTCAGCGTCACCAGCTACGAAGTCGACGACAGCGGCGTGAAACTGGTGGATGTGGAGGGTGCCACCAGCACCCAGACCATCACCGTCTACGTTCAGGCGGTGACCGACGATGCGCAACTGCTGTTCGACACCAGCGTGACCACCGGCACCAACATCGACGGCGTAAGTTATACCGGCAACACCGAGGCCACTGTCACCCTCAAGGAAGACACCGACTTCAACGTGAAGGATATCCTCAGCGCGTCGTTTCAGGATCTGGACGGCTCCGAGGTGCGCTCGATAACCGTCACCAATAACACCGGGCAGGCCATCCTGGTCAATGGCACGCAGTTGGCGGTAGGCGCAAGCCGCGATATCCCCGCACAAACTGGCAGCGATGGTCAGACCGGTGATATCGCCAGCTTCCCGGCTATCAACATCGGCGCGGTCGGCGACTACAGTGGCGATCTCAACGGCATCGGCATCCGTATCAACGCCCAGGACAAGGACGCAGACGGCTTCCAGGGCACGCCGGGCAATTCGGGCAATCCGCCGAATGGCGTTGTCGAGGCCGATACCAGCAACAACAGTGTGATCCTGAACCTGCACATCACCCCGGTTGCCGGCGATGTGGCGGCGGGGAACGTGACCACCGAGGAAGATACCGCGGTAGCCTTCCTGCAGCATGTGCAGGTCACCGACACCGGCACCGGCACCGAGGTCATCGACAAGGTGGCTTTCGAAATCCCGAGTGGCTGGCAGGTGACCGAACCAACCAACAACGGTGGCTGGAGTGTTTCCGGCGACGGTTCGACCGGCGACCCCTACACCATCACCTTCGACGGCAGCCTGAGCGAAGCTCAACGTGAGGCCGTGCTGGATGGCTTCATGATCAAGCCGCCGGCACACAGTAGCAAGGATGCGGAGATCATATTGAAGGTCACCTCGACCGATACCAATGGCACCGACAGCCATCAGGTCGAGGATCAGGAACTGAGCGTCCGGATCACCGTCACCCCGCTCGGCGAGCGTGTCGACAGCGACTCGAATGGCCAGAACGGCAACGACGTGACCATGAGCGGCGACCACCTCTATACCGACCATGGCAAGGAAGACGAGTGGTTCGAGTTGAACTCGGAAGGCTTCGACCTCAAGACGCCCTGGAGCAACGAGGACGGCAATGGCACCGTCAATGGCGGCCCCGTTGGCGGCAGCGAGGAAACCTTCGCCCGCTTCACGCCTTACACGAATGCCGACGAGGAACTGGATGGCTCGTACTTCCAGTACAGCGATGGTGCCGATTGGATCACCGTGCCCTACAACGGCTCGCCGGTGGACATCCCGATCGAATACCTGGACACCGTGCAGTTCAAGGGGCCGCACAACTTCAAGGGCGTGGTCAAGATCAAGGTCGAAGCCGTCACCATCGACCATGATGAAGACGACAACAACGCTACCAATACCCAGGTCTCGGGCGAGTCCTGGCTGACCAACCTGATCCTCGATCCGGTGGCCGACCAGGTGACCCTGAAGGTGGATGCGCGAATTACCGCCTACGAGGATGCCGGTCGCGATGGCAGCGCCCCGATTCAACTGAACATCCGTCCGACCAGCGATGACCCGAGCGAGACCTTCAACATCACCATCAAGGGGATCCCGGACGGCGCCAGCATCACTTACGACGGTGTTACCTACGCAGTGGGCAGCGGGCTGACGCCGGACGGCAATGGCAGCTACCAACTGGAGCTGATCGACTTCGACAATAGCAAGCAGCCAACGCTGATCCCGCCGAAGGACAGCAACCAGACCATCAATCTGTCGGTCGAGGCGGTCTCCGTCGATACGCTGACCTATATCGATAAAGATGGAATAGAGCAGACGATCACTTCGTCGCCGAGTGCTGCGCACATCCTGCCGATCACCGTCACCCTGCTGGGCGTACCGGACGAGCCGTCGATGACCATCGACAACGATCAGGTCTATGTCGAGGACAACCTCGACAACAACGGTAACCAGGTGGAGCTGCGTGAGCTGATTACCTCGCTGGCCTCCGGCGAGACCTCAAACGACGGTTCGGAAACCATCACCCTGCGCATCAGTGGCCTGGCCGATGGCTTCAGCGTGGTGGGCGCCGGCCCGGTGGTCGGCAATGCCAGCGGCACCGACCGGGTCTGGGTGGTGACGCCCGCGCAGATCGCCGATGGCTCGGTGAAGATCCAGGTGCCGGCCAACTATAGCGGCACGGTGCAATTGACCGCGCAGCCGGTAGTGACGGAGAGCGACAACCCGTCGGAGACCTTCTTCGCGCCGCAGAACGTCGAGTTTCAGGTCACGTCGTCACCGGAGGCGCAGCTCAACATGAGTTCCAGCATGATCGAGGATCAGCTCGGCCGGCTCGACCTGTCGCCCGACTACAAGAATGGTGATACCGACGAAGAGATCAGCGCGGTGCGCATCGAGGCAGTGGATGGCGTCACCTTCTACAGTGATGCCGCCGGCACCCAGCCACTGGTCGCGGTGGGTGGCTGGTACGAGATCAGCGGTGTGGATGCGGTGAAGAGCATCCATGCCAAGGCGGGTGCCAACTTCAGCGGCGATATCGTGCTGAACGTGCAATACAAGGTCACCGATACTGCCCAGGACGGCACCACCGGGCCGGTGGAAAGCGGCTGGCAGAACACCAGCCATACCCTTGAAGTGCAGCCGGTGACCGACCCGGTCGACCTGGCCCTGACAGCGATCAACGGCCAGCCGGGTGCTGCCTATCTGCTGACGGCAGAAGGCACGGTCACCGTCAGCCTGGACATCGCCAAGGAGCCCGATGCCAACGCCGGCAACGCCAGAGACTACGATGGCAGCGAGCGACTGACCCATATCCTCATCCAGGGTGTGCCGAACGGTATGGCGGTGCAGGGCGGGATATTCACCGGTGCTGGCCAGTGGTTGCTACCGGTCGGCGAGCAGTTCAACGGAGATATCGCCAAGAGCATCGTGTTCAGTGTCAACGGTAATAGCGGCGCGCTCGACAACGTGCCGATCACCATCACTGTGGTGACCCGCGATGGCAATGCCGAGAGTACCGAGGAGGCCAGCATTACCTGGTACCTGAGCACCGACTTCGCCCTGGGCGAGGAAGGCAAGCTGCCGACGGTGACCCTGGGCGAGATCATCGCTCCGCAGAGCGAGGATGGCCCGTTCACCCTGGATCAGGTGGTATCCGCCACAGTGGATACCAGCGGCGCCGATCAGGCCAGCTTCGATATGACCATTACCCTGCGCACTGCGCCAGGCGACGGCACCACGTTCCCTGGCATGACCCAAACGGAAGCGGTCGAGAACGGCCAGCCGGTGGTGCTGTGGACCACCACAGTGACGGGCGTGACCAACGCCACCGTCCAGGATGTGCTGAACAATGCGCTGGCGGGCATTACCGTCATCCCGCCGACGAATGCCAATGGCAACGCCAACAACCTCGGCGGCGACCTGCCGCTGGATGTCACCGTGACCCTCCACAACAACGGCGTGCATAGCGAAGGCCACGTCGAGCCGCAGGTCGAGCTGGCGCCGGTCACCGACAAGGCGACAGTGTCGATCGTCGCCGCGCCGGTAACCGAGGGCGAGCCGATCGATATCGCTATCACGGTTTCCAACCCGGCCGATCAGGGCGGCGACTGGAGCGTCGTCGACGGCAAGCTCTATCTGCAACTGGATGGCACGGGTATCCCAGGCGAGCTCAGCCAGGGTGCTGCGCCGCTGGCCCTGCAGGATGTGAGTGGCGTACCGGGGCTGAGCGATGGCCAGTACTACGTCATCGACGGCGTCACCCCGGACACCGTGCTGAACCTGACCTATACCCCGGCCGGTACGCATGACAGCGGCAGCGTCCAGCTCCAGGCCTGGGTGCAGAATCAGGAGAACGGCGGCGCGGCGATGATTTCCGCAGGCCAGGGCAACCTGACGGTCAATCCGACCAACACCGCCCCGGAAGTGACGATAGCGGCCACTGGCACCGAGCATGACGGTGTGACCAAGACGCAGGCGCAGTTGAACATCACCGGTACGCTCCTGCCGGACAGCGGTGAGACCCTGCAATCGGCCTTCATCGAGGGGCTGCCCAAGGACTTTACGGTCTGGTATGGCAACAACGCGGATGGTTCGGGTGCCGTGCTGGCCAGCAACGCCGGAGGCAGTACGACCAACACCTGGTCCATCCCCGTCTCGGGCAATGCCCTGCCGGCCTATATCGGCATCCAGGCTCCGGCCCACTGGAGCGGCACGCTGGAAGACCTCAGGTTGTACCTGGTCAGCGGCGAGCCAGGTAACGAGCCGACTGCCTGGCCGGTCGAGTTCGACCTGAGCGTGGCACCGCAGGCGGACGGTATCGAACTGCGACCGACTCTCAGTTTTGGTACGGCGGGCGAGGTGATCGCCCTGAACCTGAACGCAGAGATGAAGGATCCGGTGGCGGTCAACGCCAACGATAGCCATCACGAGCTGACTACCCTGGAACTGAGCGGCTTCCCGGATGGTAGCAAGGTGGTGTTCTATGCCGACGGTGTCGAGCTGGTATCCACGTATGACGCAGACACCAATCAGCACACTCTCGCGGGCCTGACACAGGAGCAGTTGAATGGGCTGGGCTTCCTCCATCTGGGCACTGGCGGTGTGAAGGACATCACCGTCACGGCCTGGACCCAGGAGGTGGATGCCAGTGGCAACCCGGTGGGCGTGGTCAGCAGCGAAGCGTCGACGACGCTGCAGATCAACGTCGCCGACAAGCTGCCGACCAACAACGCTGACAATCTGCTATGGAGCGGCGAGGCGATCGACGGTCGTGGCGGCGAGGACACCATCCAGCTGCGCTACGGCGAAAGCCTGAGCGGCACCGAGCTGGCCAGCAACCTCAGGAGCATCGAGGTGCTGGATCTGTCGGCCAAGGGCGCCAACGCGATCACCGGACTGACCGCCCAGGACGTGCTGGATATCGCCGGCGGTAACCTGCTGACGATTTTGGGTGACGACGAGGACTCGGTGGCGCTGGGCAGTGGTTGGATGCCAGGTGCCGATGTGAACGTGGGCGGCGATCTCTATCATGCCTACACCAACGGTGCCGCTACCCTGTACGTTCAGGAGCACGTACAGGTCATCGATTAGCCGCGGTGGGTTAGACGCACACCATCAGGGCTTGCCGTTCGACGAGTGACAGACGCTGTAAACCCACTGAGCGGGGCGCTGGACTCCGCTTGGCGCTCGGTGGGTTACGCATCGCTGTAGGGGTGGTAGGTTTGTGGTCTGGTCATTTGCGGATTCGCCGCTAATCCACCTTACGGGCTATTGGTCGTATTGAGTAATTCTCATTGCCGACGATCGAGGCTCGCTATCGTCGCCATGCGGTGGGCAATGGTTGTCCTACCTCGACCGAAGTAGGACAATTGGCGGCTTCCACCCCCTGTCAGCGACGTGCATGGCCTTTATCGCCCTCGGTATCAACCACAAGACCGCTTCGGTGGATGTCCGCGAGCGCGTGGCTTTTACTCCAGAGCAGCTGGTAGAGGCGTTGCAGCTGCTTTGCCGGCATACGCCAAGCCGTGAGGCGGCGATTCTGTCGACCTGCAATCGCAGTGAGTTGTACCTGGAACAGGACGGCCCGGGCGTCGATGCCGTACTCGGCTGGCTGGCCGATTATCACCATTTGAGCGTCGACGAGCTGCGTGCCTGCGCTTACGTCCACGAAGACGATGCGGCAGTTCGTCACATGATGCGCGTGGCCTCCGGCCTCGATTCCATGGTGCTGGGCGAGCCGCAGATTCTCGGCCAGATGAAGTCCGCCTTTGCCGTTGCCCGCGAGGCCGGCACCCTGGGCCCGTTGCTCGGGCGTTTGTTCCAGGCCACCTTCAGCACCGCCAAGCAGGTGCGTACCGACACCGCCATCGGCGAGAATCCGGTATCGGTAGCGTTCGCTGCCGTGAGCCTGGCCAAGCAGATATTCTCCGACCTGCATCGCAGCCAGGCGCTGCTGATCGGCGCGGGCGAGACCATCAGCCTGGTCGCCCGTCACCTTCACGATCAAGGAATCAAGCGAATCGTCGTGGCCAACCGTACCCTCGAGCGTGCCAGCAGCCTGGCCGAACAGTTCGGCGCGCACGCCGTGCTGCTTTCCGATATCCCGCAGGAGCTGGCGCACAGCGATATCGTCATCAGTTCCACCGCCAGTCAGCTGCCGATTCTCGGCAAGGGCGCGGTGGAAAGTGCCCTGAAGCAACGCAAGCACAAGCCGATCTTCATGGTCGATATCGCCGTGCCGCGGGACATCGAGCCCCAGGTTGGCGAGCTGGACGACGTCTATCTGTATACCGTCGACGACCTGCACGAAGTCATCGAAGAAAACCTCAAGAGTCGCCAGGGGGCTGCCCAGGCCGCAGAGGAACTGGTCTCCGTCGGCGCCGACGACTTCATGGTGCGCCTGCGCGAACTGGCCGCAGTGGATGTACTTCGGGCATACCGGCAGCAGGCCGAGCGCCTGCGTGACGATGAACTGGCCCGCGCCCAGCGCATGCTCGCCAATGGCGCCGCTGCCGAAGACGTACTGGCACAGTTGGCCCGCGGCCTGACCAACAAGCTGCTGCACGCGCCCAGCGTGCAACTGAAAAAATTCTCCGCCGACGGGCGCGTCGATGCGCTCGGTGTGGCCCAGGAGCTCTTCGCCCTCGAAGAAGGCGCGTCGTCCAATAAAGGCATGCAATGAAAGCTTCGTTGATCAACAAACTCGACATGCTGCAGGATCGTTTCGAAGAGGTCACGGCCCTGCTCGGCGATGCCGAAGTGATCGGCAACCAGAACCAGTTTCGCGCCTACTCCAAGGAATACGCCGAGATCGAACCGGTGATCATGGCGTTCCGCGAGTTCCGCAAGGTGCAGGCCGATCTGGAGGGCGCCCAGGCGCTGCTCAAGGATAGCGACCCGGACATGCGCGAAATGGCCGAGGAAGAGGTCGACACGGCGAAGGCCCGCCTGGTCGAGCTGGAAGACAGCCTGCAGCGGATGTTGCTGCCCAAGGATCCCAACGACGGTCGCAACGTGTTTCTCGAAGTGCGTGCCGGTACTGGCGGCGACGAGGCGGCGATCTTCTCCGGCGACCTGTTTCGCATGTACTCGCGCTATGCCGAGAGGCAGGGCTGGCGCGTCGAAGTACTGTCGGCCAACGAAGGCGAGCACGGCGGCTTCAAGGAAGTGATCGCCAGGGTCGAGGGCGACAACGTGTTCGCCAAGCTCAAGTTCGAATCCGGCGCGCACCGCGTGCAGCGTGTGCCGGAAACCGAATCCCAGGGGCGCATCCATACCTCGGCCTGTACTGTGGCCGTGTTGCCCGAACCGGACGAGCAGATGGCCATCGAGATCAACCCGGCCGATCTGCGCGTCGATACCTATCGCTCCTCGGGTGCCGGTGGCCAGCACGTCAACACCACCGATTCGGCGATCCGCATCACCCACATTCCCACCGGTACCGTGGTCGAGTGCCAGGAAGAGCGCTCGCAGCACAAGAACCGCGCCAAGGCCATGGCCTGGCTGGCGGCCAAGCTCAAGGATCAGCAGGATGCCGCCGCGCACAAGGAAATTTCCGACACGCGCAAGCTGCTGGTCGGTTCCGGTGACCGCTCCGAACGCATCCGCACCTACAATTTTCCTCAGGGCCGGGTCACCGATCACCGTATCAACCTGACCCTGTATTCGCTCAATGAAGTGATCGCCGGTGGCGTCGACGCGGTGATCGAACCGCTGCTCGCCGAATACCAGGCCGATCAGCTGGCCGCGCTCAGCGATTGACCACCGTAGCGGCAAGCTGCAAGCCACAAGCCGCAAGTGGGTGCGCGGGAGCTTGTAGCTTGAGGCTTGCAGCTTGAGGCTTATAGTGATGGCGACCATCGAATTTCTGCTCAATGCCGCTGAACTGCCGGACTCGCCCAGTGCCCGCCTGGATGCCGAGCTGCTGCTGGCCCATGCCCTTGGCAAGCCGCGCAGCTATCTGCGCACCTGGGCGGATCGTGAGGTCGAGGCCGACGCGGCTGTGCGATTCGCGGCCAGCCTGGCGCGCCGACGTAACGGCGAGCCGGTGGCGTACATTCTCGGCCGGCAGGGTTTCTGGAGCCTGGATCTGGATGTCGCGCCGCATACCCTGATCCCGCGGCCGGATACCGAGCTGCTGGTGGAGACCGCGCTGGCGTTATTGCCTGGCGGCCCGGCGCGGGTACTCGACCTCGGTACCGGTACGGGCGCTATCGCCCTGGCGCTGGCAAGTGAACGCCCGGCCTGGCAGGTGACCGGGGTCGATCGGGTCGACGAAGCCATTGCCCTGGCGGAAGGCAATCGGGCACGCCTGGGTCTGGCGAACGCCGCGTTCGGGTCGAGCCACTGGTTCGACGGGCAGTGCGGCGAGCGCTATGGACTGATTGTCAGCAACCCGCCCTATATCGCCAGTGACGACCGCCATCTGGACGAGGGCGATGTGCGTTTCGAGCCGAGCAGCGCGCTGGTTTCGGGCCTCGACGGCCTGGACGATATCCGTCTGATCATCAGGCAGGCGCCCGATTATCTGGCGGCTCCCGGCTGGCTGTTGCTCGAGCATGGTTTCGATCAGGCCGAGGCGGTGCGTGATCTGCTGAGCCAACGCGGTTTCGCCGAGGTTCACAGTCGGCGCGACCTGGCCAATCATGAGCGCATCAGCCTGGGGCGGTGGCCGCATGAATGAACACTTGAACGATGAGGAGCTGCTGCGTTACAGCCGGCAGATTCTGCTGTCGCAGATCGATATCGATGGCCAGTTGCGACTCAAGAGCAGCCGCGCACTGATCGTCGGCCTCGGTGGGCTCGGCTCGCCGGTAGCGCTGTATCTGGCGGCGGCCGGAGTCGGTGAGCTGCACCTGGCGGATTTCGATACTGTCGACCTGAGCAACCTGCAGCGGCAGATCGCTCACGACACCGCGAGCATCGGGCAGAGCAAAGTGGATTCGGCGTTGGCTCGGCTGGCGGCGCTCAACCCCGACATTCGTCTGCATGCCCATCGCCAGGTGCTGGACGCGGACTCCCTGGCAGCAGCGGTGGCGGCGGTCGATCTGGTGCTCGATTGCTCGGACAACTTCGCCACCCGCGAGGCGGTCAATGCCGCCTGTGTCGCCGCCCGCAGGCCGCTTATCAGTGGCGCGGCGATCCGTCTGGAAGGGCAGCTTTCGGTGTTCGATCCGCGTCGTGCCGACAGCCCCTGTTACCACTGCCTGTATGGCCATGGCAGCGAAGCCGAGCTGACCTGCAGCGAAGCGGGTGTGGCTGGGCCACTGGTCGGCCTGGTTGGCAGCCTGCAAGCGCTGGAGGCCCTGAAGCTGCTGGCCGGTTTCGGTGAACCGCTGGTGGGGCGGCTGCTGCTGATCGATGCTTTCGGCTCGCGCTTTCGTGAACTGCGGGTCAAGCGCGATCCGGGTTGTGCGGTCTGTGCGGGCAACGCCCATGAGTGAAGCGCCGATAGGGGTGTTCGATTCCGGCGTCGGTGGCCTCACGGTGTTGCGAGAGATCCGTGCGGTGCTACCGCACGAGTCGCTGCTTTATGTGGCCGATAGCGGTCACGTGCCCTATGGCGAAAAAAGCGCCGAGTACATCCGTGAGCGCTGCCGGGCAATCGCCGAATTCCTCCTCGTCCGGAATGCCAAGGCCCTGGTGCTGGCCTGCAATACCGCGACGGTGGCGGGTGTCGCCGAGCTGCGGGCGCTTTACCCACAGCTGCCTATCGTGGCCATGGAGCCTGCGGTCAAGCCTGCCGCCGCGGCGACCCGATCCGGCGTGGTCGGTGTGCTGGCTACCACCGGCACGCTGAAAAGCGCTCGTTTCGCCGCGCTGCTCGATCAGTTCGCCAGCGATGTGCGGGTGGTCACCCAGCCTTGTCCGGGGTTGGTCGAGTTGATCGAAGCGGGGGATCTGGACGATCCGGCGCTGCACGAGTTGCTGCGTGGCTACGTCGAACCACTGCTCGCCGAGGGCTGCGATACGTTGATTCTCGGCTGCACCCACTACCCCTTTCTCAAACCATTGCTGAGCCAGTGGCTGGATCCGTCGATCAGCCTGATCGACACCGGCGCTGCCGTAGCACGGCAGCTACAACGGCTGCTGAGTGAACGAGGGTTGCTGGCCGCAGGGCCGGCAGCGCCAGATCGCTTCTGGTGCAGTGGTGAACCATTGCTCATGCAAAGGATTCTGCCGCGGCTGTGGGGCAGCGCCGAGTATGTAAACAGTTTTACCCAAGAGCGTTAGTGGGCTATTGGCCATTAAATATTTTTAGAACAAATGGAACTCAGAGCAACTCTGTAACTATAGTTTTTCCGTGCTTCACTTAAACAGAATCCGTGATCCCTATAAAAAGGATGTTTCCAATGAAGAAGCTGGTTGGCTTGGCCGCTGCAGTTGCGTTGTCTCTTGGATCGGTAACAGCAGTTCAGGCCGCGGGAGTGACCTTTTCTGCAGGTCAGTCAGGTGATTCCACCATGGTTTACCGTCTCAGTGCTCAGTTCGATTTCAACAGCCGCTGGTTCGAAAGTAGTGTCGGCCACTTGGGCGGCTACTGGGATGCTGGTTACACCTATTGGGAGGGTGATGATACGTCCACCAACCACAGCATCTCCTTCGCGCCGGTATTCGTCTACGAATTCGCCGGGCAGAACGTCAAACCCTACCTGGAAGCCGGTATCGGTGTGGCAGCGTTTTCCAACACCAAACTCGAGTCCAACGATCTGGGTTCCTCGTTCCAGTTCGAGGATCGCATCGGCGCTGGCCTACGGTTCGCAGGCGGTCACGAAGTCGGTATTCGTGCGATTCACTATTCCAACGCCGGCCTCAAGAACCCCAACGATGGCGTCGAGGCTTATACCGTACATTACCGCCTGAATTTCTAAGTCGGTCGCGTTGCCACATCCTGAACCGGGCCTCACGCCCGGTTTTTTATGCCTGCAGTAAGTTCGTGGCGAGGCCGCGGAGAGCACTGTCAGCGATAGGCATCGCGGATGCCGCGGCGTTCCTCCAGGCATTCGGGAGCGCCCAGTTCGAACTCGCGGCAGATCAGTGGACGTACCGAATAGATGGTGCAGCGCATGGTGTCGCGATCCAGTGCGGCGCACCAGCCGTCATCCAGCCTGCGCATCACCTCGCCGCCCCAATCGTCGTTGTCGATAAAGCGCCGTGGCACGCCGGTATCGGTGATCAGCATCACTTCCAGCTGGCAGCAGCAGGCCGCGCAGGTGCTGCAACTGACCTCGGTGTTTTCGGCAATCTGGGTATGGGGGATGTAGTGGTTGGCGCTCATGGGGTTAGTTTACGCCAGGCGCCGTTGCTCTGAGAGGATTCAAGCCGGGCGGTCGTTCGCCGTGTGGAGCCTGGCGAAACCGTGCAACACCGGCAGCACTACCGCCCAGATCAGTGCCAGCAGGGCCAGCGTGACCTCGGCACCGTAAGGGAAACTCGCTCCGGTCAGAGCGGCGCTCGCATAGTAGGACAATGGCGCGAAGCAGGCGCCGAGCAGGCTGGCGCGCCACCAGGGCCGCGCTGTCCAGGCCAGACAGTGGCACAGCGTAGTGCCGAGCAGCAGCCATAGCAGCGCCAGCCACAAGGGGATGAGCTGGCGAGGTTCGCCGAAATAGAAGACGCCGAATTGCAGCAGAAAGCTGTCCACCGCGCTGCCGAACAGGAACACGCTCACCAGCAGTTTGCCTTCGCGCTGCCAACTGCCAATGTAAAACAGGTGCACCAGCATGATCACCGCCACCAGCCACAACCAAGGGCCGCCACCGAGTACACAGGTGAACCAGCCGATTTGAAAGAGGATGGCGTTGAGCAGGTTTTTAGGCACCGAATCGTCCGAGCAGCTGTTGGGGGGACGCTGCCGGTTTGGCCAGCAGCATTTGAGCGGTGTCGATGGTGCGCTCGATAAAGCCGCCTTCGCAATAGCCGCGGTAGAAGTCCCACAGTCTGAAGACGAAATTTGTCGGATCCTGGATGCGCCCGTAATGCAAACGATGTAGCCCGCCGAGACGATCCAGGTTGTGCTTGCCCAGACTGGTGAGGCGCTGCAGGAATTCGTTCACGAGGGCTCGTTTGCCGATGGCAGGTTCTTGAACGCGTCCAGAGCACGCTGGCGGCTGGCGCGTAGGTCGACGATTGGCAGTGGATAGTCCAGGCCTGCTGCAAACAGACCGTCCTGCCCTTTGCGGCCGGCATGAGGATCGTGAATCGCCTTGTCGCTGAGCGTGGCCAGTTCCGGCAGCCACTGACGGATGAAGCGACCATCCGGATCGAAGCGCTGGGACTGGCTGACCGGATTGAAGATGCGGAAGTAGGGCACCGAGTCGGTACCGGTCGAGGCGCTCCACTGCCAGCCGCCATTGTTGGCAGCCAGATCGCCGTCGATCAGGTGACGCATGAAGAAGCGCTCGCCTTCGCGCCAGTCGATCAGCAGGTTCTTGGTCAGGAACATCGCCACTACCATGCGCAAGCGGTTGTGCATCCAGCCGGTGGCCAGCAACTGGCGTATCGCTGCGTCGATGATCGGAATGCCGGTGCGTCCTTCCTGCCAGGCTTGCAGGTCGCTCCTGGCATCACGCCACGGCAGGGCTTCGGTTTCCGGGCGGAACGCGCGGTGCATGGACACGCGTGGGTAGCCGACCAGGATATGGGTGTAGAACTCGCGCCAGATCAGTTCATTGACCCAGGTGACGGTGCCCTGATTGCCGCTTTCGAACTCGCCCTGATTGATGTTCAGCGCCGTGTGCAGGCACTGGCGTGGGGAAACCACGCCGGCGGCCAGGTAGGCCGACAACTGGCTGGTGCCGGGGCGAGCCGGGAAGTCGCGGTTGTCGTGATAGCCCTCGATCCCTTCACCGGCGAAGCGCTGCAGCCGCTCCCGAGCGGCTTGCTCGCCAGCCGGCCAGGCATCACGCAGCGCCTGGCTCGGCGGCTCGAAGCCGGAAACGCTATCCGGCACCTTGTCGCCGTTGATCTTCAGTCTGGCTTGCGCCTTTGGCAGTGCCACCAAGGGCGGCAGGGCGTTGTGCAGACGCTGGTAGCAGATCCCACGGAACTGGCTGTAGACCTTGAAGTAAGTGCCCGTGCGCGTCAGCACGCTGCCGGGCTTGAACAGCAGACGATCGAGGTGGCTGTGAAAGTTGATGCCGAGCCCATCCAGTACGGCTGCGACGCCATGGTCGCGCCGGGTTTCATTGACCCCATATTCCTCGTTGACGTGTAGCGCGCTGGCCTCCAACTCCTGAGCCAACGCGCCCAGGATTTTGGGGACAGCGCTCCACTCATCGGCTTCACGAATCAGCAGCGGTACGTTGAGGCGCTGCAGCTCCCGGCTCAGTTCAGCCAGGTTGCGCAGCCAGAAGTCCACCTTGCTTGGCGCATCGTCATGCCGTTGCCATTGACCGGGGCTGAGCAGAAATACGGCCACCGTCGGCCCGGCCCGCATGGCGGCGGTCAGCGCGCCGTTGTCGGTGACGCGCAGGTCGGTTCGGAACCACATCAGTTGCAGCATGGGGCGTCCTATTCGAGCAGATGGCGGTCGGCGAGTGTTTGCAGCGCGGCGAGGGGATCGGCCATGAAGGCGATATCCGCGCCTTTGGGGGCATTGGCGAGCAGTTGCCCGCCGCGGGCTTCGTCCTCGATGCCGACCAACAGGCAGGGCACGCCGTGGTCGCCCAACCAGTCATGCAGCGACGACTCGGCATCGGTATTGGAGTCCGCCTCGCAGAACAGCAACAGGGCACGGGGTTGCAGTCGGGCGATGGCCAGCGCTAGTTCGTTGGCGGGGATTGGCCCATCGAAGGCATCCACCGGGCAACCGGCGGTGCCGATCAGCCAGGCGCACAGCCACAACTGCGGCGACATCGGCACCTGGCACAGGTTGATCAGCAGCAGCGGCTTGCCATTGTGCTGGCGGTTGTCGTGGTAAACCCGAGCGCCGAGCTTGCTGCGCAACCAGCTGTGCAGGAACAGCCGCTCGGTTTTCGCGCCGGGGCGTTGTGGCCAGCGTTCTTCCAGGGTTACCAACAGCGGCAATAGCAGGTGCTGGCAGAGAATCTGCGGAGGGTAGAGCGCCTGTTCGGCGTTGAAACGTTCGTCCAACTGGCGCTCGTCGAGCAAATGGATGGCGTGGCACATGCGCTCGCGTTTTTCCTGCCATTGTGAAGCCTGTTCGGCCGGCAGCGGCTGGTCGGCACGCAGCAGCCCCTTGACCTGACCGACCGATACACCGCGATTGAGCCAGCCGAGCACGGCGTGAATGGTCTGCACCTGTTCCGGGGAGTACAGGCGATGACCCTTGGCGGTGCGGTGCGGCACGATCAGGCCGTAACGCCGCTCCCAGGCGCGCAGGGTGACCGGATTCACGCCAGTGCGGCTGGCCACCTCGCGGATCGGCAGGTAGCCGTCGGCGATGGCGCCGCGGTAAGCCCCCGCGTTTGGCTCGGGTGAGGTTGGCTGGTTCATAGAGCGTTCCGCAGGCTGAGGTTTTCCGGGTGCGGTTGCAGGTAAATCTGCTGCGCGATGTAGCGATCGGGATGTTGGCGGAAGTGGTGCTTGAGCAGGGTCAGCGGCACCACCAGGGGCACGATGCCATGGCGGTATTGGCCAATGAGCTGCTGCATTTCCTGTTTTTCCGCCGTATTCAGGGCGCCCTTCAGGTAGCCACTCAGGTGCTGCAACACGTTGCTGTGGGTGCCGCGAGTCGCGCAGCGCTTCAGGGCCGTCATCAGTTCGCTGATGTAGTGCGCGGCCAGGCTGTGCAGATCCTGCCCGGACAGATCGCCGAGCAAACGGCCGAGACGCTTGTAGCGCAGCGGGTCGGTGGCCATCAGCAGGTATTTGTGACGTGCGTGAAACTCAATCAGCTTGCCGCGGCTCAGGCCGGTTCGGCACAGGGCCTGCCACTGCGCGTAGGTGAACACCCGCGTCAGGAAGTTCTCGCGCAGCACCGGGTCGTTGAGCCGGCCGTCTTCCTCGATGGGCAGGTTCGGGTGGCGTTCGCACAGCACACGGGCGTAGAGCCCGCGGCCCTTCGGCTCGCTGGGGTGACCATTGTCCTGATAGACCTTGACCCGCTCCAGGCCGCAGGACGGCGATTGCTGCATGACGATGTAGCCGCTGATGGGCGGCAGATCGGCAGCCACCTGCTCGCCATAGGCGGTCAGGGCGTCGGTGTGATCCTGGTCAGGATGTACGGTGCCCACGGCACGTGGCGCTGCCGGGTCACCGACCAGGCGAATCGGCTCGCGCGGCGTACCCAGACCGATGGCGACTTCTGGGCAGAACGGCACGAACTCGAAATAGTCGCTCAGTTGATCCAAGCACAGCCTGGAAGCCTTATGGCCGCCGTTGTAGCGCACTTCGGCGCCGAGCAGGCAGGCGCTGACGCCAAGCTTGGGTTTTTCGCAGTGGAGTGGGCTGACTGGCATGGCGAACCTTCGAGAATGTGCTTGTACAAGGATTTATTTTTGTACAAGTTTAATTTCATCTTAGGCGCGATCTTGTACAAGTCAAATGCTGTGTACAGCTATTGCCAGCAACAGGCGAGGCGGGCGGCGCTTCAACGCCAGCCCATCTGCCAGTGTTCGGTATCCTGCAGCAGCCGCCAGTCGAGGTACTGGGCGCGCTTGCTGAGTACGGCCTGAAGTTCCACTTCCTGCACCGTACCGTCTTCGTCGCAGAACAGTTCGGTGACCAGAAAGTGCTTTTCGCGGTTCTGCGGCGTGGCCGCCGTCCATTTGCACAGCAGCAGCTTGCGCGGGGTCAGGCGATGCCTTGAGGCATTCACTGATTGTGCGCGATCAGTTTGCGAGCCGCTTCCTGGCCGCTTAGCCAGGCGCCTTCGACACGGCCTGACAGACACCAGTCACCACAGGCGTAGAGACCCAGGTCGGCATCGGCCAGGGCGCCCAGTTGATGCGCCGCCGAAGGGCGGGCGTACAGCCAGCGATGGGCCAGGCTGAATACCGGCTCCGGCACGGCGCAACCGATCATTTCAGCGAAGGCGCCATGCAGGTGCTCGATCACCTGCTCCTTGGGCAGATCCAGATGCTGGCGACTCCAGTTGCTGCTGGCGTGTAGCACCCAGGTGTCCAGCTTGGCATCTCGTCCGGGTTTGCTGCGGTTGCGTGCCGTCCAGTCCAGCGGATAGTCCTGTACGAAACAACCTTCCAGCGGTGTCTGTAGATGCTCTTCGAAAGCCAGCGCCACCGCCCAGGTCGGCTCCATGCTCACGCTGGCAACCGTGCCGGCGAGCTTGGGCGCCGCTGCCAGCAGAGCACTGGCCTGGGGCGCCGGTATGGCGATGATGACGTGGCTGAAAGGGCCGTGGCTATCGCCGTCGGCATCGAGCAGATGCCAGTGCAGCTCACCGCGGAATACCTCGGTGATACGGCAGGAAAACTTCACCGGCAGGGCCCCGAGTATGGCGCGGGTGATGGCGCTCATGCGTGGCTTGCCGACCCAGCGCACCTGCTCGTCGGCCGATGGGCTGAGCGTGCCGTTGGCGAACTGGTAGAGGCTGGGCGTCCATTCCTCGACCCAGCCACGGGCCTGCCATTGCTGGACAGCAGCGGCGAAGCGGCGGTCGCGTGCGGTGAAATATTGAGCGCCCAGATCCAGGGCGCCAGCGTCGCTGCGTTTGCTGGCCATGCGGCCGCCGCTGCCGCGACTCTTGTCGAACAATTGCACCGGATATCCGGCGGCATGCAGTGCCTCGGCCGCGGACAGCCCGGCGATACCGGTGCCGATGATGGCGATGGGAACTGTATTGGTCATGTTTACCTCATGTGCTGTCGGGCTGCCGCAACCGCAGGATCGACAACCCGCTGGGCCCCAAAACTACACCTTGGACATAGCTCATACAATGTACAGTTCATGTATAAGCTTATGTCCATGTCGGCCAGTGCCTGCAGCCAGGGCATCTATTCTTCAGAATAGGTGCGGGCGGCAATAGTTTCCCCGTTTATGTCGGCTGACTGCTCCAGCGGGTAATTGTTCTTGAGCATCGCCCCGCAAGTGGCGTCGAACCTTGTGAGCACACCATAGTGAGGAACCTGCCATGCATATCCTGATCACCGGCGGTACTGGTCTGATTGGTCGCGCGCTCTGTCACCACTGGCTCGAGCAGGGGTACCAACTGACGGTGTGGAGTCGCCGCCCGGAGCAGGTGGCGGTGCTCTGTGGTACTCGCGTGCGCGGCGTCGGGCGCCTGGAGGACATCGGCGACGAGCCGCTGGATGCAGTCGTTAACCTGGCCGGCGCCCCCATCGCCGACCGTCCCTGGAGCAAGGCGCGCAAGCAGCTGTTGTGGGAAAGTCGCGTTCACTTGACGGAGCAGTTGCTGGCCTGGCTGCAGAGCCGTGAACGGAAGCCTGCCGTGTTGCTATCCGGTTCGGCGGTCGGTTGGTATGGCGATAGTGGCGAGCGCATCGTCGATGAGCAGGCTGCCTCCGGCGCGGATTTCGCCGCGCAACTGTGCGTCGCCTGGGAAGATACCGCGCAGCAGGCCGAAGCACTGGGCATTCGCGTGGTTCTGCTGCGTACCGGCCTGGTGCTGGCGAAGGAGGGCGGCATCCTCAAACGCATGGTCACGCCGTTTCGCTTCGGGTTGGGCGGTCGCATCGGCGATGGACGCCAGTGGATGCCTTGGATTCATATCGCCGACCAAATCGCCCTGATTGATTTTCTCTTGCAGCACGAGCAGGCGCGCGGTCCTTATAATGCGTGTTCGCCGCATCCGGTACGCAACAGCGAATTCGCCAGCGAACTTGGCCACGCCGTGCACCGGCCCGCCATCGTGCCGCTACCGGCCTTCGCACTGCGCGCAGGCCTGGGCGAGATGTCACTGCTCCTGCTGGGCGGCCAACATGCTTTGCCTGTCAGGGCGCAGGAGGCCGGCTTCGAATTCCGTTTCACTCATCTGGACGTGGCTCTGGTGGATTTGTTGAGCCTTCATTAACAGGATGACATTGCATGACCGATCACGCTTTACTACTGGTCAACCTCGGCTCACCGGCCTCCACGGAAGTCGCCGATGTGCGGAGTTATCTCAACCAGTTTCTGATGGATCCCTATGTTGTCGATCTGCCCTGGCCGCTGCGACGGCTGTTGGTGTCGTTGATCCTGATCCGCCGCCCTGCGCAATCGGCCCACGCCTACGCGTCGATCTGGTGGCCGGACGGCTCACCGCTGATCGTGCTCAGCAAGCGTTTGCAGGAGGCGATGAAAGCGCAGTGGACGCAGGGGCCGGTGGAGCTGGCCATGCGCTACGGCGAGCCGTCGCTGGAAACCGTACTGACCCGCCTCGCCGGCCAAGGCATCGAGCAGGTCACGCTGGCACCGCTGTATCCGCAGTTCGCCGACAGCACCACCACCACGGTGATCGAAGAGGCCAAGCGGGTGGTGCGTGAGCGCAAGCTGCCGATTCGCTTCTCCATCCTCCAGCCGTTTTTCGATGATCCCGATTACCTCGATGCCCTGGCCGACAGCGCGCGCCCGTATCTGCAGAAGGATTTCGATCATCTGCTGCTGAGCTTCCACGGCTTGCCGGAGCGGCACATTCGCAAGCTGGTGAAAGGTATCGACGCGAAACACGACCTGCGCCGCCCCGATAGCGTGGGCGTCAGCGACGCAGTGCTGGCGCGCTGTTACCGTAGCCAGTGCCAGCGCACCGCCGAGGCGTTCGCGGCGCGCATGGGCTTGCGGCCCGAGCAATGGTCGGTGTCGTTCCAGTCGCGGCTGGGCAAGGACAAATGGATCGAGCCCTACACCGAGGCGCGCCTTGACGAGCTGGCCGTCCAGGGCGTGAAAAAGCTGCTGGTGATGTGTCCGGCCTTCGTTGCCGACTGCATCGAGACGCTGGAGGAAATCGGTGATCGCGGACGCGAACAGTTTCAGGAGGCGGGGGGCGAGAGCCTGGAGCTGGTGCCTTGCCTGAACGACCACCCAAGTTGGGCGGCAGCGCTCAAGCGGCTTTGCGAGCGAGCGCCGCAAAGCGTGGGGTAAGAGCGCGCCCTATCGCGAGTCCCACAGCTGTTCACGATCTTTCGACGAGACTCCGAGCGCAATGGCAGCAAAGAGGGGCGCAAGCGGACGTAGGGTGGATCGGGGCGCGTAGCTGACGCTCTTTTCATCCACCATTGCGATCGCTGGGTTGGTGGACGGATGAAGCGTCGTCCACCCTACGTCATGAAACCCACCAAATCGAATGTCCGCTTCCGCCTTATTGCCGCCGATCCAGGGGATACGGGTTCCTATTTGCCAAACACATGAAGATCGTGAACAGATTCTCAGATGTCCGGCGCTTCGTCTGCGTTCTTTTTCTTCCAGCCGTCGTTGCCCGGCAGGATCAGGTTCAGCGCGATGGCGACGATGGCGCACAGGGCGATGCCCTTGAGGCCGAAGTCGTCCGGGCCGTCGCCGGTGCCGATCAGTACGCCACCGATACCGAACACCAGGGTCACCGACACGATCACTAGATTGCGTGCTTCGCTGAGGTCGACGCTGTGGCGGATCATGGTGTTCATGCCCACTGCGGCGATGGAGCCGAATAGCAGGCACAGGATGCCGCCCATTACCGGTACCGGAATACTCTGCAGGATGGCGCCGAACTTGCCGATGAAGGCCAGGGTGATGGCGAAGATCGCCGCCCAGGTCATGATCTTCGGGTTGTAGGCCTTGGTCAGCATCACCGCACCGGTGACTTCCGCGTAGGTGGTGTTGGGCGGGCCGCCGAACAGACCGGCTGCCGAGGTGGCCACGCCGTCACCGAACAGGGTGCGGTGCAGGCCCGGCTTCTTCAGATAGTTCTTGCCGGTGACGCTGCCCACCGCGATGACGCCGCCGATGTGCTCGATGGCCGGAGCCAGAGCCACCGGCACGATGAACAGGATCGCCTGCCAGTTGAAGGCCGGCGCGGTGAAGGCCGGCACCGCCAGCCAGGGCGCGTCGGCAACATGGCCAAGGTCAAGGGCGCCGAAGTAGATCGACAGTGCGAAGCCCACCAGAATGCCGGAGATGATCGGCACCAGACGGAAGATGCCGCGGCCGAAAACGGCGACGATCAGGGTGGTCAGCAAGGTCGGCATGGAAATCCACATCGCCGTGCTGTAGGGCAGCAGCACGCTGCCGTCACCCGCTTTGCCCATCGCCATGTTGGCGGCGATCGGTGCCATGGCCAGGCCGATGGAAATGATCACCGGGCCGATCACCACCGGCGGCAGCAGGCGGTCGATGAAACCGGTGCCCTTGATCTTCACGGCCAGGCCGAGAAAGGTGTAGACGAAACCGGCAGCGACCACGCCGCCCATGGTTTCCGCCAGGCCGAACTGGCCCTTGGCGAGAATGATCGGGGTGATGAATGCGAAGCTCGAGGCCAGGAAAACCGGTACCTGGCGGCCCGTGACGATCTGGAACAGCAGGGTGCCCAGGCCGGCGGTGAACAACGCCACGTTGGGGTCGAGGCCGGTGATCAGCGGCATCAGCACCAAGGCGCCAAAGGCCACGAAGAGCATCTGCGCGCCGGACAGCACCTGACGCCACAACGGATCGTTGAATTCGTCGCGCATCAATCAGGCGTCCTTCTGCTTGGTGCCGAAGATCTTGTCGCCGGCATCACCCAGCCCGGGGATGATGTAGCCGTGTTCGTTGAGACGCTGGTCGATGGAGGCGGTGTAGATCCTCACGTCCGGATGGGCTTCGTTGACCGCCTTGATGCCCTCGGGCGCGGCGACCAGCACCATGGCGCGGATCTCCTTGCAGCCGGCCTTCTTCAGCAGGTCGATGGTGGCGACCATGGAGGCGCCGGTGGCCAGCATCGGATCGATGATCATCGCCAGGCGCTCGTTGATTTCCGGCACCAGTTTTTCCAGGTAGGTGTGCGCCTGCAGGGTTTCCTCGTTGCGGGCCACGCCGACGGCGCTGACCTTGGCACCCGGAATCAGGCTGAGCACGCCGTCGAGCATGCCGATGCCGGCGCGCAGGATAGGCACCACGGTGATCTTCTTGCCGGAGATCTTCTCGACCTGTACGGGGCCTGCCCAGCCCGCGATTTCGTAGCTTTCCAGCGGCAGATCCTTGGTCGCCTCGTAAGTGAGCAGGGCGCCCACTTCCTGGGCCAGTTCGCGGAAATTCTTGGTACTGATATCCGCGCGGCGCATGAGGCCGATCTTGTGGCGAATCAGCGGATGGCGGATCTCGAGGACTGGCATTGCGGGGTCTCCGGCAAAAGTGGGCAAAAAACACGCTAGATTAAAGCATTGCGTCGCAGTGTGGGCGCTGCGGATGTGGAACTTTTTACAATCGGCGGGCAACGGCCATGCCATTTGTCGAGCGCATTCGTGGATGCTTGCGCCACACCCGTCGGGTGCGTAACGTTGCCGCCTTTTTCTGACCCGGTGATCAGCTTGTGCGCCGGAGCCATCAATACAGCGTGATCGACGCTCGGCAGAGCCAGGCTTCTGCCCAACGTCGGCCACCAATGAGGACATGATATGCCCGCCGATCTCGCTCACATCCGTCAGATAATGGCCGAAGCCGACTGCCTGTACAGCGAAGCCGAAGTGGAAGCCGCCATCGAGCGCGTCGCCGTCGCCATCAACGCCGAACTGGCCGACCGCAACCCGGTGGTGTTCTGCGTGATGAATGGCGGGCTGATCTTTTCCGGCAAGCTGCTGACCAAGCTCGACTTCCCCCTGGAAGCCTCCTACCTGCACGCCAGTCGCTACCGCAACCAGACCAGCGGCGGCGAGCTGTTCTGGAAGGCCAAACCGGAAGTGTCGTTCATCGACCGCGATGTGCTGATCATCGACGACATCCTCGATGAAGGGCACACCCTGGGGGCGATCATCGATTTCTGCCACCACGCGGGCGCCAGCAACGTGCACACCGCCGTGCTGATCGACAAGGATCACGACCGCAAGGCCCGCCCGGATCTCAAGGCCGACTACGTGGGCCTGCCGTGCATCGACCGCTACATCTTCGGTTATGGCATGGACTACAAGGGCTACTGGCGTAATGCGCCGGGAATCTATGCGGTGAAGGGGCTCTAAGAGCCATGCCTTTCAACGTCTTTTCCCCTTCTCGGCTATAAGCCGAGCGGTGGAGGCGTGTGCCCTGGCAGTGGTGCCGTCGACATAGCCAGCATTGGCTCGACTTTTCTTGGGACCTCGCTTGCTGGTGGTCAGTTGCTTGGGGCTGAGCCTGCTGGCCAGTTGCAACAAGCGCTGCAGCAGATGCTGTGGATCGTCATCGGCACAGGGTAGGTGCTCGCTCGGCAGGAGCATGATCATCGACTCGTAGCTGCTGACGATCTCCACCGTCAGGTGGTAGGTGGATACGTCCAACTGCGGATGCGTCGCCCGATGCGCTTGCTCGGTGACCGCTTTGAGCAGCGACAGCACGTTGTAGGCCAGCACCGCCACGGCAAACCCCAGCAAAGCTGCACGCGGATGTCCCAGGGTCTTGATTTCACTGTGAAGCACCGACTCCAGACGGCCAAACATTCCCTCGATGCGCCAGCGCTTGCGGTACAAACGGGCGAGGGTCGCCGCCGTGATGTGCGCGGGCAGATTACTCCATAGCGCGATGGTCTTGTCGCCCGATTCGGTGGGCGTATCCAGTTCGATTTCGATGCGCCGCCAGCTCACGCATGGGCTCGACTCATGCTCGTCCAGGATCAGGTCGATGGACTGCTCGCGTACCTGCCCGGTCTCGATGGTGGACTGTGCACTCCAGGCACCCTGCGCCTTGAGCCGGGGATGCTTGGCGTGTTCACGCACGATGAAGCCTGCCCCGCCTGCGTGAAGCCCGCCCAACAGGGCAGCCGTACAGAAGTGCCTGTCCCCGATCCAGGCCTGGCCCGGTTGTGCGCTGTCGATTAACTGCGCGGCACCGACCCGTTCGCTCTCGTAAGCATCCTCGCAGGCCAGGATGTCGCAAACCAGGGTGCTATCTGGGTCGTAGACCACCAGTGTGTGCCCAGGCAGCGCTGCGCCACGCAAACCGCGTAGCTCGGCCAGACGCTTGTCGCTGGCCGGCAGATGGTTGCCATCGATGATGCGAACCTGCCAACCCGGCAGGCTCGGTTCGACATCCAGGCCCGCCATCACCGGCGCCAGGCGCTGCGCGCTACCGCGTACCAAGGCCCGCAGCAAGGCCGGCTCCGTGCGCTTGACCTTGGCATACAACGCCGCCAGCGACACCGGCAGACGATCAGCCATCTTGCGTGCAGCCGCATGTAATGACGGACGCAGACCCAAGGTCACGAGCGACATCAGCTCCACGACGCTGGAGAACAACAGTTCACGTGGATACTGACGCTGGCGGTTGTGCTCGAACACCTCGTCGATCCATTGCGCGGGCAGGGCACGATCGAGTGCCAGACGAGCCATCACCGCTGCAGGGGCCTGCTGCTCGTACTTCTCAACAATGACTTGCCAGATGATCCTTCTCCACCTGCTTGACGATGCCGCCAAGCATACAGGCTGGGCTGCTCAAAGATGTTGAAAGGCATGGCTCTAAGAGCCCGTCAGTTCGCGAGACCGTGATCAGGCGCTGACTGCCAGCTTTCGCAGATCGTCCGGGCGCGTGGTAGATCCCGGGCATAACTCAAGCGGCCATGAGCGTTTTGCAGACCGGCGCGGCGCAGCTTCAGGCGTAGTGAAGGCGAGGCGCCGCTGACGATCAGGGAGATATCGTGCTTGCGGTACTCCAGCACGATGCTGTGCAGCGCGGCGAGCGCCGTCATGTCGAGCATCGGCACGGCGCTGAGGTCGAGAATCACCACCCGGATGTCAGGATCGAGCCGGCGCAGCGCACTCAGCGTCCGTTCTGCCGCACCAAAGAACAGCGGGCCACGAATGGCGAAGGCCAGCACGTGCTCCGGCAGGTCACTCAGGGCCTGATGATTTTGCCGTGGCAGGCTGCGGGTATCGGTCAGTTCGCTCATGCGCTTGATGAACAGCCCTGCGGCCAGCAACAGGCCGACGCCGACGGCCAGCACCATATCGAACAGTACCGTGAGTAACAGACAGGTCAGCAGCACCAGCACATCGCTGCGTGGCGCGATGCGCAAGGTATGGGCCACGTGGTGGGCTTCGCTCATGTTCCACGCCACCATCAGCAACAGGGCGGCGAGCGCGGCCATCGGCAGGTAGCTGAACAGCGGGGCGAGAAACAGGATGGCGGCCAGCACCACGGCGGCATGGATGACTGCGGCCAGCGGCGAACAGGCGCCGGCGCGCACGTTGGCGGCGCTGCGGGCGATGGCGGCGGTGGCGGTGATGCCGCCGAACAGCGGCGCGACCAGATTGCCAATGCCCTGGCCGAGCAATTCGGCGTTGGGGTCGTGCTTGCTGCCGGTCATGCTGTCGGCGACCACGGCGCAGAGTAGCGATTCGATAGCGCCGAGCATGGCGATGGCGAAGGCCGGGGCCAGCAACTGGCGGATCAATTCGAAGGACAGAACCAGTGGCTGGCCATCTGCTCCAGGCAATTGCCACGGCCAGGCGAATGTTGGCAGAAAGGGTGGAATGCCTGGGTAGCTGACGCCCTCGACGCTGTAACTGAAGCGCTCACCCAGCGTCGCCACCGGCAGTCCGCCGCGCTCCAGCAACAGGCCCAGCAGTGCGCCGACCGCCAGCGCCACCAGATGCCCCGGAATGCGCGGCACCAGGCGCGGCCAGAGCAGCAATACGGCAAGGCAGGCCAGCGCCACCAGGCTGTCGCCGAGCCGGATGCCGGGCAGTGCCTGGAACAGCAACTGCAATTGCTGCACATAGTGGCTCGGCTGTTCGGCCAGTTGCAGGCCGAACAGATCCTTGATCTGCAGCGTGGCGATGACGATACCGATACCGGCGGTGAATCCCAGCGTGACCGGGTAGGGCACGAACTCGATCAGGCGACCGGCCTTGAGCAACCCCAGCATGATCAGAATCAGCCCGGCGAGCAGGGTGCACAACAGCAGACCGCCAATGCCGAATTTCTGGGTGATCGGCAGCAGAATCACCACGAAGGCGGCAGTGGGGCCGGAGATATTGAAGCGCGAGCCGCCGCACAGGGCGATCAGCGGGGCCGCCACCAGAACCGTGTAGAGACCATGCTGCGGCGCCACGCCGACGGCGATAGCCAGGGCCATGGCCAGGGGGATGGCGATGATGCCCACCGTGAGGCCGGCGGCCAGATCGCCACGCAGGCTGGCCCAGGAATAACCGCCGAGCAGGCTCTGGCGGCAAGCGGCGAACAGAGTGGGCATTGTGGTGTTTCCTAGGGTCTGTTGACGTTTCAACGCGAGCCGCGTTGCCGCGAGAAATCTCGCCATGTCGGGCGGCGATCCGCTAGGCGGAGGACGCCGGTAATGGTATTCCCTTGCCAAGCCCTCCAACAATGCATGGCGAAATTTCTCGCGCAACCTGGGCGGCCCCACCCGCAGGGCGGTCATGCTGAAACGTCCACGGATCCTGAGGTTGTCACCAGTATAAGAGTGACCAGAGCGCATCGGTATTGACTTAGGTCGCGTACCGCTCAGGGTTTGCCAGTGCTAGAAAGGTTGGCTGTACCTGCGACGAGTTCCCCGCGTTGAGCGGTTGCGGCGCCGGGGTTACACTGCCGGCCCCGTGTGGTCTGGTTAGCTGGAGTGAGCGATGCGTAAAGACAAGAAGCAGGTGATTGGCGACGAAGTGAGCGACGAGCAGATCAAGCTGTTTCTCGCCGTGGAACCGGCTGATGCCACGCCGCCCTCGCTGCACAAACTGGTCAAAGCCTACCGCGGCTTGCGTGACCACGATTTCGAGCGGTTCGTCGGGTTCTTCGTCGAAGCCGGCTACGACCTCGATGCCAAGGATGCTGACGGCAATGACTTCGTCGCGCTGATCAAGGATCAGCGTCAGGCCGAGCCTTACATCCAGGCGATCAACGCCGCTCGCGGCTGATCGCTGCCGGGTGACGGCGTTCTGCCGTCGCCCGCTCTGATCGACTAGCGGCTAATTGCCGCGTTTGCTGTCGATCCTGTTCAGGCGATTGCCCTCGAAACGCAGAAAGTAGTTCATGCCGTTGCGCGGGCCGTAATTCCACTCCTCTATCTGCACTTCATGGGTGAAGCCATAGCTGTCAGTCTGTTCCTTGTAGCCGATGAACGCGCGGTTGTTCGGTTCGCCGCATTTGGACTGGACTTCGGCGGTGCTGTCGCCGGTGCTGGCTAGAGCGCTGCCGCAACGCCAGGTCGCCGCGTTGGCGGTGCTCGCCAGCAGCATGAGCAGGGTGCAGGTGATGAGTGTTTTCATGGTCGTCAGCGGCTGCGTTTGCGTTCGATGCGCGTCAGCCGATTAGCCTCGAAAGTCAGAATGGTGAACATGCCGTTGCTGGGTTCGTAGGCCCATTCCTCGATATTCGTTTCGCGTCGATAGTGGGGGCCGAGCGTATAACCGACGGGGTCACGGAAAGCCGGTTCGCCACATTTCTGCATCACCTCGAAGGTGCGATCACCGAGGTTCACCAGCTTGCTGCCGCAGCGCAGGGTATCGGCCTGGCTCAGCAATGGGCTGGTGCAGAGCACCAGCAACAGGCTCAAACGCTTCATATCCCTATCACTCGCTATCCAGATGCAAGGGCGTAGCCACGCGGCCGTCGTTCTCGGCCTCGCCTAGGCTAACGTCGAGCAAGTAGATGCGTTCGTCCGCCAACTTGCCGCTATCCACCAGATACGCTTTGATCGCCGCGGCGCGATCCTGGGCCAGCTGGCGCTGCAGGCCACGACTGTCGCTCCAGGACTCCAGCACGGCATCGCGCAGGTGCGCCGTGCGCTCATCGCTGTCCAGCTCGGCCCACTCGGCAGGCGGCTGTTGTTTCAGGCGGGCGCGGTAGATGCCTTCCAGCAACGGGGCTTTTTCGTCCTCTGGCACCACCAGCAAGTCGGCGTTGGCCGGCACCTGATCACCACGGCGTTGCATGATGCGGTACAGATAGTCCTGATACTCGCGCTCCAGGCGCTGCTCGGCCAGCAATGGGCCGTCGCTGCTCTGGGCACTAAGACCCTCGATTTCCAGGCGCAGGGTCGGGCGTTCCTGCAGGGCGCTGGCAAGCATATCCAACGATTTTTGCGCCTGCTCATCCAGCTCGGCGTTGCCAGGTGCGAACACCACGGTGCTCAGATCCATGTCGGCACCACCGCTGACCAGGCCGCCGATGAACTTGAACGGTGCCTGGGCGGCACGCAGCACCAGGTTGCGCAGGGTTTGCCAGACGATTGGCATGACGCTGAACTGTGGGTTGTTGAGGTCGCCCTGCAGAGGTAGCTCCAGGGAAATCCGCCCCTGAGTATCCTTGAGCAGAGCTACGGCCAGGCGAATCGGCAGATCCACGGCGTCCGGGCTGTCGACTTTTTCGCCGAGCTGCAATTGCTCGACCAGTACCTTGTTCTGTGCGTTCAGCTTGCCGTTGTTGATGCGGTAATGCAGATCCAGGTTCAGGCGGCCCTTGCGGATGCGGTAGCCGGCGAATTTGCCGGAGTAGGGGGTCAGGGTGGTCAGCTCGACCTGTTTGAACTGGGTGGCGATGTCCAGGCTCTGCAGCGGATCGAAGGGCGTCAGGCTGCCCTTGATGCTGACCGGCGCGTAACGGTCGACCTTGCCGCTGATATCCACGGGGGCTGGTTTGCTGCTGGTGCTGTCGAGGGTGCCGATACGACCATTGAGTTGCTGTATCGCGGTGGCGAAGTTGGGCCTGAGGCTGAAGTCGGCGAAGTTGGCCGAGCCATCTTTCAGGCTGACCTCGCCGATACGGATGGCCAACGGCTTTTCAGCGGCGGCTGACGATTGCGCTTGAGCGGCGTTGCCAGCGGGCTGTTTGACGATCAGCTCGTTGAGGTTGGTGCTCAGGTCTTCGTTGATGATGAAGCGCGCATAGGGCTGTTCCAGGTCGACCCGCTCGATGCCCAGACGATCGCCATGGCGGTAGTCGAGGCCGCCCAGATCCAGTTGCTTCCAGCGCAGCAAGTCACGGTTCTTGAGGGTGTCGAGGGTGTGCAGCTGGGTGATCTGTGCCTTGCCCTGTACACGCAGGGCCAGGGGCTCGGTTGCCGTGAGCTCGACCCCAAGATCGCTGCTCAGCAGGCCGCTGCGCAGCTCCAGGTGCACGAAGGGGCTGATGTAGGCTTGTGCCACGCGCAGGTCGATATTGCGGGTGACCACTTTCAGGGTCGCGGTGGTCGGGCTCAGTTGCACCTGACCCTCGGCTTGCAGCTTGCCCTGTTTGCCGACACCGGTGTCGAGCTTGAGATCAAAGGGCGAGGTGCCGAGGCTATCGAAGTTCTGCACGTCGAGGTCGAGTGGGCCGAGTTCCACGGTGGTCGCCTTGCTCGGCACACGGTCGACGAGGTGGGCATGGTAGTCGCGTAACTGTACGTCCTTGACCAGAACGTGCCAGGGCTTTGCTGGCTCGCTCGGCGCGGCTTGCGAGCTGTGGTCTGCATCGTCGGCCGCCTCGGGTGTTTCGGAGGCATCCGCAGGCGCTTGCTTGGGCGCATCCTGCGGTTTGCCGGCCAGCAGCTTCTGCCAGTCGAGCTCTCCGTCGGCTTCGCGGGTGGCCCAGGCTTCCAGTTT
Source organism: Phytopseudomonas daroniae (assembly GCF_004327285.1). Taxonomy (GTDB): domain Bacteria; phylum Pseudomonadota; class Gammaproteobacteria; order Pseudomonadales; family Pseudomonadaceae; genus Aquipseudomonas; species Aquipseudomonas daroniae. Next base: position 34,241 of record NZ_QJUI01000007.1, read on the forward strand.
TTGGCCGCGGATCTTGCCGATAACCACCTGTTGCCTGGCCAGATCCAGAGAGGTTTCGCTGACCTCGAGTGCATCCAGCTTGAGCAATGGCTTGCCGTCCGGCGCCTGCATGGCGAATGGCGCTACTTTTATGCGGGCGTTGTTCAGCAACAGCTCGGTGCTGTCACGCAGGCTCAAGCGGTAATCGGTCGACAGGCTCACTACACCGTTTTCGAGCACCAGCGGGACGGCGTCACGCACGTAGGGCCAGAACGCCTTCATCGGCTCGTCGGTGATCTTCAGGGTGCCACTGGAACTGATCGGGCTCAGACTCAGTTCACCGCTCCAGTCGATACGGCCGCCAGCCGGGCCGGTGGCCACCAGGGTCATGTCGGCGTTGTCGTCGGGCAGGGTGCTGAGGTTATGCAGTTCCAGGTTGAGATCGTCGTAGTGGATGTCGATCGGCTCCTGCGGGCGCAGATCCTGGAAATGCAGGTTACCGCCCAGCAGTTCGATGCGGTCGATGCGCAGGGCAAATGGCTCGCCGGGTTCTTCCGTCTGCTCCTCACTGGCCGGGAGCTTGAACAGCTGGGCCAGGTTGAGGTTGCCATCCTTGTCGAAACGCACCTCGGTGTGAGGCTTCACCAATCTCACGTCAGCCAGGTGCAGGGCGCCGCTCCACAGGCTGTCCAGCTGCAGATTCACGGCCAGGTGCTCGAAGGCCACCTGCTCTTTGCCAGGCTCACCGAGGTGCAGACCCCAGAGATCCAGCTCCAGAGTGAAGGGGTTGAGTTGCAGGCGATCCAGCCGGGCAGGCTGAGTCGCATAATTTTCCAACTGCTGGTTGGCGATGCGCAGTGCAATGCCGGGCAAGATGAGAAAGCCGATCAGGCTGTACAGGCCGATGGCGATCAGTAGGGCAGTGGCGGCGCGTCGCAATCCTTTGGGCATGGTCTTGCTCATCTTCCTGGCGAGAGTGTCTTGGATTATGGCATGAGCCCTGGGTTCCGCGGGATGGTGCGAGTCTTCAAAAATGTAGAACGAGGGTTTTCAGCGGTGGGTTGCCGTCCGCGGAGGGGAAGTCCGCAGCCGGCAGCAGCTGTTCATGCGCGCGTACCGGACGCCCCAATTTGCTGGCGCAGCGCAGCACCTGTTCGCGCCAGTCGGTCATGGCCACCTTCGCCAGGTTGTTGCAGCACACCAGGGTACCGTTATCGGCGGTAGCGAGAATCGCTGGTTTCAGCAGGCTCTGGTAATCGCGCAGCAGGTCGACGGTGCCGAAGGCGCTCTTGGCCCAGGCCGGCGGATCGAGGAACACCAGGTCGAACTGACGCTGTGCGAGGCGTGGATAACTCGGCAGCTTCTGCCCGCGTCGCTGGGCGATAGGCAGCCCGGCCCACTGACGGATCGCCGGGAAATAGTCCGACTGCACGAACTGCATGGGCAGCAGATCCGGATTGAGCGCGCCATTTTCGCGACCGACCGCGAGGTTGCCCTCGGCGAAGTCGAGGTTGACCACTTCGTGTGCGCCACCAGCCGCCGCATTGAGGCCAACGCCGCAGGTGTAGGCGAACAGGTTGAGCACGCTTTTCCCGGCGCTGTGGCGCTGGATCCAGCCGCGGGCGTTGCGCAGGTCGAGAAACAGCAGCGGATCCTGGCCGGGATGGCGACCACGCACGCGGTAATCGAGGCCCCATTCCCGGCCAACCTGATCGGCCAGGGCCTCTTCGCTCGAGGCATACACCGGGTCGCTGCGGTCGATACGCGAGTTGCCTCTGGAGCGGTCGTTGTAGACCAGCAGCGTGTGCAGCCCGAGAACCTCGTTGACCTGTTGGTGCAGGGCGAGCAGCTCGTCATGGGTCAGCGTCTGGTGAAAACTCTGCACCATCAACTGTTGGCCGTAACGGTCGAGGGTCAGGCCGCCGGCACCTTCCTGGCTGCCGTGGAACAGGCGATAGCAATCGGTGTTCTGTGCATGCAGCTCGGCGATCAGGGCTTGGCGATTGGCAAGCGCGGCGCGCACTGCCTGGTCGAGAGACGGCATGTGCGGCGACTCGTGAATAAGGGGGCACGCAGTTTATCACCCTCAGTAGGGCGGCAGGCCCATGCGTATCCGCGACTTATGCAGTGAGCCGCTGTGTACCGCCCAGCGTATGACCGGGGCAATGGCATGTACGCCACCGCGGGTCAGGCGGCTGCGCAGCGGCGTCATCCGTTGTTCGAGCATCGTCTGGGCCCAGTCCGGCAGCAGGTCGATGCCCGCCTGCAGGAACAACTGGCCCACGGGAACCGCAAGCCTGCTGGGGGCTGGTGCGGCAAGCAGGATGCGCAGAATCTCCCGGGAGCGCTCGTCGCACAGCAACTGCCCGCGCATCGCCGCAAGATAAGCGTCGATTTCGGCTCGGTTACGTGGCACGTCGCGTGCGCCCAGGCGTTCGGCGACCAGGGCGATTTCCCCGTAATAGCGATCCTGATCGGCCGCGCTCAGGCGTGGATCGAGATACCGCAAATGGGCCTGCAGAAAGCTGTGCACTTCGGCGACATGCACCCAGGTCAGCAGAGCCGGATCACTGGCTGCGTAGGGTCTGCCATCCGGCGCAGTGCCGGTTACCTGCAGATGGACGCGTTTGACCTTGTCGATCAGCCACTCGGCATCTTTGCTGCTGGCGAAGGTGGTGCCGGAGACGAACTGGCCAGTACGGCGCAGGCGGCCAAGCAGGTCATCGCGGAAATTGGAGTGATCCCACACCCCGGCCAGTGCCAGGGGGTGTAAAGCCTGCAGCAGCAGGGCGCTGACCCCGCCAATCAGCATGCTGGTGAAATCGCCATGGATACGCCAGCTCACCGAATCCGGGCCGAACAGGCCGGGATCGCCCTTGGGGTTCTCGAAATCGATCTGCCCCAGGGCGATGCCACTGAGGCTGAGCACCTGGCTTTCGATACGGCGGCGGATGAATTCCATGGCGGGGCGGTTTTCCTGGCTAGAACGACGCCCCATTGTAACGATCGAGGGTGGATCGGGGCGTTCCCCAATCCACCCTTGTGGCTAACCGTTCAGCCGTTCGGCGACCAGGCTGTCGACCACTGCCGGGTCGGCCAGGGTCGAGGTGTCGCCCAGGCTGTCCAGCTCGTTGCAGGCGATCTTGCGCAGGATGCGCCGCATGATCTTGCCCGAGCGGGTCTTGGGCAGGCCCGGCGCCCACTGGATCAGCTCGGGTTTGGCGAAGCTGCCGATTTCCTTGCCGACCAGACTGAGCAACTCTTTCTTCAACTCGTCGTTTGCTTCGACACCGTTCATGGTGGTGACGAAGGCGTAGATACCCTGGCCCTTGAGGTCATGGGGGTAGCCGACCACGGCCGCCTCGGCTACGGCATCGTGCAGCACCAGCGCGCTTTCCACCTCGGCGGTGCCGATGCGATGGCCGGAAACGTTGATCACATCGTCGATACGCCCGGTAATCCACCAGTAGCCATCCTCGTCGCGGCGCGCACCGTCACCGCTGAAATAGTAACCGGGGTAGGCGGTGAAATAGGTCTCGAGCATGCGCTTGTGGTCGCCGTAGACGCTGCGAATCTGACTCGGCCAACTTGCTTTGATGGCGAGCACGCCAGCGCCGGCACCATCGATTTCCTTGCCTTGCTCGTCCAGCAACACCGGTTGCACGCCAAAGAACGGCCGCGTCGCCGAGCCGGGCTTGAGGTCGGTGGCGCCGGGCAGCGGCGTGATCATGATGGCGCCGGTCTCGGTCTGCCACCAGGTATCGACAATGGGGCAGCGCTTTTCGCCAACCACGTTGAAATACCACTCCCAGGCTTCCGGGTTGATCGGTTCACCGACGCTGCCGAGCAGGCGCAGGCTGCTGCGCGAAGTTTTCTTCACCGGGGCTTCGCCTTCGCGCATCAGCGCGCGCAACGCTGTCGGTGCGGTGTAGAAAATGTTCACTTGATGCTTGTCGATCACCTGCCAGAATCGCGAGATATCGGGATAGTTGGGCACGCCCTCGAAGATCAGGCTGGTGGCGCCATTGGCCAGCGGGCCGTAGACGATGTAACTGTGTCCGGTAACCCAGCCGACATCGGCGGTACACCAGTAGATGTCGCCGTCGTGGTAGTCGAACACGTACTTGTGGGTCATCGCCGCCTGCAGCAGGTAACCCGCGGTGCTGTGCAGCACGCCCTTGGGTTTGCCGGTACTGCCGGAGGTGTAGAGGATGAACAGCGGGTCTTCGGCATCCATGGGCTCGGCGGGGCATTCGGCGTCCACCTGCTGCACGGCCTGGTGGTACCAGAGGTCGCGTTCCGGCACCCAGTCGACGCTGTTCCTGGTGCGCTCGACCACCAGTACGGTGGAGACGTTGGGGCAGCTTTTCAGGGCCTTGTCGACATTGCTCTTGAGCGGGATGAGCTTGCCGCCGCGTACCGCTTCATCGGCGGTGATCACGGTGCGGCAATCGGCATCGAGAATCCGATCACGCATGGCATCCGGCGAGAAGCCGCCGAATACCACCGAGTGCACGGCGCCGATGCGGGTGCAGGCGAGCATCGCGTAGGCCGCCTCCGGGATCATTGGCATGTAGATACACACGCGGTCGCCTTTCTTCACACCGCGGCGTTTGAGCACGTTGGCCAGGCGGCAGACCTGCTCGTGCAGTTGCCTGTAGGTGATGTTGGCCGAATCTTTTGGATCGTCGCCTTCCCAGATCAGTGCCACCTGATCGCCACGTTTGGCCAGGTGACGGTCGATGCAGTTATGGCTGATGTTCAACTGGCCACCGGAGAACCAGCGAATGTCGCCCTTGCTCAGGCTGCCGCTGGAAACTTCGTCCCAGGGTTTGAACCAGTCGAGAAAGGCTTTGGCCTGTTCGCCCCAGAATGTCTGGGGATCGTCGACCGACTGGCGGTAGAGGCGCTGATAAGCGGCTTCATCGAGGTAGGCACGCTGGCGTACTTCGTCGCTGACGGGGTGGCGGCTGATCGTGAACATGGTGGGTTACCCTTGTTGTTATATGTCCGCAATAGACACTAGGGTCTGTTGACGTTTCAGCGCAAGCCGCGTTGCCGCGAGAAATCTCGCCAGGCGAGGCGGAGGACGCAGGGAATGGCGTTCCCTTTTCAAGTCCTCCAACGACGCATGGCGAGATTTCCCGCGCAACCCGCAGGGCCGGGCCCGTTTTGCCGCGATGCTGCGTTTCTCGCCGGCTCATTTAGCCAGCTAAACTTCGCGGCTCGTGCCTTGCCTCGCGGCAAAATGGGCTCCGGCGCGGTCGTGCTGAAGCGTCAACAAACCCTAAGGGTAGCAGCCAAGTTTTCAAGAGTGATCGAGGAGTGACGCAAAGTATTGCGGGCGCCCGCCGCTAAGCGAGCGCCTGCAAATGGATCAACCGCGATGGCGTCCGCGGAAGTAGTTGATCAGCCCCTGGGTGGAGCCATCTTCGGCACAGCTTTCTTCGCTGCCGACCATGCGCGAGTAGACGCCCTTGCCCAACTCCTTGCCCAGCTCCACGCCCCATTGATCGAAGGCGTTGATGCCCCAGATGGCGCTCTGGGCGAATACCTTGTGCTCGTACAACGCCACCAGCGCGCCAAGGCGGCGTGGGCTGATGCGTTCGAGCACCAGGGTGTTGCTCGGACGGTTGCCGGGGATCACCTTGTGTGGCGCCAGGCACTGCACTTCCTCCTCGCTCAGGCCCTTGGCGCGTAGTTCGGCCTCGGCCTCCTCGCGGGACTTGCCGAGCATCAGCGCCTGGCTCTGCGACAGGCAGTTGGCGTACAGCCACTGGTGGTGGTCGGACACCGGGTTGTAGCTGACCACCGGGACGATGAAGTCCGCCGGAATCAGTTGGGTGCCCTGGTGTAGCAACTGGTGATAGGCGTGTTGACCGTTACAGCCGACACCACCCCAGATCACCGGGCCGGTTGCACCGCTGACCGGGCTGCCATCCTGGCGCACGCTCTTGCCGTTGGACTCCATGTCCAATTGCTGCAGGTGCTTGGTGATGTTGCGCAGGTAATGGTCGTACGGCAGGATCGCCTGGCTCTGGGCATCCCAGAAGTTGCCGTACCAGACGCCGAGCAACGCCAGCAGCACCGGCATGTTCTCTTCGAATGGCGCGGTCTTGAAATGCGTGTCCATGCTGTAGGCACCGGCCAGCAGTTCCTTGAAGTTGGACATGCCGATGGACAACGCGATGGGCAGGCCGATGGCCGACCACAGCGAGTAGCGCCCGCCGACCCAGTCCCACATCGGGAAGATGTTCTCTTCACGAATACCAAAGCCCACCGCCGCTTCGCGGTTGCTCGACACGGCGATGAAGTGCCGGTACAGCTCGGCCTCGGAGCCGCCCTGAGCCAGGTACCAGCCACGAGCGGCCTGGGCGTTCTTCAGGGTTTCCAGGGTGCCGAAGGACTTCGACGAGACGATGAACAGCGTGGTCTCGGCGCGCAACTTGGCCGACAGCTCATGGAACTCGCTGCCGTCGATATTGGCCAGGTAGTGGCAGCGTACGCCGCGCTGGGCAAAGGGCAGCAGCGCCTCGGAAACCAGTTGCGGGCCGAGGAAGGAACCGCCAATGCCGATGTTCACCACGTCGGTGATGGGCTTTTCGGTGTAACCGCGCCACAGGCCATCGTGAATACGCCCGACCAGCTCGGTCATCTGTTGCAGCACATGCTGCACATGGGGCATCACATCGATGCCGTCGACCAGCACCTTGTCACCCAACGGCCGGCGCAGCGCGGTGTGCAGAGCCGGGCGACCTTCGGAGGTATTGAGCTTCTCACCGTCGAACATGGCGCGAATCGATTGCTCCAGGCCAACTTCGCGGGCCAGCGCCATCAGCAGCGCTATGGTCTCGCCACTGGCCAGGTTCTTCGAATAGTCGAGGAACAGGCCACAGCTACTCAGGGAAAATTGTTCGAAACGCTGTGGGTTGCCGACGAAGGCATCACGCATGCTGAAGTGCTGCATGGCCTGGCGATGCTGCTGCAGCGCCTGCCAGGTGGGAAGGGCGAGAACATCGAGCGGCTGTCGGTAATACGCCATGGGGCTTCCTTGTTGAGGCATTCGGTTGGCAGGCTTCGGCGATAGATCTACATACCAAAAAGCCCGGCTAATCGTCCGGGCTTTTCAGTGTATCCGGGTTCTTGTACCCGGTGGAGATGGTCGTCAGTAGCCCTGATCCAGAATGAAACTCAAGTTATCGATCAGCCGGGTGTTACCCAGGTAGGCCGCCACCAGCACCACCAGTTCACGGTCGCCAGGGCTGATCGTACGCAGGCTCTGCGCCTCGCGTACTTCCAGGTAGTCGGCCCGCAGGCCGGCATCGGCGTGCTGGCGCTGCGCCTGTTCGATCAGCGCGGGCAGGTTGCGCTCGCCGGCCTGGATGGCCTGGGCGATTTCCTGCAGCGAGCGGTAGAGAACGGTGGCGGTATCGCGCTGTTCATCGCTCAGGTAACCATTACGCGAGGACAGCGCCAGGCCGCTCTCGGCGCGTACGGTTGGCTCGCCAATGATCTGGATCGGCATGTTCAGGTCGCGCACCAGGGTGCGGATCACCGCCAGTTGCTGGAAGTCCTTCTGACCGAACACCGCCAGGTCTGGCTGCACCATGTTGAACAGCTTGGCGACCACGGTGGCGACACCTTCGAAATGACCGGGGCGGCTGGCACCGCACAGGCCTTCGGATACACCGGGTACGCTGATGCGGGTCTGCTCGCCCATGCCGTTCGGGTACATCTCCTCGACATCCGGGTGGAACAGCAGGTGGCAACCGGCGTTGACCAGACGCTGCTGGTCGGCCTGCAGGGTGCGCGGGTACTTGTCGAGATCCTCGGCAGGGCCGAATTGCATGGGATTGACGAAGATGCTGGCGACGACGAAGTCGGTGCGTTGCGCGGCTTTTTCCACCAGTGCGGCGTGGCCGGCGTGCAGGTTGCCCATGGTCGGTACCAGGCCGATCTGCTTGCCTTCGGCACGTGCCTGGGCAACAGCAGCGCGCAGTTCGCGCACTGTCTTGACGGTATTCATGCGGAGAACCCGTGTTCGGCAGCCGGGAAGCTGACGTCCTTCACCGCCTTCACATAGGCCGCGAGAGCGTCTTCGATGCTGGCCTGACCAGTCATGAAATTCTTCACGAACTTGGCCACGCGGCCGCTCAGGGAAAGTCCGAGCATGTCGTGCAGTACCAGCACTTGGCCGTCGGTCTGCGGGCCGGCACCGATACCGATTACCGGTATCTTGACGGCGCGGCTGATCTCACCGGCCAGATCGACCGGTACGCACTCGAGTAGCAGCATGGCTGCGCCGGCCTGCTCCAGGGCGATGGCGTCGGCGACCATCTGCCGGGCTTGCGCTTCCTGGCGGCCCTGCACCTTGTAACCGCCCAGGATATTCACGGTTTGCGGTGTCAGGCCCAGGTGCGCGCACACCGGCACGCCGCGTTCGGCCAGGCGGGTGATGGATTCGGCCAGCCAGGCTGCGCCTTCGATCTTGACCATATGAGCGCCTGCCTGCATCAGTGCACCCGCATTCTGCAGGGTCTGCTCCAGGGTGGCGTAGGCCATGAAGGGCAGGTCGGCGACGATCAGCGCGCCCCGGTTACCGCGTTTGACACTGGCAGTGTGGTAGGCCATGTCGGTAACGCTGACCGGCAGGGTACTGTCATGTCCCTGCAGCACCATTCCCAGGGAATCCCCGATCAGCAGCACTTCTACCCCGGCCTGCGAGCTGGCCTTGGCGAAAGTGGCGTCGTAGCAGGTCAGCATGGTGATCTTTTCACCCTTCTGCTTGAGCGCTTGCAGGGTGGTCAGGGTTACATCAGGCATGAACGTATCCTCACTCGGAACCTGTGCGGGGCCTGCTGCTTGCAGGCTCTCGTGGAGCAGATTCTCTCTGGCATCGAAAGGGCAGCCGGGCTGCTTCAATGTGGCCTGTATCGGCCTTTTTGCTCCGGTACGGGGCAATGGGTGGCTATAGTCCCGATGGCAGGGGCCCAAGTCAATCGAATGTGTTACCGCGCTGTTACGACGTTACCGCAGTCGGCAGCGTCAGGGCGCCAGGCGTTCCAGACCCTCGAAGGGGCAGGCCGCCAGCAGCTCGTCGAGGGCACGGCCGTCGGGCAGCTTCAGGCCCGCGGCGATCTCCGCGAGGGGATAGAGAACGAAAGCGCGTGCGTGCATGTGGTAGTGCGGTACGTGCAGACGTGGTTCGTCGATCAGCCGCTCGCCGAATAGCAGGATGTCCAGATCCAGCGTGCGCGGGCCCCAACGCTCATGACGCTCGCGGCCCTGACCAAGCTCGATACCTTGCAGCGCATCGAGCAGTTGCAGCGGCTGTAGGTCACTGTCCAGCGCCGCCACGGCATTGGTGTAACGCGGCTGGCCAGGTAACAGCGAATCGCTGGTATAGAAGGAGGAGACTGCCACCAGGTGTGTGTGTGGCAGTTGTTCGAGCGCGGCGAGTGCCTGGCGCAGTTGTTCGGCTGGTGCGGCGAGGTTGCTGCCCAGGCCGATGTAGATGCGTTCCATGGGGTTACTCGCTGGCGGTGCCGCTCTGGGGGCTACGCTTGCGCTTGCCGCCACTGCGCCGTCGCTTGCGGGGAGCGCCGGGCGTATCGTCCTTGCTGGACAGGTTGCGAATCATCACCCGACGGTCGCTGTCGCTGGCATCCTGATAGTCCGTCCACCAGTCGCCGAGGCCGTCGGTTTCCTCGCCAGCGCTTTCGCGCAGCAGCAGGAAATCGTAACCAGCACGGAAGCGCGGGTTTTCCAGCAGCAGGTCGGCACGTTTGCCGCTGCGTCGTGGCAGGCGCTCCTGCATGTCCCAGATCTCGCGGATCGGCAGGGTGAAGCGCTTCGGCACGGCGATGCGCTGGCACTGTTCGCTGATCAGCTCGTGGGCCGCTTCCTGCATCGCCGGAATCGCCGGCATGCCGCGCTCCTGCAGGCGAACCACCCGCGCCGGCAGTGCCGGCCAGAGCAGGGCGGCGAACAGGAAGGCCGGGGTGACCGGTTTGCCCTGTTGCACGCGCAGATCGGTGTTGTCCAGTGCGTTGCGGATCAGCGTGTCGGTGTATTCGGGGTTGTGCTTCAGCGCAGCGGCACTGGCGGGGAACAGCTGGCCGAACAGGCCGTAATCCACCAGCAGGTCATAGGTATAGATGGCGTAACCGCTGAGAAACAGCTTGAGCACTTCGTCGAACAGGCGGGCCGCAGGAATGCCGCCCAGCAGAGGGGCCAGGTCATAGATCGGATCGGCGCTGTGTTTCTCGATGTCGAAGTCCAGCTTGGCGGCGAAGCGCACGGCGCGCAGCATGCGCACCGGGTCTTCCTGATAACGCTGTGTCGGGTCGCCGATCAGCCGCACCAGGTTGTTGCGGATGTCGTGCATGCCATTGGCGTAGTCGAGAATCCGCTCGGAAACCGGATCGTAGTACAGCGCGTTGATGGTGAAGTCGCGGCGTTGGGCGTCGTCTTCCAGCGTGCCGTAAACATTGTCACGCAGGATGCGGCCACTCTCGTTACGCGATGCCTGATTGCTGTCTTCTTCCTCGTCACCTTGCGGGTGATTGGCGCGGAAGGTGGCGGTTTCGATGATCTCGCGGCCGAAGTGCACGTGTACCAGCTTGAAGCGGCGGCCAATCACCCGGGCGTTACGAAACTCGGCTCTGACCTGCTCCGGAGTGGCGCTGGTGGCGACGTCGAAGTCCTTGGGCTCGATACCCAGCAGCAGGTCGCGTACGCAACCACCGACCAGATAGGCCTCGTAGCCTGCGTTCTGCAGACGCTCGACCACGCTGATGGCGTAGCGGCTGATCTGCCCGCGCTGGATCGGGTGCTGGTTGTTGTTCAGCACGTGCGGCGTACTGTGAGGCTTGTGAGCGCGGCGCAGCGGCGAACGGAGGGACTTGAACAGCTTTTTCAGCATGGAGGGCACTGTATGACGAAATGAGCGGCCAGAATAATGTAAAGGCGCAGAAATAGCGCGGATTCTAGCATTGAGTCGTATGAGGGTGTAAGCGGGGGAGGAAGGCAGGACGGGGCGGAAGCTACTGGGGGAGCCGAAGCTCCCCCATAAATGTTGCTGCGTGTTTTTTCTTGTTATGCGGGCTTGTTGTTTTTGTTCGATCGCCCGTTCCGGAGTCCATGCTGTCCAGAAAGCCTCCCGATACCGGGAGCAAGAGCAAACGGATTGCTTTGGATGCTGACGCTACCTCGGGTCTTCGACCCAACCAGAACCGGTGCTGTCTATCGACAGTTTTATTGTTCTCTATCTGGTTACGGGGCAGGGCCCCATAAGGAAATCCTCTCCAAAAGAATCAGTTAGCTTCGTCTCCTGCCGTCTTGTTCTTATTGTGCTGGAGTCGTTACGTCTTATTTTTATTGTCGTGGGTCATGCTTGTTATTGTTGTTGTGCCAGAGATAGAGCACGTGGCGTGCCAGGTTTTATTTTCCCTTTAAAAACAATGGTTTGTTGTTTTGTTGCTTTTTCGTGAGCAGAAAAAAGCCGGGGTTCCGTTACCGTAAACCCCGGCTTTGTTACGTCTTGTCATCACTGCGGTAACAGCCGGCCTAGAGCCTTCGCACATTCAGGTGCGGATTACTCGCTGGTGACGCTCGATTTGCGCCGTGGAATGCCCAGGCGCTGGCGGCGTTCCCACAGGCATTTGCGGCTGATACCCAGCTTGCGGGCCAGCTCGGTCTCGGTCATATGATCCTGGTGCTCGAGCACGAAGTGCTGGAAGTAGTCCTCCAGCGACAGATCTTCACTCGGATCCTGAGTGGTGGCGTTGACCGCCCCGCTTTGCGGCGGCAGGCCAATGAAGGCGTCGTCGTCCAGGTCTTCCAGCTCGATGTCGATGCCCAGCAGATCGGCGTTGATGGTGCTGCCTTCGCACAGGATCACCGAGCGCTCGATGGCGTTCTCCAGCTCCCGCACGTTACCTGGCCAGCTGTAATGATGGATGGCCTGTTCGGCGTCCGGGCCGAAGTGCAGGTCGCTGCGGCCCATGCGCGTGGATTGACGCAGGAGGAAAGAGCGGGCTATTTCCAGGACGTCGCTGCCACGCTCACGCAGCGGCGGCAATTTCAGGGCGATGACGTGCAGGCGGTAGTATAGGTCTTCGCGGAACTGGCCGGTTTTCGACAGGGTTTTCAGGTCGCGGTGGGTTGCCGCGATCAGGCGTACGTCGACCTTCTGTGACTGTACCGACCCGACCCGGCGGATTTCGCCTTCCTGCAGTACCCGCAGCAGACGCGCCTGGGCTTCGAGCGGCAGCTCGCCGATTTCATCGAGAAACAGGGTGCCGCCGTCGGCCGCTTCTACCAGGCCGGCGCGGCTGGCGCTGGCGCCGGTGAACGCGCCCTTTTCATGGCCGAACAGTTCCGACTCGATCAGGGTTTCCGGGATCGCTGCACAGTTGACCGAAATCAGCGGTGCCTTGGCGCGCTTCGACAGGTTGTGCAGCGCGCGGGCGACCAGTTCCTTGCCGGTGCCGGATTCGCCCTGTACCAGTACATTGGAATCGGTAGGGGCGACTTTGCGGATCTTGCTGTACAACTCCAGCATCGCCGGGCTGGAGCCGATGATGCCAATTTCGCCATTGGCCGCCTTGTCGCCTTTTTCCACCGCGCGGCCCGCGGCAGGGGCGCCGCCTGACGTGCTGCGGGCAGCTTGGCGATCACGCAGGATGCGCGCCACGGCTTGCAACATTTCGTCATGGTCGAAAGGTTTGGCGATGTAATCGACGGCACCCATTTTCATCGAGTCGACCGCCGAGCGCAGGCTCGCGTAGCTGGTCATGATCAGCACCGGAGCGCCCTGGGCCAGCTTGATCAGCTCGGTACCCGGCGCGCCAGGCAGGCGTAGGTCGCTGACTACCAGATCGAACCCCGGGATATCGAAGCGCTCCTGGGCTTCCTGTACCGAACCGGCTTCGCTGACCTGGTACTGGTTACGTTCAAGCAGGCGACGCAGGGCAGTGCGGATGATGGTTTCGTCTTCGACGATCAGGATATGAGGCATTTAAACGAATTCTCTCGACGGTCTCGGAACCTGCTTCCACGGTGCCTGCAGCCAAGCCGGGCCACACGCGTCGCCGGGAATGCGGTTCTTCGGTGTTTAGGTTGCCAGTGGCATTGCCTCGAAATGCCGAGGCAGCGTCACCCTGATACGGGTGCCACGTTGCTGCTCGGGGTCAATCGGGCTGTCGATTGTTATCTGGCCATAATGCTCTTCCACGATGGAATAGACCAGCGCGAGGCCGAGTCCGGTTCCTTTGCCAGGATCCTTGGTGGTGAAGAACGGCTCGAACAGCCGATCTATCACGCCCTTGGGAATCCCGCTGCCTTCGTCCTCTACGATCAGGTCGATGGTGTGTTCCGACGCTTCGCTGCGCACGCGGATGGCGCCGCCGGCTGGCGAGGCGTCGCGGGCGTTGCTCAGCAGGTTGATCAGTACCTGGGCAAGGCGCTGAGGGTCGCCCTCCGCCCAATGTTCGGGTTTGCACAGGTTGAAGAATTGCACGTCCACACTGCGCCGGTTAAGGGCCAGCAGACCGATGGCTTCCTGGGCGATTTCAGCCAGGCAGACCGGCTCGTCGGCCCGTTGATGATTGCCGGAGTGGGCGAAGTTCATCAGTGAGTGGACGATGCGCGTCACCCGCTTGGTCTGTTCCAGAATCTGCCCGCTGATTTCGGTCAGTTCGGTGTCGTCTTCGCGTTCTTCGCGCAGGTTCTGCGCCAGGCAGGCGATACCGGTGATCGGGTTGCCGATTTCGTGAGCGACACCGGCAGCGAGGCGACCGATGCTGGCCAGGCGCTCGGAGTGCACCAGCTTGTCTTCGAGCATCTGGGTTTCGGTCAGATCCTCGACCAGCAACACCAGGCCGCTATTGCCGGGCGCCAGCGGTTCGTCGATCGCGGCTTTGTGCAGGTTGAGCCAGCGGATCTGGCCGTCCAGGGCCAGGCGCTGCTTGTGCAGGTGTTCGTCGGGTATCTCGATGAAGCGCTGCAGCAGATCGCGCCAGGGCTCGCCGAGGGTCGACAGGCGCGAGCCGACGATGCGCTGTGCGGGAATCTCGGTGAGTTCTTCCATGGCTTTGTTCCACATCAGGATCTCGTGATCCTTGGCCAGGGAGCAGACGCCCATGGGCAGTTCCTGCAGGGTCTGGCGGTGGTAGCGGCGCAGGGCATCGAGTTCGGCGGCAAGGCCGGTGAGGCGCGAGTGATAATCCTCCAGGCGGCTCTCGATGAAGTGGATGTCCTCGGTAACGTAGCTCTCGCTGCCGGATTTGTAGGGCAGGAAGGATTCGATGATGTCCTGGGCCACGCTCGGGCCCATCAGCCCGGACAGGTTGGCTTCCAGGCGGTCGCGCAAGCGGCGCAGCGCATAGGGGCGGCTCTCGTCGAACGGCAGGTGCAGGTCGCGCAGGGCCTGCTCGACTTCGCGCTGGGCGGTCTTGGCGCCCAGTGGCTTGGCCAGTTGAGTGGCGAATTCCTGGGGCGACAGGGCCAGCAGCTCACGGCGCTGCGGACGGCGCACGTTGTCCACGGCGCAGGCTTCGGCGGCACTGTCCTCTTCCGGGCTCGAGTCGGTGAAGACCGAGACCAGCGTGAACACCAGCACGTTGGTCGCCAGGGAGGCGATGGCCGCCAGGTGCCAGCTGCTGTCATCCAGTACGTAGACCAGATCCAGGATCGGCACATAAAGGCCGGGCAGGGTGCCCAGCAGCGGCATCAGCATGCTCACTGCCCACACCGCGATGCCCGCCAGCAGGCCGGCGATGAAGCCGCGACGGTTGGCGGTCGGCCAGTACAGCACCGAGAGCACGCCCGGCAGGAATTGCAGGGTGGCGACGAAGGAGACGATGCCCAGGTTGGCCAGCTCCTGCTGGGCGTCGAGCAGGTTATAGAACGCGTAGCTGGCGAGGATGATGGCGACGATCAGGGCGCGGCGCGTCCATTTCAGCCAGCGGTAGATGTTGCCCTCGGCCGGTGGCTGGTACAGCGGCAGCACCACGTGGTTGAGCAGCATGCCCGACAGCGCCAGGGTGGTAACGATGATCAGGCCACTGGAGGCCGACAGGCCGCCGATGTAGGCGATCAGCGCCAGCGTCGGGCTGTCCACGGCGATGCCCAGACCCAGGGTGAAGTACTCCGGGCTGGTGGTCGAGCCCAGGCGCAGGCCGGCCCAGAGGATCAGCGGCACAGCCAGGCTCATCAACAGCAGGAACAGCGGCAGGCCCCAGCTGGCGCTGACCAGGGCACGCGGGTTGAGGTTCTCGGTAAAGGTCATGTGGTACATGTGCGGCATGACGATGGCCGAGGCGAAGAACACCAGCAACAGGGTGCGCCACGGGCCTTCCTGCAGCGGCGTATGCAGGCTGGCCAGGGCCGCCTGGTTGAGCACCAGCCACTGTTCCAGCTCGCGTGGGCCGTCGAATACCGCATACAGCGCGTACAGGCCGATGGCGCCCATGGCCAGCAATTTGACGATCGACTCAAAGGCGATGGCCAATACCAGGCCCTCGTGCTTCTCTCGGGTTGCCAGGTGGCGGGCGCCAAAGAGAATGGTGACCAGGATGAACAGGCCACAGAACGCCAGGGCGATCTGCGGTTGCACCGGCTCGCGGGTGAGGATGCTGATGGCATCGGTTACCGCCTGGATCTGCAGTGCCAGCAGCGGCAGCACGGCAACCAGCATGCAGATGGTACTCAGCGCACCGGCCCAGGTGCTACGAAAGCGAAAGGCGAACAGGTCGGCCAGGGACGACAGTTGATAAGTGCGGGTGATGCGCAGAATGGGGTAGAGCAGCACCGGCGCCAGGAGAAACGCACCCGTCACGCCCAGGTAGCTGGCGAGAAAGCCATAGCCGTATTGGTAGGCCAGGCCGACGGTGCCGTAGAAGGCCCAGGCGCTGGCATACACGCCCAGCGACAGGGTGTAGGTCAGCGGGTGCCGAATGAGTCGGCGTGGAATCAGGCCACGGTCAGCACACCAGGCAACACTGAACAGCACGAGCAGGTAGGCGGCGCTGACCAGCATCAGCTGGCTAAGGCTAAAGCTCATCGGCATCACGTTGGCTCTGCGAGTGAAGGTGAACGGGCAGTAGGCGGGTTACACCGCATCAGGTCAGAGCTCGTCTGCATCGCGCTGACTCTGTAGGATGAAAGTCACCACGATGAGGATCAGCCACAGCATATAAGGCCGGTACCAGGCGCCATTGGGGTCGATCCACCAGTCCATGATGGCGGGCGAGAACAGGTAGATGCCCACTACCAGGATCAGAACCAATCGATAGATATACATGCCGCGTCTCGCTACTGAATATGCCGATGGTAACGGAAGCGCACTGCGCTGGCTAAGGTGCTGTTATGGTGCGTAGTGTTCGTCATGGGGCGTGGTCTGCCCCATGTTGGGGCCAGGTCTTCGTCAAGGCGTTCACCCCGCCGCCGCAAGCTGGCGCTGGCACAAGTCTTGCGCCGTTATCGTTATCGCCCAGGCTTGCAGGAGGCCCGCCGTGTCCATTCATGTCGCGCTGCACCACATCACCCATTATCGCTATGACCGTGCCATCAACCTGGGGCCGCAGATCATTCGATTGCGCCCGGCACCTCATAGCCGCACGCGCATTCTCTCCTACTCCCTGAGCGTCGAGCCGGGCGATCACTTCATCAACTGGCAGCAGGATCCCCAGGGCAATTACCTGGCGCGCCTGGTGTTTCCGGAGAAGACCCGCGAACTGCGTGTCGAGGTGGATCTGGTCGCCGAAATGGCGGTGTTCAACCCCTTCGATTTCTTCCTCGAACCTTATGCCGAACAGATTCCCCTGACCTATACGGCAGGCGAGCAGCGCGAACTGGCGCCCTATCTGGTCAAGCTGCCGGGCGAAGCCCGCTTCGCCGAGTACCTGGCGAGCATCGACCGCACGCCAAGGCCCAGCGTGGATTTCCTGGTAGCCCTGAATCAGCGTCTGGCCGCCGACATCGATTACCTGATCCGCATGGAGCCGGGCGTGCAAACGCCCGAACAGACCCTGCTCAATGCATCCGGTTCGTGCCGCGATTCATCCTGGCTACTGGTGCAATTGTTCCGTCACCTGGGCCTGGCTGCGCGTTTCGTCTCCGGTTATCTGATTCAGCTCAGCGCCGACGTCAAATCCCTGGATGGCCCGTCGGGCACCGAGGTGGATTTCACCGATCTGCACGCCTGGTGCGAGGTATACCTGCCGGGCGCAGGCTGGATCGGCCTCGATCCCACCAGCGGGTTGTTCGCCGGTGAGGGCCACATCCCGTTGGCGTGCAGCCCGGAGCCCTCATCGGCGGCACCGATCAGTGGGGCGGTGGACGAGTGCGAAAGCGAATTCAGCCATGAGATGCGCGTGGAGCGCATCTGGGAAGCGCCGCGGGTGACAAAACCCTATAGCGACAACCAGTGGCGTGACATCGTCGAGCTGGGCCGCCGTGTCGACGAAGACCTGCAGGCCGGCGACGTGCGCCTGACCATGGGCGGCGAGCCGACTTTCGTCGCCCTCGATTACCCGGATGACGCTGAATGGAATACCGCGGCCCTGGGGCCGAACAAGCGCCGTCTGGCTACGGATCTGTTCCTGCGCCTGCGTGAGCACTACGCGCCGGCCGCCCTGGTGCACTTCGGGCAGGGCAAGTGGTACCCGGGCGAGCAGTTGCCGCGCTGGTCGCTGAATGCCTTCTGGCGCCGTGACGGTCAGCCGGTCTGGCAGAACGCCGAGCTGCTGGCCGACGAAGGGCGCGACTATGGCGCCGACGCAGAGCTGGCCGCGCGCTTTCTCGCCAACCTGGCCGAGCGCCTGGGTGTCGATGCCGCGCACAGCTTTCCGGCTTTTGAGGATGGCCTCTACTACCTGTGGCGCGAGGGGCGTTTGCCCGACAACGTCTCGCCCGAGGATTCCCGACTGAGCGACCCGCTTGAGCGTGAGCGCCTGCGTCAGGTGTTCGAACAGGGGCTGGATCGGGTGATCGGTCATGTCCTGCCGTTGGCGCGTGATACCCGCAGGGCCGGCTGGCGCAGCGGTTGCTGGTATCTGCGCGATGAATATTGCCGCCTGGTACCTGGCGATTCGGCCCTGGGCTACCGCCTGCCACTGGATTCGCTGCCCTGGGTCAAAGCCGAGGAATACCCCTACGTGACACCGGCCGACCCTTCCCAGGTGTTCGCGCCGCTGCCGGCCGCTGCCGAGCTGCAGTACCAGCAGCGCGGGGTCTGGAATGGCGGCCGAGGCAATGCGCCAGGCAAACCCAAGCGCGGTCAGTCGGCAGCGGATGTCGTGCGCACCGCACTGTGCGCCGAACCCCGCGATGGCCGCCTGTACCTGTTCATGCCACCGCTGAGCGATCTCGAAGACTATCTGGAGCTGGCTGCCGCCATCGAGCAAACCGCTGCCGAACTGGATTGCCCGGTGCTGCTCGAAGGCTATGAGCCGCCGAACGATCCACGGCTGCAATTCTTCCGGGTTACGCCAGACCCTGGCGTGATCGAGGTGAACATCCATCCGGCGGCCAGCTGGGACGAACTGGTCGAGCGCACCGAGTTCCTTTACGAGCAGGCGCGTCAGTGTCGCCTGAGCAGCGAGAAATTCATGATCGACGGCCGCCACACCGGCACAGGAGGCGGTAACCACTTCGTCCTGGGTGGCGCCACGCCAGCGGATTCACCGTTCCTGCGCCGCCCCGATCTGCTGCGTAGCCTGATCAGCTATTGGCACAATCACCCGTCGCTGTCCTATCTGTTCTCCGGGCTGTTCATCGGCCCGACATCCCAGGCTCCGCGGGTCGACGAGGCGCGTAACGACGCCCTCTACGAGCTGGAGATCGCCTTTGCACAAATGCCCGAAGCGGGCCGCGAGTGTCCGCCCTGGCTGGTCGACCGCCTGCTGCGCAACCTGCTGGTAGATGTCACCGGCAACACCCACCGTGCCGAGTTCTGCATCGACAAGCTGTATTCGCCGGACTCGGCCTCCGGTCGCCTCGGCCTGCTCGAACTGCGTGCTTTCGAAATGCCGCCCCACGCGCAGATGAGCCTGGCGCAGCAACTGCTGCTGCGGGCGCTGATCGCGCGGTTCTGGAAGGAGCCCTACCGGCCCGCGCGCCTGGTGCGTTGGGGAACCGAGCTGCATGACCGCTTCTTGCTGGCGCACTTCGTCGAGCAGGATTTCGCCGATGTGCTGCAGGAGTTGACCACCTTCGGTTATCGCCTGCGCGCCGACTGGTTCGCCGCGCATTTCGAGTTCCGTTTCCCCAAGGCTGGCGACTTCAACGTCAAGGGCATCGACCTGGAACTGCGCCAGGCGCTGGAGCCCTGGCATGTGCTGGGCGAGGAGGGTGCAGTGGGCGGCACGGTGCGCTATGTCGACTCGTCCCTCGAACGGCTGCAGGTCAAGGTCAATGGCCTGACCCCGGATCGCTACGTGCTCACCTGCAATGGCGTGCCGGTGCCGTTGCACGCGACGGGCAAGGTCGGCGAATTCGTCGCCGGAGTGCGCTTCCGCGCCTGGCAGCCAGCGGCCTGCCTGCAGCCGACCATCGGTGTGCATGCGCCTTTGATTTTCGACCTGGTGGACACCTGGATGAACCGCTCCATCGGTGGATGCCAGTATCATGTCGCCCATCCGGGCGGGCGCACCTATGAAAGCCTGCCAGTGAATGCCTATGAAGCCGAAAGCCGGCGCCTGGCGCGCTTCTTCCGCCTGGGGCACAGCCCCGGCAAACGCGCGCCGCTGACGCCAATCAGTAACCAGGAACTGCCGATGACCCTGGATCTGCGCCGTATCTAAGAACCTGTTTAAAGTCTGCTGCGCGTCGGCACTGCCGCGCGCTCGGCAAGCCGCTTGCGGCTAACGTACGTTTAGTGGGCCCCGAAGGGGCGAGCGAAGCGAGTCATGCTCATTTACACGTAAACTCGAATGCGAGCCCAGTCCGCTTCCTCGCCTGTTTTGACCAGCCGGAGGCTGTTACTACGTAGCGCCTTGCATTGCTCTAGCTCGCGAGACTTTAAACGGGTTCTGATGGCGCAGGTTCCGCTTTTATCTCGCAACGCCTACGCTAAGCCCACGAAAGACAGCACCGAGATCTTGATGCCTGACCTGCTCGCCGATTACCCACCCAACGATGCGGCTTATGATGAACTGCTCGACGCCAGCGGGCAGGTACGCCCGCACTGGCGCAGGCTGCTGAGCCAGCTACAGCGCAGCCGCCCGGCGCAGTTGCAGCAGCGTCAGGCCATGCTGAGCCGGCAGATCCAGGAGAACGGCGTTACCTATAACGTCTACGCCGATCCTGATGGTGCGGATCGCCCCTGGGAGCTGGATCTGCTGCCCAACCTGATTCCTGCAGCCGAGTGGCAGACCATCGCCGCTGGCGTGGCGCAACGTGCGGCGCTGCTCGACAAGGTACTGGCCGACCTCTACGGCCCGCAGCAGTTACTGGCCGACGGCCTGCTGCCGCCGGAGCTGGTCTTCGGTCACGAGAATTTCCTCTGGCCATGCCAGGGGCTGCAGCCACCGGGCGGCACCTTTCTGCATGTATATGCCGTGGATCTGGCGCGGGCGCCCGATGGCCGCTGGTGGGTAACGGCGGATCGTACCCAGGCGCCTTCCGGTGCGGGTTACGCCCTGGAAAACCGGCAGATCGTTTCCCGCGCCTTTCCCGAGCTGTACCGGGATCTCGGTGTGCAGTACCTGGCCGGGTTCTTCCGTACCCTGCAGGACACCCTGGCACGCCAGGCACCGGCCGATGGCGAGACGCCGCTGGTGGTGGTGCTGACGCCTGGGCGTTTCAACGAGAGCTATTTCGAGCACCTGTACCTGGCTCGTCAGCTCGGCTATCCGCTGGTCGAGGGCAGTGACCTGACCGTGCGTGACGCCACCCTCTATCTCAAGACCCTCGCCGGGTTACGCCGCGTGCATGCGGTTCTGCGTCGGCTCGATGACGACTTCTGTGATCCCCTGGAGCTGCGCACCGATTCCGCACTGGGCGTACCCGGCCTGCTGGAGGCGGTTCGTCAGGGCCGGGTGCTGGTGGCCAATGCCCTGGGCAGTGGCGTGCTGGAAGCGCCTGGGCTGCCGGGCTTCCTGCCGGCGATCAGCGAGAAACTACTGGGTGAGCCGCTGTTGCTGCCCAGCATCGCCAGTTGGTGGTGCGGCGAACCACCGGTACTGGAGGAAGCGCTGGAGAAACTGCCAGAGCTGCTGATCCGGCCGAGTTTCCCGTCGCAGAGTTTCACCCCGGTGTTTGGCCGTGATCTGGATGCCGCGCAGCGTACCGAACTGGCCGCGCGTT
Source organism: Phytopseudomonas daroniae (assembly GCF_004327285.1). Classification (GTDB taxonomy): domain Bacteria; phylum Pseudomonadota; class Gammaproteobacteria; order Pseudomonadales; family Pseudomonadaceae; genus Aquipseudomonas; species Aquipseudomonas daroniae. Next base: position 55,532 of record NZ_QJUI01000007.1, read on the forward strand.
TGCGTTTGCGCCCCTACGCCTATGTCGCTCAGGCGCTGGCGCAACTGTCCCAGGCGCCGGTCTGGCAGGCCGAAGAGGGCAAGCTGCAAGCACGGGCCATCGGCATGCGCGTGTTCGCCGTGGCCAGTGCCGACGGTTACCGGGTGATGGCGGGCGGCCTGACCCGAGTGGCCGCGGAAGCCGATGCCGAGGTGGTGTCGATGCAGCGTGGCGGTGCCAGCAAGGACACCTGGGTGCTCGGCGAGCGCCACGGCCCTGGTGAGCCGTGGCATGGTATGCGCCCGTTGGGCGCCGCCGACCTGGTGCGCAGCGACCCCTATCTGCCGTCGCGGGTGGTGGAAAACCTGTTCTGGTTCGGTCGCTACAGCGAGCGCTGCGAGGACAACGCGCGACTGCTGCGCATCATGCTTGGCCGCTACGTCGACGACGATGACGACCCGCAGGCTCTGGAGGCTGCGCTGGATCTGGGCGAAAGTCTTGGCCTGCTACCGGACGAAGAGCACGGCGCGCTGGATGCACGGCTGCTGGAAGCGGTGCTCGGCGCCGAATGGCCAGCCAGCCTGCGTACCAACTTGCAGCGCCTGCAATGGACCGCCGGCAGCGTGCGCGGCAAGCTGTCCCAGGCCAACTGGCAGGCGCTGGTGGAGCTGCAGCGCGACGCGCAGAACCTGGAGGTTCGTGGCGGCGATTTCGGTCAGTTGCTGGATTTCCTCAACCGTCTGCTGATGTCCCTGGCGGCGCTCTCCGGCTTTGCGCTGGACGACATGACGCGCGACGACGGCTGGCGCTTTCTGATGATCGGTCGCTGCATCGAACGCCTGCAGTTTCTCTGCGACAGCGTCGGTGGCTTCCTGCGTGGCAGCACGCCCGATGATCAATCGGCTCTGGAGTGGTTGCTGGAACTGGGTAACAGCAGCATCACCTATCGCACCCGCTACATGGCTTCGGCACAACTCATTCCGGTACTCGATCTGTTGCTGCTCGACGAGCAGAATCCCCACGCGGTGCTGTTCCAGGTACGCATGCTGTTGCGCTCCCTGGAACGCCTGGCCGAGCGCTTTCACTTGCCCGAGGCACCGGCGCTGGCGCAGCTCGAACGGCAGTTGAGCGCTGTCGATCTGCGCAGTCTGGAAAACCCGCTGTTCGGCGCGCGAGGGATTCGCGCGGTGCTCGATGGCCTGGCCGATCTGCTCGAAGCCGTTGCTCAGGCGTCCAGCAAGGTGTCGGATGAACTGGGCCTGCGCTTTTTCGTGCATGTCGCCGCCAGCCAGGGAACCCGGTCGTCATGAGTGCTCGTTATCAGGTGTTGCACGACACCCATTATCGCTATGCCTCGCCGGTATCCCTGGCTCAGCAACTGGTGCACCTGTGGCCGCGTGACTGCGCCTGGCAACGCTGCGAGGAGCGCCACCTGCAGATCACCCCGCAGCCCTGCCAGCGTCACGATAGCGTCGATGTATTCGGCAATCCGCTGACCCGCCTGGCCTTCGAACGCCCCCATGACGCCTTGAAGGTCTGCGCAAAGCTGAACGTCGAAGTGCTGCCGCGGGCCTATCTCGATCTGCAGGATTCGCCGTCCTGGGAGTCCACCTGTGACGCCCTGGGGTATCAGGGCCGGCCCTGGGAGCCGGAGCTGCTGGATGCCACGCGCTATCGCTTCCAGTCACCTTACGTGCGTTTGAAGCGCGCCTTCAGCCTGTTCGCCGACGACTGTTTTCTGCCCGAACAGCCGCTACTGTTATCGGCGCGCGCGCTGATGCAGAAAATATTCGACGAGTTCACCTTCGACGCCGAAGCCACCCAGGTGGCGACGCCCTTGCTCAAGGTGCTCGAGGAGCGCCGCGGGGTCTGTCAGGACTTCGCCCACCTGATGCTCGCCTGTCTGCGTTCCCGTGGTCTGGCGGCGCGTTATGTCAGCGGCTATCTGCTCACCCAGCCGCCCCCCGGGCAGCCGCGGTTGATTGGCGCCGATGCGTCCCACGCCTGGGTGTCGGTGTATTGCCCGCGCAATGGCTGGGTGGACTTCGATCCGACCAACAATATCCTGCCGGCGCTGGAGCACATCACCCTGGCCTGGGGCCGCGACTTTTCCGATGTTTCACCCTTGCGTGGGGTGATCCTCGGCGGCGGCGATCACGATCCTGAAGTACAGGTGACGGTGCTGCCTTTGCCGGCGAACTGAGCACCGCAGCCCGTCGAATGGCGGGCTGCGGGTGTCAGCCGAGTATCACGCGAATGACCGCGATCAGCTGGAAGGCACAGAAGAAGCCCAGGGCGATGCGCATGGGTTTCGACAGATTGCTGCCCAGGCTTTCCCGCAGCGGCTGGAGCATGAACCGGGGCGTCAGCGCCAGGCCGATCACCAGCGACACCACGGCGAACATCGAAAAGAACTCGCTGCTCATCGGCGGTACGCCCGATGTGAAGCCGTACAGCAGGCAACCGATGGCGACGGCGAAGAAAGCCCCGGAAATCAGGCGCTCCTTGGGTGTCCAGGAGGAAAAGTTCACAGGCGTATGCTCCACAGGCGAAATCGATGGGGCGCAGTATAAGGAATGGCGCGTTTCAGGGCAGTAGCCAGAAACAAACAACCCCCTGTGGTTGACGCAGCGAAACCCAGGGAACGATCTTCCGGGTATCGCTGCGCTCCATCCGGGCTACCAGGAGTGGCTCTACAGCACTCCGGCCTTTTTCCACGCCAGATAACGGTTGACCAGCTCCGGGCCGAGTTCGCCCGGGCGGGCATCGAGTACCGGGACGTTGTGAGCGGCCAGACGCTCGTGCAGAGTGTTGCGTGCGTTGAGGTAGTCCACGGCGCCGCAGTAGTTCAGCGCCGACTCGTAGTCGTGCACCTGAGTGTGGCGCAGGCTGTCGAGCACTTCTTCGCGCAGGCTGGCGATCAGTACCCGGTGCCTGCGCTCGAGGCGTTTCACGGCGCCCAGCAATTGCTCGTCGTCTTCATCACGCAGGTTGGTGATCAGCACCACCAGGGCGCGGCGACTCTGGCGGCTGAGCAGGGTATCCACCGCGACGGCGTAGTCGGCAGGGCGCTGGGTACTCTGCAGGTCGTAAACCGCGTTGAGCAGTACATTGACCTGGGCCTGGCCCTTGACCGGCGCCAGGTAGCGGCTTTGCTCGCCGGCGAAGGTCATCAGTCCCACGGCATCGCCCTGACGCAGAGCCACGTAGCTCAGCAGCAGGCTGGCGTTGAGGGCGTGATCGAAATGCGCCAGCTCGCCGTCCTGGCTGCGCATGCGTCGGCCGCAGTCGATCAGGAACAGGATCTGCTGGTCACGTTCGTCCTGATACTCACGGGCGATGGGCGTGCGCTTGCGCGCGGTGGCTTTCCAGTCGATCTGGCGCAGCGTGTCGCCATCGCGGAACTCGCGCAGTTGATGGAATTCCTGACCCAGACCGCGGCGCTGCTGCTGGCGCACACCCAACTGGCTGACCCAGTCGTCCACGGCCATCAACTGCGCGCCGTACAGGCGGGCGAAATCCGGGTAGACGCGTGCTTCGTCGCGCACGTCCAGGTAGCGTCGCGACTGCCACAGACGCAGTGGACTGGGCAGGCTGATCTCGCAGCGTGGAAAGACGAAATGGCCACGTACCAGCGGGCGAACCCGGTAGCTGAAGGTGGTCTGTTCGCCCGGTCGCAGTTCGACCTGCTGTGGTAGATGCTCGACGGCCATGTCCTGCGGGACATGATCGAATACCTGGAGGTGCAGCGCACGCGAGTAGGCATGATGGGCCGTCAGTTGCACATCGCTCCAGCGACCCAGCGGCAGGTTGCCCGGCAGGTGCCTCTGCAGGCGTGGCGATGGTTGGCGGTACAGGCGCAGGGCGTCGACCAGCGCGGTGCCTGCGAGCACCAGCAACGCGCCCCACCACAGGGCAACGAGGCGCTCCGGGACGGCAACGGAGAGGGCATCCAGCGCGCCGAGGACGATGGCGACCACCAGCAGCCCGCCCAGCAGGCGGAGCAGAACGGAGGAGGGCTTCATGCCGCGTTATCCCGGATCGAGGTGTTCATAGACGGGGCGCGGGAACCTGGTCGAGCAATTGCAGCAGAACCTGATCGATGGACAGCCCTTCGATGTCCAGCTCAGGCGACAGGCGTACGCGGTGGCGCAGCACGGCCAGGGCGCAACCCTTGATGTCATCGGGCAGCACGAAGTCGCCACCGCGCAGCAGCGCGCGCGCGCGGGCGCCGCGTACCAGGGCGATGGAAGCGCGCGGGCCGGCACCGATGGCCAGGCCCGGCCAACTGCGGGTCGCCCGGGCCAGGCGCACGGCGTAGTCGAGTACCTGCTCGTCGAGCGGCAGGTCGCCGGCGATCTTCTGCATGATCAGCACGTCCTTGGCCTGCAGCAGCGTACGCAGTGGTGTGACTTCGAGCATGTCGGCCTTGGTCGAGCGGGTTACCTGACGCACCATGCTCAGCTCTTCATTCTGCTCGGGATAGTCCATGTGCAGCTTGAGCATGAAACGGTCGAGCTCGGCTTCCGGCAGCGGGTAGGTGCCTTCCTGTTCGATGGGGTTCTGGGTGGCCAGTACCATGAACGGCAGCGGCACCGCCAGAGGACGGCCTTCCAGGGTCACCTGGCGCTCCTGCATGACTTCCAGCAGGGCGGCCTGGGTCTTGGCCGGTGCACGGTTGATCTCGTCGGCCAGCAGCAGGTTGGTGAAGATCGGCCCTTTACGCAGCTTGAACTGCTCGCTTTGCAGGTCGTACACGGCGTGGCCGGTGATGTCGCTGGGCATCAGATCCGGGGTGAACTGGATGCGCGCGAACTCGCCACCGAAGCAGCGGGCCAGGGCGCGTACCAGCAGGGTCTTGCCCAGGCCGGGCACGCCTTCGAGCAGCACGTGGCCACCGGCGATCAGGGCGGTGAGCACATCGTCGATCACTGCCGTCTGGCCGATCACGGCCTTCTGCAGTTCCAGGCGCAGGGCCTGGGCCAGTTGGCTGGCGCGTTGGCGCTGCTGGGCGATATGGCTGGCGGCCGGCGCGGCAGCGGCTTGGCTGGCAGGTTCGCTGATCGGACTGCTCGGCTGGTCGGGCGTGTGTTCGCTCATAGGGCATTCCTGAGTGTTTGCAGGTGGGCGACCTGACGGGTGAAGTCGTTGGCGGAAAGACGTTTCTTGCTCAGCGGACGCATGGCCTGGCTGATGGCGGTAGACGGTTGGCGGCTGAGGCGGCCGAGAATCTGCCATTGCTCGGCGACCCCCAGACGCTCGAAGCCGGGATGACGGCGACGGGCGCGGCGCAGGATGTCCTGCTGCAGATTGTTCAGCAGGCGCTGCTGGCCACCATGGCGCAGCAGGAAGTCGGCCGCGCCGCGCAGATGCTCCTGAAGTTGCCGACGGCTCGCTGGCTGTGGCTGCAGTAATGGGCCCTGACGCTGGCCAACGTGCCACAGCACCAGCGCCACCAGCAAGCCGAGGGCCAGCAGAGCCGGAGCGAAATGCCGCTGCAACAGGGTCAGCAGGTTGTCGCGGTCGGCGTTGTAGACCAGGGTCACGGCGCTGTCCTGGCTCAGGTACCAGAGCAGCCAGGCGTTGTCGTGATCGGCCAGGCTGGGGTTCTGCCAGATCCACGCATCGGTGACGACGCTGATCAGGCCTTCGCCGTGATAGATCTGCAGCAGGTGCGTGGCTTCGCCGCTGTTGGCCCAGACGTGGGCAAGGTTGTTGGCGTCGTAGAGGTGGAAGTCGGTATCGAAGTCGATATAGGCCGGCGCCTGCTCGTTCTCCAGATAAAGCTTGGTCAGCTCCGGGTAGGCATCCGTCGACTCTTCTTCGCTTTCTTCGCCGGCCGAGTCCGAGGTTTCCTCGCCATATTCGTCGAGTTTCTCGACCGGATACTGTTGCACGCCCAGGGCATCGAGCAGCAGGTCGCCGCTCTTGCCTTCCTCTTCGTCCCACATGCGCTCGGCGACGAACAACAGGTGGCCACCCTGGGCCGCCCACTGCAGCAGGCGCTCGCTCTGCCGCGGCGTCAGGTTGCTACGGTTGCCGAGCAGCAGCAGGGTATGCCCGCGGCTGGGTAATGTGGCCAGGCCGGCGAGGTTGTCGGCACGCGCCACCTCGAGGCCCTGCTTACGCAGAAAATGTTCAGCAGCCATGTAGGGGTTGGCACGCGCCTCCGGGGATGGCCCGTGGCTCACTACATCTTCGTAGGGCTCGGCGCGGCCCAGCAGGTAGCTGCCGAGCAGACCAAGGCCCAGTACCAGCAATGCGCCGAGGACGAAACGTGCGGTACGGTTCATGACCGGCCACCCTGTTCGACCAGGCGTCGCCAGTCATTGCACAGGACGGAGCTCAGCTCTGCCGGCGGCAGGCGATGGCCGTAAGCGAGGTTCTGCCAGTGACGGGTCAGGGTCTGGCTGAAGATGCTCAGTTCCGGATCGTCGAGGCCGTCGACCAGGGGCAGTACCTCGGCTTCGGTATGGGAGCTCTTGAGCGGCAGTTTGTGGTCGTGAATCAGGCGGCTGAGCAGGGCGCGGTAGAGCAGGCCCAGCGCTGCGCGCGGATCGTCCTGCCAGAGTCGTTCGACGGTGCTGGCGATATCATCCGGCAGGCTCTGCGGCACCACTTCCAGGCCAAATAGCTGGCTCGGCGCTTCGCCTCTTTCGGGCAGTCGCAGCCGTGCTCGGCCGGCGAAGGTGCTCAGCCATTCGCGGTAACGCCAGATCACCAGACCGATGCTGCCAATCAGCAGCGCCCATAGCAGGGCCTCGAAGAACAGGGCGATGCCTTTCAGCGCGCTCCAGTTCTCGACCATCTTGAACAGGGCTTCCAGTGCCTTGGCCAAGTCCTCCGACGACTCTTCCTCGGCCTTCTCGGTGTCGTCACCGAAACGCCAGCGAGTCACTGTCTCGCGGTTCTCGAAGGGCGGCTCGTCGAGAATCGCCAGCACGGATTCGCGCGAAGCCTCGCTGGTCAGCGGTTGGGCGAGCAGCCGTGGCGCTTCCGGGCCATTCGGGTCTTCACTGGGCAGCGGGCAGTTGTGCGCTGTGTCTGCGAAGGCAGGTGTGGGGGCGTGCAGCGCTAGCATGCCGAAGCCCAGCAACAGGGCGTAGGCGACGCCGGTGAGGCGCTGGCGCAGGCGGCGGAACGTCAGCTCGATATCCCAGCCTTCCAGAGCGGTGCGGCGGTTCAGGTACAGGCTGAAACCGCAGGCGACGTAGATCGGTTCCCAGAAAACCAGCAGCAGGACGTATAACAGGTTGGACAGATGTTCCAGCCAGAACCATTGGCTGGTATCGCCACTGATCAGGCTCTGCCAGTCCCACTCCGTTTCCATCTGTGCGGGCAGCAGCAGGTACACCAGGCTGCCCAGGCCGATCCACAGAGCGATCTCCAGATGTACGCCGACCAGGGTCAACCAGGTCGCGGCGCCGGCATCGCGTTGTGCCAGCACGTTCAGGCGTTGCGTGCGTGCCTTGCCCTTGAGGCCTTCGAGCTGCAGTACCGGCAGGTCGAAACTGCGAGTGGGGCTGAGGCGGCGCCAGGTCAGGCTGGCCAGAAGTTGCGGTTTGAGCAGGCCGGGAAAGGCTTTGAGCGCCTGCTTCAGTGTCGGCGTTTCGCCGAACAGGGAACGCGACAGGATGTACAGCGGCAGCCGTTCATAGGCCGGCTTCAACCACCAGAAAATGAATATGGCCCACGACGGGTACTGCCACAGCAGCCCACAGAGCACGGCGAAAATCGGCAGGGTGACGACGGCCCAACTGGCCATCAGCAGGCTGCGATGGCGGCCGGCCATGAGGACGCCGAGATCGATGGCTTCCCAGGGCGTGCGCGGGCGGATCGCCACGCTGGCGTCAGTCAGGCGCATGCTGCCCCCTGCCGGCCAGACACAGGTAAGCCAGCACCAGCGCCCAGAGTCCGGCGCCAACCCAGTATTTGATATGGGGGGTGGTGAAGGTCATGGAGGACCAGTAGGCCTCGATGAAGGCGGCGATCAGCAGAAACAGTGCAGCGCCGCCGAGCAGCCTGACGGCGCGTATTGCCGCCAGGCGCAGCGCTTCACCACGAGGCAGGCGGCCGGGAGCGAGCAGCGCCCAGCCCAGCTTGAGGCCCGCGGCGCCGGCCAGGGCGATGGCGGTCAGTTCGAAGGCGCCGTGGCCGATCACGAACGACCAGAAGGTTTCGCTGTAGCCCAGCTGCGTCAGGTAACCGGCCACTGCACCGATCATCAAACCGTTGAATAACAGGAAGAACAGGCTGCCGACCCCGAACAGCAAGCCGCTGGCGAAGGTCTGAAAGGCGATGCCGATGTTGTTCATGATGTAGTAGCCGAACATCATCCAGTCGTCACCGGAGTCGCGTTCGCCGAAACGCCCCAGGCGCGTGGTATCGGGATCGTACATGCTCTCCATCTCGCTGACGCGGCTGGGATCCATGACGCTGTAGACGAGATCGGGAAACAGGTAAACGAGCACGCCCATCAACGCCAGGCTGCCGAAGAACAACAGGCTGGCGATCGTCACCAGGCGCCATTCCTCGCGCACCAGACGCGGAAAGCCGGCCAGCACGAAAGCGATCAGCTGCGGCCCTATGGCGCTGCGGTGACGATAGAACTGCTGGTGGCCTCGCAACGCCAGTTGTTGCAACTCATCGATCAGGTGGTTGCTGTAGCCGCGCTCCCTGGCCAGAGCGAGGTGCTGACACAGGCGTCGGTAGTCGGCGGCGAAGGTGCGGCTTTTCTCCGCATCGGCACTGCCTTTCTCCAGTCGATCCAGCTGCTCGGCGAATGTCTGCCACTGAGGCTGGTGCCGGACTTCGAAAAGACTCTGTTTCATGTCGGCCCCAACAGACTGCGGGCGATACCGTTGATCCTGCTTTCCGCGTGCTCGGCACCCACTTGCAACGGTTCTGCGAGAATGGCGGCCAGCTCGGCCCGCCGTGCAGTCGACAGGCGTTCGCCGCGCTCGGCGAAGGCGAGCATGGCGCGCTGCTCGGCGAAGTCGAGAGGGAAGGGCGCACGCTGCGCTTCGGCCTCAGGCAGGTTGGGGCGCTCGATGGGCTGATCGCGATAGACCACCAGGGTACCGGCGGCAATGTCGCCAAGGCGTTTGAAGGCACGGTTGCTCAGGCAACTGATGATGCCCAGGGTGTAGGCGAATGGCAGCAGGTCGACGAAACGCAGCAGGTTGCGGGTCAGCGACGCTGGCCAGCCAATTGGTGTGCCGTCGTCATGCACCACGCGCAGGCCAAGCATTTGCTTGCCTGGCGAACGTCCCTGGTTGAGCACCTCGAACAGCACCATGTACCACCAGGTCACCAGGAACAGCATGATGGTCGCAATGCCCATGCCGAGTTGGCCGAACAAGCCCAGAGTCAGGTAGACGACAGCGAGAATCGTGCCGCGGATCAGCAGGTCGATGGTAAAGGCCAGCGCCCGTGGTATCAGGCCGGCTGGTCGCAATGCCAGATCGATGCCTTCCGGAGTTTCCACCTGATAGCGCGTGTCCAGCACCGGCTGCTGTTGTCGAATGAGAGGGGAAACAGAGGAAGGTGGCATCGTCACGTCGTATGAGCAAAGCCCGATGCTAGCCAGCAGCGAGGCAGGAAGCAACCTGACCGCGCGAGCGCGGCCAGGTGGAAGGGGCCTTAGCGTGCGACGGGCAGCACGCCGAAGATGGTGCGGTACAGCACACCCATGGCCACGACGAACAGAGGTACGCTCCAGATCAGGCCGATGCCCAGCGGGATGGCGCTGATGGCGACGATCAGGCCGAGCAGCAGGAACAGGCCGAATGCCTTGAACCAGTGCTGGCTGATGGCCTTGCGCGAGGTTTCCAGGGCTTGCCAGGGCGACAGGCCACGCTCGACCACCAGAGGAATCGCCAGCATGTAGGCGACCGCCAGGTAGATGCCTGGAAGCACCAACAGGAAGATACCGATATAGATGAGCAGCATCATCACCACCGCGGTGATCAGCAGCGGTACGGTACGACCGAAGTGGCTGAAAATTTCATTGAAGCTAAACGGTTGTCCGGCTGCACGGCGGATACCGACCATATTCAGGCCGGCCATGAAGGGGTAAGCCGCAGCAGACGCGAGGATGGTCGTCACGACCTGGCTTATGATGATCAGAACCAGGTTTTCGCTGAACAGGGTGAACACGCCGAGTACTGCACCGATCACGAACGAGGCAATGAACATCGCCACGTAAAACACCAGGAAACCACCGATGATGATGCCTTTGGTGCCCTTGGTCAGTTGCCAGGCTTCGCTGATCAGTGAGCCGATGCTGAAATCGTAACCGCGGCTCAGCGCCTGTTCAATGCTCGGTGTCTGGTCGCCACTGGGCGCTTCCTGCAACTCGCTGGTGGGGACGGCGTAGGGATTGGTGGAGATAGCGTCACTCATGATTCATCCTTGGCGAGTGTGAGTAAGATTGTTTCTTGATATTAGTAGTGGAAGAAGAACGTCACAAGGACAAACGCACTGCGGCTTCACCCAGGTGTGCGGGCGATCAAGCTTTTAATCGGGTTTTGTGGTTTGTGATGAAGCGGTAACGAACCTAGACTGCGACGTTCACTCGCCATAGGAGCACGCCGTGCCCACCAGTCTCTTCTGGTACGACTACGAAACCACGGGTATCGACCCGCGCCGTGATCGGCCACTCCAGGTCGCGGGTATCCGCACCGATGAGCAGCTCAACGAAATCGAAGCGCCGCTCAATCTCTATTGCCAGCCCAGCGACGACATCCTGCCACACCCGGCCGCCTGCCTGATTACCGGTATTGGCCCTGAGCGGCTGGCTCGCGAGGGGCTGGGCGAAGCCGAATTCATGACGCGCGTGCATGCCGAACTGGCACGCCCTGGTACCTGTGGCGTGGGTTACAACAGCCTGCGTTTCGATGACGAGGTGACGCGCTACAGCCTGTATCGCAACTTCTTCGATCCTTATGCGCGCGAGTGGCAGGGTGGCAATAGTCGCTGGGATCTCATCGACATGGTGCGAACTGCGTATGCATTGCGCCCGGAGGGTATCGAGTGGCCGCAGGACGAGGCGGGCGTCAGCCTCAAACTCGAGCGGCTGACCGTCGCCAACGGCATCGAGCATGGTCAGGCCCACGATGCGCTGTCCGATGTGCGCGCCACCATCGCTCTGGCGCGTCTGGTGCGCGAGCGCCAACCGAAGCTCTACGATTACCTCTACGGGTTGCGCAGCAAGCAGCGGGTGCTCGACCAGATCCGCTTGTTGCAGCCGCTGGTGCACGTATCCGGGCGGTTTGCCGGGGCTCGTCATTATCTGGGCATCGTGCTACCGCTGGCCTGGCATCCGCGCAATCGCAACGCGTTGATCGTTTGCGACCTGCACCTCGATGTTGCCCCGTTGCTGGAAGAAGATGGCGAGACGCTGCGCCGTCGTCTGTATACCCGGCGAGATGAGTTAGCCGAAGGCGAACAACCGGTGCCACTCAAACTTATCCATATCAACCGGTGCCCGGTGGTTGCCCCGTTGAATGTGTTGCGTGCGGAGGATTGTCAGCGGCTGCAGTTGGATAAGGCTGATTACCTGGCTCGCGCACAGCGCCTGATCGATTGTCAGCCCGAGTGGCAGGACAAATTGCTGCAGATCTATGAAGAGGAAAGTTTTGCCACAGCCATTGATCCGGAACAGCAGTTGTATGACGGTTTTATCGGCGATCGTGACCGACGACTGTGTGAGCAAGTGCGTACTAGCGATCCATTACAGTTAGGGGCGCAGAGCTGGCCCTTCGACGATCATCGGTTACCCGAATTACTGTTCCGTTATCGAGCGCGCAACTTTCCCGCGACCTTGAATGGCGAGGAACAGCAGCGCTGGCATGAGTTCTGTCAGCAACGGCTTAGCCAACCCGAATGGGGGGCGCCCAATACCCTGGCGAGTTTCGAGGCGGACGTGGCGCAATACCTGACCGGAGCGACAGATGCTCAGCGAGTAATACTGGAGGCATGGAGAGCGCATGCCCGGGATTTGCGTCAGCGTTACGCACTGTAAACCAATGGCTGACTAGTACGGCCAGCAAGGAAACGAAGGAGGGGAAATTTCTGCGGATCAGAACAGGCCGGGTTCACGGTGATTCTGTTCGTGGTGGTTTTCTTTCCAGGGTCTGGTAATCGCGCCCATAAAAAACGCCAGCAGTGCTGGCGTTCTTCATGGACTCACAGCCCCGGTTTGGCATTAGCCCAGCAGGGTGGCCCAGCCTTCAACGACGTCAGCGCCCCACTTGGCTTTCCACTCTTTCAGCGTTTTGTGATTGCCACCTTTGGTTTCGATGACTTCGCCAGTGTTCGGGTTTTTGTACTGCTTAACTTTACGAGCGCGCTTGGTGCCAGTTGGTGCGGCTTTGGCATTGCGCGGCCCTTTGCCGACTTTAGCGTCAGGATCGAGCAGAGCAATGATGTCGCGCAGCGACTTCTGGTATTCGCCCATCAGGGTGCGCAGTTTGCCTTCGAATTCCAGTTCTTTCTTGAGTTTGTCGTCTTGCGACAGGTTCTTCAGGCGCTCTTGCAGTTCTTTGATATTTTCTTCGAGGCTGCGGTATTCGGTGATCAGGGACATGTGCTTACCTTTAATGCAGGGGGTAGTGGCCAAGTATTGCTCATAGTAGACATCGGTTAATTATAAGTAAACCGCTTTGTAGTAAACGGGGCAAAGAGAAGTTGCAGTCGGTAACACGAATTTACTGTTTTGTTGGCACTTAAAATATGCGGGAATTACTCGTCTTTTCGTTTGTTGGCGAGCGCGTTACCACCTGGCTTACCGGCGTTTTTCCTCACGACCATGGGGTAGGCTGACGGAGGGCGCGCAGTCAGGCCCGTCGGGATACTGCAGTTTTTCGTTAGTCTGGCTAAAATGCGCGCCTTCGCTAATTCTCTGGAGTTGTTCATGCGCACTTTTCGGCTGGTCATCGCCTGCCCTGACCGTACCGGCATCGTGGCCAAGGTCAGTAACTTCCTGGCGACCTACAACGGCTGGATCACCGAGGCGAGCCACCACTCGGACACGCAGAGCGGCTGGTTCTTCATGCGTCATGAAATTCGTGCCGATTCGTTGCCCTTCGACCTCGACGGCTTCAACCAGGCGTTCTCGCCGATCGCCCGTGAATTCTCCATGGAGTGGCGGATCACCGATTCGGCGCAGAAGAAACGCGTCGTGTTGATGGCCAGCCGTGAGTCCCACTGCCTGGCCGACCTGCTGCATCGCTGGCACAGCAATGAACTCGATTGCGATATCCCCTGCGTGATTTCCAACCATGATGACCTGCGCAGCATGGTCGAGTGGCACGGCATTCCTTTCATCCATGTGCCGGTGGATCCGCAGAACAAGCAGCCGGCTTTCGATGAGGTCGCGCGCCTGGTTGAAGAGCATCGCGCCGATGCCATCGTGCTGGCTCGCTACATGCAAATCCTGCCGCCCAAATTGTGTCTGGACTATGCACAGCGCGTGATCAACATTCACCACAGCTTCCTGCCGTCCTTCGTAGGTGCCAAGCCTTACCATCAGGCCTCGCTGCGCGGCGTCAAGCTGATCGGCGCGACCTCCCACTATGTGACCGAAGAACTGGATGCCGGGCCGATCATCGAGCAGGATGTGGTGCGCGTCAGTCACCGCGAGAGCATCGAAGAGATGGTGCGCCTCGGCAAGGACGTGGAAAAGATGGTGCTTTCCCGCGGTCTACGCTATCACTTGGAAGACCGGGTATTGGTGCACAACAACAAGACCGTCGTGTTCGATTGATCCATTCGGCCCGATGCTCGAATAAGGGAGTCCGCGTTCATGCTCAAGTCCGTAAAAGTGCGTGATTACATGACCCGTCATTTGGTCACCTTCCATGCCGACACCGATCTGTTCACGGCCATCAACCGATTGCTGGAGCACCGTATTTCCGGCGCGCCGGTGGTCGACGGTCAGGGTCGTCTGGTCGGTCTGCTGTCGGAAGGCGATTGTCTGCGTGGCATTCTTCAGGGGGCCTATTACGAGTCTACTGGCGGAACCATCAGCTCTTACATGACCGCCAACGTCGAAACCACTTCGCCGGAAGCCGATATCATCGATCTGGCCGAGCGTTTCCTGAAAGGGCGGCGCCGACGTTTCCCCGTAGTGGAAGGCGGTAAGCTGGTCGGTCAGATCAGCCGTCACGATGTGTTGCTGGCTGTGAAGGAGTTCGCCCAGCATGAAGAAGGCCACCAACGCGCCTGAAATGCCATGAGCGACGACAAACCACGCGAGCCCGGTACGGCCATGCCACCACCCACTCTGGGTGAGGGTTGCGTTCGGCGTTACGATCCGGAGGCGTTGAGCGAAGAGGATGGCAGCGACTTCGAAGGTGCCGAAGCGCTGTGGCAGCGTCTGCAGCGCGAGCGGGACGTCACGCCGGACAAGTAATTGACCCTGAAAAATGGTTACTGACGGGTGCATACCATCGACCTCACCAATGCGGTTGGCGACTGTCAGGCTTTTTTTCGGCTTAGCGCTGTCGGCTGTCGTTGTCGAGACTGAACGGCGTGAAGGCGACCCTAACCACCAGGGTGGCGGCCAGCAGAAGCTTGTGGCCGAGCTGCAGGTTTCTCATCACGGCATCTTGCGTTCGCAAGTCACTAGAATCAGTCTGGTGGGACGTCGCCATTTGGCGAATGGAGCGGGTGGGCCTGATGGGGCTTCGCCTGGCGTTTAGGTCGGCATCGAGGCTGCAAGGCTTTAATCCAAGGGACGGCATTATGTCTTTGAATCAGCAATTCGTTTTCGGGGCTGACGGCGATGGCCAGACAGTCGGGCAATCACTGCGCCTGGCCAACCGCCACGGCCTCATCGCCGGTGCCACGGGTACCGGCAAGACCGTGACCTTGCAGCGTCTGATCGAGAATTTCAGCGATGCGGGCGTCGCCGTCTTTGCTGCCGATGTGAAGGGCGACCTGTGTGGCCTCGGCGCCGCGGGTGCGCCTCAGGGCAAGATTGCCGAGCGTATCGCCAGCATGCCCTGGCTGGCGCACAGCCCGACGGCCTATCCGGTCAGCCTGTGGGACGTGCACGGGCAAAGCGGCCATCCGCTGCGCACGACCCTGAGTGAAATGGGCCCCTTGTTGCTGGGCGCATTGCTGGAGCTCACCGATAGCCAGCAGGCGGCGCTGTATGCCGCGTTCAAGGTGGCCGACCGTGAAGGGCTGTTGCTACTCGACCTGAAGGATCTCAAGGCGCTGCTGACTCACCTCAAGGAGCAGCCGCAGGTGCTGGGCGCCGATAGCGCGTTGTTCACCACGACATCGTCGCAAGCGTTGTTGCGGCGTCTGGCCAGCCTGGAGCAGCAGGGGGGCGAGGCGCTGTTCGGCGAGCCGGCGCTGCAGCTCGAAGACATCATGCAGCCGGATCGTGATGGCCGCGGCCGTATTCACCTGCTCGATGCCAGTCGCCTGGTGCATGAGGCACCCAAGGTCTATGCCACCTTCCTGCTATGGCTGTTGGCTGAGTTGTTCGAGCAACTGCCCGAACGCGGCGATGCCGACAAACCGATCCTGGCGCTGTTCTTCGATGAGGCGCATCTGCTTTTTGCCGATACGCCGAAGGCCTTGCAGGCGCGGCTGGAGCAGGTGGTGCGGCTGATCCGCTCGAAAGGCGTGGGCGTGTATTTCGTCACCCAGTCGCCGGGCGACCTGCCGGACGATGTGCTGGCGCAGCTTGGTTTGCGCATTCAGCATGGCCTGCGGGCATTCACCACACGGGAGCAGAAGGCGCTACGGGCGGTGGCTGATGGGTTTCGTCCCAATCCGGCGTTCGATTGTCTGTCGGTGCTGACCGAACTGGGTATCGGTGAAGCCCTGGTGGGAACACTGGAGGATAAAGGCACACCAGCAATGGTGCAGCGTGTCGCCATTGCACCGCCGCAGTCGCGTATTGGGCCGCTGTCGGAGGGTGAGCGCGCTGGCTTGATTCGTCAGTCGCCGTTGGCCGGTCGTTACGACAAGCCCTTTGACCGGGAGTCGGCTTACGAGATTCTGACCGCACGCGCGGCCCAGGCGAGTGAGCAGGTTCAGGCGGGCAAGGAGGCACCGTCTACCACCAGCGTGGCCGGCGAGTTTCTCGGTGGGTTGGCCGGCCAGGCGGTGAAAAGTGCCATGCGCCAGGTCGCCAATCAGCTCGGTCGGCAGCTGGTTCGGGGCTTGATGGGGTCTTTACTGGGCGGCAAGTCCACATCCAAGCGGCGCTGAGTCAGCCGTGCCGGGGGGCTTGCGCGCTAGCCGGCATTGACCAGGTCGTCAGGCGCTGGCGTTTTCGGCCCTGGCTTCAGCCTTGCTGGACAAGTCTTTCTCGATCTTTTCGATTTCTTTATCGAATGCCTGATCGAGCAGGCTGGCTCGCTTGCGCCACGGCTTGCGTTCCGGATCCGGTTGGGCGGCGTAAGTGATGACCTCACCGCCGTATACATCCTTGTAACGCTGCGCCTGGCGCTCGAGTTCGGCGCGCAGTTCGTCTTTCGTCACGATAGTACCCATGATTTCTGATAAGGAGAGGGGCGACAACGTAAGACCGGGCGGTCTTACTGATACGGTCGCCACATCTGTTTGAAACGTTTACCCCACCAAAGTTCCGGTTATTCGCGGCACGCGCGGCCGGAGATAGGGTAAGGCGGTTGATTATCGCCAAAGTACATCGAAAGTCCAGTACCGTCGTCGCAGGATGTGACCGGTGTTGCTTCAGGTCAGCGGGTTGTATTGCAGGCTGAAAGTCAGGCTGTGGCTCTGCCCCCTGCATAACAGCACCAGTCCCGGTTTGCCGGGCATATGGTGGGCGTTGACCGGGTGACTGACTGGCTCGAAGCAGAAGAACGGCATCTGTTCGGGGCAGAACAGCAGGTACAGGCCGCTGCCTTCTGCACTGATATCCAGGCTGTAGCCGGCGTCGGGCTGCAGAATGCGCGCCTGGCCATTCCAGTCGGTAAAGGCGTTGTCGGTGTGTTGCAGTGGCAGATCGCGCTCTTCGGCGAAATTCCAGTCTGCCGGTAATTCGCTGAGATGGGTCGGCAGGCTGTCACTGCCGCATTGCCAGACTTGTTCTGCACGAGCCTGCAAGCGGGTGTTTGGCAGGCGTGGGAAGTAGGGATGCAGGCCCAGGCCATGCCACATCGGGGCGTCAGCCATATGGGTGACCTGCAGGTGGATGTCCAGGCGGCCTTCGTGCAGACGAATCCGTTGCTGCGCGATATAGGCGAACGGTATCTGGCTTTCCAGGCGCAACAGGGCCGAAACTTCGTTGTGCTCGACCACTTGCCAGGGTTGCTGCCAGGCGCTGCCATGAATCGGCATGGGTGAGTTGTCTGCGTTGGCTTCCAGAGCGAGCCAGCCTTGCGGGTTATCGAAGCCGCCATCGCTGATACGGTTCGACCAGGGGGCCAGCGGGTAGCAGCCGAGCCGGCGAGGAGTGCCAGCCTGCAAGGCCTGCTCATCGCTAGGGCGCAGCAAAGGCTGACCGCTGTCCTTGACCGTCCAGTTGGCGATGCTGCCGCCGGTCTGCGGCGCCAGCGTGAGGCGGGTGAAGCGATCCTGCAGATGCAAGGTGTCGAGCGGCATGGTGCGGTACCTGTGCAGTTAACGAGTCATTTGCCGGAGATAAACGAAGAACGTGTCATCATACAACCGCCTGATATATGATGCAGTTTGGCTATCCAGACGATAATGATTGCTATGGAAAATCAGAACACGCCGCCACGCGCGCGACGCAAGCATCGCAGCCTGGCTCAGGAGTTGGTCGCGGAGCTTTCCCAGCGCATTCGCGATGGGGTGATCAAGCGTGGCGATAAATTGCCGACCGAGTCGGCGATCATGGAAGAGCAGGGCGTCAGCCGTACCGTGGTGCGCGAAGCACTGTCGCGGTTGCAGGCTTCCGGCCTGGTAGAAACCCGCCATGGCATTGGCACCTTCGTACTGGACATGCCGAACCCTGGTGGCTTCCGTATCGACCCGGCGACCATCGTCACGCTGCGTGAAGTGCTGGCAGTGCTCGAGCTGCGTATCAGCCTGGAAGTGGAGTCGGCTGGCCTGGCTGCCCAGCGGCGTACCGCCGAGCAACTGGCGTCGATGCGCCAGGCGCTCGATGCGTTGAATGAAGGCGCGGCCCATGAAAGCGATGCGGTATCGTCCGATTTCCAGTTCCACCTGCAGATCGCCCACGCGACCGGCAACCGCTACTTCACTGACATCATGAGTCATCTGGGTACCAGCATCATTCCACGTACCCGGCTGAACTCGGCACGTATCGCCCACGATGATCATGCTCACTACATGGCGCGCCTGGAGCGTGAGCATGAGCAGATCTACGAAGCGATTGCTCGCCAGGACTCCGACGCCGCTCGTGCCGCCATGCGGCTGCACCTGACCAACAGCCGCGAGCGGCTGCGTCAGGCCCATGAGGCAGCGGAAGTGGTCGTCAAGCAAGCCTGAGTCTTGCAAGTCAGAGACGCCCTTTAGAATTCGTCTAGCTGGAAGGCTGGCCCGCAGGGTGAGCTTCAGCGAGTAAAAACAGGCGGAGCGGTTGGCGTCGCGGGCGACTTTGTAAGTGAGCATGACTCGCTCCTTCGGAGCCGCACTAAGAGTGCGTTAGCCGCAAACGGCCCCCTGATCGGACTGGCGCACCAGCCTGCTCCTAACGCTGCAGGGCCGATGCGCAACTGATCGTAGACAGACTCTCAGGCATCCTTGCGATACGTCAGCAGTACGATCCCCGCCAGCACGATCGCGCCGCCGATCATCTGCATACCGCTCAATATCTGATCCAGCAGCAGCCAGCCGAACAGCAGCGTGGCAATCGGCTCCATGTTCATCACCGGTGCGTTCTTGGCCATGTTCAGGCGCGGTACGGTGACGAACAGCATGCAGAAGGCGATGCCGTAGAGCAGTACCAGGGCGCCCAGTGCCATCCAGCCGGTGGAGTTGCCTGGCAGGTTCATGCCGCCGGGAATCAGGTCGGCGCTGCCGGCGATGGCCATGCTGCTGAACACGATCATCAGGGTCAGCATGCTGCGCACCGAGCCGCGCAGGCTCGACAGCTTGTGGTCGGTGATCCACAGTGCGCAGGCGAACACGCAGGCGGCCAGGAACGACACGCTCACTCCAACCACCCATTCCGGGCCGGCCGGCTCGCTGGCGTTCAGGCGTGCGGGCAGATCCAGGGCGAACACCAGGCCCACCAGGATCAGGCCCATGAGCATTACCGTGCGACGCGTCGGCGCCGAGCCACCCAGTGCCCAGGTGAGCAGAGCAAGGATGATCGGGAAGGTGTTGCCGATCAGCAGCGCCAGCGCCACTGGAATGCGCGCCACGGCGGAGTACAGGCAAATGCTCTGGGTGGCGATCAGCAGGCCCAGCAGCAATTGCCAGCGCCAGGTGCCCGGAGGCATCTGCAGAGCCTGGCGTTGCCAGAGCACGATGCCCAGCAGCACCAGCATGGTTACACCGGAACGGCACAGAATCGCCAGCAGCAGGCCGGTGTCGTTGTCGAATGCGATACGTGCAGCGATGTGGTTGCCGGCGAAGGAGCAGGCCAGCAGAGCCAGTAGCAGCACAGCGATGTGGCGGGGAAACAGGGCAGGAGAGGTCATGGCAGCAATTTCCGTATCGTGTTTAGCCTTGAGCGCCTGACGGTTTGGTGGCCGTTCTCGCTGCGCTAAAAAAACGGCGGGTCATGTGAAACACATGACCCGCCGCGGGTGTAGCAGTATCAGAGTACGACGCTAGGCAGCCACAGCGAGATTGCCGGGATGTAGGTTACAGCCATCAGAACCATGAACAGAGCGGCGTAGAACGGCAGCAGCGCCTTCACTGTCGCTTCGATGGTCACTTTGCCGATCGCGGCACCCACGAACAGTACCGCCCCAACGGGTGGTGTGATCAAACCGATGCCCAGGTTGACCAGCATGATCATGCCGAAATGCACCGGGTCGACTCCGAAGGAGGTCACCACTGGCAGCAGGATCGGGGTGAGGATCAGGATCAGCGGTGCCATGTCCATCAACGTGCCGAGTACCAGCAGCATGAAGTTGACGCACATCAGGATCACGTAACGGTTGTCCGAGAAGGCCAGGAACGCGGTAGTGATCTTCGAAGGAATCTGCATCAGCGTCATGATGTAGCCGAACGCCGCCGCGAAGGCGATGAGGATCATCACGATCGACAGTGTGCGCACGGTGCGATGCAGCATCTTCGGCAGTTCGCGCCACTTGTAGTCGCGGTAGATGAACATGGTGACGAAGAACGCCCAGATCACCGCCACAGCCGCGGACTCGGTGGCGGTGAACACGCCAGAGAGGATGCCGCCGAGGATGATGACCATGGTCATCAGGCCCCACAGCGCTTCGACGCAGATCTTGATCGCCTGACGCAGCGGGATCACTTCACCTTTCGGATAGTTGCGCTTCTTGGCGAACCACAGGCACAGAGTGGCCATGGTTGCACTCATCAGCAAACCTGGGCCGATACCTGCCATGAACAGCGCGGCGATTGACACTGTGCCACCAGCGGCCAGCGAGTAGATTACCGAGTTGTGGCTGGGCGGGGTAAGCAGTGCCTGTACCGAGCCGGAAACGGTCACGGCGGTGGCGAATTCACGTGGATAGCCCTTTTTCTCCATTTCCGGAATCAGCACCGAACCCACCGACGCGGTGTCGGCCAAGGACGAGCCGGAGATGGCACCAAAGAAGGTGGACGCGGTGATGTTCACCAGCGACAGGCCGCCGCGTACGAAACCGACAAGTACGCCGGCGAAGGCCACCAGGCGCCGAGCCATGCCGCCTTCGGCCATGATTGCACCGGCCAGCACGAAGAATGGAATGGCAAGCAGAGAAAATTTGTTCACGCCACCGGCGATCTGGATCATCACGGCGTGCAGAGGGATATCGATCCACCAGGCGCCAATAAGGGCTGCGATGCCGAGAGAGTAAGCGACGGGGACGCGTAGCAGGATCAGGACGATGAAGCTGCCTAAGAGAATGGCGGCATCCATTACACGGCCTCCTTGGAGTCTTCGATATGCTCGAAATCAACGACTCGACGTTTGTTCTGATCGCCGTATAGCAATTGCTCGATGACGAACATAAGGGTGATGAATCCACCCAGCGGAATCGGTAGGTAGCTGATGCCAACATTTACCGAAGGAAGGGTGCTCAGATACTGATGCCAAGTCGCAGCGCAGAGCTTGTAACCCCAGATCAGCATGAACAGCGCAACCGCTCCCATGGTCAGGCGCACGAATAGAGTGATCAGCGGTGCCAGGGTTTGTGGCAGGCGATCGGTCAGCGAAGTCACAGCCATGTGAGCGCCAGCGCGGTAGCTGGCGGCGGCACCGACGAAGGTGAACAGCACCATCAGCAGGATGGAGATAGGCTCGGGCCAGCCCAATCCTTGACCCAGCACGTAACGACTAAATACGCCCCAGGGGATGATCGTGGCCATGATCACGATTGCCAGGCCGGCGGTAGCGATACAGGCACGGTAGATGGCGTCGTTGACGCCTAGAACCAGGTTTTTCATGAGACTTCACCGGATTGCATGGAGCCGGCAATACGCCGACTCCATGCGCTTGCGCGAGAGGATTACTGAACGGCTTCGATGCGCTTGATCAGATCGGCGTACTGAACACCGTACTTCTCACGAACCGGAGCGGTCGCTTCGTAGAACGGTTTGGTGTCCACTTCGATGAACTCGACGCCTTCGGCTTTGAGCTTCTCGTCGCTGGCGGTTTCCTTGGCTACCCACAGGTCACGCTCTTCCAGTTGTGCTTCCTTGGCCAGTTTCTTGACCAGTGTCTGCTGCTCCGGGGTCAGTTTCTCCCAGGTAGTCTTGGACATCAGCAGTGGCTCGGGCAGGATCAGGTGGTGAGTCTGGGTGTAGTACTTGGCCACGCGGAAGTGGTTGTGCTCGAGCAGGGTCGGCGAGTTGTTCTCGGCACCGTCGATCACACCGCTCTGCAGGGCGCTGAAGATTTCACCGGTGTCCATGGCGATGCCGTTGGCACCCATGGCGTTCAGGGTATCGATGAACAGCGGATTGCCGATCACGCGGATTTTCATGCCCTTCAGGTCTTCCAGCTTACGCACCGGTTTCTTGGTGTAGAGGCTGCGGCTACCGGCTTCCATCCATGCCAGGCCGACCATGTTGAAGTCGGAGTTGGTGATGGCATCGAGGATTTCCTGGCCGATTTCACCGTCCACCACTTTGCGCATATGGTCGATGTCGCGGAAGACGAAGGGCATATTGAACACGTTAGTGGCCGGAACCACCGGGCCGACCGAACCGAGGCTGACGCGAGTCAGCTGAACGGCGCCGATCTGGGTCTGTTCGATCACTTCCTTCTCGGAACCGAGCACGCCGCCTGAGAACATACGGCCCTTGATTTCTCCGTTGGTAGCAGCTTCCAGTTTCTTGCCGAGGTTTTCCATCGCCACCACGGTCGGGTAGCCGGCCGGGTGAATTTCCGCGATCTTCAGGGTCATGTCAGCCTGTGCCAGGCTGGACAGGCCGAAAGCCAGAGGGAGTGCGGCAATGAGCAACTTGCGCTTGAAATTCATGTGAATCTCCGTTTTGTTGTTGTTGGTGTGCAGCGTTATGAAGCTCCAGAGTGGCCCGTCGGATCAACGGGTTCCCCAGATGTTGGTAATCAGGACTGGAACGGTGTTTCTTCAAGGCCACTGACGCCCGGCTGCAGGGCGAACACGCCACCCGCCAGAGGTTGATCGTCCAGGTTGCCGCCCGGGCGAATCGAAGTGACATACAAGGTATCGAGATTGGGGCCGCCGAAGGCGCACATGGTCGGTTTCTTCACCGGTACGGCCAGAGAGCGGTCGAGGCGACCGGCTGGCGTGAAGCGGTGAATCAGGCCGGCATCGTTTCCGCAGATCCAGTAGCAGCCTTCGGCATCCACCGCGGCACCATCGGGACGGCCAGGGTAGTCGTTCATGTCGACGAACAGGCGGCGGTTGTGCGGCGTGCCGCTGTCGATGTCGTAATCGAACGCCCAGATGGCCTGCACCGACGGGTGCGAGTCGGACAGGTACATGGTGCGGCCGTCAGGGCTGAAGCCCAGGCCATTAGGGACGATCAGGTCGTCCAGCAGCACGGGGAGGGTGGTCTGTCCGGCGCCGTCATAGCGATACAGCGCGCCGACGTTGGCGCCTGCCGCCATGTCCATGAGCATGCTACCCGTCCAGAAACGGCCCTGGCGGTCGCAACGGCCATCGTTGAAGCGCATGTTGTCGTGGGCGTGGCTGACCTCGACCAGGCGTTCGCCGGTCAGGCGGCCGTCATCGCCGGTGCTCAGTTGGAAGATCCCGCTTTGCATGCCGGCGATCCAACTGCCATCAGCGCGCCGGGCGATGCAGGCGAGCATCTCGTCCGCTTCCCAGCTTTGCGTGGTGGCGTCTGCCAGGTTCCAGCGGTACAGGCGTTTGTTGGGGATATCGGCCCAGTAAAGGGCCTGATCCTGCACGCTCCACACCGGGCTTTCACCCGTTGCATTGCGGGCATCAAGAATCAGTTCGGCTTGCATGGGCATGTCCGACCTCTTGTTATTGTTATCGAAAGGACGAGCTATCAGTCGTCGCCGAACGGGCCGGCAGCCGCGAAGGCGCCACCGTGATAGAGCGCGGCCGGATCATCGGCAGCCACTGGCGGCTGGGCCTCGACCTTGTCGCGGTAAATCTCGGAAGTGTCCTTGGGCTCGAAACCCAGATGAGCGGCCAGGCGGTTGTCCCACCAGACGGTCTTGTTCGCCGAGGCGCCGTAAACCACGGTGTGGCCGACGTTTGGTGTGGTGAGGCCGCGCTCGATCAGTTGTAGCAGATCGTCGTAGCTCAGCCAGGTGCTCATCATGCGGCGATTGAGCGGTTCGACGAATGAGGAACCGATGCGAATGCTGACGGTTTCGATGCCGTAGCGATCGAAGTAGAAGGTGGCCATGTCTTCGCCGTAGGACTTCGACAGGCCGTAGTAACCATCCGGACGGCGCGGGGCGCTGGCGTCGATGGTGTCGGTCTGCTTGTGGAAGCCGATAACATGGTTGGAGCTGGCGAAGATGACGCGTTTGACGCCGTGGCGACGCGCTGCTTCGTAGATATGGAATACACCGCTGATGTTCGGGCCGAGGATTTCCTCGAACGGACGCTCCACCGAAACCCCGCCAAAGTGCAGAATCGCGTCGACACCTTCAACGAGCTGATGAACGGCCTGCTTGTCGGCCAGGTCGCAGATCTGCACTTCGATATGGTCACCTTCGGCCGGTGCCATTTCGGCGATGTCCGAGAGACGCAAAATCTTGGTCAGGGGCTGCAGACGTTCGCGCAGTACCTTGCCCAGTCCGCCTGCCGCACCAGTGAGCAGCAGGCGATGGAAGGGTGGTTGGGCGTTGGAAGTCGTAGTCATGGGCGGGAGGCCTGTTCTCTGCTTGTTGTTATTTGGAGATTGTCATCTGTTGTCGTATGACATGGTGGGATTATCGGCATCCCTCGATTCGTTTGTCAACGCGCTCACAAAACAACAATATCGTTCGATCGAGTCGCTCTATGAAGCCATGAAGGCTGATTTATAAGGGTTTCTGCATCATGGTCTGAGGGCTCTGAGCGGCCGATATCGAGATACCTTCTTAAATTTAGGTTGTCTGATGACTTTGTGTCTGCACCCACGCCCTCTCAGGTGTCACCAACGGCCACGAGTGGTCAGGCGACGCGCATCGTCAGGATTCAGCGAGCCTTCGGGGATACTGCCGGCAAGAATCGAGCGGGCCTGCTGCACGGTTCTGAACACCTGATAGGTGATCGCTTCCGGCACCATGCCACCAATGTGTGGTGTGGCGATGATGTCGGGACGCTGCGCCAGGGTTGCGGTCGGGTGATCATCATGACCGCGTCCCACGTCAATCGCCGCTCCCGCCAGGTGCCCACATGCCAGTGCGTCGGCAAGCGCCGCTTCGTCGACCAGGCCACCGCGGGAGGCGTTGATGAAAAAGGCGCCCGGTTTCATTTTTGCGAAGAATGCAGCATTGGCCATGTTGTCCGTTTCCACGCTGTGGCGCGCCAGGCAGATCACCTGATCGGATCGTTCGAGCAGCGTGTCGAAATCAACGGCTTCGACGCCATCCGGACTGTCGGTCAGGTAGGGGTCATGGGCGAGGATCTTCACCCCCAGTGCGCGGAGCACGGGCGCAACGGCGGTTGCTATGTTGCCGAAGCCAATGATTCCAGCGGTCGAGCCGGCCAACTGGCTGCCCATGCGTTGCGTCGGTATCTGGCCGTGCTGATAAGCACTGAAATAATGCGGCAGGCTCCGTGCGAGGTTGATCATCTGGGCGATGATCCATTCACTGACGGCATGGGTGAAGCCTGGGCCGGCCTGGGTGACCAGTACGCCGTGCCTGGATGCGGCATCGATATCGATGCTCTTGGTGTCCATGGCGCAGCGTATGTAAGCCAGCAGGCTCGGTACCTCGCGAAACAGTCGCTCCGTACCTGCCGTCGGTTTGTCGGAGATGATCAGATCACAATTGTTGGCCAGTTCGATCAGTTCGTCCTCGCTCAAGACCCCGTCTTTCGGGCTTAGCACCAGCTCGCCGAGGCCAGCCAGCTCGCTCATCGCTTTTTCACCGTACCAGGTGTTCACGGAGGAAGGCGGGTAGGTGAGCAGAATTCTTGGCATTACCTGTCTCCTGATTCAATAGCCATAGAGTCTGGCTGGATTGTGAACGGTGATCTGCTCGCGTACTGCAGCGCTGCTCAGCCAGCCGAGGAGTAACCGCTGCAACTGATGCGTGCTGATGCTGGCATCCTGGCGAGCGGTGTGGGGCCAGTCGGTTCCCCATAACAAACGATCCGGCATGAGCTCTGCTGCACGCTCGGTGAAGGTTCGGTAATGGTGCAGCGCGGACTCGGAACAATCGCTGAACAGATAAGGTGCGGAGAGCTTTATCCACACATTCTTCTTGCGATTTACCAGATCGAATAGCGCATCGAGGGTGCCTGCATCCGTTGCGGGAGAGCAGGACGCGAAGTGATCCAGCACCACCGGGCCGTCGAGGCGCTCGATGTGCTCGAGTGCGCTGGGCAGGGTTTCCGGCCGCAAAAGCAGCTGCAGGTGCCATTGCAGGCTGCTGATCTGTTCTTCGACATAAGCGAGCTCCTGCAGTGTGGGGCCATTGGCGGCGAGGGTATTCAGGCGTACACCGCGCACGCCAATCCGATGCATGGCCTGTAGCTGTTCGAGTGGCGTATCGCGGCCGATGACTGCCACGCCTCGTGCCCTGGGGCCAAGCTGGGTGAGCGCATCGAGCATGCAGCTGTTGTCGGTGCCATAGACACTGGGCTGTACCAGTACGCAGCGCTCTACGCCCAGGCTGCTTAGCACCTGCTGGTAGTCGTCTGCAGTGGCGGTAGCGGGGAGGTAGTCCGCCCCGCTTGCCAGGGGGTAGCGGGTGTGATCACCGAAAATATGCGCGTGGCAGTCACAGGTCATTTCGAATGAGGTGGTCATAGGCTCTGGCTCTTGCGGTGTGGCAGTTATCCGCCACGGCGAGGGCCGTAGCGGATGCCAGTGTCACTGAACGGCTTCGATGCGTTCGATCAGTGCGGCGTAAGGCGCGCCGTACTTATCACGGACTGCCGCCGTGGCTTCATAGAACGGCTTGCGATCTACCTGGATGAACTCGACCCCCGCGGCCTTCAGTTTTTCTTCGCTTTGTGCCACCTGTATGTCCCAGAGGGCCCTTTGTTCCATCTGCGCCTCTCGGGCGAACTTCCTCACCAGCGTTTGCTGCTCAGCGCTGAGCGCTTCCCAGGCCTTCTTCGACATCACCAGAGGCTCGGGAATGATCAGGTGACTGGTTTCACTGAAGTACTTGGCAACCTGTTGGTGGTTCTGAGCGAGCATGACGGCTGGATTGTTCTCGGCGCCATCGATCACCCCGGACTGCAGTGCACTGAAGGTTTCCCCGGTGCCCATGGCAATGCCGCTGCCGCCCAGTGCATTCATGGTGTCGAGAAAGAGCGGGTTTTCCATCATGCGCATCTTCTTGCCTTTCAGGTCGGCAAGCGTGCGGATGGGCTCTTTGCTATAGAAATTTCGCGAACCGGCGTCCATCCACGCCAGGCCGACCAGCTCGAATGTGGAGTTGGTTATCTTGTCGAGAATCTCCTGGCCGATTTCGCCATCGATGACCTTGCGCATATGCGCACTGTCGCGGAACACGAAAGGCATATTGAAGACGTTCACGTCCGGCACCACGGGGCCTACGACGCCAAGGGAGACGCGAGTAAGCTGAATGGCGTTGATCTGGGCCTGTTCTATCGCTTCCTTTTCTCCACCCAGTACGCCGCCTGCGAACACCCTCATGGTGATCTCGCCGTTGGTCGCGGTGCTGAGTTTTTCGCCCATATGTTCAATGGCTGTAATGGCTGGATAGCCCTTGGGTTGCGTATCGGCAACTTGCAAGGTTATCGCGTCGGATAGGGAGGGAATCAGTAGGGCCAGAGGAAATGCGGTCGACAGCAGGGTACGTCTGAGTTTCATGGTCATGTCCTTCTTGTTGTTGTCAGGGATGTAGGTGACGATGAGTTCAGCAAAAAAATGAACGCCAGGGTTCCATGGGGACGTGCGCCATGCGCGCGTGCTGGGTTAGTGGGTGGGAGAGGATGCGTTACCGCCTGGCGTACATCTATTGTTATAGGTTGTCATATGACGGAGTGTGCTCAGCCGATTCCGAACTTGTCAACTTGGTGGCGTCAGCTTCCTCAAGCCTTCACTGGCGGTTGTTCAGAAGAAAGTATTAGCTTTCATTTTGGTCGTACGATAACGTATCTCTAACAGCTGCGGCTGCCCTTTCATTTCAACCCGCTTTACAGGTGTTCGAAGAATGACCCCACAAGAATTAAAATCCGTCCTCTCCTCCGGTCTGCTGTCTTTCCCGCTGACCGATTTCGACGCCCAAGGCGAGTTCAATCCTGAAGGCTACGCACGTCGCCTGGAGTGGCTGGCCCCCTACGGCGCTACCGCTCTGTTCGCGGCTGGCGGAACCGGTGAATTCTTCTCCCTGGCTGCCGACGAGTACTCGTCCGTCATCAAGACCGCCGTCGACACCTGCGCGGGCAGCGTGCCAATCCTCGCTGGCGTGGGCGGTTCCACTCGCCAGGCGATTCAGTACGCACAGGAAGCCGAGCGCCTGGGCGCCAAAGGCCTGCTGCTGCTGCCGCACTATCTGACCGAGGCTTCGCAGGAAGGTGTTGCCGCCCACGTCGAGCAAGTCTGTAAATCGGTGAAGATCGGTGTAGTCGTCTACAACCGTAACGTCTGCCGCCTGACCGCTCCGCTGCTGGAGCAACTGGCCGAGCGCTGCCCGAACCTGATCGGCTACAAGGACGGCCTGGGCGACATCGAACTGATGGTGTCGATCCGCCGTCGTCTGGGCGACCGTTTCAGCTACCTGGGCGGCCTGCCGACCGCTGAAGTCTATGCCGCTGCCTACAAGGCACTGGGCGTACCGGTCTACTCGTCGGCGGTGTTCAACTTCATCCCGAAAACCGCGATGGATTTCTACCACGCGATCGCTCGCGACGATCACGCCACCGTTGGCAAGATCATCGATGACTTCTTCCTGCCGTACCTGGACATCCGTAACCGTAAAGCCGGTTACGCAGTGAGCATCGTCAAGGCTGGCGCCAAGATCTCCGGCTACGATGCAGGCCCGGTTCGCGCTCCGCTGACCGACCTGCTGCCGGCCGAATACGAGCAACTGGCGGCACTGGTCAAGGCGCAGGGCGCTCAGTAAGCGTCAGTCTCACTGATCTACAAACAAAGGCCGCTGTTTACAGCGGCCTTTGTCGTTTCAGAGTGCCTAAAAGTGATCGTTGTAGGGGCGAGCTTGCTCGCGATAGCGGTAATGAAGATCGAACTGACGGTGCATTGAAATGGTTTCGCTGGCAAGCCAGCTTTTACAAAGACATGCTTTCTGGTGGACGCGGAAAAGCCGCTGCAGTTTGTTCGGCTGCAGCGGCTTTTCCTTTTTACCTCGCTGACCGCTACCAGCGGTTTGCCCAACTCCTTTTCCAGATAACGGTTGAACACGCGGGCGTTCACATCCGTGTCGCCACCCGGTGCGATGGGCAATACCACCTGAATGGCTTTGCTCGGGTACTTGTCGTCGGCCTGCACATGAGCGGCGGTGGCGCTCATGTGCAGGGCGGCGAACAGGCTGAGGGCGGTGCGTAGGGAGGTGTTTCGCTTCTCTTGTTATTGTGCCGCGAAGGTTGCGGGAAGACCCGTTGGGCTCCAGCGGATTGAACGTATCGGCGCAGCCTCACACGACTCTGTTATGGGAACGGAGGCTCGTGGAGGTGTGATACGGACTTGAGTGCGGGTCGTTACCTGCGCCTTCTCTCGCTCGACGGCTGGGAGAGGGGAGTCGCATCGCGATAAGCGAGGGCTGCGGGGGAGGGCGGTTCGGCGTGAGGGACGTCAATGTCCTGGCCTTTGCGGATGGGTGTCGTCATGTCGCGCACCTTTGTCATTGTCGATTCATAACGGCTATCTGGCTGATGTTGTCGTATGACTTGTCGGCTGCTGATGACCTTTTTCATGCCGGGTTGGTGGAAAATTTTTCCGCCAGAAAGCGAGTTTTCGCCAATCTAAAGCATGATATTCCCGATGTAATTAGAGATTTACCGAGGTTTTTCCTGGTTTTTGGACATTTCGTTGGATTATGCAGTGGTTGCTCCGAAACGGTGCAATAGAAAGAAAAATGCGTCCGACTGCTTGGATTTTTAATGGTTGTACGATAACGTATGACTTCAGTTGCCGGTAACGGCCTCCATGTCCTCATCCAAGGGTGTAAGAAGAATGACTCCACAAGAATTAAAATCCGTCCTCTCCTCCGGCCTGCTGTCCTTTCCGCTGACCGACTTCGATGCCGCTGGTGAATTCAACCCGGCTGGCTACGCACGTCGCCTGGAGTGGCTGGCCCCCTACGGCGCGACTGCTCTGTTCGCGGCTGGCGGTACCGGTGAATTCTTCTCCCTGGCTGCCGACGAGTACTCGTCGGTCATCAAGACCGCCGTCGACACCTGCGCGGGCAGCGTGCCAATCCTCGCTGGCGTGGGCGGTTCCACTCGCCAGGCGATTCAGTACGCACAGGAAGCCGAGCGCCTGGGCGCCAAAGGCCTGCTGCTGCTGCCGCACTACCTGACCGAAGCGTCGCAGGAAGGTGTTGCCGCCCACGTCGAGCAAGTCTGTAAATCGGTGAAGATCGGTGTAGTCGTCTACAACCGTAACGTCTGCCGCCTGACCGCTCCGCTGCTGGAGCAACTGGCCGAGCGCTGCCCGAACCTGATCGGTTACAAGGATGGTCTGGGCGACATCGAACTGATGGTTTCTATCCGCCGTCGTCTGGGTGATCGTTTCACCTACCTGGGTGGTCTGCCGACCGCTGAAGTTTATGCCGCTGCCTACAAGGCACTGGGTGTACCGGTCTACTCGTCGGCGGTGTTCAACTTCATTCCGAAAACCGCAATGGACTTCTACCGCGCAATCGCCCGTGAAGATCACGCCGCCGTCGCCAAGATCATCGATGACTTCTTCCTGCCGTATCTGGATATCCGCAACCTGAAATCCGGTTACGCAGTGAGCATCGTCAAGGCTGGCGCCAAGATTTCCGGCTACGATGCAGGCCCGGTTCGGGCTCCGCTGACCGACCTGCTGCCGGCCGAGTACGAGCAACTGGCTGCCCTGATCGACGCCCAGGGCCCGCAGTAAGCACGTTCACCTCTTCGAGGTGTCAGAAAGCCCGGGCCTGTCGCCCGGGCTTTCTGCTTTCAGGGGGGCAACACCTGATTACAGGTCTGTCTGCGCCTGCCGCTAGTTGCCACCCGGTTCGCTGGTTAAGATGCGGCTTCCCTCGTACAACCCGCGGCCCGTCATGGCAAAGAAATCCTCTCGTTCTTCATCTTCTCTTTCGGCGGCGAACAAAGGGGCGAGCATCACCCTGATCGACGTGGCCAAGGTGGCTGGCGTTTCGCCGATCACCGTGTCGCGAGCGCTGCACCGACCCGAAGTGGTCAGCGAGGATGCGCGCAAGAAGGTGCTCGAGGCGGTGCGGGTGACCGGCTACGTGCCGAACATGCTGGCGGGCGGCCTGGCGTCGAACAAAAGCCGACTGATCGCCATCTTCGTGCCGACCATCGCTCACTCGATCTTCGCTGAAACCGTGCAGTCGCTGATGGATCACCTGACCAGCGCGGGCTACCAGACCATGATCGGCCTCACCGGTTATTCAGCCGAGCAGGAAGAGCGTTTGCTCGGCGCGGTATTGGGCCGTCGCCCGGACGGCATCGTATTGACCGGTACGCTGCATACCGAGGAGAGTCGCCTGCGTTTGCAGGCTGCCGGTATTCCTGTCGTCGAGGCCTGGGATCTGGGGGCGTCCCCCATCGACATGCAGGTGGGCTTCTCTCACGAAAAGGTCGGCCAGGCGATCGCCAGTCATCTGCATGCCAAGGGATATCGGCGTTTCGCTATCGTTTCGGTCGATGACTCCCGTGCGCTCAAGCGCGGCAGCAGCGTGGTGTCGCAGCTCAAGGCACTGGGCGTCGACGAGGTGCCGATGGCGGTTCTCGCTGCACCGGCGACCTTGCAGAGTGGGCGAGAAGGGCTGCGCCAACTGCTCGCCGAGGGGCATGACCCGCAAGTGGTCGTCTGCAGCTCGGACACCGTGGCCCAGGGCATTCTGGCCGAAGCGGCGAGTCAGGGGATCGACATTCCCGGCCAGTTGGCGGTGATGGGCTTTGGTGATCTGTCCAGTGCCGCGCATCTTCACCCGGCGCTGTCGACGGTGAATGTCGATGGTGCGCGCATGGGCAAACTGGTCGCCAGCGCGCTGCTACAGCGCTTCCGCGACGATTCCGAACTGCAGCCGGTACGTCTGGATACCGGCTTTACGCTGGTCGACCGGGCTACTACCTGACCTCTCGTCAGACAACTGACAACATGACAAAAAGCACTTGAATGATTGCGCAATCATAGTAAAGTCAGCCTCGTAGCGAACTGCGTGGTGCCATGCTCACTGCCGGATTGATTGCGCAATCATCGATTGTCAGTCACCGAGCCAGGCACCGTCAGCCAATAAGGACAATAAAGCCGTGAAAAACAGTATCCGCACATCCTTCCCATGCCCCATCGCGGGCAGCTTTTGTATTTCCCTATCTGCGCCCGGCGTCCTGAGACCGAGTCCAGGCATCGCGCTCGTTGCCATTATTGGCTAGCGACCGGGCCCAGTCCCAGCTCGAGATTTTTATGGCCTTGCCATCTCTGGCGTCCGTGGCAAGCGACGTTAAAAGCCGCTCCCGGCAATTTTTTGACCCCGCCTTTGGGCGGCTGGCGCCCTCGCCGGCGTCGGCCTGAGCACCCATACAATGGCGCGTGGCACTGGCTGCGCGGCCTTGTATGGCAATGAAAAAACAAGAAAAGGATTAGCCTCATGGAACTCATTCAACATCAGGACTCCCCGCGTTACATCCGCCTGCACGCCGACGATAATGTCGGCGTGGTGGTCAATGAGCAGGGCGTGGCGGCCGGTGGCCGTTTCGCCGATGGCCTGGAGGCGCTGGAGGGCATACCGCAGAGTCATAAGGTGTCGCTGGTGGCGATTCCCGAAGGTGGCAACGTGGTGCGCTACGGTGAAGTGATCGGCTATGCCCTGAAACCCATCGCCGCCGGAACCTGGGTGACCGAGGCGGTGCTGCGCATGCCCGAGCCACCGGTGCTGGACAACCTGCCCAAGGCGACGATCAAGGCCCCTGTGCCGGCGCCGCTGGAAGGCTATACATTCGAAGGCTTGCGTAACCCGGACGGCACGGTCGGTACGCGCAACATTCTGGGCGTGACCACCACCGTGCAGTGCGTGGTGGGCGTTCTCGATCATTGCGTCGACCGAGTGCGCAAGGAAATCCTTCCCAAATACCCGAACGTCGACGATGTGGTGGCGCTGTCGCACAGCTACGGCTGCGGCGTGGCGATCAACGCGCCGGACGCCGTGGTGCCGATCCGTACCCTCTACAACATCAGCCGCAACCCCAACCTCGGCGGCCAGGCGCTGGTGATCAGCCTGGGCTGCGAAAAGCTGCAGGCCAACCAGCTGATGGATGGCGACCTGCTGACCAATGGTATGGAGGAGGAGGACTGGCTGTTCCGCCTGCAGGACTCCAGCACCGGCTTCATCGGCATGGTCGAAGAAATCATGGCCATGATCGAGGAACGCCTGAAGGTGCTCGATCAGCGTCGTCGGGAAACCGTGCCGGCTTCCGAGCTGGTGGTCGGCATGCAATGCGGCGGCAGCGACGCGTTCTCCGGTATCACCGCCAACCCGGCGCTGGGCGTGGCATCGGATCTGCTGGTGCGGGCCGGCGCCACCGTGATGTTCTCGGAGAACACCGAAGTGCGTGACGGTATTCACCTGCTGACCCCGCGGGCTGCGACCACGGAAATCGCCGATGCGCTAATCCATGAAATGGATTGGTACGACCGCTACCTGGAGCGTGGGATGGCCGATCGCAGCGCCAACACCACGCCAGGCAACAAGAAGGGCGGCCTGAACAATATCGTCGAAAAGGCCATGGGTTCCATCGCCAAGTCCGGCACCAGCCCGATTGCCGGCGTCGTGTCGCCCGGCGAGCGGATTCGTGGCAAAGGCCTGTACTTCTGCGCTACCCCGGCCAGTGATTTCATCTGTGGCACGCTGCAGCTGGCGGCCGGTATGAATCTGCATATCTTCACCACCGGTCGCGGCACGC
The DNA here is from genome assembly GCF_004327285.1 of Phytopseudomonas daroniae. Lineage (GTDB taxonomy): Bacteria > Pseudomonadota > Gammaproteobacteria > Pseudomonadales > Pseudomonadaceae > Aquipseudomonas > Aquipseudomonas daroniae. Next base: position 89,344 of record NZ_QJUI01000007.1, read on the forward strand.
CTTACGGCTTGTCCATGGTGCCGGTGATCAAGGTGGCTACCCGTACTCAGCTGGCAGAGCGCTGGCCGGATCTGATCGACGTGGACGCCGGGCAGATCACCTCGGGGCGTATGACCCTCGATGAAATGGGCTGGCACATTTTCCAGCTCTACCTGGATGTCGCCAGCGGCAAGAAGCAGACCTGGGCGGAGAAGCACCGTCTGCATAATGATCTGGTGCTTTTCAACCCGGCTCCCGTGACTTGATCGATTATCGGACAACGATGCTTTCCAGAGCATCGCTGCCCGGAACATTGCAGGTATCATCCGGACTTTCGCCTGAGATAGAGGAGAGCTGCATGAGTCGTCCCAACGTGCTTCAGGTCGGTCGTTTCCCGACGCGTTTCAACGAGCGTCTGCAGCGCGACTATCAGCTGACCCGTTTATGGGAACAGCCCAATAATTTTCTCGCCGAGCACGGTGCCGATATCGACATCGTGGTCACTTCTGCTCGCTACGGTTGCTCGGCCGAGCAACTGGCGCAGATGCCCAACCTGCGTGCCATCTGCAGTTTCGGCGTCGGCTACGATTCGATCGCAGTCGATGAGGCGAAAGCGCGGGGCATCCCGATCAGCACCACGCCGGATGTGCTCAACGAGTGTGTCGCCGACACGGCTATCGGTCTGCTTATCGACACCGCCCGGCAGTTTTCCGCTTCCGATCAGCATGTGCGTCAGGGCAAATGGCTCAAGGGCCAGTACCCGCTGACTCGCAAGGTCAGCGGCAAGAAGCTGGGCATCGTCGGTTTCGGCCGGATCGGCAAGGACATTGCCAAGCGCGCGGCCGGCTTCGATATGACTATCCGCTACCACAACCGTCGCCAGGATCCAGCTACCAGCTATGGCTACGAGGCCGATCTCAAGGCCCTGGCTCGTTGGGCGGATTTTCTGGTACTGGCCTGCCCGGGCGGTGCATCGACCCATCACCTGATCGACGCCGCGGTACTCGAAGCCCTGGGTGCAGACGGCATTCTGGTGAATATCGCCCGCGGCAGCGTGGTGGATGAGCAGGCGTTGGTTGCGGCATTGCAAGCGGGTACCTTGGGCGGTGCGGGATTGGACGTGTTCGAGGACGAACCGCGGGCGCCCGAGGCGCTATTCGAAATGCCCAATGTGGTGCTATTGCCCCACGTCGGCAGTGCCACCGAGGAAACCAGGCTGGCCATGGAAAACCTGGTGTTCGATAATCTCGATGCCTTTATAGCGCGTGGCGAGTTGCTCACCCCGCTGTAACCAATATGCGAACCCGCCAAGGCGGGTTTGCATATACGCGCCGGGCCACAAGCCTGACCGCGGTTCCTACCCTTGAGCGTCACCCGGTGCGTCACAAGCGCACCGGTTAACGCCCGCTGCACACTGTGCGCGGCGAGGGCGTGTGGCTGTATGACGAGTCCGGGCGCCGCTATCTGGATGCCTACAACAATGTCGCCTCCATCGGCCATTGCCACCCGCGAGTGGTGCAGGCCATCGCCGAACAGGCCGCGCGGCTGAATACCCACACCCGTTATCTGCAGGAAGGCATTCTCGATTATGCCGAGAGCCTGCTTGGCACCTTTCCCGATGCGTTGCAGCAAGTGATGTTCACCTGCACCGGCAGCGAAGCCAACGACCTGGCCCTGCGCATCGCCCGGCATTACACCGGCGGCACCGGGGTGATCATCACCCGCTTCGCCTACCACGGCGTCACTGGCGATATTTCCTCGCTGTCGCCATCGCTAGGGGCGAGTATTCAACTGCCCGCTCATGCACGCACCGTGCGTGCACCGGACGCCTATCGTCTGGGGGCGGAGCAGGCCGGCAAGCTGTTCGCCGAAGACGTACGCGGCGCCATCGCCGATCTGCGTGCCAGTGGCATCAAGCCCGCAGCGCTGCTGATCGACGGCATCTTCGCCAGCGACGGTATTTTCGCAGATCCCCAGGGCTGCATCGCCGAGGCAGTCGCCATCGCTCACGCCGAAGGCCTGCTGTATATCGCCGACGAAGTGCAGTGCGGTTTCGCCCGCACTGGCGCGCATATGTGGGGGTTTCAGCGGCATGGCGTGCAACCCGATCTGGTCAGCCTCGGCAAACCCATGGGCAATGGTCAGCCGATTGCCGGCGTGGTGGTGCGCCCTGAAGTACTCGAGCCTTTCGGCCGCAGCATGCGCTACTTCAATACTTTCGGCGGCAACCCGGTGTCCTGCGCCGCCGGCCAGGCGGTGCTGGATGTGATCCATGACGAAGGGTTGCAGCAGCGCTCGACGCAGATCGGCGCTTACCTGCTCGGCGAGCTTCGCAAGCTGAGCGAGCGCCACGAGTTGATCGGTGACGTGCGCGGGGCCGGAATGTTCCTCGGCGTGGAACTGGTAACCGATCGCAAGATGAAAACCCCTGCAGCCGAGCAGACGCGGCGCGTGGTCAATGGCATGCGCGAGCGTGGTGTGCTGATCAGCGCGGCTGGGCCGCTGGAGAACATCCTGAAGATTCGTCCTTTATTGACGTTTCAGAGCGAGCATGCCGATCTGCTGTTGCAGGCGCTGGATGAGGTGTTGCTGGAGCTGGCGTAGTTCGCGCGGGGGAGGGCATTGGTCGCTTTCTCTGGCCGCTGCGCATCGGGCGGCTAGAGTAAGACTACGTCGGGGCGAACGGGCGCTTCGAGTGTAACGACGACTGGAGGAGGCGATGAATACCGTCACCCAAAACGCGGCTGATCACGCCAACATCGAGCAGATGCTGGGGCATTGGAGGCAAGCCGTTAGCGACAAGAACCTGCACCGTATCAGCGAACACTACAGCATCGATGTCGTGGCGTTCGATGCGGTAGGACAGTTGCAGTTCAAGGGGCGCGACACCTACATGGCCCACTGGCAGGCTTGTATGGAGATGTGTTCGGGGCCCACTTTGTTCGACATGCAGCAGTTGCATGTAGAGCTGGGGCAGGATCTGGGCTTCGGCTATTTTATCTGCCACTGCGGGGGTGCGAACGAGCAGGGTGAAATGCAGTCGTCATGGATGCGCGTCAGCCAGTGCTATCGCAAGCAGGACGGGCATTGGCTGATCGCCCATGAACATTTCTCCGTGCCTTTCGATGCGCTCACCGGGCAGGCTTCTTTCGATCTGCAGCCGTAATGTGATCAGGCGCCCGGTTTGCTATCCAGCGCTTTGCAACTGGCCGCATAGTTCTGCCGGCAGGCACTCTGGAACAGGCGGCGAGCCTGATTCGGGTCACGTTCGACGCCCTGGATGCCTCGCATGTAAAGATTGCCGAGAATGTGCTGGGCCATGGGGTTGCCGCTGCTGGCGGACTGGTTCAGGTATTTGAGCATGGCCTGCGGGTTGCCGAACTCCGGGTTGTCGCGCCCGGTATACAGGTAGGCAAGGCTGACGGCCGCTTCGGCATGGCCGCGATCGGCCGCCTGTTTCCACCAGTATTCGGCCTGCTTGAGATCCTTCTGCGGTTTACCGACGAAGTAGAAACTGCCGAGCTTGAACTGGCTATCCAGATCGCCACGCTGAGCCAGGCTGCTCAAGCGCTGGAAATCGTCATCGACCGCCTGCTGCTCCGGTGTCACCGTGGCTGCAGGTGCTTGGGTTTCATCGTCGCGGCTGGCACAGCCGGCGATCAGCAGAATGCCGAAAGCCAGCAGAAGGGGAGTGGTCAGGTGTGAGAGTCGGGTCATGCTAAGTCTCCTGGGCACTCGCGGGCTGCTCTTCATGGCCGGTTCTGGTCATGCAGCCGCCAGTGCTTCGATTGTTGTCGATGTTCGACCCGGCCGGCGCTTAACCGTTCGCTCATCGCTGGCAAAGGTGTCGATGATCCGACTGCGCTTGGCGATATGAAATTAATGATGTATTTTTTCATGAAATATCGCTAGATAATTTCATCTCATGTTCAAGCAGTCTACCCAGCATGTCGGTACCTACTATGCTGGCACCTATCCCGGCACGATCCCACTACGCCCGCGTCTGGAGGCCAGCCTCGACTGCGATGTGTTGATTATCGGCGCCGGTTTCAGTGGTTTGCATACGGGCTTGCGTCTGGCCCTGAGTGGCAAGCGCGTGGTGCTACTGGAGTCCAGTCGAGTGGCCTGGGCCGCGTCCGGGCGGAATGGCGGGCAGGCTTTGCTGGGCTGGTCCTGCGATATGCCGCCGCTGGAAAAGGCACTCGGCCTGGAGGGCGCGCGAAGCCTGTGGGACAGCATGTGCTGGGCCGCCGAGGAAATGCGCGAGCTGCCCGAGCGTCATGGTTTCGAGGTCGATTACCGGGTTGGTAGCTTGTGGGCTGCCGTGCAGCCGCGCCGCGTCAGCCAGTTGCGCGAGGCGCAAAGCGAAGCGCTGCAGAAATGGGGCTATCAGGATTTGCGCCTGATCGAGGGCGCGGAGCTGCGCGAGTGGATCGACAGCCCGCGTTATGTGGCGGCGCTCTACGACGCTCAGGGCGCCCACCTGAATCCACTGAAGCTGGCCCAGGGGCTGGCGTCTGCCATCGAACAGGCCGGTGGGCGGGTCTTCGAGCAAAGCCAGGTGCTCGGCTACGAGGAAATATCCGGCGGCTATCTTGCACGCACAGCCGAGGGTGAGGTACGCGCCGATGTACTGGTGCTGGCCTGCAATGCGTATCTCGACGATCTGGATACCTCGTTATCCCGTCGCGTGCTGCCGGTGGGTTCCTATCAGGTCGCGACGGCCGTGCTCGACCCGCAGTTGGCGCAATCGCTGCTGCCCCATGACAGTTGCGTGATCGACAACCAGTTCGTTCCCGATTACTTCCGCCTGACACCGGACAATCGGCTGTTGTTCGGTGGCGGCTGCACCTACCTGGGTGGGTTGCCCAGAGATATTCCCGCTGCTACCCGTCCTTATCTGGAGCGCGTCTTTCCACAGCTTGCCGGTGTGGACATAGAGTTTGGTTGGGGCGGGCATATCGACGTCACCATGAAGCGCACGCCGGATGTCGGCCGCCAGGGGCAGCGTTACTGGCTGCAGGGTTTCTCCGGGCACGGCGTGCTACCGACCCTGGCCGCCGCGCGGGCGGTGGCCGACTCGATCCTCGGCGCTGAGCAGTTGCTGGCGCTTTATCAACGCATCGGCAATCCACGTTTTCCTGGCGGCTCCTGGCTGGCTGCGCCGCTCGAAGCGGCGGGCAAGGCCTGGTACCGGCTGCGCGACAGCATCTGAAGGACAGCGCCATGGATATGCAAGAAGAAATCGAGGGGCTCGCGATCCTGATTCGCGACCTGCGCAAGCACAAGAACCTGACGCTGGGTGAGTTGGCAGCGCGTATCGGACGCTCGGTGGGTTTCCTGTCCCAGGTCGAGCGTGGCCTGTCGCGGCCGACCGTGGCGGATCTGACCGCCATCAGCGAGACCCTGGGTGTGCCGACCACCTACTTCTACAGCCTCGCCAAGCCCCGGATGTTGCCCTGGGTCACCCGGCCTGGCGAACGCCGCACGTTGTATTACGCCGGTGGGATCACCGATGTGCTGGTCTCGCCGAGCATGTCGGCTGGATTCTCCATGCTGGAGAGCCACCTGGCACCCGGTGCCAGCAGTGGCGACGGGCATCTGAACGACAGTTCGGAGCAGGGCGGTTTCGTACTCGAAGGGCACCTGAGCATCTGGCTGGATGATCAGCCGGAGCCGGTCATCCTCGGCCCCAACGACAGCTTCCAGCTACCGCCACATAGCCAGTTTCGCTACGCCAATCTTACCGATCAGCCCGCACGGGTACTCTGGGTGTTCCGCTGAGCGGACACAGGATCCTCGACATGACCACCGACAACCTGCTCGACGAAGTCCGTACTTTCCGCGCCGCTCACCCCAACGTTCGCTATGTCGATCTGATCTGCCTGGACATTCCCGGACATTTCTATGGCAAGCGCTATCCCATCGAGATGCTGGAGAAAGTCGCCGCAGGCAGCCTGCTCAAGCTGCCGCAGAACTGTGTGCTGCTCGGTGCCCAGGGTGGCCTGCATCCGATTGGTGATTACTGCTTCAAGGATGGCGACCCGGATGCCACCCGCCGGTTGATTCCCGGCACGCTCAAGCCGGTGCGCTGGGAAAGCCAGCCGCTGGGCCAGATGCTGATCAGCTCGGATGGCACCGAATCGCCCATCGAGTTCGAGCCGCGGGAGGTGCTGTCGCGGGTGCTGAAGCGTCTGGCCGCGAAGGGTATTCGTCCGGTCGTCGCTTTCGAATTGGAGTTCTATCTGTTCGATCGCGCCCTCAAGGACGGGCTGCCGCAGTATCCGCGTGATCCGCTGTGTGGCGATGAGGACGATCAGCCGAACCTGCATATCGAGCGCCTGTCGCGTTTCTCCACGGTATTGCACGAGATCGTCGAGGCGGCCAACGAACAGGGCATCGACGCCAATGTGATCACCGCAGAAATCGGCCCTGGGCAATTCGAAATCAACTTCGCTCACTGTGAGGATGGCCTGCAGGCGGCCGACTGGGCTGCGCTGTTCGGCCGGCTCACCCGTGGCGTGGCACTCAGGAACGGGCATCGGGCCAGCTTCATGAGCAAGCCCTACCTCGATGCACCGGGCAGTGGCATGCACGTGCACGTGAGCCTCTATGACGAGCAGGGCAATAATCTGCTGGCGGTCGATGAGCAGCGCCCGCTACGCCACGCGGTGGCTGGTTGCCTGGAATGGTTGCCGCACTGCATGCCGATCTTCGCCGCCCACCACAATGCCTACCGTCGCTACGGCTCGCGGGTGAATGCCGCGAGCCGTGCCAGTTGGGGCTATGAAGATCGCGATGCCTGCGTGCGTATTCCCGACTCGGACGCGCGCAACCTGCGCATCGAGCACCGGCTGGCTGGCGCCGATGCCAATCCCTATCTGGTATTGGCGGCGATTCTGGCGGCGATGGAGCATGGTCTGGAGCAGCGACTGGAACCCATCGCGCCGTTGAACGAGAACCGTCAGAGCGGTATCGACTTCCCCATGGACATGCTATCGGCAGTTACTGCCATGCGTCACCATCAGGCGGTGAACAACGGCTTGGGGGAGGAGTTCGTGATGGTCTATTGCGAGAACAAGCGTCAGGATCACCTTGCGTTCATGGATAGCATCAGTGCCCGTGAGTATCGCTGGTTCCTTTGAAGCAGTTGCAAGCTCCAAGCTGCAAGCCTCAAGTTTGAAGCTTCCCGCGGCGCTCTTACTTGCAGCTTGAGGCTTGCAGCTTGTAGCTGCTTCTAGCGGAACAGCGACCAGCTCACCGCATAGTCGTTGAAGCCCAACCCCCAGAGTGCCACGGTCAGTGCGAGGATCAGCTCCAGCAGCAGTACGCCAATGGCCAGGGTACCGCCAGAGATGGTCAGCCCCTCGTTGACGGGAATGCGCAGAAACGCCGGCATGCCTACATAAAGTAGGCGAGCGCTGTAGGCGAGCGCGATGATGCCAACGAGTAGCAGTAACCAGGCTTTCGGGTAGAGCAACGAGATGCCTGCGATGAACAGCGGTGTGGCGACATAGCCGGCAAAGACGATGCAGCGGCGACGGCTCGGGCGACTGGCGAACGAATCGGACATCCAGTGGATGACATTACCCATGATGGCCACGCCGACCAGCATCAGGATATAGAACGCGATGCCCAGCGCAGCCGCCGTCGGCATCGCCACCTTGTATGCTTCTCCACCCAGATGCCAGCCGATTTGGGTGGTTCCGATAAAGGCACTGACCACGGGAATGAGTGCCATCAGCAGAACGTGATGGGCGTAAAGCTCAGTGATGCTCTCCTTTTCCCGGTCGATGTTGCGCCACTCGCGGCCCGGATGGGCCAGTAGCCCCCAAATGTGATTGATCATGACTCTTCTCCTCTGGCTCCAGCATTTCCTGCCGACATGAGATATCCGAGAGCTGATCAGCCTGGATCGTGCGGCACCCGCAATTCAATTCAGCCCTCACAAGGTATGAGTGAAGTTCACCGCAATAGGTTTGACCAGAAATTTGCTGGCCCCCCGCACCGACCTCGTCAGGCATCGTGACGATTGCGCCTGACGCTACAGTTGGCGGGGTGCTCAAGGGATTCCCTTGGCGGCGGTATGGGTCGTAACGGGGTATGTCCATTGTCGACGACAGGCTTCGTGGCGCTCGCGTCTGAAGCCCATGACCGCGGGCCTTATAGGCCAGACAGGGCAGGGGAGGGCGATAACCCTTCATTTTCTATGTGCTTTTTGGTCCCTGCCGCGGCATGGGTAAAAATGCTATGTTCCGCACCCTCTTCGGCGGGGTGTAGACATGAGCGACGATAAGGCACGCAATCGATCCACGGAGCAGGCGGACACTGGTAAACGCGGTGGATGTCTGTGGCTGACCCTGCTCGGTCTCGGCTTCATTGCGCTGGTCTTCGGCATCATCATCTATGCCATCACCCGTGAGCAGACTGCCGATATTCAAGCCAACGAACTAGCCGCCATCCAGGCCTGCTGGGTCAAGGCAAACGATCCGACCGCCAAGCCGACCTCGCGCTCTTTCGCTACCGATAGCTGCAAGGAAATGGAAAAGCAGTTCCGTATCAAATACGGCCGTGAGCCAGAGTAGATGAGCAAGACGCAGACGGCTCCGTCCAAGCGCTTTCTTCTGATTCTATGCCTGCTGGCGCTGGCGATCATGCTGGCGATCGGTGCGTGGGTCTGGGCACGTTTCGGTGTCGCTTATCTGCGCCCCTTCAGTGATCAGGAGCAGCAGGCGGTGTTCTTCCAGGGTGGCGGGCTCAAGCTGCCGGCCGAACTGGCCGGGCCTGGCAAGATTCGTGTGGTGCATTTCTGGGATCCGCAGTGCCCCTGCCACAAGGAAACCGATGCTCACCTCAATTACCTGATCAGCCTCTACCGTTTCTCCGGGGTCGAGTTTTACAGTGTGCAGAAGCCGGGAAGCGTGGGCGAGATGCTGCCGTTTCTGCGTGGCAAGCTCACGCCGCTGGAGTCCCTGGAAGGGATGGAATCGATTCCGGCGAGCCCGGCCATCGCCATCTGGGATCAACATGGGCGCCTGGCCTACGCCGGCCCTTACAGTGAGGGGCTGGTGTGCAACTCCTCGAACAGTTTCGTTGAACCGATCCTCGATGCGCTTTCCGCTAATCGCAGCGTTTCCGCGGCCAACACCATGGCCGTTGGTTGCTATTGCGATTGGCAATCTGCCGAAGGAACCTGATTTACCGTAATAGCCTTTTTATGAGTGGCTATTGCTGTGCGACATATTGCCGCGCAAATTTGGCGATATGAGCCACTATTATGAGTCGCAACTCATCCGTTTATTCGCAGCTGGCTAGCGAGCCGTGGTTTTACCTCGCGCTACAGGTGCGGTCATATGGGGCTTTGCGAGCTAAGCGAGATATCACCGGCCGCAGGGTCGCGGTTGGTGGTGTAGGGCTGGGGCAGGCCGGGGCGAGCACTACATCCCGACTATTTGTAGGCCCATCGTCGTTATGCAGTTGGTTTTTTCGGCTGCGTAACCGAAAATGTCGCCCCCTCCGTTTAGTGGTTTCGATGCTGAAACGATTTCGGTGTGCGAACGCACCGTTTTCCTGGCATGCCCTGCCGTATTGGGTATCAGGCTGAACAGAACGATATGTGGGATATCACTTTGCTGAAGGTCGTGAAATGAGAGAAGAGAAGTACCACCGCTTGTTCCGCACGCTTCTGACGATTGTCGTGGCCGTCTCCCTGAGTGGCTGCGACTGGGTTCTTTTCGATTCGAAAGGCCAGATCGGCATCGAGCAGCGCAACCTCATCATTACCGCCACTCTGCTGATGCTGATCGTGGTGGTTCCCGTCATTTTCATGACCATTCTGTTCGCCTGGCGCTATCGCTCCTCGAACAAGGACGCGACCTACGCGCCCGAGTGGGCTCACTCGCACAAGATCGAGGCCATCGTCTGGGGCGTGCCCTGCGTGATCGTCGCCGTGCTGGCGGTCATCACCTGGAAAACCACCCACTCGCTCGACCCGTACAAGCCGATCGAGTCCGACGTCAAACCTCTGGTCGTCGAAGTGGTTTCGCTGGACTGGAAATGGCTGTTCATCTACCCGGAGCAGGGCATCGCTACCGTCAATGAACTGTACATTCCGGAAAACACCCCGCTGAGCTTCCAGATCACCTCGCAGTCGGTGATGAACACCTTCTTCATCCCGCAACTGGGCGGCATGGTCTACGCCATGGGCGGCATGCGCACCCAGCTGCACCTGATTGCCAACGAACCGGGCGAGTTCTTCGGCCTGTCGGGCAACTACAGCGGGCACGGCTTCTCGGGCATGAAGTTCAAGGTGCATTCGACCAGCAACGAAGAGTTCGAGCAGTGGGTGACCAAGGTCAAACAGTCGCCTGACACGCTGACTTTCGATGGCAGCTATCAGTTGCTGTCCAAAGCGAGTGAAAACAACCCAGTCGAGTACTTCAACGCTCAGCCTGGTCTGTTCCGGCAGATTCTTGGCCAGTACATCGATTACAAGAGCAACCCTGTGAGCGAAGCCGCGCACGATTCAGGTGCGGAGGAATAAACGATGTTCGGAAAGCTGACACTAGACGCAATACCCCTGCACGAGCCCATCCTGGTAATCACGATGATTGCCGTGGTTCTGGGTGGTCTCGGGCTGTTCGCCGCGCTGACCTACTTCAAGAAGTGGGGCTACCTGTGGACCGAGTGGCTGACTTCGGTCGACCACAAGAAGATCGGCGTGATGTACATTCTCGTCGCCCTGGTCATGCTGCTGCGCGGTTTTGCCGACGCCATCATGATGCGTACCCAGCTCGCCATCGCTACCGGCGGTTCCGAAGGCTATCTGCCGCCGCACCACTACGATCAGATCTTCACCGCTCACGGTACGATCATGATCTTCTTCGTGGCCATGCCACTGGTGGTCGGCCTGATGAACATCGTCACGCCACTGCAGATCGGTGCGCGCGACGTTGCCTTCCCGTTCCTCAACTCCCTGAGCTTCTGGCTGTTCGTGGTCGGTGTGCTGCTGACCAACATCTCGCTGTTCGTCGGTGAGTTCGCCATGACCGGCTGGGTCGCGTATCCGCCTTTGTCAGGAATCGAATACAGTCCCGGGGTAGGGGTCGACTACTACATTTGGGCGCTACAGATATCCGGTATCGGTACGCTGCTGACGGGTGTCAACTTCTTCGTGACCATCATCAAGATGCGCGCCCCCGGCATGACCCTGTTCAAGATGCCGATTTTCACCTGGACCATTCTGTGCACCAGCGTGATCATCTGCGGCGCCTTCCCGATCCTGACCGCCGTACTCGGCATGCTGACCCTGGATCGTTACCTGGATTTCCACTTCTTCACCAACGACGCTGGTGGCAATCCAATGATGTACGTCAACCTCCTGTGGGCCTGGGGCCACCCTGAGGTGTACATCCTGATCCTGCCGGCCTTCGGGGTGTTCTCCGAGGTGACTGCCGTATTCGCCCGCAAGCGTCTGTTCGGTTATGCCTCGATGGTCTGGGCTACCATTGCCATCACCGTGCTGTCGTTCGTGGTGTGGCTGCACCACTTCTTCACCATGGGCTCCGGGGCCAGTGTCAACGCCTTCTTCGGTATCGCGACGATGATCATCGCCATTCCGACCGGTGTGAAGATCTTCACCTGGCTGTTCACCATGTACCGCGGTCGTCTGGAATTCACTTCGCCGATCCTGTGGACCCTGGGCTTCATCATCACCTTCTCCATCGGTGGTATGACCGGCGTGCTGCTGGCCGTTCCGGGCGCTGACTTCCTGCTGCACAACAGCCTGTTCCTGATTGCCCACTTCCACAACGTGATCATCGGCGGTGCGGTATTCGGCTACATGGCCGGTATCACCTTCTGGTTCCCGAAAGCGTTCGGCTTCAAGCTGCACGAAGGCTGGGGCAAGGCGTCCTTCTGGTTCTGGATCGTCGGTTTCTACCTGGCGTTCATGCCGCTGTACATTCTCGGCTTCATGGGCATGACCCGTCGTCTGAACAGCACCACCAACCCGGAATGGGAGCCGTGGCTGCACATCGCCGTGGTCGGCGCCGTGCTGATCGGTATCGGTATCCTGTGCACCGTGATCCAGTTCGCTGTATCGATCATCAAGCGCAAGGAACTGGCCGACGTGACTGGCGACCCATGGGACGCTCGCACCCTGGAATGGTCGACCTCGTCGCCACCGCCGTTCTACAACTTCGCGGTAACGCCACATGGTGATCGCATCGACGAATTCCATGAGATGAAGCGTGACGGTCTGCCGGCTGCGCCGAGCAAGTACGCACCGATTCACATGCCGAAGAACACCGGCGTTGGCCTGATCATGTCCGTAGGCGCTCTGGCCTTCGGTTTCGCCCTGATCTGGCACATCTGGTGGCTGGCTGCATTGAGCTTCGTCGGCACCTTCGCCGTCCTGATTCGCAACAGCTACAACCAGGACGTCGACTACTACGTGCAGCCCGATGAGATCGAGCGGATCGAAAAGGCACACATTCAAGCAAAGGCTAATCAGGCGTAAACCATGTCCAGTGAAGTGATCAGCAACCACGCTGCTCATGCCGATGAGCATGAGCACGAACATCACCACGATGCGGGTGAAATGAAGGTCTTCGGGTTCTGGATTTACCTGATGACCGACTGCATCCTGTTCGCGAGTATCTTCGCAGGCTTCGCGGTGCTCAGCACCGCGTACGCCGGCGGTCCCACTCCGGCAGATCTGATCGACCTGAAACTCGTTCTGGTCGAAACATTCGCCCTGTTGTTCTCCAGCATCACCTACGGCATGGCCATGCTGGCCATGTACCGTGGCGACAAGAGCAAGGTGCTTGCCTGGCTGGCTGCCACCTTCCTGTTCGGTCTGGTGTTCATCTCGATCGAGCTTTACGAGTTCCATCACCTGATTCACGAGGGCGCCGCTCCTCAGGTCAGTGCCTACTGGTCCGCGTTCTTCACCCTGGTCGGTACTCACGGCCTGCACGTAAGTGCCGGTCTGGTATGGATGGCAGTGATGATGCACCAGGTCGCCAGTCGCGGTTTGACGCCGGTCACTCAGACCCGTCTGAGCTGCCTCAGTCTGTTCTGGCACTTCCTCGACGTGGTCTGGATCTGCGTGTTTACCGTTGTCTATCTGATGGGGGCTCTGTAATGGCTCATGATCACCACTCCTCCGCGGGTGCCAGCCACGGCAGCACCAAGGATTACGTCGTCGGCTTCGTGCTGTCGGTAATCCTCACCGTGATTCCGTTCGCGATCGTGATGAATCCCGTCATGTCGAAAGCGGCCACGCTGTTCACCATCGTCGCGTTCGCGGTCGTGCAGATCTACGTACACCTTGTGTACTTCCTGCACATGAACACCTCGTCCGAGCAGCGTTGGAACACGGTTGCCTTCGTGTTCACCATACTGATCACCATCATCGTCGTAGCGCTCTCGATCTGGATCATCTGGAGCATGCACTACTACATGATGGCCAACTAAAAGAGAGCAGCCTGATGTTCAAGCAATACCTGCTCCTGACCAAGCCAGGCATCGTCTTCGGAAACATGATTTCCGTTGCCGGTGGTTTCTTCCTGGCTTCGAAAGGGGATATCGACCTGGCGCTGTTCCTGGCAACAGCGCTCGGCGTCGCTCTGGTGATTGCTTCCGGTTGCGTGTTCAACAACTACATCGATAGGGACATCGATGAAAAGATGGAGCGGACCAAGAACAGGGTGCTGGTAAAAGGCCTGGTTCCGCCGACTCATGCCATCGTTTACGCCTGCATCCTCGGGATTGCAGGCGTTGCCTTGCTCTATAAAGCCACTAACCTGCTTGCAGTCGCCTTGGTCCTGATGGGCTTCGTCGTCTACGTTGGGCTGTATAGCCTGTACCTCAAGCGGAATTCGGTTTATGGAACCCTGGTTGGCAGTCTGTCGGGCGCCGCTCCGCCTGTTGTGGGCTATTGCGCTGTAAGCAACGAGTTCGATATGGGGGCAGCGATTCTGCTGCTGATCTTCAGCCTCTGGCAGATGCCCCACTCGTACGCTATCGCCATTTTTCGTTTCAATGACTACCAGGCCGCCAATATTCCGGTGTTGCCGGTGATCAAGGGCGTACCCGCTGCCAAGCGCAGCATCGTCTTGTACATCGCCGCGTTCCTGGTCGCCACCCTGATGCTGACCATCAGTGGTTATGCCGGCTACAGCTACTTCGTCGTAGCTGCTGTCAGCGGTGCCTACTGGTTGTGGATGGGGGTGTCGGGCTACAAGGCAGTCGACGACAAGGTCTGGGCACGCAAGTTGTTCGTGTTCTCCATCGTCACCATCACCGCTCTGAGCGTGATGATGTCGGTGGATTTCCAGGCCACGCCGAGCCAGATGCTGATGACCTCGGTCAATCACATCTGTGGCCCCGATAATGTCAGTGGTTTCTGCGCGGCGTTCGCCTCGCGTTAAACCTTGGCAAGCGAATCGAGCGGGCCCCGTCATCGTTGATGACGGGGCCCGTTTTCGTTCAGGGCTGATAAAGTGTCTGGCATCAAGGTTTCAGCTATCTGGAAAATGACCATGGATGAGCAGGATCCCTTCATCAAGGGCCTCAAGGAGCGTCTGCCCGATGATCTCAAGGACTCCTTCAGTGCCGAGCAACTCGACGCGCTGCAGGTAGCCTTCGGGGCGCGTCAGTGGGGGCGCCATCGCCTGGATCTGCGTGGTACGCTCAAGCTGTGGCGTTGGCGCTATTACTTCGTACTGTTGGCCGGGCGCAACAAGCGCGATCTCAGCCGAGCTCAGCAAGATTTATCGCTGACAGCCAAGGCAGTGGGTGTCAGCGTATTTATCATGGTATCGCTGCTGGTCGGTCTGCTGTTCCTCTATCTGATCAAGTCAGCCTTGGGCATCAACCTGTTTTCCGGCTTTTCGCTAGGGCTATGGGACTGGTTCAGGAGCGGCTGAACAGAAGCGCCTTGAGTCCACCTTCGGGTTGACTGTCCGGGAATTCCGGCGGGTTTTCCAGGCGTCGCTCGAAGTGCAGTTCGGGTGCTTCTGCGGCCATGCCGGCGATCAGGAAGTCACTGCCAACGGTTGGATCGTTGATGCAGGCCAGCACGCGCCCCTCGGCGCTGAGCAGTTCGGGTAGCTTGCGCAGGATCTTCTGGTAATCACGGGTGAGGGCGAAGCTGCCTTTCTGGAAGGACGGTGGGTCGATGATGATCAGGTCATAGGGGCCATGGCGTTTCACCTTGCCCCAGGACTTGAACAGTTCGTGGCCGAGAAAGCTGACTCGACTCAGGTCGTGCCCATTGAGGCGATGGTTGTCGCGGCCGCGGCTCAAGGCTGCCTTGGCCATATCCAGATTCACGACCTGCTCGGCACCGCCAGCAATCGCCGCGATGGAAAACCCGCAGGTGTAGGCGAACAGGTTGAGTACCCGCTGGCCTTTGGCATTTTCGCGTACCCAGCGCCGCCCCAGGCGCATGTCGAGAAACAGGCCGGTGTTCTGCTTGCGACCCAGGTCGAGCAGAAAGCGCAGATCGTCTTCCACGATGACCCATTCCTCGGGTAACTCACCCACCAGGCACTGCATCGGGCTGTCGGTCTGATAACGATGTTGCAACAGCAGGCTATGGGCCTTGCTGCGCTGCCACTCGCCGGACTGACTCAGCTGCAGCAGCATCGCCTGTAATGCCTCGAGCTCGTCTGCAGGCGGCTCCCTGAACAGGCACACCAACACGATGCCCTGCAGCCAGTCGACGGTGATGTGTTCAAGTCCTTCCCAGCAGCGGCCACGGCCATGGAACAGGCGACGGGTTTGCGCTGGTACTTCATCCAGGGCGTGATTCAGGTGCTGGTGCAGAAAGGTGAGGTTGGCCGGGGTCATGGGGCGCTATCGTTTGCCGGGCGCGGCAGTTTAAACCAAAGCAGCGTGGCACTCATGGCGCGTCGCTTTTGCTGGCTGCATAAAAAAGCCCGTCACGAGGACGGGCCAAATATGCCATGACACTGGAGTAAAGCGATGCGATGTACGTTTACAGGATCGACAGCGGGTAGTTGAAGATCAGGCGGTTCTCGTCGAACTCGTTGTTGCTGAAGTCGCGACGGATGCTCGCATTACGCCAGCGCATGCTCAGGTTCTTGAAGGCACCGCTCTGGATCACGTAGGCCAGCTCGGTCTCGCGGCCCCATTCCTTGCCGTCGTTGGTGGTGGCGGTCTGGATGTTGTCGCCGCTGATGTAACGGTTCATCAGGGTCAGACCCGGAATGCCCAGGCCGGCGAAGTTGAAGTCATGACGCACCTGCCAGGATTTCTCCTTGGCGTTGTCGTAGCTGGAGTTGTAGCTATCGTTGGCCAGGGTGCCGCCACTGGTGCCGTTGACGCGCATCCAGCCGGTGTCGCCGCTGACTCTCTGCAGGCCGACGAAGACGGTGTTGTTACCGTACTTGGCGGAGAACAGGCCGGAGTAGGTCTTGTTGTCCAGCTTGCCGGCGCGGGCGGAGCCGTCGTCTTCGCCCTGGAAGTAGCCGAGGTTGGCACCCAGAGTCCAGTCACCGATGGGTTGGCTGTGGGTCAGTTGCAGGTACTGCTGCTCGTAGACGTCCTTGAGCTCGGCGCCCCACAGACCGATCAGGGTGCGATCGTCATTGAACTTGTATTCGCCGCCGACGAAGTTGAAGCGGTCGGACACCCCGGCGGCACGACCGGGCACACCGTAGGTCATGTCTTCCATGCTGGCGTTGTTGCGTTCGCTGTTCTGGCGGAACTGGCCGCCATACAAGGTCAGACCGGCGATTTCGTTGGAGGTGAGCTGTGCGCCCTCGAAGGTTTGCGGCAGGGAACGGCCATCGTCCGAGCGCAGGATCGGCAGCACTGGCATCCATTCGCCGACTTTCAGTTCGGTCTTGGAGATTTTTGCTTTGGCGGCAAGGGCCAGGCGGCCGTAATCATCCGCCGGGCGACCATCGTCATGGCGCGGTAGCAGGCCGGTGCCGTAGGTGCCGCCACCGCCATCGAGCTTGAGCGAGAGCATGCCCAGTGCGTCGACGCCGAAGCCGACTACGCCAGGGGTATAGCCGGAACGGGCGTCGAGGATGAAGCTCTGCGTCCACTCTTCGGCTTTGCTCTGGGGGTTGGTCGGGTTGGTGAAGTTGCGGTTGATGTAGAAGTTGCGCAGGTTCAAGGAGACCTTGGCGTCTTCGACGAAGCCTTCGGCCTGAGCTGCGAGGGGCAGGGCGAGGGCCATGCTACCGGCACTGAGCAAGCCCAGCGAGATGATTTTGCGTGTTGTCATTGTTGTTGTGCTCCCATTTTTTGAACAAGCCATCCTCTGCCGATCAGTGATCAACATGCCGTGAGGAAGGTATGGATAGCCCTGTGCAGGGCGACAGACCGGCGCGCGAACGCGCAGGACTCTGCTTCAGGCCCTAGCCGTCGGCGAATAAGTGGCGCGCAGGTATCGAGATGAATGCGACAAGCTGGGCAATGAAATCCGAGGCGAGCTGGAGTGGTGCGGAAAGAGTTAAGGCGACAGTCTTCATGGTGCAACCTTTTTTGTTTTTATAAGGCTTGTTGTCATACAACATTGGCGCTGATTATCTGCAGCTCTCAATCGGCTTGTCAACGCACTCCGATAAAAAGTTCCGTCAGAACCGTTTCCGATGCTTCAGCGGCGATCCCGTAATATGGGAAAGGCCGCGTATTCTGTGGGCTTGCAGTTATCGAAGCGGCTTATTTTTATGTGTCTGCATAGGGTCGAGCATACGACCTGGGCCGCAGGCGAATTAATAAGAAATGTTGTGTGATAACGTATGACGATATTTATCAGGGCGGAAAATCCCATGCCGCATTGTCTTATCGAGGGCGCACGCTCGCTGGAAAAGTCGCTCGATCCCGAGGAGTTGGTAGCGCTGGTTCACGATGCCGCGATGGGCACAGGTTTGTTCAAGGAGGGCGAAGTGAAGGTGCGCCTAAGCCTTTACGAGCACTTCAGTGTCGGTGGCAGCCAGAATGATTTCGTGCACGTGATTTTTTATCTGCTGGCCGGCCGTACGGACGAGCAGAAGAAAACGCTGTCGATGGCTATCGTGCGCTCACTGGTAGAACGCTTGCCTGATGTCGAGAGTATTTCGCTGGATGTGCGAGATATGCGCCGGGAAGCCTTCAGCAACAAGCGCAGTTGCCTGGACGCAGGCTGACAGCAGAGGTCGGGCGGCAGAAGCTGCTGCCCGAGCGGTGATGAGAGGCGTGCTGAAGAGCCAATAGACCCTATCCCCGGTAGTAGCGCTGCGCCACGAACGGCGTCTTGGCGACCTTCATGGCAACGCGTTTACCGCGCACCATCGCCCACACCTCGCTGTCGACCGCTACGTGACTGCTCTGTACGTAACCCATGGCCAGTGGCGCGGCCAGGCTCGGGCCGAAACCACCACTGCATACCTGGCCGATGATTTCGCCGTCGGCGTTCACCAGCTCCGCGCCTTCTCGTACCGGTGTTCGCTCCTGAGGCAGCAAGCCTACACGCTTGCGGCTGACGCCCTCGCGCTGCTGTGAGAAGATCCGCTCGGCGCCAGGGAAGCCACCAGGGCGTGTACCGTCAGCACGGCGTACTTTGGAAACCGCCCATAGCAGGCTTGCCTCGACAGGTGTGGTTTCCTCGCTCATGTCGTGCCCGTACAGACACAGCCCTGCCTCCAGGCGCAGCGAATCTCGGGCACCCAGGCCAATCGCTTGCACTTCCGGCTCGGCCAGCAGGCTGCGTGCCAGGGTTTCTGCGTGCGCGGCGGGTACCGATATTTCGAAGCCGTCTTCACCGGTGTATCCCGAGCGGCTGACGTAGCAATCGACCCCGAGCAGGCGCACGGCAGCGAATTGCATGAAGGTCATCTGCGCGACTTCCGGCGCCAGGCGCGTGAGCACGTCGACGGCCTTGGGGCCCTGCAAGGCGAGCAGGGCGCGCTCGAAGCGCGGCTCGATCTGGCACTGGTTGGCGATGTGCTGCTGCAGGTGCATCAGATCCTGGTGCTTGCAGGCCGCATTGACGACCAGAAACAGGGTGTCGTCGCCCAGGTTGGCAACCATCAGGTCGTCGAGGATGCCGCCGTTCTCGTCTGTGAACATGGCATAGCGCTGAGTACCCACGGGCAGATCGACGATATCCACGGGCACCAGGCTTTCCAGCGCCTTGGCGGCATCGGCACCGCGCAGGATGATCTGTCCCATGTGCGAGACATCGAACAGACCCGCGGCTTCGCGGGTGTGCAGATGTTCCTTCATCACGCCGAGCGGGTATTGCACCGGCATCTCGTAACCGGCGAACGGCACCATGCGCGCCCCCAGTTCCAGGTGCAGTGCGTGGAGGGGAGTTTTCGCCAGAATTTCAGTGGTCATTGCGCTCTCCTGTATAGGCTGTGAGCGGCCCGCAACAGCGTGCGGGCGTATAGGGATCGGGCTGCCGAACCGGTCGGCAGCCCAGGCGCGATCACGCGTCCTGGTAAGCCTCGATGGGCGGGCAGGCGCAGACCAGGTTGCGGTCGCCGAACACGTTGTCGACCCGGCCAACCGCTGGCCAGTACTTGCCGTCGATCAGGCTGCGGGTCGGGTAGACCGCCTGTTCGCGACTGTATGGGTGCGTCCACTCACCGACCAGTTCGGCGGCGGTGTGCGGGGCGTTCTTCAGCGGGTTGTCATCGATATTCAATTCGCCACGCTCGACCGCGCGAATTTCCTCGCGGATGGCGATCATGGCGTCGCAGAAACGATCCAGCTCCTGCTTGGACTCGCTTTCGGTCGGCTCGATCATCAGCGTGCCGGCCACCGGGAAGGACATGGTGGGCGCATGGAAGCCGAAGTCGATCAGGCGCTTGGCCACGTCATCGACGCTGATGCCGCTGCTGTCCTTCAACGGACGCAGATCGAGAATGCACTCGTGAGCCACCAGGCCGCCTTCACCGCTGTACAGCACCGGATAGTGCTCCTCCAGGCGGCGGGCGATGTAGTTGGCATTGAGGATCGCCATCTGCGACGCCAGGCGCAGGCCGGTGCCGCCCATCATGCGGATGTACATCCAGGTGATGGGCAGGATGCTGGCGCTGCCGAATGGCGCGGCGCTGACCGCGCCGATCTTGCGCTGCATGTGTGCGTGGCCGGGCAGGAACGGCGCCAAGTGGGATTTCACGCCGATCGGGCCGACACCTGGGCCA
Organism: Phytopseudomonas daroniae; assembly: GCF_004327285.1. Classification (GTDB taxonomy): domain Bacteria; phylum Pseudomonadota; class Gammaproteobacteria; order Pseudomonadales; family Pseudomonadaceae; genus Aquipseudomonas; species Aquipseudomonas daroniae. The sequence continues at coordinate 109,497 of NZ_QJUI01000007.1, forward strand.
CCGCCGCCATGGGGAATGCAGAAGGTCTTGTGCAGGTTGAGGTGCGAGACGTCGCCACCGAACTTGCCCGGTGCGCAGAGGCCGACCATGGCGTTCATGTTGGCGCCGTCGATGTACACCTGGCCACCGTTGTCGTGGACGATGGCGCAGATTTCGCGGATGCCTTCCTCGAACACGCCGTGGGTGGACGGGTAGGTGATCATGATCGCTGCCAACTGATCGCGGTGCTGCTCGGCCTTGGCCCGCAGGTCATCGATGTCGACGTTGCCGCGGGCGTCGCAGGCGGTCACGACCACGCGCATGCCAGCCATATGGGCGGTTGCCGGGTTGGTGCCATGGGCCGATTGCGGGATCAGACAGATGTCGCGCTTATCGTCGCCGCGGCTCTGGTGATAGGCGCGGATCGCCAGCAAGCCGGCGTATTCGCCCTGGGAGCCGGCGTTGGGCTGCAGCGACACGGCGTCGTAGCCGGTTGCAGCGCAGAGCATGGCTTCCAGCTCGTCGGTCAGCTGCTGATAGCCGGCGCTCTGCTCGGCCGGGGCGAAGGGGTGCAGGTTGCCGAATTCTGCCCAGGTGATGGGAATCATCTCGCTGGCCGCATTCAGCTTCATGGTGCAGGAACCCAGCGGGATCATGCTGCGATCCAGGGCCAGATCCTTGTCGGCGAGCTTGCGCAGATAGCGCATCAGCTCGGTTTCCGAGTGGTAGCGATTGAATACCGGGTGCTCGAGGATTGCTGACTGACGCAGTTGTGCAACTGGCAGCTGGCTGTCGGCCGCTTTGGCGAGCGCATCGAAGTCCGGCAGTGACTTGCCGTTGGCGAACAGCGCCCAGAGTTGCTCGATATCACCCTGGGTGGTGGTTTCGTCGAACGACAGGCCGATGCGCTCGGCGTCCACTTCACGAAAGTTGATGCCGGCTGCATGCGCTTTCTCGTGCAGCGCAGCGGTCTGCTCGGCGGTGCGCAGGGTCAGAGTATCGAAGAACGCTTGTTGCTCGATCTGCAGGCCGAGCGTATGCAGGCCGCGGGCGAAGATCAGGGTCAACTGGTGTACGCGCTTGGCGATCCGGGCAAGCCCCTGGGGGCCGTGGTAGACGGCGTACATGGCGGCGATGTTGGCCAGCAGCACCTGAGCGGTGCAGATGTTACTGGTGGCCTTCTCGCGGCGGATATGTTGTTCGCGAGTCTGCATGGCCAGACGCAGGGCCGGGTTGCCGAAGCGATCCACCGACAGGCCGACCAGGCGGCCTGGCATGTCGCGTTTGAAGGCGTCGCGGGTGGCGAAGTAGGCCGCGTGTGGGCCACCGAAGCCCAGCGGCACGCCGAAGCGCTGGGCGCTACCGAGGGCCACGTCGGCGCCGAACTCGCCTGGCGCTTGCAACAGGGTCAAGGCCAGCAGATCGGCCGCCACGGCCACCAGGGCATTGGCGCTGTGGAAGCGCTCGACCACCTGCTGGTAATCGAAGATATCGCCATTGCTCGCCGGGTACTGCAACAGGGCGCCGAAGAAAGCGCTGGCATCGTCGATGGTGGCTTCGTCGCCGACCACGACCTCGATCCCCAACGGCTCGGCGCGGGTGCGCAACACGTCGAGGGTCTGCGGGTGACAGTGCTGGGAAGCGAAGAAGGCATTGGCAGCCTTGTTCTTCGACAGGCGCTTGCAGAAGGTCATGGCCTCGGCGGCGGCGGTGCCTTCGTCGAGCAGCGAAGCATTGGCGATAGGCAGGCCGGTGAGGTCGCTGATCAGGGTCTGGAAATTCAGCAGCGATTCCAGGCGCCCCTGGGAAATTTCCGGCTGGTAGGGTGTGTAGGCGGTGTACCAGGCGGGATTTTCCAGCAGGTTGCGCAGGATCGGCGAAGGCGTGTGGGTGCCGTAGTAGCCCTGGCCAATGTAGTTGCGAAACAGCTGATTTTTACCCGCGATGGCCTTGATGGCGGCCAGCGCTTCGGCTTCGCTCTGGCCGTCGCCAGCCGGCAGCACACTGGTGCCTTTGATGCTACCCGGGATGACGCTGGCGGTCAGGGCGTCGAGGTCGCTGAAGCCGAGGGTCTCGAGCATGGCAGCGGTGTCTTGCTCGCGTGGGCCGATGTGGCGTGCGATGAATTCGTTGCGGGTGGTCAAGTCGGTCATGGTTTTCTCTCAAGCGTCGGCTTTGGCGTTGAGCAGGCGCTCGTAGGCGTCCTGATCGAGCAGGCCGGCCAGCGCAGCAGCGTCGGTTGGGCGGAAGCGGAAGAACCAGCCTTGTCCCAGCGGTTCGGCATTGACCAGCTCGGGACTGGCTTCGAGGTCGGCGTTCACTTCGACCACTTCACCATCGAGCGGCATGTCGATGTTGCTGGCTGCCTTCACCGACTCCAGCACCGCCACTTCTTCGCCAGCGGCATAGGCCTGCAGGTCGGGCAACTGCACGAATACCACATCACCCAGTGCGTCTTGAGCGTAGGCGGTGATACCCACAGTGACCAGGCCGTCGGCCTCCTGACGCAGCCATTCGTGCTCGACGGTAAAACGCAATTCGCTCATGGGGACTCCTTGGTGGTCTGTGTGCCCATCTATGCGGGCGCGACTATTAGGGAAACCTTTAGCAAAGTAAGTGCCATGTTATTTTTATCTTAAAAATCAATGCGTTAAATATATTCGTGAGTTCTTTTGCAGTCTTGTGTATCGATTTCGATACGACGCGCTCGGCACTTCCCTGCAAGCGTCAGCCAAGCCCCCTGATGTCGCTCCTGGCAAGCTTTGTGTCGTTTTGGATACGGTGTATTGAAATGAATACGATGCGCTGCGCACTCGCTTTCTGCTGACCGAGCAAGGGCAGCAGGGCTGGATCAGTGCAGGGCGGTATTTGCGCTCAACTGGCGCAGGCGATCACCCAGCCGGACATGTAGAGCAGGGTCATCGCACAGCAGCAGGGCACGCTGGACATCGAAACGCTCCGCCTGTGGGCAATCCAGACGTTGGTAAAGATCCGCTCTGGCCAGATGATCGCCGACGTTCGGTGGTGCCAGCTGCAGCACGCGTTCGGCATCTTTCAGGGCGGACAAGTAGTCGTTTTCCTGCAGATGCAAATGGCGAAGATTGCGCGACAGGCGCACGATCATGCTGCGTGCGTCGCAGGCCAGCATGTGCTCGGCGTTCAGTTGAGCCCGAGGGCCTATGTAGCGCAGCAGCAGTTCGCGACAGTCGCGGGTATAGAGCCGGCGCCCGCCACATGGATCGAGCAGGTGGTCGGCACCGGGTACACGCAACAGGAAGTAACCGGGAAAGTTGACGCCCTGCAGTGGGATGTTCAGACGGCGTGCCAGCTCCAGGGCGATCAATGCGATGCTCAAGGGCTGGCCGCGACGGCGCTGTAGCACCTTGTGCAGCAGTGCCGCCTGTGGCCGCGCCGGGTTGTCGTCGTCTTCGTAGAAATGCAGGTCGTTGAGGCGGCGCAACAAGGGTTGCGCGAGTTCCTGTGGGGGATAGGTGGGAAGCCCGGCATCGACCTGATGCCGTAGGTTGTCGAGCTCATGCAGTACTTGCCTGGGCTGCACTGCCATATCGTGTTCGGCAGCGACCCACAGCGCTGCTTCGAAGAGCGCTGGCTGCTCGGTGTTCAGACAGGCAAGGCAGTGGTCGCGTGCGCTCATGGTCACCTCCTGTAGGTGACCCTGTTTTAACCGCGCGCGCGTGCGCCGTCCAGAACTGATAGCTGAGGATATGTTGCCGGCGATCTGTGCAGCGCCGGCCAGCCATCATTCTGCTTTCGGTTCGCTACTGAGCTCAGCGAGGGCATCGGGCTGATTCTTGAATGCCTTGGCGAACACATCGCGGTTTCTGGCCATGTAAATGCCCAGCTCCTCACCCTGTTCCTCGCTGAGGGACGGTACCGCCTTCTGCAGCACTTCGCTGAGCAGTTCTGCCAGCTCCAGCATCTTGTCGTGACGATCGGCTTCGGCTTTATCCATAAATAAATGCTCCGGATCGCGACTGCTGCGGTACACCACTTCGACGGCCATTCATCACCTCTACGCCTTCACGCTAATAGTTGAAAATATACTGTTCATGCATACAGTTTTAGCAAGCATAATGAACCGCACTGCGTTTGAACAGGGTAAACATGATTCTCTGTGTGCGCGGCATCTTGTCACGTGCCTCGCCTTGCCGCTTCCGTGCCTTTTCGGTGGCGGCAGGCTTCTCTGTGCCATGGCAGTCATTCTGGCCAGCTTCACTGGTCTTGTTCCTGCATGGGAATGTCACGCAGACGCGCCATGATGCTGCGTTTCGACTGCATCGATCGTTAAAGGGGAAGCATATGAAGTGGGTAGATAACAGCCGCAAGCAGATGCACAAGGGGGCGAATTCGATCGGCAACCTGTTCGTCGAGGGCTTTCACTACCTGGGTTTGTTCGTCATTGGCGGCGCTACTGCCTGGGCGTCGGTCGCGGCCTTTCTGGGCATGCTCGAGAAGGGCAGTGCCAGCGTGGACGACATTCTGCTGCTGTTCATATACCTGGAGCTGGGGGCGATGGTCGGCATTTACTTCAAGACCAATCATCTGCCGATCCGCTTTCTGCTGTACATCGCCATCACCGCGCTGACCCGCTACCTGATCGGCGATGTGTCCCATCACAAGGCACCGGATATCGGCCTGCTGTACCTGTGTGGCGGCATCTTCTTCCTGGCGCTGTCGGTGCTGGCGGTGCGCTTCGCCTCGTACAAGTTTCCGTCCAGCAAGGCCATCGACGCCACCGGCGAAGTGGTTGGCGACAACTATTCCGAGAAGTGACGGCGCTTTTCAGTCACTCAGCGGAGCGAACAGCGCCTGCAGATCGTCTTCGCTGAGCTGCCATTGCGCCTGGCTGCCGCCTTCTTCCAGCAGGCCGCGAGCCAGGCTGGCCTTGGCGTGCTGCAGCTGCTGGATCTTCTCTTCAACGCTGCCCCGGGCGATCAGCTTGTAGACGAACACCGGCTTGTCCTGGCCGATCCGGTAGGCGCGGTCGCTGGCCTGGGCTTCGGCAGCCGGGTTCCACCAGGGATCGAAGTGGATCACGGTGTCGGCGGCGGTGAGGTTGAGGCCTGAGCCACCGGCCTTGAGGCTGATCAGAAAGACCGGAAACTGTCCCGCCTGGAACTGTTGCACCGGCGTGCGCCGGTCACGGGTGCTACCGGTGAGTTTGGCATAGGCGATGCCGCGGGCCTGCAGCTCGGCCTCGATCAGCGCGAGCATCGAGGTGAACTGGGAGAATAGCAGTACCCGGCGGCCTTCACTGATCAGCGCTTCGAGCATCTCCAGCAGGCTGCCGAGTTTGCCCGAATCGCTGCTGCCCAGATCGTCAGGCGCCTCGTTCAGCAGGCGTAGGTCGCAGCACACTTGACGCAGACGCAACAGTGCCTCGAGGATCACGATCTGGCTGCGTGCCAGGCCCTGGCGGGTGATTTCTTCACGCACCTTGCGATCCATGGCCAGGCGCAGGATTTCGTAGCGGTCGCGCTGCGCCGGCGTCAGTTCCACCCATTGGGTGATCTCGGTCTTGGGCGGCAGCTCGCGCGCCACCTGTTCCTTCTTGCGCCGCAGCACGAAGGGTTTGATGCGCCCGCGCAGGTGCGCCAGGCGCTGTTCGTTGCCGTGCTTCTCGATGGGGGTGCGATAGTTGCGGGTGAAGCTCTTGCTGTCGCCAAGCCAGCCAGGCATCAGGAAGTTGAACAGCGACCACAGCTCGCCCAGGTGATTCTCCAGCGGCGTCCCGCTCAGGCACAGGCGCTGGCGGGCGATAATCTGGCCCGCGGCGAGGGCTGCCTTGCTGCGCGGGTTCTTGATGCTCTGGGCTTCGTCGAGGATCAGCAGATGAAAGCGCTGCGCGGTCAGCGCCTTGAGGTCGCGCGGCAGCAGTGCATAGGTGGTGAGCACGATGTCGTGTTCGCCGATCAGTTTGAACTGGCTGCGCCGCTTGCTGCCATGCAAGGCCAGCACCTTGAGTGTCGGCGCGAAACGGGCGGCCTCGTCCTGCCAGTTAGGGATCAGGCTGGTGGGCATGACGATCAGGGCTGGGTGCTGCAGGCGACCGAGCTGCTTCTCCAGAAGGATGTGCGCCAGGGTCTGCAGGGTTTTACCGAGACCCATGTCGTCGGCCAGTACGCCGCCGACCTCCAGCTCGGCCAAGGCCTGCATCCAGCCCAGCCCCTGCAACTGGTAGGGCCGCAGTTGTGCTGCCAGATCGTCCGGGGCGCTCACCGTTTGCTGGGTGGTGTGCTGCAGACGCTGGGCGAAGTCGCGAAGCTCGGTGCCGCCATGCCAGTTCAGCGCCGGGCCTTGCTGCAGGACATTGAGGCGCGTCGCATCGGCGCGTGGCAAGCGCACTCGGGTGCCGATGTCTTCGCCGTCACCGATGAACAGTTCACCCAGCGCCGCCAGCAAGGGCTTGAGCCGCGCGTAGGGCAGCGCCACGCGCCGCTGGCTATGGGGCAGGGTGACCAGCAGCAGTTCCTCGTCCTGGCGCTGGGCCAGGGCTTCGCCGGAGAGCAGCCAGGGCGTGCGACGAATGGCCTGGAGCAGGATGGGTAGCAGGCTGATGCGCTGCCCTTCGACCTCGATACCCAGCTCCAGGTCGAACCAGCCGTGCTCGGGAACCTCGTCGACATCGGCATACCAGTCGTCGATCTGCGCGAGGTTGTACTGAAAGTCGGGCTGGATCTCGACACGCCAGCCCTCTGCGCTCAGCACCGGTACCTGTTGCTGCATGAAGGCCAGCCAGGCCGCATCACCCTGCAGCTCGAAGTGCTCGCCGGGGTGCTGGGCCAGGGCCTCGCTCTGTCGCAGGGCCGTTCGTAAGCCGCTGTCTTCCAGGCGACGACGCAGTTCTGCTTCGCGCGCTGCATCGCGCACGATGCGTAGCTGGCGCGTGGGGCCTAGGCGAAACAGCAGATCCTTGACCGGTTTGCCCGCCGCGCTATGGCCCTGATAGTCGAAGGCCAGCGCCGCCCGGTGTTGAGTCTGCTCCAGCATGCGGCCCTTGCGCGCATCGAAGTGCACGCGCACGTGGCTGCCGAGGGTCAGCACCGGTTGTGGCTGCACATCGTCGAGGAGGATTTCCTCCATCGGTTTCTCGACGATGATCAGCGAGCCGAGATCCTCGCCGGAGCGCTGACGTGCCTCCAGGGTGAGCAGGGCCGCGGCTACGTGCTTGCAGTTGAATCCCACTGGGCAACTGCAATGACCGGTCACGCTCCAGCCCTGGCCGTAGGGATGCAGGGTGATGCGTTGCTGGTACGGCCACTCGCCGCTGCCCAGACAACTGGCGAGCAGGCTGTGATCCTTGAGGCTGACCAGGCGGCTCAGGCCGCGGGTGGCGTAATCCTGGCCACGACGCAGCGCGCCATCATCGAAATCGCCGCGCCAGTCGGCCTGCTGCAGGTGCAGGATGTTTGGCATCAGGCGAGCTCTCTGAAGTCAAAAGCAGGGTTCGGCATGGCGGGATGAATGCGATGGCAAGCCGCAGATGGTCTCACAGCCTGAGCTGGATTGGCAGCTCGGATACGGCTGATGCCCCCGCGTCAGGGGCACCGTTCATTTGTCTTCAGTCTTGATCGCGCCGCGAATATTCATGGCCGCCAGGCACAGTTGCAGCACGATCAGTGCATACGCTTGGCTGTAAAGGCCCCAGATGATCCACAGCACATTGCTGGCCATGAATACCCAGAACCCCAGATTGCGCCGCTGGCGCTGTTTGGAGGCGACCAGCCAGGCAGCGGCGACGGTGACCAGCATGGCCGGCCATTGCAGCCAATCGATGTACTCCATGAGTGCGCCCGTTTACCGAGAGTGATGTCAGGTGCGACCGGTCGAGTGAACGGGTGTTCGACCTTTCAGACGGGGTCGCTCTCGCGTTTGGCCTGTCGGCACACATCCCGGCGCTGCTGCGGTGGTGCGCATTGATCAGGTAGATGACCACCTGCATTGCCAGTAAAGCGATGCGCCGCTGGTACGGCCTGATCATGGCATGCGCTTGAAGATTCGCTCCGAAAACAGCATCTGCGCGAGCAGTGGATAACTCAGGTAATGCAGGGCGAAGATCACCACGCCCATCGGGCTGGGCGCGTCCTGCAGCGTCATCATGGTCAGCAGGCCGGCATACAGCAGCGCGAGCATGCCGCCATACAGCCACACCAGGCGACGGCGCTCACCTCGGGTTGGCGGGCGGCGCTGCTGCCAGGCGAACAACAAGGCCATCAGTGCCGCGACGCTGGCGGCTATCACCAGAGTGGCCAGCACGCCGCCGAGTTTCACGAAGCTGCGCAGCAGCAGGTTGAGCAGTATGGCGGCCACGACACCGACGCTGGCGTAGCGAGTCATGGCGACGGGCAGATGGGATGGAGGCATGGCGGCACGGCCCAGTGCGAAAGGTTGAAGGCTGAGTCTCGCCGCTGACGCGGGGTTCTACAAGGCGCGATCCAGGCCGAAGCGACGGCTCAGCACTCGATCCAGCAGTGCGCCAGGCAGCAGAGCGGCGAGCAGCGGCAGTGCGCGGCTGCCATTGCCGAGGCGCAGCACCCGCGGCCGCTTGCGGCTGGTGACGGCGGCGAACACATTGCGTGCGACATGGCTGGCCGGTGTCGGATTGTCCTGGGACGCCATGGCGCGCGCGCGGATGCCTTCACGCATGGGCCACCAGGGTGAGTGCTCGCCGATCAACTGCTCGGCCTGGCGACTGGCATGGGTACCGAAGCTCGATTCGATGGCGCCGGGTTGCACTTCCAGCACGCCGACCCCGAAGGGCGCCAGTTCGAGACGCAAGGCATCGCTGAGTGCGTGTACGGCGGCCTTGGAGGCGCAGTAGGCACCTGCGAATGGCGTGACCAGTACTGCGGAGACGCTGCCGATGTTCACCACCAGCCCTTTGCTCTGGCGCAGCAAGGGGAACAGCGCGCGGGTCACGCCGACGATGGAGAACACGTTGGTTTCGAATTGCCGGCGCAGCGCCGGAGCACCGCCATCGAGCAGTGGGCCCATGGCGCCATAGCCGGCGTTGTTGATCAGCACGTCCAGGCCGTCTATTCGTTCCTTGAGCGTCGCTGCCAGCCGCTCGACAGCGGCGGCGTCGTCCACGTCCAGCTGCACGGCGTTGAAACCGGCTTCGCTCAGGCGCGCCACGTCTTCCTCTTTGCGGGCACTGGCCCAGACCTGGTAGCCCTGCTGCAGAAAGGTATCGGCCAGCGCGCGGCCGATGCCACTGGAACAGCCGGTGATCAGAACCGTGGGATGGCTCATGGATGAATCCTTGTGCTTGTTATTGTCAGGATCATGGGGGATCAGGCTCAGCGGCTGAACGTGCCTTGCAGCTGTTCGGCACGGAATTCCAGAGTGCTGGCGCGGTAGCCGCTACGCAGAGTAGGCAGGGGCAGGCAGGTTTGCCAGTCGGCGCCTGGCAGCAATTCGCCGGGGCCGCTGTAGCGCGGGGTTTCGTAAAGCCGCTGCGCCAGGTTGACGCTGTCGCCGGGCCGGTAGGCGGTTATCTGCCAGCGCAGCTCCAGCAGTGCGGCTTCGCTGCCATTGTGCAGGTTCAGGCTCAATGGGCGATCCGCCGGGCAGCTTTCAGGCGCATGGGTCAGGCGCAGTTCGAGGTGAGCCAGGTGGCGATTTTCCCGGCTCTCCTGCCACAGCACCCAGCTCGCCACCAGGCCCAGACCGACCAGCGCGGCAAGGGAAATGGGCAGAGCTTTGGCTGGGTAGCGGATCAGCAGGATGAACCAGCTGAGCACCAGAATCGCGCCGAAAATCATCGCTAGACCTTGAACGTCGAATGTACCCCAATCCTACACAAGCCTGGCTGCCTCGGCACGCTTGCAGGGGTTGGCGAATGTTTCCGCCGGGCGATCACTGCGCAGCGTGATCGCGCAGGAACACCAGCTTGTCGGCGCTGGAGTCCTTGGCCGAGAAGCGGTAACCCTGAGCGTCGAAATCCTTGAGATCCTGCGGATCTTTCAGACGCTCCCTGATCACATGGCGGGCCATCAGGCCACGGGCCTTCTTGGCATAGAAGCTGATGATCTTGTACTGGCCGTTCTTCAGATCCTTAAATTCGGTGTCGATGATGCGCGCCTTGAGTAACTTGCGCTTGACCGCTCCGAAGTATTCGTTGGATGCCAGGTTGAGCAGCACATCGTCGCCTTGGGCTTCCAGTGCCTGGTTCAGCCACTCGCTGATGTGCTCGCCCCAGAATGCGTAGAGATCCTTGCCACGGGCGTTGGCCAGCTTGGTGCCCATCTCCAGGCGGTAGGGCATCATCAGATCCAGTGGGCGCAGCAGGCCATAGAGTCCGGAAAGCATGCGCAGGTGCTGTTGGGCGAAGTCGAAATCCGCCTCTTCGAAGCTTTGCGCATCCAGGCCGGTGTACACATCGCCCTTGAACGCCAGCAGCGCCTGCTTGGCGTTCTGCGTGTCGAAGGCTGGCGTCCAGCTGCCGAAACGCGCGGCATTGAGGCCGGCGAGCTTGTCCGACAGATGCATCAGTTCGGCAATCTGCGCCGGAGAGAATTCGCGCAGCTGGGTGATGAGCGCTTGGGAGTGGTCGAGGAACTCGGGTTGGGTGAAGCGGGACGTCACCGGCGCGGTGTCGTAATCCAGGGTCTTGGCGGGTGAAATCACCATCAGCATAGGTCGTCTCCTTCAGCGGAGCGCCGATTCTAGCCGATTGACCAGACAGAGGAGGAGGCGGAACGACTGGCGCCTGACGGCGCAGCTGGACTTGTGACTTTAGCGGCGCGCTGCGCTAGCGCCAAGAGGCATTCGTCTATCTGTAAAATAAAATTAAAAAAGCTGAAAAGATCATTTTCCTGTCACATTTTTTGGAGTATCAACGAGGTGTGGTCTACGGCGAACCGGTCATGATGATCGGTCGACGCAGGCCACGCCTTGAAAGACCGCCGAACCCTGCAGACAGGTGGCGGCCCTCGGCCCTCATCCGTGTGCAGCTCTCCGTTCAGTCGGGGAGTCGGTGGCCCTGTGTGGCGGAGCGCCGTCCTGGCATTCCGTCGCTGGATCCGACAAGAGGTGACGAGTATGGATGACCACGGACGCATCAAGCCCACCGCCCCAACCTTGTACGCCCTCGACACCAATGTCCTGATTCACGACCCCAACGCGCTACTCAATTTCCAGGAGCACCACGTCGCCATTCCCATGACGGTGCTGGAGGAGCTGGACAAGCTGAAGACCGGCAAGCAGGGTGTCGCTGCCGAGTGCCGCCAGGCCATTCGCCTGATCGACAAGATTCTCGATGGCGCCAGCCCCGAGGAAGTCGAACACGGTGTGCCGATCCAGCGCGAGAAGAGCGGCCCCAGCGGTTTTCTGTCGATCCTCATGAGCAAGAGTGCAGCGCCCGTCACCTGGCTGCCGGAAGACCTCAACGACAACAAGATCATCAACCAGCTGGTCGAGCTGAAATCACGCCGGCCGGGCACCTCCGTGGTGCTGGTGACCAAGGACATCAACATGCGCCTGAAGGCGCGTGGCTGCGGTCTGGATTCCGAGGATTACCACACCGATCAACTGGTCGACGATATCTCGCTGCTCTCCAAGGGCTACCACAATGTCAGCGGCGCCTTCTGGGATCGCGTCGCCAAGGTCGATACCCGTCAGGGCCATGGTCGTACCTGGCACCGCGTGCAGCTGAGCGAGGAGCTGCCGGGAGTGAATGTCAATGAATTCATCATCGACGAGCAGGGTTTCGTCGGCTGGGTCAAGGAGGTTGAAGGCGGCGAGCTGCTGATTCTCGATCTGCACCAGGAGCCGCTGCTGCATCAGGAGGCCTGGGGCCTCAAACCGCGAGACATCTATCAGGCGCTGGCGCTCTATGCACTGCTCGATCCGGATATCCATCTGGTCAATCTGACCGGTGCCGCCGGTTCGGGTAAAACCATTCTGGCGCTGGCTGCGGCCATCGAACAGACCATGGTCAGCAAGCGCTACCGGCGCATCATCGCCACCCGCTCGGTGCAGGGGCTGGATCAGGAAATCGGCTTCCTGCCCGGTACCGAGGCCGAGAAGATGGAACCCTGGCTGGGCGCCATCACCGACAACCTCGAAGCCCTGCACATGGATGACGAGAATACCCACGGCAGCGTGGACTACATCCTGCAAAAGGTGCCGTTGCAGTTCAAATCGCTGAACTACATTCGCGGGCGCAGCTTCCAGCAGAGCCTGATCCTGATCGACGAGTGCCAGAACCTCACGCCGCACCAGATGAAAACCATCATCACCCGCGCTGGCAGTGGCTCCAAAGTGATCTGCCTGGGCAACCTGGCGCAGATCGACACGCCCTATCTGTCGGCTCCCAGTTCAGGCTTGACCTACCTCACCGAACGCTTCAAAGGCTTCGAGCACGGCGTGCACATCACCCTGCAGGGCGTTCCGCGCTCGATACTGGCCGAGTACGCGGAAAGCCACATGTAACCCTGTGCCCGGAGCCGTCGAGCGGCTCCGGGGGCTTTCTGTGGTGCCCACGGTTTGCATGGGCCGGCGCGGGGCCTACAATCGCCAGGTTTCTACTTGGAGATTGCCTGTGCTGACCCATCTCGACTCCCAGGGGCGCGCCAATATGGTCGACGTCAGCGACAAGGCGCAGACCGTGCGCGAGGCCGTGGCCGAGGCGCGCGTACGCATGCGTACCGAGACCCTGCAGATGATCGTCGACGGCGAACATCCCAAGGGCGACGTATTCGCCGTGGCGCGCATCGCCGGCATCCAGGCTGCGAAGAAAACCTCGGATCTGATCCCGCTGTGCCACCCGCTGATGCTGACCAGCGTCAGGGTCGAGCTGCAGGCCGACGGTGGCGACGCGGTGCTGATTCGTGCGCGCTGCAAGCTCACCGGCCAGACCGGCGTGGAAATGGAAGCGCTGACCGCTGCCAGTGTCGCGGCGCTGACCATTTACGACATGTGCAAGGCCGTGGATCGTGGCATGGTTATCGAGCAGGTGCGCCTGCTGGAGAAGGTCGGTGGCATGAGTGGCCATTTTCTGGTGGGAGAGGGCGAACGATGATCCGCGTGCAGTACTTCGCTCGTTACCGCGAAACCCTGGGGCTGGATGCCGAAGAGTTGCAGCCGGACTTTGCCAACCTCGACGAACTGCGCCAGCATTTGCTGGCGCGAGGCGGCACCTGGGAGGTGCTGGCCGAGCGTGGGCTGATGTGTGCGCGTAACGAAGAACTCTGCGCGCTGACCGAGCCGCTGGTCGATGGCGATGCGGTGGCGTTCTTCCCCACGGTCACCGGAGGCTGAGATGAGCATTCGCGTGCAGCAGGCCGCTTTCGATCCCGGGCTGGAAACCAATGCCGTGCATGCGGCCAATACCGGTGTCGGGGCGGTGGCCTGTTTCGTCGGCTATGTGCGTGATTTCAACGACGGTCGGGACGTGGCGGGGATGTTTCTCGAGCATTTCCCCGGTATGACGGAAAAGGCCCTGGCAGGTATCGAGGCCCAGGCACGTGAGCGCTGGCCGCTGCTGGGCGTCGAGGTGATTCACCGCGTCGGGCGCCTGGAACCGGGCGAGCCGATCGTCTTCGTCGGCGTGGCCAGCGCCCATCGGCAGGCGGCGTTCCAGGCCTGTGAGTTCATCATGGACTACCTGAAAACCCAGGCACCGTTCTGGAAGAAAGAAGACACCGCCGACGGCTCGCGCTGGGTCGAAGGGCGGGATAGCGATCAGGCGTCCTTGCAGCGCTGGCAAGCCGGCAGCTAGCGACCTGCCAAGGCTCAGCCGAACTCGATGAATACCTTGAAGAGCAGCGGCGCGAACATCGACAACACGCCCAGGCCGGTCAGCCAGATGCCCCATTCCTGATCGCGGTTGTTGAAGCCGATTCCCAGCAGCAGAAAGCCACTGACCAAAAGCACGATCATGATGTGGAAAGCGTCCATGGCGATGCCTCCTCGGAAAGTGTACGTGCCAGGAGCCACGCCGCTGCCTTTGTCGATGATGCAGCGACGGCATCCACTTTGAGCATAGACGAGGCCTGACCTGGTCACACTGATCCAGGACAATTCGCGGGATCAATAAAGAGCCGTGAGCTCCATCGATTGGAGGAAGCGCTGCGCCGCCGCCTAGGGTCTGTTGACGTTTCACGCACGGCCGCGCCGGAGCCCGTTTTGCCGCGAGGCAAGGCACGAGCCGCGAAGTTTAGCTGGCTAAATGAGCCGGCGAGAAACGCAGCATCGCGGCAAAACAGGCCCGGCCCTTCGGGTTGCGCGGGAAATCTCGCCATGCGTTGTTGGAGGACTTGGCAAGGGAACAACCATTCCCTGCGTCCTCCGCCTAGCCTGGCGAGATTTCTCGCAGCAACGCGGCTCGCGCTGAAACGTCAACAGACCCTAGAGCCTTGCGTTGGCCGGGCGATTGACGGCTCAGCGATTTTGTTCGCGGTCTACGCCTCCCATGATTAAAATCGTCGTCTGAATTCTCCTGCTACCCAAGGATCCTGTTATGCCCCGTATCGGAACCCCTCTGTCGCCCAGCGCGACCCGTGTGTTGCTGTGTGGCTCGGGCGAGCTCGGCAAGGAAGTGGTGATCGAGCTGCAGCGCCTCGGCGTCGAAGTGATCGCCGTCGATCGTTATGCCAACGCACCGGCCATGCAGGTGGCGCACCGCAGTCACGTGATCAGCATGCTCGATGGTGCGGCGTTGCGCGCGGTGATCGAGCTGGAGAAGCCGCATTACATCGTGCCGGAGATCGAAGCGATTGCCACCGCCACGCTGGTCGAGCTGGAGAACGAAGGCTATACGGTGATCCCCAGCGCCCGTGCCGCGCAACTGACCATGAACCGTGAGGGCATCCGTCGCCTGGCCGCCGAAGAACTGGGCGTGCCGACGTCGCCATATCAGTTCGCCGACTCCCTCGAAGAGTTTCAGGCTGCCGTCAGCGCCATCGGTTTCCCCTGCGTGGTCAAACCGATCATGAGTTCGTCGGGCAAGGGCCAGTCGGTGCTCAAAGGTGCCGATGACGTGCAGAAGGCCTGGGATTACGCCCAGGCCGGCGGCCGTGCCGGCAAGGGCCGGGTGATCGTCGAGGGCTTTATCGACTTCGATTACGAAATCACCCTGCTGACCGTGCGCCACGTTGGCGGTACCACTTTCTGTGCGCCGGTTGGTCACCGCCAGGAGAAGGGCGACTATCAGGAATCCTGGCAGCCCCAGGCGATGAGCCCGGCCGCGCGTGCCGAGGCCGAACGTATCGCCCTGGCCGTCACCGGCTCCCTTGGTGGTCGCGGTCTGTTCGGCGTCGAGCTGTTCGTCAAGGGCGACCAGGTGTGGTTCTGCGAAATCTCCCCGCGTCCTCATGACACCGGCCTGGTGACCCTGATCTCTCAGGATCTGTCCGAGTTCGCCCTGCATGCACGGGCCATCCTCGGTCTGCCGATTCCGGCGATCCGCCAGTTCGGCCCATCGGCATCGGCGGTGATCCTGGTGGAAGGCGAGTCGACACAGGTCAGCTTCGGCAACCTGGGGGCGGCACTCACCGAGCCGGATACCGCACTGCGCCTGTTCGGCAAACCGGAAGTCAGTGGCCAGCGTCGCATGGGCGTGGCCCTGGCACGTGACGAGTCGCTGGAAGCCGCACGCGCCAAGGCGCTGCGTTCGGCGCAGGCGGTCAAGGTCGAACTGTAAGAACCTCTCCCGGATCTGCAGGTACGATCGTAAAAGGGGAGAGCGGCCTGTCGTAGGGTGGATGACGCTCTTTTCATCCACCAATGCGATTGCAGAGTGGTGGACGGATCGGGCCGCGCAGGTGAAGCGTCGTCCACCCTACGCCCGCCCTCGCCTTGTTGCGTCTAATCGCTTAAGGGAAGGGTCTGACCACTGGTTTCACTGCGGCTGGCATTCCCAGGCCCGCACCTCGAGCACCCGGCTGTCGGTGGCTTTGAGGATTTCCAGACGGTAATGGCCAACTTGCAGGCATACGGCGCTGGCCGGGATGTTCTCCAGTACCTCGGTCACCAGGCCGTTGACGGTTTTCGGCCCGTCGACTGGCAGGTTCCAGCCCAATGCCCGGTTCACTTCGCGTAGATAAGCGCTGCCCTTGATCGCCCAGGTACCATCTCCCAGTGGGTGAAATTCACTCGGGTGAGCGGTTTCTACCGTGCTCAGGTCGCCGACGATCTCTTCCAGAATATCTTCCAGGGTGACGATACCCATGGCCTCGCCGTACTCGTCGACGACGATGCCGGTGCGGTACTTGTGCTGCTGGAAATTCACCAACTGGGTTGCCAGCGTCGTGACTTCCGGGACGAAGTAGGGCGCATCGCAGGCCTGCAGCAGGGTCGTTTCGTCCAGTTCACTGTGGCCCGCCAGGCGGCGCATATGCAGGATGCCTTCGATCTGGTTGAGGCTGTTGCGATATACCGGCAGGCGCGTGTGCGAGGCGTTGCGGATCTGTTCGATCAGCGGCACGCTGCCTTGCAGGTCGATGCCGACGACTTCGTGGCGGGGAATCATGATGTCGTTCACGTTGACCCGATCCAGTTCGAGCACGCCCAGCAACATGGTGCGTCTTTCTCTGGGGAGCGGCAGGTCATCGGCCTGTAGTGCACTGCGCAGCTCTTCCAGGCTGAGATTGTCGTTTTGCGCACCCTCCACGGGTTTGCCGATTCGGCTGCGCAGTGCCTGGCTGATGATCAGCAGCAGGCTGGTCAGGGGAGACAGCGCGACACTGACGAGCAGCAGTGGCCGGCTCGCCGGGTAGGCAAACAGGTGTGTCGGCAGGATCGCCAGCACGCGCCCGAGCGGATGCGCCAGTATCAGCACGGCCAGGGTGAGCACGAACGGTGAAATGACCTGGATGGCATTACCGCTTTGGCTCAGCGCCAGCAGCGTGGCGGCTACCGAAGCGGCCATGGTGCTGCAGATCGTGCCGATGCGCAGGGTGGCGGAGAGGCGTTGCGGTTGATCCATCAACTTGATCAGGCGTGCGGCGGCGCGATGGCCCTGGCGGGCGCGGTGGCGCAGCCGATAGCGATTGAGGCTGAACAGCACGGTGCGCGCGCAGATGAAGAATGCCGCGCAGCCCAGCAGCAGAAGCAGCAGGGCCAACTGAGGAATGAGGGAGGGCGTGTCCACGGTCAGATGTGGAGGATGAATTCGCGAACCAGCTTGCTGCCGAAGAATGCCAGCATCAGCAGGCAGAACCCCGCCAGCGTCCAGCGAATCGCCTTGTGCCCACGCCAGCCGAGCTGGTGGCGGCCCCACAGCAGCACGGCGAATACCACCCAGGCGAAGCAGGACAGGATGGTCTTGTGCACCAGGTGCTGGGTAAACAGGTTGTCGATGAAGATCGCCCCGGACAGCAGCGATAGCGACAGCAGCGCCCAGCCGCACCACAGGAAGCCGAACAGCAGGCTCTCCATGGTTTGCAGAGGCGGGAAGTTGCGAATCAGCCCGGATGGGTGCTTGTGCTTGAGCTGATGATCCTGCACCAGTAGCAGCAGCGACTGGAACATGGCGATGGTCAGCATGCCGTAAGCCATGATCGACAGCAGGATGTGGGCGAGGATGCCGGGCCCTTCTTCCAGCGGTTGGGTGGTGCCGCTGGGCATGAACTGGGCGAACAGTACCGTCAGGCCGCCGAGGGGAAAGAGGAACAGCAGCAGGTTCTCTACCGGCATACGCTGGCTGGCCAGCAGAATGAGCACGATTACGGTGTAGGCGATCAGGCTGGCGGTGTTGAAGAAGTCCAGAGTCAGGCCGACGCTGTTGTGCATCTGCATGAACAGACTGCCGCCGTGGAAGAACAGGGCGATGACGCCAAGAAGCGCCAGCAGGCGTTTGCTGGGTGTGCTGCGGCGGGTCAGGTGCAGGCCTTGATAGCTGGCGGCGCCAAAGTAGAAAATGGCCGCGGCGAGGCTGGGCAACAGAGGGTGCATAGATCCTGAATGACAAGGCCTGAAAGGCGCTGAGTGTGGCACACAACGGTTGCCGCCAAAAGACCGTAAACGGTATCCGCTCTCATATGTCGCAGGGGCTCCGATAAAGAAGCCTCAACAGCAGGGCAGTCTTGGTTATAATCCGCCGTTTGCTGCCAGCCCATCCCGGCCCGACGGCCTGAAAGGAACGCGCATGTTCGAAAATCTAACAGATCGCCTCTCGCAGACTCTGCGCAGCGTCACTGGCAAGGCCAAGCTGACCGAGGACAATATCAAGGACACCCTGCGTGAAGTGCGCATGGCGCTGCTCGAGGCCGACGTGGCGCTGCCCGTGGTCAAGGACTTCGTCGCCCGGGTCAGGGATCGTGCGGTCGGCACCGAAGTATCGAAGAGCCTGACGCCCGGCCAGGCATTCGTGAAAATCGTGCGCCTGGAGCTGGAAAGCCTCATGGGCGCGGCCAACGAAGACCTCGACCTGAGTACCACGCCGCCAGCGGTCGTGCTGATGGCCGGTCTGCAGGGCGCGGGCAAGACCACCACCGTGGGCAAGTTGGCGCGCTTCCTCAAGGAGCGCAAGAAGAAGAGCGTGATGGTGGTGTCGGCGGACGTCTATCGTCCGGCGGCGATCAAACAGCTGGAAACCCTGGCCAGCGACATCGGCGTGACCTTCTTTCCGTCCGATATCACCCAGAAGCCGGTAGCCATCGCCGAAGCGGCGATCCGCGAAGCCAAGCTCAAATACATCGATGTGGTGCTGGTGGATACCGCCGGTCGTCTGGCTATCGATGCCGAGATGATGGCCGAGATCCAGGCGCTGCACGCGGCGGTCAAGCCGGTGGAGACCCTGTTCGTGGTCGATGCCATGACCGGTCAGGACGCCGCCAACACTGCCAAGGCCTTCAATGACGCCCTGCCGCTCACCGGGGTGGTGCTGACCAAGGTCGACGGTGATGCCCGTGGCGGTGCCGCACTGTCGGTTCGCGCGATCACCGGCAAGCCGATCAAGTTCATCGGTATGGGCGAGAAGAGCGAAGCGCTCGAGCCGTTCCATCCCGAGCGGATCGCCTCGCGCATCCTCGGCATGGGCGATGTGCTCAGCCTGATCGAGCAGGCCGAGCAGACCCTCGACCGGGACAAGGCCGAGAAGCTCACCAAGAAGCTGAAGAAGGGCAAGGGCTTCGATCTCGAAGACTTCCGTGACCAGCTCGTGCAAATGAAGAGCATGGGCGGCCTCGGCGGCCTGATGGACAAGCTGCCGCAGATGGGCGGCGTCAACCTGTCGCAGATGGGCGGCGCCCAGGGCGCAGCGGAGAAGCAGTTCAAGCAGATGGAGGCGATCATCAACTCCATGACGCCTGGCGAGCGCCGCGACCCCGAAATCATCAGCGGTTCGCGCAAGCGCCGCATCGCCATGGGTTCCGGCACCCAGGTGCAGGACATCGGCCGACTGATCAAGCAGCACAAACAGATGCAGAAGATGATGAAGAAATTCACCGCCAAGGGTGGCATGGCCAAGATGATGCGCGGCATGGGCAGCATGATGCCGGGCGGCGGCATGCCGAAGTTCTAGAAAAGCAGTTGCAAGCCTCAAGCTTCAAGCCGCAAGAGAGCTGGGTCTCCGGGATTTTGCTTTTACTTGCAGCTTGTGGCTTGAAGCTTGCCGCTTTTGCTCTTAGAATACGCGGCCTTTCGGGCCTAGGCCCATTTTTGATGTGTGCCTCAAGTTAGCACCGACTACAGGAACGATGTTCACATGGTAACTATTCGTCTCGCTCGTGGCGGCTCCAAAAAGCGCCCCTTCTACCACCTGACCGTGACCAACAGCCGCAATGCGCGCGACGGTCGCTTCGTAGAGCGTATCGGCTTCTTCAATCCGATCGCTTCGGGTGCTGAAGTCAAGCTGTCCGTGAATCAAGAGCGCGCTACCTACTGGCTCGGCCAGGGCGCACAGCCGTCTGAGCGCGTTGCTCAGCTGCTGAAAGAAGCTGCCAAGGCTGCTGCCTAAGCACTTTATGAGCACGACGCCGGCTCCCGCCGAGGATCTGATGGTTCTTGGCAAGATTGTCTCGGTGCATGGCGTCAAGGGTGAGGTGAAGGTGTTTTCCTTTACCGATCCACTGGATAACGTGCTCGATTACCCTCGCTGGACGCTGCGGCGCGATGGCGAGGTGAAACAGGTTGAACTGGCTGGTGGACGCTTGCAGGGCAAGGTTCTGGTCGCCAGGCTGAAAGGGCTCGATGATCGTGAAGTGGCGCGTACCTACGCCGGCTTCGAGATCTGCGTTCCCCGCAGCCTGTTGCCCGAACTGGAAGACGGCGAGTTCTACTGGTATCAGCTGATAGGTCTCAAGGTCATCGATCAGGCGGGGCAATTGCTCGGCAAGATCGATCATCTGTTCGAGACCGGTGCCAACGATGTGATGGTGGTCAAGCCGTGCATCGACAGCCTCGATGATCGCGAGCGTCTGTTGCCTTATACGCAACAGTGCGTGTTGTCGATCAGCCTCGAGGCTGGCGAGATGCGGGTCGACTGGGATGCGGACTTCTGACGCCATGCCGAGCTTGCGCGTCGATGTCATTACGCTGTTCCCGGAAATGTTCGCCGCCATCGGCGATTACGGCATTACCAGCCGTGCGGTAAGGCAGGAGCTGTTGCAGCTGACCTGCTGGAACCCACGCAGTTACACCACGGATCGTCATCACACCGTTGACGACCGCCCCTTCGGTGGCGGTCCTGGCATGGTGATGAAGATCAAGCCGCTCGAAGATGCTCTGGCTGATGCCAGGCAGGCCAGCGGCGGTCAGGCGAAGGTGATCTACCTTTCGCCACAAGGCCGCCCGCTGACGCAGGCGGCGGTACGCGAGCTGGCGAAGGAGGAGCGTTTGATCCTCATCGCCGGCCGCTACGAAGGCGTCGACGAGCGTTTCATCGAAACGCACGTCGACGAGGAATGGTCGATTGGCGACTACGTCCTGTCCGGCGGTGAGCTGCCGGCCATGGTGCTGATCGATGCGGTAACGCGCCTTTTGCCTGGTGCATTGGGTCATGCAGATTCGGCCGAGGAAGACTCCTTCACGGATGGCTTGCTCGACTGCCCGCATTACACCCGTCCGGAGGTGTATGTGGATAAACGTGTTCCTGAGGTGCTGCTTGGCGGCAACCACGAACACATCCGGCGCTGGCGTTTGCAGCAGTCCCTGGGACGCACCTGGGAACGCCGTGTCGATCTTCTGGATAGCCGCTCGCTTTCTGGAGAAGAGAAAAAGCTGCTGGAGGAATATATCCGCCAGCGGGACGATAACTAAATATCGATGGCCGGCCTGACGGCCCGTCTTAGGAGCGCAGCATGACCAACAAAATCATTCAGCAGATCGAAGCTGAGCAGATGAGCAAAGAGATCCCGACCTTTGCCCCGGGCGACACCGTAATCGTCCAGGTAAAAGTAAAGGAAGGTGACCGTCAGCGTCTGCAGGCGTTCGAAGGTGTGGTAATCGCCAAGCGTAACCGCGGTCTGAACAGTGCCTTCACCGTGCGCAAGATCTCCAGCGGCGTAGGCGTAGAACGTACTTTCCAGACTTACAGCCCTCTGGTCGACAGCCTGTCCGTCAAGCGTCGTGGTGACGTTCGCAAGGCCAAGCTGTACTACCTGCGCGACCTGTCCGGCAAGGCAGCACGCATCAAGGAGAAGCTGGCTTAAGCCACGCTTCCCTCTCGAAAAAAGCAGCCCAGGGCTGCTTTTTTCGTTTCTGGCGTTTGTTGAAACGGCAGCAAGGTGGCGCAAGCAGCCGTAGGGTGGATCGGGGCGCGTAGCTGACGCTCTTTTCATCCACCATTGCGATCGCAAGGTTGGTGGACGGATCGGGCCGCGCAGGTGAAGCGCCGTCCACCGTCATGAAACCCACCAAATCGACCGTCCGCTCCCGCCTTGTCGAGGCCATTCATACGGGTGCGGTTTTCGTATCCATTGCGCACACCAAAATCGTGAACAGGTTCTGAGTGATGACCCCCAGAGAGCAGGAAATTCAGCGGCGTACCGAGCTTTCGGAGACCCGCGTGGCCAAGGCGGTGTTTCCGCCGACCACCAACCACCACAACACCCTGTTTGGCGGGACGGCCATGGCCTGGATGGACGAGGTATCGTTCATCACCGCCACGCGTTTCTGTCGCTTGCCGCTGGTGACCGTGTCGTCCGATCGTATCGATTTCAATCATCCGATTCCGGCTGGTTCTATCGTCGAGCTGGTCGGGCGCGTGAGTGCGGTCGGCAACACCAGCATGAAGGTGCAGGTCGACGTATTCGTTGAGGAGATGTACGGCGCTCGTCGCGAACTTGCCATCCATGGGGCCTTCAGCTTCGTGGCGATGGGTGAGGACGGCAAGCCGGTGCTGGTGCTGCCTGGTTTCTGATCGTGCGCGTGCCTCTGGCGCCGCCAAGCCTTTGCTGTTTCGGGGGTAACCGATGTCCGCAGTCGAGCATCCGCTGATCGAGCGTTTCATCGAGGCGCTGTGGCTGGAGAAAGGCCTTTCCGTGCACACCCGGGCGGCGTATCGCAGTGACCTGGCGTTGCTCAATGGCTGGCTGCAGGGCCGTAGTGTCGAGTTGCAGTCGGCTGGTCGCGAGGTGCTGCTCGATCACCTGGCCTGGCGCATGAACGAAGGCTACAAGGCGCGCTCCACGGCGCGGCTGATTTCCGGTATGCGCGGTTTCTACCGATTTCTGCTGCGCGAGGGGCTGATCGACACCGACCCCACCCTGCAGGTGGACATGCCGCAGCTTGGCCGACCATTGCCCAAATCACTGTCCGAAGCGGATGTCGAGGCGCTGCTGGCGGCCCCCGATCTGGATGATCCCATCGGGCTGCGTGATCGCGCCATGCTCGAGGTGCTGTATGCCTGCGGGCTGCGGGTCAGTGAGCTGATCGGTCTTACCCTTGAGCAGGTCAATCTGCGTCAGGGCGTGCTGCGGGTATTCGGCAAGGGCAGCAAGGAGCGTCTGGTGCCCATGGGCGAGGAGGCGATCGGCTGGGTCGAGCGCTATTGCCGCGAGGCTCGGCCGGTTCTGCTTGGGGGGCGGCCAGGCGATGTGCTGTTTCCCAGCCTGCGTGGCGAACAGATGACCCGGCAAACCTTTTGGCACCGCATCAAACATCAGGCCAGGGTGGCCGGCATCGCCAAATCGCTGTCGCCGCACACCCTGCGCCATGCGTTCGCGACCCATCTGCTCAACCATGGCGCGGATCTGCGCGTGGTGCAGATGCTCCTGGGGCATAGCGATCTGTCCACCACGCAGATCTATACCCACGTGGCGCGGGCTCGCTTGCAGGCGCTGCATGCGCAGCATCATCCCCGCGGATGAATCGCCTGTGGCAGTTCGCGCTTTGCGTCCTGGGCCTGAGGCCCGCGGCTGCGGTTATGATAGTCTTCGCTCTTCCCTTGTCACCCCGTCGCTCGATAGGAGTATTCATGCGTGTGACCCGCATTTTCGCGGCCATGGCCCTTGGTCTGGTCAGCACCCTTGGCCACGCTGCCGATCCGGATCAGACGATCCGCCAGAACCTGTTGTCGATCCAGCCTGATCTGCCGATCGAAGCCATCGCCGAAAGTCCGATGCCCGGCGTCTATCAGGTGCAGCTCAAGGGCGGTCGTCAGCTGTATGCCAGCGCTGACGGGCAATTCGTCATGCAGGGCTATCTGTTTCAGTTCAAGGACGGCCAGGCGGTGAACCTCACCGAGGTCGAGGAAAGCCGCGCCGTGGCCAAGCAGATCAACGCCATTCCTGCCAAGGACATGGTGGTGTTCGCGCCCAAGGAGGCGAAAGCGCATATCACCGTGTTCACCGATACCGACTGCGGTTACTGCCAGAAACTGCACAGCGAAGTGGCCGAGCTCAACAAGCAGGGCGTCGAAGTGCGTTATCTGGCCTTCCCGCGCCAGGGGTTGGGCAGCAAAGGCGCGAAGGATCTGGCCAGCGTCTGGTGCGCCAAGGATCGCCAGGCGGCGATGAACCAGGCCAAGTCGCGCCAGTCGGTGGCTGCAGCCACCTGCGACAACCCGGTGGCCGAGCAATATCAGCTGGGGCAGATGATCGGGGTCAACGGCACACCGGCGATCATTCTGGAGAACGGCAAGATGATTCCGGGCTATCAGCCAGCGGCGCAGCTCGCTCGCCTGGCCCTGGACGCCAAGTGATCCGGCTTGATTGACTATCGAGCAGCCGCTTCGTAATGTGCGGCTCTTTTTCCACGGCCGGAGCCTGCTCCGGCCGTTTTATGCAGTGCAGATGGGGAGTCTAGTGTGAAACCGGTCAAAGTAGGCATCTGTGGGCTGGGTACCGTCGGTGGCGGTACCGTCAATGTGCTCAAGCGCAACGCCGAGGAAATCGCGCGTCGTGCCGGGCGCGGCATCGAGGTAGCGCAGATCGCTACCCGTACACCGAAGCCTCAGTACCAGACGACCGGCGTGACCATTACCGACGATGTCTTCGCGGTAGCCAGCAACCCCGAGATCGACATCGTCGTAGAGCTGATCGGTGGCTACAGCATCGCCCGTGATCTGGTGCTCAAGGCCATCGACAACGGCAAGCACGTGGTGACCGCCAACAAGGCGCTGATCGCCGTGCACGGCAACGAGATTTTCGCCCGCGCCCGCGAGAAGGGCGTGATCGTCGCCTTCGAAGCGGCGGTGGCCGGTGGCATTCCGGTGATCAAGGCGATTCGCGAAGGTCTGGCGGCCAACCGTATCAACTGGCTGGCCGGGATCATCAACGGCACCGGTAACTTCATCCTCAGTGAAATGCGTGAGAAGGGCCGTACCTTCGAAGACGTGCTGGCCGAGGCGCAGGCACTGGGTTATGCCGAGGCCGATCCGACCTTCGATGTGGAAGGTATCGACGCTGCCCACAAGCTGACCATTCTGGCGTCCATCGCCTTCGGTATCCCGCTGCAGTTCGACAAGGCCTACACCGAAGGCATTACCAAGCTGACCACTGCTGACGTCAACTACGCCGAGGCGCTGGGCTACCGCATCAAGCACCTGGGCGTGGCGCGCCGTACCGAAGCCGGTATCGAGTTGCGCGTGCACCCGACGCTGATTCCGGCCGACCGCCTGATCGCCAACGTCAACGGCGTGATGAATGCGGTGATGGTCAATGGTGACGCCGCTGGCAGCACGCTGTTCTACGGCGCTGGCGCTGGCATGGAAGCGACCGCTTCGGCGGTGGTGGCGGATCTCGTCGACGTGGTGCGTGCCCTGACCACCGACCCGACCAACCGCGTACCGCACCTGGCCTTCCAGCCGGACTCGCTGTCCGACCATCCGATCCTGTCGATCGCTGACTGCGAAAGCGCCTATTACCTGCGCATTCAGGCCAAGGATCGCCCTGGCGTGCTGGCCCAGGTGGCGAGCATCCTGTCGGAGCGCGGCATCAACATCGAATCGATCATGCAGAAAGAAGTCGAAGAACAGGACGGCCTGGTGCCGATGATCCTGGTCACTCATCGCGTTGCCGAGCAGCGCATGAACGGCGCCATTGCAGCACTGGAAGCGCTGACCGACGTGGTCGGTAACGTCGTGCGCATCCGCGTCGAACAACTGAACTGAGGGCAGCTACAGGCTGCAAGCTTCAAGCTGCAAGAGGGGCCTTTGGGTTCACTGCTCGCTTGATGAACTGAACTTGAACACCGCAGCAGGGGAGAAGCGATAAGCCGCGAGCGAAGGCACTTGTGCTTTCGCTTGAAGCTTGAAGCTTGAAGCTTGCCGCTCAAACCGAAGGTTTGCAGAAAATGCGCTATATCAGCACTCGCGGCCAGGCACCGGCCCTGAATTTCGAAGATGTTCTGCTGGCCGGCCTGGCCAGTGATGGCGGCCTCTACGTGCCGGAAAACCTGCCGCGCTTTACCCAGGAGGAAATCGCTTCCTGGGCTGGCTTGCCGTATCACGAGCTGGCGTTCCGAGTGATGCGCCCGTTCGTCGATGGCAGCATTCCGGATGCGGATTTCAAGAAGATTCTCGAAGACACCTACGGCGTGTTCGATCATGCCGCGGTGGCGCCGTTGCGCCAGCTGAACGGCAACGAGTGGGTGCTCGAGCTGTTCCATGGTCCGACCCTGGCGTTCAAGGATTTCGCCCTGCAGCTGCTCGGCCGCCTGCTCGATTACGTGCTGGCCAAGCGCAACGAGCGTGTGGTGATCATGGGCGCCACTTCCGGTGATACCGGTTCGGCGGCCATCGAAGGTTGCAAGGCCTGCGACAACGTCGATATCTTCATCATGCACCCGCACAACCGCGTGTCCGAAGTGCAGCGTCGGCAGATGACCACCATCCTGGGCGATAACATCCACAACATCGCCATCGAGGGTAACTTCGACGACTGCCAGGAGATGGTCAAGGCCAGCTTCGCCGACCAGGGTTTCCTCAAGGGCACTCGCCTGGTGGCGGTCAACTCGATCAACTGGGCGCGGATCATGGCCCAGATCGTTTACTACTTCCATGCCGCGTTGCAGCTCGGTGGGCCGGCGCGTTCGGTGGCCTTCTCCGTGCCGACCGGCAACTTCGGCGACATCTTCGCCGGTTACCTGGCGCGCAACATGGGCCTGCCGATCAGCCAACTGATCGTCGCCACCAACCGCAACGACATCCTGCACCGCTTCATGAGCGGCAACCAGTACGCCAAGGGCGATCTGTATCCGACCTTGTCGCCGTCGATGGACATCATGGTGTCGTCGAACTTCGAGCGCCTGCTGTTCGACCTGCACGGTCGCAATGGCCCGTCGATCGCTGCGCTGATGAGCGAGTTCCGTCAGACCGGCGGTTTCACCGTCGAGGACGATCGCTGGACGGAGGCTCGCAAACTGTTCGACTCCCTGGCGGTGAGCGACGAGCAGACCTGCGAGACCATCGCCGAGGTGTATGCCGCTACCGGTGAGCTGCTCGACCCGCATACCGCCATTGGCGTGCGTGCCGGTCGCGAGTGCCGCCGTAGTCTGTCGGTGCCGATGGTGGTGCTGGGTACTGCGCACCCGGTCAAGTTTCCCGAGGCGGTGGAGAAAGCGGCAGTCGACCAGTCGCCCACGCTGCCGCCACACCTGGCCGACTTGTTCGAGCGTGAAGAGCGCTGCACGGTGCTGGCTAACGAGCTGACGGTCGTGCAGGAATTCTTGGCTGCCCACGGTAATCGCGGCAAGCCGCTCTGATGCGCTGAGTGCTGTCAGTATCCGCAAGGCCGGTAACCGCAAGGTGCCGGCCTTTTTTTGTCTGGGAGGCTTCGACGTATTTGCGCCCTAGCTCCGACTCTTCACGGCAACAGGAGCCAGCGCGCAAAGGCCCTTGTCGAGCGGCCCGACGTAGGGGTTGGCCCAGCCCATCACGCAGCCCATCAGTTGGTTGCGCTGGCGCTCCCAGGGTTGTGCCGGGTAGGTCTTGTTCCAGGCGCTGAACAACTGGCGATTCTGCTTCGACAGTCTCAACTGGTAGCGGTCGCTCATGTACAGGTAGGTACGCGCGATCATGCCGCGCACTTCCTTGCGGGGCATGACTTTGCGCGCCTTGAAGTCGACCACTGTTGGGCAGGCGCCATATTGGTTGGGTTGCTGGGGTAACCAGCCAAAATCGTAGTTGCTGCGATCACCATTCACCTCGCCAATCGCGGGCACCAGGTTGTGCAAGTCGGCTTCGGCGCGGCGAAATACCTTGTCGTTCTTGCTGCAATTCTTGCGCCCGCCGTGCTGCCAGCATTGGCGCTGATGGCCGATCTGCCAGGCCGATACGATGTGTTCCCATTCGATGCGTGCCGCGCGGTTGGCATTCTTGCGCGGGGTGTAGCCGCAGCTTTTCAGGTCGACGCGGTTGCCGCTGAAACTGCAGCCGCAGTAGAACTCCACCGACTGGCGCTCATAGAGTTTCCAGCCGATCTTCTTGGCTTCGCTGAAGGTTTGCGGTGGTGCGGCGGAGAGGGAGGTGGAGAGGGTGATGCAGAGCAAGGCGAGGAGGCTGCGGGACGACATGCGGCTTTCCGGAAAAGTGGCGCATCATACCGGTTCGCTGCCGGATGCCAAGGCTAGCCAATTGATGGCGCGTCCGTTGCCTTCAGCCTTTTGCTCAACTGCGAAAGAGTCGGCGGATTTTTCTTCAGGGAGCCGATTTAATTGGCAAGATTTTTCCCCGTTGCATCATTCCCTTCGTATGATTCCAGGCTTGTTTCGCGAGATCGAAATTAATTACATGTGATGAATTGAAATATCACATGTGATGTTCTAGTCTGCGTTTCATGGAAAACAAATCGTCAGCTCATTATCAGCGTCTTTTTCGCCAGCGTCTGCGCGAACAGGGGTTGGTGAAAAAGGAAGTCTGGATACTGCCCGAGCACGCCCAGCGGCTATCGGCAGTTGAACGAAAACTGCGCCAGCCCCAGTCGGAGCTGGCCTCAATGGAGGAGGGGGTGAGCATGCCTCAGGTTTGGACTGCACAAACGTTGTTCGATGCGCTGTCGGGGACAGAGCCGTTTGCCGATGGCCGCGCCGCCATCGAGCTGATCCAGGGTGCCGACGCCAGTCTGCACGTGACCATGAAGGAATACGGTGATCTGCCGCTGTTCATCGCGGTATTCGGTGATCAGATCATCGTCGAGGCGCTGCTCTGGCCGGCCAGTGATGTGCGTGATACGGCCGCGTTCAACGAGGAAGTGCTGCGCAGCCACAAGCTGTTCCCGCTTTCCTGCGTCGGCCTGGAAACCCTGCCCGACGGGCAGGCCTGCTACACCATGTTCGGTGCCCTGAGCGCTTCGTCGATCCTGCCCAATGTGGTGCTGGAGATCGAAATGCTGGCGGACAACGTGATCAAGGCTACCGAAGCCTATGAAGATTTCCTCAAGGCCAGTGTGTAAGGAGAAACGCTGATGAACGTCTGGAGCAAATTGCTGACGGCACTGCGTGGCGGTGCCAATGAAGTGGGTGAAGCGCTGGTCGATGGGCAGGCTCTGCGCATCCTCGATCAGGAAATCCGCGACGCCGATATCGAGCTGCGCAAATCCAAGGAGGCCCTGGCCGAAATCATGGCCAAGCAGAAGCTGGCCGCCGAGCGTGCAGGTAAATCCGCCACCAAGGTCGCCGAGTACGAGCAATACGCGCTCAAGGCCCTTGAGGCGGGTAATGAAGAGCTGGCCACCGAAGTGGCTGGCAAGATCGCCAACCTGGAAATCGAGCTGGCCAGCGAGCGTGAACAGGCCGATGGTTATGCCGCCAGCGTGGCGCAACTGCGTAAGGCAGTGAGCCAGGCCGAGACCAATATCAAGCGCCTGAAACAGCAGGTGGATACGGTCAAGGCTACCGAAAGCGTGCAGAAGGCGCAGATGGCTGTGGCCCAGCGTTACGGCGGTTCCCAGGCCAAGCTGCACACGGCGGTCGAGTCGCTGGAGCGCATCAAGCAGCAGCAGGCCGAGCGTGCGGCGAAGATGGAGGCCGCCGCCGAACTGGCCGAAGCGTCCAACCTGGATGATTCGCTGGATGCCAAGTTGCGTGCGGCGGGTATCGTCGCTGACAAGACCAGTGCCAACAGCGTGCTGGCGCGCCTCAAGGACAAGGCCAAGCCCTGAGTCTTTCGGGCTCCAGGCAAGTGGTTGCGATGCGTCATGAATGGTGGGGCCACCAGGCTCCGCCATGTTTTTCAGGGATAGGAAATCATGGAAATCTTCCTGCAGGTCTCGCTGGCTTTTCCCACGGTCATCTTCAGTTTCCTGCTGTGCCTGGCGGTGATCTATTGGGTCATCGTCGCCTTTGGCCTGATCGAGATCGATATGCTCGACATCGAGGCCGACTCCGCACTGGAAGGCCCGGCCGCGGCACTCCTGTCCAAACTCAAACTGCGTGATGTACCGCTCACCCTGGTACTGACCCTGCTGTTCTTCTTCGCCTGGTTCATCAGCTACTTCGTCGATCTCTGGCTGCTCAGCCTGTTGCCGCTGGAGTGGCTGCGCTATCCGCTGGGTGCGGTGGTGGCTGTGGCCGCGCTGTTTCTTGCCATACCCCCCTGCCGCTTGCTCTGCGCACCATTGCGTCCGCTGTTTCTCAAGCTGGAAGTGACCAGCAGCAAGAGCGTAATCGGCCAGACCGCGGTGGTGCGCAGCGGGCGAGTGACCGCCAGCCATGGCGAGGCGGTGCTGGAGGACGGTGGCGCGGGTCTGATCCTGCGGGTTCGGGCTGACGAGCAGCAAGATTTCAAGCGTGGCGACCGTGTCGTTTTACTGGAGTACCTGGAGGCGCAGCACGCTTACCGGGTCATAACTGAAGAGGAGTTCCGGGGGCTCTAAGGCTCTGTCCGGTTCCACCTGTCTCAAAGGAGATTGAGCGCAATGTATAACCTTCCACCGTCGCTGATACCCGTGCTGGTCGGGATCGGTCTGGCCGTCCTGCTGATCGTTGGGCTGCTGGCCTTGTTCAAGGCCTTCTACATCAAGGTTCCCCAGGGTACGGCACTGATAGTCAACGACATGTCGTCGACGCCCAAGGTGCATTTCACCGGTGCGCTGGTGTACCCGGTGATCCATCTCAAGGAGTTCATGAAGATCTCCCTGATCACCCTGGAAGTCGACCGCCGCGCCAAGGACGGGCTGATCTGCCGCGACAACATGCGCGCCGACATCACCGTGGCGTTCTACATGCGCGTCAACGAAACCCAGGAAGACGTGCTCAAGGTAGCCAAGGCCATCGGTGTGGAGCGTGCCTCCGATCGTGCGGCGGTGAACGAACTGTTCAACGCCAAGTTCTCCGAAGCCCTGAAGACCGTCGGCAAGCAGTTCGACTTCGTCCAGCTGTTCGAGAATCGCCAGGAGTTCCGTGATCGCATCGTCGAGGTGATCGGCAATGACCTCAACGGTTATGTGCTCGAAGACGTGGCCATCGATTACCTGGAACAGACCGCCAAGAATTCGCTGGATCCGAGCAACATCCTCGATGCCGAAGGTATCCGCAAGATTACCCAACTGACCGCCGCACAGAACGTCATCACCAACGAGCTGGAGCGCAACGAAGAGCTGGCGATCAAGAAGAAGAACGTCGAAACCCGCGAGGCCACGCTTTCGCTCGAGCGTCAGCAGGCCGATGCCGAGGCCCGGCAGAAGCGCGAGATCGAGACCATCCGCGCCCGTGAGGAAGCGGAAACCCTGAAGGTTCGCGAAGAGGAACGCCTCAAGGCCGAGCAGGCGCGCATCCAGACCCAGCAGGAGCTGGATATTCGTGCCGAGAACCATCAGCGCGAAGTTGAAGTGGCGCAGCAGAACCGCCAGCGTGCCGTGGTCATCGAGGTGGAGAAAGTCACCCGGGCCAAGGATCTGGAGGTGGTCGCCCGCGAGCGCGAAGTCGAGTTGCAGCGCATCGAGAAGGAAAAGGCGCTGGAAGAAGAGCGCAAGAACATCGCCAGCGTGGTGCGCGAGCGCGTCGCGGTCGAGAAGACCGTGGCTCAGGAAGAAGAGCGCATCAAGGAAGTCCGCGAGGTGTCCGAAGCCGAGCGCCTGAAGCAGGTCGTCGTGCTCAATGCCCAGGCCGAAGCCGAGCAGGAGCTGGTGCGTCAGGTCAAACAGGCGGAAGCCGACGAGACCCGCTCCAAGCACAAGGCGGTGGAAATCAACAACCTCGCCCAGGCCGAGCTGGAGGCTGCGGCCAAGAGCGCCGAGGCGAAGAAGAAGCTGGCCGAAGGTATCGAGGCCGAGCGCGCAGCGCCTGGCCTGGCCGATGCGCGCGTGCGTGAAGTCACCGCCGCGGCCAAGGAGAAGGAAGGTCTGGCCGAAGCACGCGTGCAGGCCGAACGCCTGATCGCCGAAGCCAAGGGCGAGCAGGAGAAGGGCCTGGCCCAGGCGCGCGTGACCGAAGCGCAGGCGGCGGCCAAGGAGAAGGACGGCCTGGCCGACGCCAAGGTGCTGGAAGAGAAGCTCGGCGCTCAGGCGCGCGGCGAAGAGCAGCTCGGTGTGGCCAAGGCCAAGGCAACCCAGGATCTGGGCATGGCCGAGGCGCAGGTACTGCTCGAGCGTCTGAACGCAGAAGCGGAAGGCCTGGGCAAGAAGTTCGGTGCCCTCGACGCGCTCAGCGACAATGCGCGTCAGCACGAAGAGTTCCGCATGCAGTTGGAAAAGAGCTTCGAGGAGGCCATGGCCGCCATCGCGGCGAACAAGGAGATCGCCAAGGATCAGGCCGAGGTGCTGGCCACGGCGCTGGCCAAGGCGAAGATCGAAATCGTCGGCGGCGAAGGCGACTTCTTCAACTCGTTCGCCAAGTCGCTGTCGGTGGGCAAGGCCATCGAGGGTGTGGTCGGCAAGAGCCCGGTGGTGCAGGACGTGCTGGCACGTCTGCTACAGGGCCGCGTGGCGGAAACCAAACCCACGCAGCCGGACGCCGAGCAGGCATGACGCAAGATCCATGCGGCGTCGCTGACGCCGCATGAAAATATCAGCTTCACAGGTAGGAGCCGGCTTGCCGGCGATGGGGTTTTAACCGCGCCGCCGTTGGGGATATCGCTATCGCCGGCAAGCCGGCTCCTGCAACGCGTTGCAGATATAGCGCCGCAGTCAATCAACCTACAAGGAATGTTTCATGTCGGAATCAAGAGATTACCTGGAGATGTCTTTCCGTTCGATCCAGTGCTTCGCCGATGACGGCCGCCTGGACGTCCAGGAACTGGGCTCGCTACTGGATATCGCCGAGCGCGATGGCGTGATCGACGACAACGAGATCCGTGTGCTGACGCGGATCATCGCCCGGATCAAGCCGGAAGAGCTCGACCAGCCGATGCGCGACAAGCTCGCCGAGATCGCCAGGAAGATCGGTGCCTGAGCACCGCTAGAAATCGCTTTTCGCGCCTTATCCTCGCGGTAGGCGCGCTTTTGCTT
Organism: Phytopseudomonas daroniae; assembly: GCF_004327285.1. GTDB lineage: Bacteria > Pseudomonadota > Gammaproteobacteria > Pseudomonadales > Pseudomonadaceae > Aquipseudomonas > Aquipseudomonas daroniae. The sequence continues at coordinate 142,268 of NZ_QJUI01000007.1, forward strand.
GCAGACAGCGCAGATTCAGGAAGACCACGATGTCGGACGCCCAAGCCGAAAACACCCAGCAGGACATTCTCGACAAAGCCGTTGCCGAAGGCGGTGCCTATGAGGTACTGCACAAGCGCCTGCAGGAGCAGGGCCTGCGCCTGCGGCAGAATACCGAGGCGCTGAACGAGCAACGTCTGCAGGAGTTCGGCAGCAGCCAGATGGAAGTGACCGGTCGGGTTCGCATCCGTACCGAGAACAACTGCATCGCCCGCGATATCGTCCAGGTCGGCGACTGGCTGCTGTTCGGCTACAACGTGTTTCTCGGGCTGAAGAAGGAAACCTCGGTCGCCGACGTGTTTTCTCTCTATCGCCTGGTGGAGGGGCCTGAAGGTTACGAGGCCGAGCCGATCCCGCTCGATGGCACCTTCCTGGCGCAAAGCGGCTTCGTCAACGACTTCAACGAGCTCTACACCTACTACAAGAATACCCGCCTGCTGCAGCTGGCGATCCGCGACGGCAAGTTGCTGGCCAGCTTCCAGATTGGCGAGCGCATCACCGATATCCGTGTGTTCCGCTGGTCGTTGTCGCTCGACGGCAAGGACGTGCGCTATATCGACAACCGCGGCGAGCGCGATATCGCGCTGCCGGCGCCGTTCGACTTCGAGTGGCAGAAAACCACCCGCGACATGACCGTCAACGGGCGCTTCCCGCACCTGAACATCCTCGACACGGTATTCGTCGAGACGGTCGGCGGTGACCTGACGATCAAGATCGAGAACAACACCGAAAGCGGCCAGGGCATCTATCGCGAAGAGGTGATGGACAAGACCCAATCGCTGGATGACGCCCAGGTCGAGTTCGCCGCGCTGGGCAGCCTGATCCTGCTGAAGATCCTGCCGTACCGCGAGGAGCAGTGGCGCTACCTGGTGTTCAATCGCCTGACCCGGAAGGTCGAGCGCATCGACGCCATCGGTCTGGCCTGCGTGCAGTTGCCCGAAGACCACGGCATCATCTTTCCCGGCGGTTACTACCTGCAGAACGGCGAACACAAGACCTTCGAGCAGTCCATGGCCGGCATGCGCTTCAAGCGCTCGGTGCGTTCGCCCAACGGCGAGGACGTGCAGTACATCTTTTACCACCCCGGCGAAGGCCGGGCGGTATTGCTGACCTACAACCTGGTCACCCGCCAGTTGCAGAATCCGATCTTCGGTCATGGTTACGCGCGCCTGGAAGACGGGCGCATGGTGATCTTCTCCGCCGAAGGCATTGATCCGACCCGCATCCACCCCATGCAAGTCTGGCAGACGCCGTTCTGCAGCGAGGAATACGCTGCCCGCCAGCCGGCGCGCAGCGGTTTCTTCGGGCGGATCGGCAACGCCGAGCTGGTGCGCGGCGTTTCCGATCTGTTCAACCTCAGCCGCGAGATCGACAGCCGCGAAGTGTCGGTGCCGCGTTATACCCTGCTGTGTCAGAACACCCGTCGGCTGTTCGATATCTATCACTGGCTCGGCGATCCGCAATGCGCGGGCATGGCGCCGCTGCTGCGCGAGATCGCCGCGACCGGCGAGCTGGTGCTCGACGAGTTCGAGAAGGTCGAGAGCATCCGCCAGCAGTCGGCCACCGCCATGGCCAGTGCCGAGAGCCGGCAGAAGGCGTTGCTCGAGAGCCTGCGTTCGGACAGCTGGGACAAGGTCGAAGAGTATGTCGAGGCGCTCAACGCTATCACCGCCCAGCGCGGCCAGTTGCTGACCATTCGCGACTACCGCTATATCGACGTGTCGCGCATCGACGCCATGGAGGCGGCGCTGCTCGAGGCCCGCGAGCAGACCGCGGCGGCGACCTCGCGCTACCTCGCCGGCGATGCCGCGCTGCAGCCCTATCACGACAACCTGCAGGCGCTCGATGCCCAGGCGCAGAAAGCCGAGACCGTGGCGCAGCTGGCCGAACCCCTGGAGGGGTTGGGCGAAATGGCCGCCAACCTGGACATGCTTTCCGGGCTGATGGCCTCGCTGCAGATCGACGACGCCACCGAGCGCACCCGTATCGTCGATGCCATCTCCGAGGTATACGCCAAGCTTAACCAGGCCAAGGCGCGGGCCGAGCAGCGGCGCAAGGGGTTGGGCTCGACGGAAACCGTGGCGCAGTTCGGCGCCCAGTTCAAACTGTTCAGCCAGAGCATCACCAATGCCCTGGCACTGGCCCAGGATCCCGAGCGCTGCGATGAGCAGCTGTCGCGCCTGCTGGTGCAACTTGAAGAGCTGGAAAGCCAGTTCGGTGACCACGAGCAGTTTCTCGGCGACATCCTGGCCAAGCGCGAGGAGCTGCTGGAAACCTTCGAGGCGCACAAGCAGACCCTGCTCGACGAGCGCCAGCGCAAGGCCCAGGCCTTGCTCGATGCCGCCCGGCGCATCCTCGACAGCCTGGGCCGACGTACCGCGCGTTTCGACCAGGCCGAGGAACTCAATGCCTTCTTCGCCGCCGACCCGCTGATTCTCAAGCTGCGTGAGCTGGCCGAGCGCCTGCGCGAGCTCAAGGACAGCGTCAAGGCCGACGATGTCGAGGCACGCCTGAAAGGCGCCCGCGATCAGGCCGTGCGCGCCCTGCGCGACAAGAGCGAGCTGTTCGAAGAGGGCGGCGATGTCATCAAGCTGGGGCCACGCCACCGCTTCGCCGTCAACACCCAGGAACTGGATCTGACCCTGTTGCCTCGGGGCGACCAGCTGTACCTGCACCTGACCGGCACCGATTTCCTCGAACCCCTGCACGACGGCGAGCTGGAATCGCTGCGCGACTACTGGCAGGTGGCGCTGGAGTCCGAGTCGGCGGCGCTGTATCGCGGCGAATTCCTGGCCGGTCTGGTACTCGACGCCGCCGTACGCAACACCGAAGGGCTCAGCCTGGATATGCTCAAGGCGCACATGAGCCAGCCCGAAGAGCTGATCAAGCGCATCCGCGAGTTCGCCGCGCCGCGCTACAAGGAGGGCTACCAGAAAGGCATCCACGATCAGGACGCCATGGTCATCCTGCTCAAGCTGCTGGCCCTGCGCGAAGGTGCCGGCCTGCTGACCTACACGCCCCTGGCCCGTGGTTTCGCGCTGTTCTTCTGGAACCGCTGGCGCGAGGACATGGACGCCGCCCACTGGGCCGAGCGAGCCCACACCTGCGGCAACATCCGCAAGCTGTTCGGCCGCGACGACGGCCTCGTGCAGTTGCGCGCTGAAGTGCTGGCGGCGATGCAAAGCTTCCTGGCACGCCATCCGATGCAGCTTGAGGCGGCGCTGCTGCGTGAGGCTGCCGAGTATCTGGTCGAGGAGCTGGCTGCCGAGCGCGTCGAATTCGTGGTCAGCAAATACGCCCGTGATCTGCTCGACGGCCTGCGTCAGCACCTGCAGACCGCGCACATGTGGGACGGCTACCTGCAGGCTCAGGAGCGCCTGCGTGGACGGCCCGACCAGCGCTGGGCGCTGGCCGAGAACTGGCTGCGTGCCTATTGCGCCGAACATGGCGCCGCCTCTCTGGCCTATGTGCCCGAGGCCGTGGCCCTGAGCCTGATCGATGCCGAGCTGCCGGTACGTGTCACCGAGGCGGATCTGCAGGTGCGGGTCGACGGCCTGCTCGGCGATCACCCACGTATCGAGCAGGGCGCCCTGGCGTTCGCGCTGGACGATTTCTTCCAGCGTCTGCGTCACCACCGCGAGACTTTCCTGCCGGCTCTGCAGCGTTATCAGGCGTTGCGCCAGGAGGTGGTCAACCGCGAGCGCGAGGCGCTGCGCCTGAACGAGTTCAAGCCGCGGCCGCTGTCCTCCTTCGTGCGCAACAAGCTGATCAACGACGTCTACCTCGGTGTCATCGGCGACAACCTGGCCAAGCAGATGGGCACCGCCGGCGAAAGCAAGCGCACCGACCTGATGGGCCTGCTGATGCTCATTTCGCCGCCCGGCTATGGCAAGACCACGCTGATGGAGTACGTGGCGCATCGCCTCGGCCTGATCTTCATGAAGATCAACGGCCCGGCCCTCGGCCACGAGGTGCGCTCCATCGATCCGGCCCAGGCGCCGGACGCCACCTCCCGCCAGGAGCTGGAAAAGCTCAACCTGGCGCTGGAAATGGGCAACAACGTGATGCTCTACGTCGACGACATCCAGCACACCCACCCGGAATTCCTGCAGAAATTCATCTCGCTGTGCGACGGTACCCGACGCATCGAGGGCGTGTGGAAGGGCCGTACCAAGACCTATGACATGCGCGGCAAGAAGTTCTGCGTGGTGATGTCGGGCAACCCCTATACCGAGTCCGGCGACGTGTTCAAGATCCCTGACATGCTGGCCAACCGGGCCGATATCTACAACCTGGGCGATACCCTGGGCGGCATGGAAGAGGCCTTCGCGCTCAGCTACATCGAGAACGGCCTGACCTCCAATCCGGTGCTGGCACCGCTGGCCACCCGGGATATGGCCGATGTCTATCGCTTCGTCGCCAAGGCCGAAGGCAAGCCGTTCTCCAGCAACGAGCTGAGCCACGGCTACAGCGGTGCCGAGGTCAACGAGATCGTCTCCACCCTGCAGCGCCTGATGCAGGTGCGCGACGTGGTGCTCAAGGTCAATCAGCAGTACATCGCCAGTGCTGCCCAGGCCAACGAGTACCGTACCGAGCCCTCGTTCAAGCTGCAGGGCAGCTACCGCAACATGAACAAGATGGCCGAGAAGATCTCCTCGGTGATGAACGACGCCGAGCTCTTGCAACTGATCGCCGACCATTATCAGGGCGAATCGCAACTGCTGACCACCGGCGCCGAGGAAAACCTGCTCAAGCTCGCCGAGCTGCGTGGCAACCAGGCGCCCGAGCAGCTCGAGCGCTGGACGCAGATCAAGCGCGACTTCATGCGCAACAAGGCCATGGGCGGCAGCGATTCGGACATCGGCGGGCGAGTGGTGGCGCAGCTCAACGACCTGGTCGAGGGCGTGCGTGGCCTGAGCCGGATGGGCGAGGGCAAACCGGCGGCGGCCGAGTTGCCCTGGCAGGAATTGCTGGCTGGCCTGGAACGCCTGCGTGAAGTGCAGCCGAAGGTCGAGGTGGCCTTGCAGGCACCGGTTCAGCCCGGTCTGCAGCCGTTGCTCGAACGCCTCGCCGAAAGCCTGCAGAACGGTGTGCTGCCGCTGATCAATGCCATGGACAAGAAGATCGACATCGACCTGGGTACCCACAAGCGTATGGGCGAGATGACCACTCAGCTACGCGATATCGGGCGTCTGCTGGGGCGCAGCGACGACACGCCGTGACCCTCTGGTTGCTGCCGCGTCTCAAGCTGCTGCTCGGCATCGCCGCGCTGATGATCGTGTTGCAACTGGTCAACAGCCTGGATGGCTACGGCCTGAACCGCTGGGGGCTGATCCCGCGGGTGCCTGAAGCCCTGCCGGGCGTGCTGCTGGCGCCCTGGCTGCATGGCAGTTGGCTGCACCTGTTCGGCAACCTCAGCGGCTTCATGGTACTGGGGGCGCTGGCGCTGCTGGAGTCGCGCAGCGAGTTCATCCGCGCCAGCCTGTTCATCATCGTCGCCAGTGGCCTGCTGGTCTGGCTGTTTGGCCGTCAGGGCATCCATGTCGGCTCCAGTGGCTGGCTATTCGGGCTCTGGGGATTGTTGCTGGGGCGCGCCTGGTTTCGCCGCAGTTTCGCGGATCTGCTGCTGGCGGCTCTGGCGCTGCTGCTCTACAGCGGTTTTTTCTTCGGTCTGCCGCCGCAGCAGGGCGTGTCGTTCGAATATCACCTGGCCGGCGCCTTGTGCGGCGGCCTCTATGCCTCATGGCAGCGCGGTGGGCACAAACGCCGCGCACGTCGTACTCGATAAAGGGCATCTCTAAAAACGTAGGCGAGGCAGTCAGCACAAGGCAAAAACAGGCGAAAAAGCGCAGTTTACGAGCTGTAAATGAGCATTTTTAGCCTGTTTTTAACGCAGTGATGACAACGCAGGTAGTTTTTAGAGGTGCCCTAAAGGGGAGCAGAATGGACTTCAATTACCTCGATCAACACCTGCGCGAAAGCCTCGCCGACCTCCGGCTGAGCAACGAGGAACGCGACGAACTGCGTGAGCTTGGCAACGACCTGACGACCGATCAGGTGCGTTACCTGCGTAACCGCGCTTTCGCGCTGGTGCGTGAATTGATCCACAACCCCGAGGATGCCCTGCCGGCGTTGAAGTGGCTGGAGCAGGTGATCAAGACCCTGGAGGTGCGCTGTTCACCGATCCGTGGCCAGGGCAGTGCACATTTCAGTCCTGGCGAAAGTTGCCGCCAGCGCATCCGCGATCTGTGCCGCCAGGCCCGCGAGTCGGTGGACGTGTGCGTCTATACCATCTCCGACGACCAGCTCAGCGATGAACTGATCGCCGTGCACCGCCGTGGTGTGGCGGTACGCATCATCAGCGATAGCGAAAAACGCTTCGACGTGGGCAGTGATATCCAGCACCTGATCGACCAGGGCGTGCCCCTGCGCATCGACAACAGCCCCTTCCACATGCACCACAAGTTCGCTCTGTTCGACGGTCGCCTGCTGCTCAATGGCAGTTTCAACTGGACGCGCAGCGCCAGCACCAGCAACGAGGAAAACCTGCTGGTGACCGACGATCCGCATCTGGTGACCGAGTACGCGCGAGAATTCGACAAGCTGTGGGCACGCTATCGACCCTAGTGCCACATCACAGATCAAATGTCGTATCCGAGCGAACAGGCTGAGTGATTACTCAAAGGCGGAAGCAGACGTAGGGTGGATGACGCTCTTTTCATCCACCATTGCGATCGCAGAGTGGTGGACGGGTCGGGCCGCGTAGGTGAAGCGTCGTCCACCCTACGTCATGAAGCCCACCAAATCGAATGTCCGCTCCCGCCTTATGGCTGCCATCCCCCATTACGATTGCCCCGTTCGCCGCCTCGGGCACATCTACCACCCTGGCCGACACATGACCGTAGCAGTCATTACCAGCGATAGGTCAGCGTCGCCAGTGCGGTGCGGCCCTGGCCGTAGTAGCACTGCAGCTCGCCCTGGCAATAGCTGACGTAGCGCTTGTCCAGCAGGTTGCTCGCGGTCACCCGCAGGTCGAGTCCGTCGAGGCTGGCGCTGGCTCGGCCCAGGTCGTAGTGCACGGCGGCATCGACCAGGGTGCGGCCCGGCATCTCCAGGGTGTTCTCGGCATCGCCATAGGATTTGCTTTGGTAGCGCACCCCCACGCCTGCCCCGGCGCCGGCCAGCGGGCCGTCGGCCAGGGTGTAGTCGAGCCAGGCGGAAGCCTGGTGCGCCGGCACCTGGATGCGCTCGTTGCCTTCGAGCGTGGCGCCGCTGGCCGAGGGATTGGCCCTGGTGACCTCGGAATCCATGTAGGCATAGGAGGCGATCAGATCCAGCTGCCGGCCAAGGCTGGTCTTGCCTTCCAGTTCGATGCCGCGTACGCGGATCTCGCCGGTCTGTTCGTTGAAACCGTTGTTGATCGGGTCGGGGGTGAGCACGTTCTCCTGGGTCAGCTGGAAGGCCGAGACGGTGATCAGGCTGTCGCTGCCCGGCGGCTGGTATTTGACGCCCAGTTCGTATTGCTCGCCGGTGGTCGGCTTGAATGCCTGGCCGGAAAAATCGGTGCCGGCGGTGGGGTCGAAGGAGGTGGCGTAGCTCAGGTAGGGCGTCATTCCATTGTCGAAAACGTAGGCCAGGCCGATGCGACCGGTGACCTTGCTGTCGTCTTGGCGCGCCTTGCTGATACCCGGCAACTGGTTGCGGGTGCGGCTGGAGGCATCGTCGTAGCGCAGGCCCAGGGTCAGTATCCAGTTGTCGTACTTGAGCTGATCCTGCGCGTAGACACCCACCTGTTCGGTGCGCTGGCGATAGTCGATGCGCGGAATCAGATCGGGCACCGGCTGGCCGTACACCGGATCGTAGATGTCGATGGGCGTGTCGTAGAGGTTGGAGGCGAACTCGTAGCGATCATCCAGGTGCAGGTAGTCTACGCCGACCAGGGCGGTATGGCGCAGCGCGCCGGTGGCGAATTCGGCCTGGGCATTGCTGTCCACGGTGAGGCTGGTGGCTTCGCCTTCGCCGTGGGTGGCGACGCGGGAGAGCTGGCGGCCGCTGGCGTCGAGCATGAAGCTGGGGCTGGCCTTGGTATCCACCTTGACATGATTGGATTGCAGGTTCTGGCGCAGCGTCCAGGTGTCGTTCAGGCGATGGCTGAAGTTGTAGCCCAGCGCGTACTGCTCACGTTCATAGCCGTCGAAACCCGGTTCGCCGGTATAGCGCGTAACGGGCAGGCGGCCGTTGGGGTTGCTCCTCAGGGTGCCCCTGGCGGGCAAGGGGTGGTAGTCGGACAGCGTATCGTCCTTCTGGTAGTGGCTGAACAGGGTCAGCTGGGTGTCTTCGCTGGGCTGCCAGGTCAGGGCCGGGGCGATGAAGCGGCGTTCGTCGTAGCCATGGTCGATCCTGCCGTCGGCGTTGCGCGCCAGGCCGGTCAGGCGATAGGCCAGAGTCTCGGCTTCATCCAGCGGGCCGGATACATCGAAAGCGCCCTGGGCGCGGTCGTGGCTGCCGGTCTGCAGCTGGACTTCGTGTAGCGGCTCGAAGCTGGGGCGCTTGCTGAGCATGTTGACTAGGCCGCCAGGCAGGCCCTGGCCGTACATGACCGAGGCCGGCCCCTTGAGTATTTCCACGCGCTCCAGGCCATAGGTTTCGATGCGCGCCAGGGCGGCGCTGTAGGCACCGAATGGCAGCTGTGAGCCGTTGAGGTTGTAACGGGTGTAGAAACCACGGCTCTGCAGCACGTCGTTGCGGCTGTCGCTGTCGCCGAAGCTGGCGATCACCCCGGGCGTGTAGCGCACCGCTTCGGTCAGGTTCTGCGCGCCCTGGGCCTGGATCTGTTCGCGGGTCACCACATTGACGGTTTGCGGGATCTCGCTCAGCGGCGTATCGGTCTTGCTCGCGCTGGCGCTGCGCTTGGCCACGTAGCCGTCTACCGGATCCCAGGCGCTTTCCTGGTAGGCACCGGCGTCGATCCTGGTTTCCGGCAACAGGCTGGGGCCGGCCGGAGCGACCTCCAGCACATAGCCATCGGCGCTGCGCCGGGCGCTCAGGCCGCTGCCCTGGAGGAGGCGAGCGAAGCCGTCGTCCAGGCTGTAGCTGCCCTGCAAGCCCTGACTGTCGCGGCCACGCACCTGCGCGGCATCGTAGGACAGGGCCACGCCGGCCTGGCGGGCATAGCGACCGAGGGCCTGATCCAGCGGCCCGGCCGGAATCTCGAAGCGAAGCACTTCGCTCTGCGCCTGCAACGCGGCAATGGGCAGGCACAGTACGCCGCTCAGGCCGAGCCGAAGGGCCAGGGCTAGCGGCGGGAAGCGGCGCTGGATGTTGGGTTGGCGGCGTTGGTCGGCGTGCATGATGATCCCGTTTTCATTGGCTTATGCCTGTCAGGACGGGCGAGGAATGAAAACTGGAACCACAGGGAACATTTACCCGGTAGTTTCTCAACGGCCAGTTAGTTGCCTTGAGTCAGCCTGACCTGTACCAGCCAGGGGCTGAAGTGGCGGATCTGCAAGGGGAAGCTGCGGGCCAGCAGGCGCAATGCCTGATCGGGATTGTCCAGGGGCAGTACGGCGGATACCCGCAGATGCGCCAGGGCATCGCCGTCGAAGAGCAGGTAACCGGGACGCTGTCGTGCCAGGGCGGCGAGCACCTCCGGCAGCGGACGGTCTTCGACCAGCAGTTGATGCTGGTGCCAGGCCTGCTCCTGCTCATGGGCGTCGAAGCCGCTCAGTGGGCCTATCCCCCTCTCGTCGAGGCGCAGGCGCTGGCCGGCGCCGACCTGCACGGTGTCGCCTCCGGAGCGGACTTCGACTCTGGATTCCAGCATGTCCAGCTGGGTTGCGTGGTCGTGGCTGGCGACCACGAAGCGGGTGCCCAGCGCACGGATACTGCCATGGGCGGTTTCCACGACGAATGGCCGTGCGGCATCGCTGGCGACTTCGACCAGGATTTCGCCTTGCAGCAGATGCAGGGTACGACGTTCGCGGTCGAATGCCAGGTTCACGGCCGAGTGGCCGTTGAGGGTCAATTGCGTGCCGTCCTCCAGTACCTGTCCATGCCACTGTCCGCTGCCGGTACGGATATCGGCCAGCAAGTAGCCGGGCGGGTTGGCCTGCAGGAACAGCGCGGCCGGCAGCAGTAGCGCCGCGCACAGCAACAGGGCGCTGGCGGAGCGTTTCAAGCCCCGCCGTCTATCCACCTGCCGCGTCGCCCGCAGGGCGGCCTGGGCGGGTGCGGCGGGCAGGGCACCGATCTGCTCGATCATGCGTTCGAGGTTGCGGGCCGCGGCCTCGTGCTGAGGGGCCGCGGCGCGCCAGGCGGCGAAATCGGCTTGGCTAGCCGGTTCGGCATCCACCTGTACCAGCCACTCGGCGGCCTGTGCCAGGATCGTGTCGGGGATCGCGCTCATGGCGCACCGTCCAGGCGACGATGGCAGTGCAGCAGGGCCTGCACCAGGTATTTCTGCACCATCTTGGTGGAAACGCCCAGGCGTGCGGCGATCTCGGCATGGCCGAGGCCGTCCAGATGGCGCAGCAGGAACGCCTGCTGCGCCTTGTCGCTGAGCCCCCGCAGGGCCAGGGCTATCTGCTCCAGTGCCTGCACGGCCTGCATGATCTGTTCGGGGGAGGGAAAGCCCTCGAGATCCTCGGCAGCCTGATACAGGGCCTCGAGATAGGCCTGCTCGATCTTGCTGCGGCGCGCACGGTCGATCAGCAGGCGGCGCGCGGTGGTGGCGAGAAAGGCGCGCGGTTCGCGCAGGTTCAATTGGGCACGAGAGGCGAGGATGCGGGCGAAGGTGTCATGCGCGACATCCGCGGCGTTCTGCGGGCAGCCCAGGCGTTTACGCAGCCAGCCGAACAGCCAGCCGTGATGGTCGCTGTACAGCGCACCGATGGCTTGGCGGTCGGGAACGTCGGGAGTGGCCTCGGGCATGGGCGTGGCATTGCGACTCTATGAGAATGAGTCGCAATTTAATCGAGTCTTTTCCGAAGAGCAACGGCGTGTCGTCGACTGGCGTGGTGCCTTGCGCCATGCTCGGCTCATCGTCATATGGACATCAGCCTGGGCTCAGCGGCGCAACGCTGGCAGGAACGTCTGCCAACTGGCCGGCAGATGTCGGCGCAGGGCACCGGTCATCGCTTCACGGCGTTTCTGGTAAAGCAGGCCAAGGCCGATGACGCCCAGGCCGATCAGGCTGACCACCACCGGGAACAGCAGCGAGTCCTCGAATACGTCATGGGCCAGGTAGCCGAGATAGCCGGCCACGCCCAGAGCGCCAAACACCATGAACAGCGGGCGCCGCAGTAACACGGCGAGGCCGATCAGGCCCAGGTTGATCAGGCAGTAGAGGGCCTTGCCCAGATCGCTGCCGCTGTCCATCAGGCTCAGGCCACCCCAGAAGGCGGTGAGGCCGGCCAGATAACCCCAGAAGGCGAAGTCCCGCTTGCTGCGTCCGTCCACCAGTAGGCTGACGAGCAGAATCACCAGGCCGAGCCAGAGGGAGACCCAGCGCCGTTGTTCCCAGCTGAAATACTCGCCGTAGAGCAATTCGCTGAGATCCATCGACATGAACCAGAGCGCCACGGCAATCGGCATGACGATGAACGGAAAGGGCATCAGGCGCAGCACCAGCAGGCCGACCAGGATCGTGGCCACCTCCATGGCCAGCCAGCCACCCTGCACATAGCGGTAGTAATCGACGTAATCGGTTTGCGTGTCGCCCAGCGGCCAGAGGCCGAATACCCGCTGCGCGGCGAATACCACCAGCGGCGTGAGGCTGACCGCCACCGCCGCCAGCAGGCCGCCGGGAATCGGTTGGCCGCGTTGCCACAGGCTGCGGCCGCCAAGTAAGAACAGCAACAGATAGGCACTGCTGATCAGCAGCAGGGCCGTGTCGCCGATGCTCATCCAGGCTTCGGTGAGCAGCCAGCCCATGGCGCCGATGATCAGCAGTGCACCGAAGTAATAGGCCGCATGGGACAGTTGAAAGCTGGGGCGGCTTTGCGGGTCGTGCCGGAGAAAGTCCAGCAGGGCCTGATCCTGGCCGGGCTGAAGGACGCCGGCCTGGACGGCGCGGGTCAGGTCGCTGCTGTCGATCTTGAGTGTCATGAACGAGTCCCTGTACTGGCGTGACGTCCTGTCGACCCGTGCAGGCGCAGGGTGCTACGCAATGACGCTGTAGGTGTGCCCTGGCCGCTGGCTGCCGCACAGCGCAGCCAGGCGACTGCTGTCAGTGTTTACGCGGTACCGGTTTGAGCAGTTCTTCCGGCGGCATTTCGCACTGGATCTTGCGACCGATCAGTTGCTCGATCGGGGGCAGGGCGAAAGCGTCGTCCTCACTGGCGAAACTGATCGAGGTGCCGCTGGTGCCGGCGCGGCCGGTACGACCGATGCGGTGCACGTAGTCGTCCGGGTCTTCCGGCAGGGTGAAGTTGATCACGTGGCTGATGGCGTCGACGTGGATGCCGCGGCCGGCCACGTCGGTGGCCACCAGCACGCGAATGCTGCCTTCGCGGAAACCTTCCAGCACCTTGATGCGCTTGTGCTGCGGCACATCGCCGGACATCTGCGCGGCACTGATACCGTCGCGGGTCAGGCGCTCCTCGATGCGGCGTACTTCGTCCTTGCGGTTGGCGAAAACCATCACGCGGATCCAGTCGTTCTGGGCGATCAGGTTGTAGAGCAGTTTGTACTTGTCTGCCGAGGCGACGGCGTAGACGTGTTGTTCGACGGTATCGCTGGCGACGTTTTCCGGCTCGATCTCGACGATGGCCGGATCGGTAGTCCACTGCTTGGCCAGGTTCATCACGTCTTCGGTGAAGGTGGCCGAGAACAGCAGGGTCTGGCGCTCACCCTTCATCGGGGTCTGGCGGATGATCTGGCGCACCTGGGGAATGAAGCCCATGTCGAGCATGCGGTCGGCTTCGTCGAGCACCATCACCTCGACCATGTCCAGATGCACTTCACCACGCTGGTTGAAGTCCAGCAAACGGCCCGGGGTGGCCACCAGAATGTCGCAGAAGCGTGATTCGAGCAGCTTGAGCTGTTTGTCGAAGTCCATGCCGCCGACGAAGCTCATGACGTTCAGGTTGCTGTACTTGGTCAGCTCGGCAGCGTCCTTGGCGATCTGCACCACCAGCTCGCGGGTCGGCGCGATGATCAGTGCCCGTGGCTCGCCCATGTAGCGGTCTTTCGGCGGCGGGGTCTGCTGCAACTGGGTGATGATCGAGATCAGGAAGGCGGCTGTCTTGCCGGTGCCGGTCTGGGCGCGGCCAATGGCGTCCCGGCCCTTGAGGGTATAGCCCAATACGCCTGCCTGGATCGGCGTGCAGTAGGGGAAGCCGAGGTCATGGATGGCGTGCATCAGATCCGGCGACAGTTTGAAGTCGTGGAAGCGGGTCTTGCCGGGGGCCGGATCGACCTTGAAATCTTCGAGTTTCCAGGTGTCGACGGGCTTGGGGGCGCGTTCTCGGCGAGGTTTCGCTGGCTTGCTCTGGGGCTTCTGCGCAACGGGGGCCGACTCTTTCGGTGGCCGCGGCTGGCGTTCCTCGCGAGCGGGGCTGGCGGGTGGGGAAGAGGGCTCGAGGGTCGGGGAGACTGAGCTGTGTGGCTCATTTTCGGCTTTGCCGAATATTTTTTTGAGTGCGTTGAGCACGGTCATCTCGTCGGTTGATTAAGGAATGAACGACAGTCAGTGTAAAGCAAGACGCGCGCATGGCGAAGTACCCTGCGGATGCCGTCATTACGGGGTTTCAGATCAGCCTGGTGGCAGGCTGGCGAGCAGCAGGCGCTGGACGTTGCCACCCATGATCGCGGCGATCTCCTCTCGACTGAAACCGGCGTCGAGCAGACCTTCGGTCAACTGGGCGAGGCCAGTGACATCGAAAGGCGCATGGATGGTGCCGTTGAAGTCGGAGCCGAGGGCCACATGGCGCACGCCCACCAGGTCGGCGGTGTAGCGAATCGCCTCGACGATGGCCGCTACCGAGGTCGCGCAAACGGCGGTGTCCCAATAGCCGATGCCAATCACGCCACCTGTGGCGGCAATCGCGCGCAGGTGCCTGTCACTCAGGTTGCGGGTACCGGGACAGGTGCCTTCGACGCCGCCGTGGGAGACCAGCAGCGGGCGCGTGGCGATGGCCAGCACGTCGTCCATCAAGGAGCGCGAGGCATGAGCCAGGTCGATCAGCATGGATTTTTCTTCGAGACGAGCGATGACCTGTCGGCCCAGGGGCGTCAGACCGCCCTTTGCCAGGCCATGGGCCGAGCCACCGATCTCGTTGTCGAAGAAGTGGGTCAGGCCTGCCATGCGAAAGCCTGCGTCGTAGAGACGGTCGAGGTTATCCAGTTGCCCTTCGAGGGGATGCAGGCCCTCGGTGGCCAGCACGGTGGCGACGCGGTGCGGATCCTGATTCCAGGCCTGAAGAAAGGCTGCCAGATCAGCCCGCGTCCTGATCGGCACCATGCGGCCATCGCTGCCCACCGCTGCCTCATGCAGCTTTTCGGCTTGATACAGGGCGCGCTGCAGCAGGCTGTTCCAGGTCGCTCGTGGCCAGCGCTGGGCCATGGCGAGCAGGGTGATGGTGTCGCTGTCGGCGCCGTTGCTTTCGTAGTTCAACCCGCGGGGAGACTTGGTGACGGTGGAGAACACCTGCAGGCCGACGCGCCCCTCCAGCATGCGCGGCAGATCCGAGTGACCGTAGCCGTAGCGCTTGAGCAGGTCGCGCTCCCAGAGCAGAGCGTCGTCGTGCAGGTCGGCGATGAACAGGGTGTCGTGCAGGCGGGTGGCTGCCTGGCCGGCCGGGTAGGGCGCGGGGGATTCGACGCTGTTCATGCGCCGGTCGAGCACACTGGGCAAGGTGAAGAACACGCTTGCGGCAACGATCAGGGCAACCGGAACGATCAGCAGGCGTTTACGCATTGGGAGTATCCACGGAAGGGCATGGGGCCTCGCAGCATGCCACGCGGTGACGGCATTTCAGTGACAGAGGCGGTTGCGGCCTTCGTTTTTCGCCCGGTACAGGGCCTGATCCGCGCGGGCGATCAGGCTGGTCAGGCTGTCCTTCGGCACCATCTGGGTCAGCCCGAGAGAAATGGTCACGCCGGGCTGGGCGCCCAGCGGCGAGTAGAAGGCCCCGATCTGCTCCAGGCTCTCGCGCAAACGCTCGGCGATGTCGGCGGCCTGTTGCAGGGGCAGTTCCGGCAACAGAATGACGAACTCCTCACCGCCGAAGCGAACCAGGCTGTCGCGGGTACGCAACTGCCTGCGCAGGGTATGGGCAACCAGGCACAGGGCATAGTCGCCGGCCAGGTGTCCGTGCCGATCGTTGTAATCCTTGAAGTGATCGACATCGAGCATCAGCAGGCTCAGGGGCTGGCAACTGAACAGGCAACGGGTACGTTCGCGCTCGAATACATGCTCCAGCCAGCGCCGGTTGAAGGCGCCGGTGAGCTTGTCGACATTGGCGTTCTGCTCGCTGTCGATCAACTGGCGGTTACCCTGGCGCACGCGGCTGCAGAGTACCTCCAGCAGGTTCTGCATCATTTGCGGCGACTGCTGGAACAGTGTGTTCAAGTCATCGCGGTGCAGGCGCAGCACGCTGCTCGGCTCGGTGGCCACTACATAAGCGCTGGGATGTTCGTTGTCGATAAAGCTGATTTCCCCGGCGCAGTCGCCTGGCCGCAGGGTGGTGACCGGCTGGTTATCCAGGGAGCCCAGGTAAACCTTGAGGCTGCCGTTGACCACTATATAAAGATACTGGTTGCGATCGAACGGCGAGAGCACGACTTCGCCAGTATCCAGGTCGCAGGGGCGAAAGGAGTCGAGCAGCCGTGTCAGGCTGCCGAGTGCAACGTTGTTGAACAGTCGCAGATGGCGGATCTGCTGGAGGTCGGTCTGCCAGTGGGCTGCCTTCATGGCATCAGCATCCTTGCTCGAAACGATTAACGATCGGCACCGCTAACGCTCCCTTGGTCGATGACCCCATTCATGGCGAATGCGAGGGCCTCATTCCCGCGACAGTATCCGTCGGCCCGGAGGCTGGCAATGCTCTCGCGTCATGATGACGACAGGCGGCATGCCGTTATAGACGGGCTGCCAGCCAGGCACCGATGTCGCGTATTTCTTCTGCCAATACTTCGTGGCCCATGGGGTATTCCTGCCATGTCACGCTGACGTCACGTGCGCGTAGCCAGTCATGGGCGGCGCGGCCCATGCCAGGAAGCACCACGCCATCCTGATTGCCGTGCAGGCAGTACACCGGTACAGCGCGTTGCAGATCGCTCAATTGCGCCTGCTCGGAAAAGGTCGGTGCATAGGTGGACAACGCCAATACACCACCCAGCGGGCCCTGCCAGCGCAGAAACCCGGTATGCAGTACCACCGCGCCGCCCTGGGAAAAACCGGCGAGGAAGATGCGCGCCGGATCAATGCCACCGTCGCGCTGTGCCTCGATGAGGTCGATGACCTGTTGCGCGGACTGTTCGAGCTGTTCGCGATTGATCGCCCTGGCGGGACTCATGGCGATGATGTCGTACCAGCTCGGCATCTCATAGCCACCATTGACGGTCACAGGGCGTGTAGGCGCCTGAGGCAGAACGAAGCGCGTACTGCGCAGCGATTTCTGCAGAGCCTCGGCTACGGGTTGGAAATCGAAGCGGTCTGCACCCAGGCCGTGCAGCCAGATGACACAGGCGTCGGCAGTAAGTGGGGGCTGCAGTACCAAAGTGGTATCCATATGTTGCTCCATTGTGGGGCTGTTGCTCTGTTTTGGTGCGATGTGTTTTTGGGCGCTACGCTAATCCGTGAACAAGATGTCGCAAGATTACAAGTTTCGCCCTTGACCTGCCCAGGCCACGGGAAAAATCAAGGGATGGTATGGGCTTTGCTATAAAGCTGAAGACTGATGTCGTTGGCCTTGGGCGGTAACACCGCCTAAGGTTACGGAGCAGACGGGGAAGCCGATTTGATGGGGTTTCCAAAAGGTTCGTAGGGCGCTGCATGCCCTGCGATTTGCAAATTCGCTATCCGTCTCAGGCCCGTTCACCAACGGGCTGGTGCGAGAGTTGATGACTCACACTCGAACAGGTCGCTACACTCGCGCCGAGGTCTGGTCACCGGTCGACACCGTTGCTGCCAACAGTGCCGACATGCCCCAAAAGGGTACGGCGATCCGGCTGAGACTCCAACACAACAAAAGCAACCGGAGAATATTCAATGAAGATGGTTAAAACCACCCTGGCGATGTTGACCGCCGCCGCCGTTCTGGGCGCTGCAGGCATGGCCCACGCCGGTGCCACCCTGGATGCGGTGACGAAGAAAGGTTTCGTACAGTGCGGCGTCAGCGATGGCCTGCCGGGCTTCTCGGTACCGGATGAGAAGGGCAACTATCAGGGTATCGACGTCGACATCTGCCGCGGTGTAGCCGCAGCGGTATTCGGTGACGCGACCAAGGTCAAGTACAGCCCGCTGACCGCCAAAGAGCGTTTCACCGCGATCCAGTCCGGTGAAGTCGACATGCTCTCGCGCAACACCACCTGGACCAGCTCCCGCGACGGCGGCATGGGCCTGGTTTTCACCGGCGTGACTTACTACGACGGTATCGGCTTCCTGGTTAACAAGAAGCTGGGCGTTGCCAGTGCCAAGGAACTGGATGGCGCGACCATCTGTATCCAGGCAGGCACCACCACCGAGCTGAACGTCTCCGACTACTTCCGCTCGAACGGCCTGAAATACACTCCCATCACTTTCGACACTTCCGACGAGAGCGCCAAGTCCCTGGAAGCTGGCCGTTGCGACGTGCTGACCTCCGACCAGTCGCAACTGTACGCACAGCGTATCAAACTGGGCGCGCCGGATGACTGGGTGGTACTGCCGGAAGTGATCTCCAAGGAGCCGCTCGGCCCGTTGGTTCGTCGTGGCGACGAAGACTGGATGGCTATCGTCAAGTGGACACTGTTCGCCATGCTCAACGCCGAAGAGCTGGAGGTCGACTCGAGCAACGTCGAAGCCCTGGCCAAGGAAACCAAGAACCCTGACGTAGCCCGTATGCTGGGTGCCGATGGTGAATACGGTAAAGATCTGAAGCTGCCGAAGGACTGGGTCGTCCAGATCGTCAAGCAGGTCGGTAACTACGGCGAAGTCTTCGACCGTAACATCGGCAAAGGCAGCGAGCTGAAAATCGAGCGTGGTCTCAACGCTCTGTGGAACAAAGGCGGTCTGCACTACGCTCCTCCAGTGCGTTGATTGACCTGTCGCCCGGTAGCTTGTTGCTGCCGGGCGATTTTCGTTCCGTTATACCTGGGGCATTCCCATGCAGAAAAACATCGGCGCACCGCAAGGGTTTTCCCTGAGCGATCCACGTGTGCGTGCCTGGCTATTCCAGATCATCACCATCGTAGGGGTGGTCGCGCTAGGCTGGTTCCTGTTTCACAACACGCAAACCAACCTGCAACACCGGGGTATCACCTCCGGCTTCGACTTCCTCGAGCGCAGTGCCGGCTTCGGCATCGCCCAACACCTGATCAGTTACACCGAAGCGGACAGCTATGCCCGCGTCTTCGTCATCGGCCTGCTCAACACCCTGCTGGTTTCCATCATCGGCATCGTGCTGGCCACCTTCCTGGGCTTCATCATCGGTATCGCGCGGCTTTCGCCGAACTGGATGATCAGCCGGTTGGCGACCGTCTACATCGAGGTCTTCCGCAACATTCCGCCGTTGCTGCAGATTCTCTTCTGGTACTTCGCCGTGCTGCTGCCGCTGCCGGGGCCGCGCGCCAGCATCAACGTGGGCGACAGCTTCTTCCTCAGCAACCGTGGCCTGAACATGCCGGCGGCCGAGCCGACCGGCGCGTTCTGGCCGTTCGCGGTCGGTGTGCTGGTCACCATCGTCGCCATCGTGCTGATGACCCGTTGGGCCAACAAGCGTTTCGAAGCCACCGGCGTGCCGTTCCACAAGTTCTGGGCCGGCCTGGGTCTGGCGATCGTCATCCCGACGCTGTTCGCGCTGATCTTCGGTAGTCCGCTGCACTGGTCGGTACCCGAGCTCAAGGGTTTCAACTTCGTTGGCGGCTGGGTGATGATCCCGGAACTGCTGGCGCTGACCATCGCACTGACCGTCTACACCGCAGCCTTCATCGCCGAAAACGTGCGCTCCGGGATCAACGCGGTCAGTCACGGACAGACCGAGGCGGCTCGCTCCCTGGGCCTGCGCACTGGCCCGACCCTGCGCAAGGTGATCATTCCCCAGGCCATGCGGGTGATCATTCCGCCGTTGACCAGCCAATACCTGAACCTGGCGAAGAACTCTTCCCTGGCGGCCGGTATCGGCTATCCAGACATGGTGTCGCTGTTCGCCGGCACGGTACTCAACCAGACCGGCCAGGCCATCGAGGTGATTGCCATCACCATGAGTGTGTACCTGGCGATCAGTATCAGCATTTCCCTGCTGATGAACTGGTACAACAAGCGCATCGCGCTGATCGAGCGGTGAGGACCTAGCGCAATGAGCACAATCCATATTTTCAAACCCGATCAGCCACCACCCAGCTCCAGTGTTGGTGTGGTCGCCTGGATGCGTAGCAATCTGTTCTCCAGCTGGTTGAATACGCTGCTGACCTTCTTCGCCATCTACCTCGTCTGGCTGATGGTGCCGCCTTTGCTCAAATGGGCGTTCATCGACGCCAACTGGGTGGGCAGCACTCGTGCCGACTGCACCAAGGAAGGCGCTTGCTGGGTGTTCATCCAGGCACGCTTCAGCCAGTTCATGTACGGCTTCTACCCCAGTGAATTGCGCTGGCGCGTGGATCTGACCGCCGTGCTGGCGATCGTTGGTGCAGCACCGCTGTTCATTTCCCGCTTCCCGCGCAAGGCCATCTACGGCATCGCGTTCCTGGTGATCTACCCGGTCGTTGCCTGGAGCTTGCTGCATGGCGGTGTGTTCGGCCTGGAAACCGTGCCGACCAGCCGTTGGGGCGGTTTGATGCTGACCCTGGTGATCGCGGCCGTAGGTATCGCCGGCGCGTTGCCACTGGGCATTCTGCTGGCGCTGGGACGACGTTCCAACCTGCCTGCGGTGAAGGTGGTCTGCGTGACCTTCATCGAGTTCTGGCGTGGCGTTCCGCTGATCACCGTGCTGTTCATGTCCTCGGTGATGCTGCCGCTGTTCCTGCCCGAGGGCATGAGCTTCGACAAGCTGATGCGTGCGCTGATCGGGGTGATCCTGTTCCAGTCGGCTTACATCGCCGAAGTGGTACGTGGTGGCCTGCAGGCTATTCCCAAAGGGCAATACGAAGCGGCCGGTGCCATGGGCCTGGGCTACTGGCGGATGATGGGTCTGGTGATCCTGCCGCAAGCACTCAAGCTGGTGATTCCGGGCATCGTCAACACCTTCATCGCCCTGTTCAAGGATACCAGCCTGGTGATCATCATCGGCCTGTTCGATCTACTCAACAGCGTCAAGCAGGCGGCTGCCGACCCGGCGTGGCTGGGCATGGCGACCGAGGGCTACGTATTCGCCGCCCTGATTTTCTGGATTTTCTGTTTCGGCATGTCCCGCTATTCCCTCCATCTGGAGAGGAAGCTGGATACCGGTCACAAACGTTAGGAGCTGTTCAGTATTCGCTGCGCGTCGGCCAGGCGGCGTTGAAAACACTCTCGAAATGCTCATGTACAACAGTACATTCCGCTTTCTCGACTGTTTTCGCCTTGCCTGGCTCTAGCTCGCCAAATCCTGAATCAGCCCCAAGGAGTCACTTAGATGAGCGAAGCAAACAAGCAACCCAGCGCCGAGCCGATCATTCAGTTGCAGGGCGTGAACAAGTGGTACGGGCAGTTCCACGTACTCAAGGACATCAATCTGGATGTACGTCAGGGCGAGCGTATCGTGCTCTGCGGACCCTCGGGTTCGGGCAAGTCCACCACCATCCGTTGCATCAACCGTCTGGAAGAACACCAGGCCGGTCGAATCATGGTCGATGGCACTGAACTGACCCGCGATCTCAAGGACATCGAGACCGTGCGTCGCGAAGTGGGCATGGTGTTCCAACACTTCAACCTGTTCCCGCACCTGACCGTGCTGCAGAACTGCACCCTGGCGCCGATGTGGGTTCGCAAGATGCCCAAGCGCAAGGCCGAGGAAATCGCCATGCACTTCCTCGAGCGCGTGCGTATTCCGGAGCAGGCCCACAAGTTCCCGGGGCAACTGTCCGGCGGCCAGCAACAGCGTGTGGCCATCGCCCGCGCCCTGTGCATGAAGCCGAAGATCATGCTGTTCGATGAGCCGACCTCGGCACTCGATCCGGAAATGGTCAAGGAAGTACTCGATACCATGATCGGCCTGGCCCAGGACGGCATGACCATGCTCTGCGTGACCCACGAAATGGGCTTTGCCCGTACCGTGGCGGATCGAGTGATCTTCATGGACAAGGGTGAGATCGTCGAGCAGGCCGAGCCCAACGCCTTCTTCGACAATCCGCAGAACGAGCGTACCAAGCTGTTCCTCGGCCAGATCCTGCATTGAAAGGCGACACCGCAATTGAGCCAGGCCACTGGCTCACGGGCCGAGCAGGCATTTCGCCGAAGAAGTTCGAGGTACAACAAGTAGCCGTATAAAACACGGCTGGAAACCGAGGCGAAAGAGCGCGCGCGAGCTGTCTGTTATTCAGCCTTCGGCGCGCTCTTCGGCTCCGTGAAGTCTGCTACCGCCCTCCTGTTGATCGGCCACGCCGAGGGCGGACTGCTTCCTGGTCTGGCTATCAAGGCCTTTCAGGATCGTCGCGCTCCTGTTTTCGCAGATAGCGTCTGATGATCGCCGAGAAATCCAGTCCGCCATGTCCCTCGCAACTGAAACTCTGGTAGAGCTGCTGGGCCAGAGCGCCGAGTATCACCGGCTGCCTGATCTGCCGTGCGGCCTCGGTCGCCAGGCCGAGATCCTTGAGCATCAAATCGGTGCCGAACCCGCCGCTGTAACCGCGCGATGCCGGCACGTTGTCGAGCACGCCGGGGTAGGGGTTGTTGGTGTCTGAGCTCCAGCAACGTCCGCTCGACGTGTTGATGATGTTGGCCAGGATCTTGGCATCGATACCCAGTGATACACCGAGAGCCATGGCTTCGGCGACACCGATCATGGAGATGCCGAGCAGCATGTTGTTGGACACCTTGGCGACCTGGCCATTGCCGCTGCCGCCACAGTGAACGATGTTCCTGCCCATCGCCGCGAGAATCGGCTGTGCCTTGGCGAAATCCTCTTCGGCGCCACCGACCATGAACGTCAGGGTGCCATTCGCCGCACCGCCCGTGCCACCCGAGACCGGGGCGTCGAGCATCGGGTTGCCATGCTCGGCTGCGGCCCTGGCGACCTCGCGGGCGCTGATCGGGTCAATGGTGGATGAGTCGATCAATAGCACGCCGGGCGCGACCTTCGCCAGCAGGCCATCCTCGCCCAGATAGACCGCCTTCACATGCGCCGAAGCCGGCAGCATGGTGATGACGACCTGGGCATCCGCCAGCACGTCACAGGCCGTATCGGCGCCTTTCGCCCCGGCCTCCACCAGCGCCGCGACCGCGCTGGTGGAAAGGTCGAAGACGCTCAGCCGATGGCCGGCCTTGAGCAGGTTGAGGGCCATCGGCCCACCCATGTTGCCTAGCCCGATGAATCCGATGTTCATGGTCGTTGCCTCACTTCAGGGTGATGGTGGTATTCACCGCGCCGCCGACATCGTTTTCGTCGAACCAGCGTTGGGTGACGGTCTTGGTCTGGGTGTAGAACTGCACCACCTGTTTGCCATAGGGGCCGAGGTCGCCGAGCTTGGAGCCGCGCGAGCCGGTGAAGGAGAACATCGGCACCGGCACGGGAATCGGCACGTTGATACCGACCTGGCCGACGTCGATCTCTTCCTGAAAATGCCGTGCGGCGGCACCGGAGCGGGTGAAGATCGCCGTGCCGTTGCCATTGGGGTTGGCGTTGATCAGCGCGATGGCGTCGTCGAGGGTGGCGGCGTGCACCACGCAGAGCACCGGTCCGAAGATTTCCTCGCGGTAGATGCTCATGCCCGGCGTGACCTTGTCGAAGATGGTCGGGCCGACGAAGTTGCCTTTGTCGTAGCCGGCAACCGCCGGGTTGCGCCCATCCAGGGCCAGGCTGGCGCCTTCGTCGACGCCCCGTTCGATCAGGCCGCTGACGCGATCCAGGGCCGCGCAGGAAATCAGCGGGCCGACATCGGTGCCGGCCTCCACACCGGCGCTGACCTTGAGCGTCTTCGCCCTGGTTACCAGATCCGGCAGCCAGTTCTGGGCCTCGCCCACCAGAATCACCACCGACAGCGCCATGCAGCGCTGGCCGGCAGCGCCGAACGCGGCGCCGGCGAGGTTGTTGAGTGTCTGTTCCTTGTGCGCATCGGGCAGGACGATGGCGTGGTTCTTCGCGCCCATCATGCACTGCACGCGTTTGCCAGCCTGGCTGGCGCGGTTGTAGACGTGGGTGCCGATACGAGTCGAGCCGACGAAGGACACGGCCTTGATGTCCGGGTGATCGCAGATCGCATTGACCGCTGCTTCGCCGCCGTGCACCACGTTGAGCACCCCAGGCGGCACGCCGGCCTCCAGCGCAAGCTCGCACAGGCGCATGGTGACCATCGGATCCTGCTCGGAGGGTTTCAGAACGAAGGTGTTGCCGGTGGCGATGGCCATGGGGAACATCCATAGCGGGATCATCGCAGGGAAATTGAACGGCGTGATGCCGGCACAGACGCCCAGCGGTTGGAGCAGTGTGTAGGTGTCGACGCCGCCCGCGACGTTGTTGGCCAGCTCGCCCAGTTGCAGGTTGCCGATGCCGGCCGCGTGCTCGACCACTTCCAGGCCGCGGAATACATCGCCTTCGGCGTCGGCGAGGGTCTTGCCCTGTTCAGCGGTGAGGATGGCGGCGAGTTCCTTCATGTGCTCGCGGATCAGTTGCTGGTACTTGAGGAATATCCGTGCACGGGCGCCGATGGGCGTCTTGCGCCAGCTCTTGAAGGCATGGCTGGCGCTGGCCACGGCTGCTTCGATTTCCTCGCTGGTGGCGAAGGGCACGCGTGCCAGTACATCCTGGGTCGCCGGGTTGACGATATCGCGCCACTGCTGGGTGCGTGACTCGACGAATTCGCCGTTGATGAGCAGTTTGACTGTAGCGGTCATGGTTCGATCCTTGTCTGGGAAGGCGAAAGGGGGTCAGCGGGCGCGCAGCGGTGAGCGGCTCGGCTCGTCGAGCTCTTCGGTCACGCGGGGCAGGCGGGCCGGGTCGCCGCGCATCAAGGCGGTGCAGAACAGCGCGACTACGCCCATGCCGATCAGGTAGGCAATGACGTAGCGCGGGCTGCCATCAGCGGCGCTGAGCAGGCTGGTGGCGATCATCGGGGCGAAACCACCGCCGAGCACACCGGCCAGTTGCACCGAGAGCGAGATGCCGCTGTAACGAATTTCCGCCGGGAACTGGCGGGCAAACAACAGGGACTCCGGGGCGTAGAGGATCGGGAAGACCACACCTACCGCCAGTACCATCGCCCACCAGACCAGCAGCGGCTCGCGAGTGCCGAGCATGGCGAAGAAGGGATAGACGAAGGCGCAGAGCAGAAGCAGGCCGGCGAAGTACAGACGCTTCTGGCCAACGCGATCGGACAGCCAGCCGCAGAACGGCATGGTCGCCAGCGACAGCGCGGCTCCGGCGGTGATGGCATGCAGGACATCGCCACGGGGAATCTGCAACTGATTGGCGGCGTAGGCGAGGGCGAAGGTTACCGCCATGTAGAACCAGGCATTTTCGGCCGTGCGCGCACCGATGATGGTCAGCGTTGCGCGCGGATGTTTTCGCACCACCTCCATCAGCGGCAGGCGTACGCGGCGGTTCTGTTGCTTGAGTTTCTCGAAGTCGGGTGACTCGGCGACCTTGACCCGGATCAGCCAGCCCACGGCCAGCAGTACCACGCTGGCCAGGAAGGGCAGGCGCCAGCCCCAACTGAGCATCTGCTCTTCGGGCAGGGTGGCGACCGCACCCATGGCCAGCGTGGACAACACCAGACCCGCACCGACGCCGGTCTGCGGCAGGCTGCCGTAGAAGCCTTTCTTGCCTTCGGGAGCGTGTTCGACGGCCATCAGTACCGCGCCACCCCATTCGCCGCCCACCGCCATGCCCTGCAGGAAACGCATGATTACCAGTAGCACCGCGGCCCAGTAGCCGATCTGCTCATAAGTGGGGATCAGGCCGATGGCGATGGTCGGGATGCCCATCATCATCAGGGTGAGCATCAGCATCGATTTGCGTCCGATGCGATCGCCGAAGTGGCCGAAGACGATGCCGCCCAGCGGCCGGCCGATAAAACCGACCGCGTACGTAGCGAATGCAGCCAGCACACCGGTTATGGGATCGAGGGTGGGGAAGAACAGCTTGTTGAAGACCAGCGCGGCCGCAGTGCCATAGAGGAAGAAGTCGTACCACTCGATGGTGGTACCCGCCATGCTAGCCAGGCCAGCGATGCGATAGTGCTTGCGACCGGAAGCCGCCCCTTGAGGACTTGATTCGTTCATGAGCTGCCTGCTTTTGTTTTTGTTGTAGAAACGTGGAGCTGTCGGCAGCTGGCAAGCGCTGCTTGTCTGGAGTATAGGTATGCAAATTTTTTCCTTGTAACCTTAAAAAAACAGGTTTGTTATGCAAAAAAGCATAATGTCCGCTAGTCAGATGAACTGGGATGACCTCAAGTTCTTCCTCGAAGTGGCGCGAACCCGCACCGCCAGTAGTGCCGCCAAACGGCTGGGGGTCGACTACACCACGGTGTTGCGGCGCATTGGTGCATTGGAAAGGGCTCTCGGCACGTTGCTGTTCGAGCGCTCTCGTGCCAGTGGTTTTTTATTGACGGCGGAGGGACAGCATCTGTTGGGTTACGCGGAAGCGCTGGAAAGCACTCTGCAAACGGCTTGCGAGCAGGTTTCGGGGGCCAGCCTGGCGCTGTCAGGCCATGTTCGCATCGGCTCGACCGAGGGCTTCGGCAGCTATTTCGTCGCGCCGCAACTGGGAGGCTTTCAGGATATTTACCCGAATATAGCCATCGATTTACTGCCGGTGCCGCACTTCATAAGTCTGTCACGGCGAGAAGCGGACATTGCCATCACCCTGGAGCGCCCCGAGCGCGGCCCCTACGTGTGCTCGAAGCTGTGCGATTACGCCCTCAAACTCTATGCGACGCCTGCCTATCTGGATGCCCATCCGCTGATCCACGGCGTGGATGACCTGAACCGGCACCCGTTCATCACCTACGTCGATGACCTGGCCTTCAGCCCGGAACTGCTCTATCTCGAGAGCATCGTGCCGAATGCCAGTAGCACGCTACGCAGCACCAGTGTAGTCGCCCAGTACCTGGCGGCCCTGCAAGGTCGGGCGTTGGCCATTCTGCCATGCTTCCTGGCCGCTCCAGATGATCGCCTGGTCGAGGTGTTACCGGGTCAGGTCACGGTAACCCGGCAGTTCTGGCTCTACTACCGGGAGGATCTGCGCAAGCTCAAGCGCATCACCCTGGTCGCTGATTACCTACGTGGGTGTGCAGAGCGCAATCGCGCATTTCTGCTTGGGGATAGTTCGCATATGGTGATCGCGTGACCCTAATGAGTAGCAGAAAATGGTAGTTCTACCCTTCGCCAGCGATACTGCAGGACGTTTTCCGGAGCCCATGCCATGTCCGTTGCCAATGCCCAACTGATCACCCGTTTCTATCAGGCTTTCCAGCGGCTCGATGCCGAGCAGATGGTGAGCTGCTATGCGCCGGATGTGTGTTTCAGCGATCCGGCCTTCGGCACCTTGCGGGGTCACGATGCTGGCGATATGTGGCGCATGCTGACCAGCCGTGCGCAGGACTTCTCGCTGACGTTCAGCGATATAGAGGCCACCGAGCACGGCGGCAGCGCGACCTGGGTCGCCACCTACCTGTTCAGCCAGACGGGGCGCACTGTGGTCAATCACATTCGTGCCCGCTTCGTGATTCGTGATGGGCTGATCGTCGAGCATCATGATCACTTCGATCTATGGCGCTGGGCCGCTCAAGCGCTGGGCTTTCAGGGGCTGTTGATCGGCTGGACGCCAATGCTGAAGAAGACCGTGCGCAAACAGGCGAGCAATGGTTTGCGCCGGTTCCAGGCTGACCGAGCGACGGGCGGGCAGTAAGGTGTGGAAGCGCGCAGGTGAACGGAATGGTAGGCTTTCCGGTCTGAACCTTCATCCACGGTGGGCAGATTGTGCGCAATTGGTCTATTCGTTGAATGTAAGCCCGTCCGCCAGAGAATTTCGATCATGAGTGTTATGTCGCTATCACCCAGTAAAGCCAAGGCATGGAGCGTGCACGCGGTAACCGCCAGCGGGGTGATCCTTGGCATGCTGGCCTTGCTTGCCCTGATCGAGGGGCGTGCGGAAAACTGCCTGCTGTGGCTGGGGTTGGCACTGCTGGTCGATGGTCTGGACGGTACCCTGGCGCGCAAGTACGACGTCAAGGTGGTGCTGCCGCATTTCGACGGCTCGACCCTCGACCTGGTGATCGATTACCTCACCTACGTATTCATCCCGGCGATCTTCGTCTATCGCTTCATCCCGCTGCCTGAATACACGTTGCTGTTGTCCGTCGGCATCATCCTGCTGTCGTCGCTGTTCTGCTTCTGCAATGTCAACATGAAGAGCAAGGACAACTACTTCGTCGGCTTCCCGGCGGCATGGAACGTGGTGGTGGTGTACCTCTACCTGCTCGACTTCGAGCCGTGGGTGACCTTCCTCGTCATCATGGTGCTGGCCGCGCTGACGCTGACCCGCATGAAGTTCCTGCACCCGTTCCGGGTCAAGCAGTTCATGCCGCTGAACATCGCCGTGACCATGGTCTGGATGTTCGCCTGTGCCTTGCTGATCCTGCAGTTTCCGGCACAACCGCTATGGCTGCTGGTGCTGTGGGGCCTGTCTTCGGCCTATTTCGTCGGCATGTGCGTGTGGCGCTCTGCCCGCGAATGGCTCGCCTGACGCCGTTCGGTACGCGCAATGAGCATCAGCCAGGATAAAGCCTGGTTCGTCTACCTGGTGCGCGCCGCCAATGGCGCGCTCTACTGCGGCATCAGCGACGATCCGCAGCGCCGCTTCGCCCAGCACCAGAGTGGCAAAGGCGCACGCTTCTTCTTTTCCAGCCCGGCGGTGGCCTTGGTCTACAGCGAAAGCTGTGCCGGCAAGGGCGATGCCCTGCGCCGCGAGCGAGCGATCAAGCGGCTGGGCAAAGGGGCCAAGGAGGCGCTGGTTGCCACCGGTAGCCTGATGCACCTCCCTGATGAGCAGCCATCACCAATAGCCTGAGTAGCTGGGCCTCGATTTGTCTTCAGCGTAAGCTGCAGGCCTGATTCCGTTACTGGAGGCCTGCCATGCCTGAGCTGATCCTGCACCATTACCCCACATCGCCCTTCGCCGAGAAGGCGCGTCTGTTGCTGGGCTTCAAAGACCTTGCCTGGCGTTCGGTGCAGATTCCGCCGGTGATGCCCAAGCCGGATCTCACTGCCCTGACTGGCGGCTACCGCAAGACGCCAGTGCTGCAGATCGGCGCCGACATCTACTGCGACACCGCATTGATCGCCCGCCGCCTGGAAGCGCACCAGGCACAGCCGGCGCTACTGCCGGATACCCAGGCGTTCGCCATCGCCGCCTTCGCCCAATGGGCCGATTCCGTGGTGTTCCAGCATGCGGTCAGCCTGGTGTTCCAGCCGGAGTCCATTGCCGTGCGGTTCGCCAAGGCTCCCCCGGAGTTCATCCAGGCCTTCATCGCCGACCGCGCCAAGCTGTTCACCGGTGGCCAGGCCAGCCGTTTGCCGGCCGAGCAGGCCAAGCACCAGTGGCCGGCATTCATGGCACGCCTGCAGGCCCAGTTGGACGCTGGCGGCGGTGACTTCCTGTTTGGCGAGGCGAGCCTGGCCGATATCGCCATGGCTCACCCGCTGTGGTTCCTGCGCGCAACGCCGGTGACCTCGCCGCTGGTCGATGGCTACCCGGCCGTCGCGGCCTGGCTGGATCGGGTGCTCGCACGTGGGCACGGCAAGCCTGAGCCGTTGAGCAGCGAGGACGCCATCACGGTGGCACGTGAGGCCGCTCCGGCGCCCTTGCCGGAGGAGGCGTTCAGTGACCCCAATGGCTTCGTCAGCGGTCAGGCCGTGGCGATTTCCGCCATCGACTACGGTGTGGATGCCGTGGAAGGCGAACTGCTGTTCGCCGGCGTGGAAGAGCTGATTCTGCGCCGCGAGGATCCCCGCGCCGGGGTCGTGCACGTGCACTTCCCGCGGCTGGGGTTTCGTATCGAAGCGTGCTGAAGATCGACTCAGCTGTTGTCCGGTAGCAGGAAGTTGCCCGGCCCGGCGTTTTCCAGGGTCGGCACTTCGGCTTCGTCCTTCAGGTCGACGCCCGATAGCTGACGCCGACAGGCTTCACGCATCAGGTACATGAGTCGGAAGGTCGCCATGCCGTAGCTCAGGCCTTCCAGACGCACGTTGGAGATGCAGTTGCGGTAGGCATCGTTGAGGCCGACCCGCGGCGCGAAAGTGAAGTACAGGCCCAGGCTGTCGGGGGAACTGAGGCCAGGGCGTTCGCCGATCAGGATCACCGTCATCTTCGCCCCCAGGCGTTCGCCCACTTCGTCCGCCACTGCGACCCGGCCCTGTTCGACCAGGGTGATGGGCGCCAGTGTCCAGCCTTCCTCGCCGATCTGATCGAGCAACCGTTCCAGAAACGGCAGGCTGTGGCGGCGCACGGCCAGTGACGACAGGCCATCGGCGATGACGATGGCCAGGTCGTAACCACGGCCCTTTTCTGCTGCATATTCATCCAGCGCGCCTGCGGACGCCTCGTTGAGGCGTCGGCCCAGATCCGGGCGCTGCAGGTAGATATGTCGATCCGCCGCAGCGCTCTGCACCAGCAAGGTATCGAGCCCGCGGCCCTGCAGCTCCTCGCGCAGACCTTGGTGGTCGAACGGCAGGTGCACGGCATCGCGGGCCTGAGCGTGGGCGAACTGGAAGTCCAACTGCGCGGCGGTCGGCAAACTGGTGCCCGCCCGGCCCAGGGCGATACGGGCGGGGGTCAGTTGCCGCAATTGCTGCCAGGGGTTTTCGGTAGCGGGGGATTTGTCTGCCATGACGACCTCTCAAGCCAGTTGCGCCAGGGCCTGGCGGAATGCTGGCGGCAACTCGTCGCCCATGCGTAATTGACCACCCTGCTGCTGGAAGATGCCCATGCGCGCCAGCCACTGCTCGAATTCTGGAGCGACGTGCAGGCCAAGTACCTTGCGCGCGTAGAGGGCATCGTGGAACGAGGTGGTCTGGTAGTTGAGCATCACGTCGTCGGAGCCGGGAATGCCCATGATGAAGTTGATGCCGGCGGTGCCGAGCAGGGTCAGCAGCATGTCCATGTCGTCCTGATCGGCTTCGGCATGGTTGGTGTAGCAGATGTCGCAGCCCATGGGCACGCCGAGCAGCTTGCCGCAGAAGTGATCCTCCAGGCCGGCGCGGATGATCTGCTTGCCGTTGTACAGGTACTCGGGGCCGATGAAACCGACCACTGTGTTGACCAGGAACGGGTTGAAGTGCCGGGCCACGGCGTAGGCGCGGGTTTCGCAGGTCTGCTGATCGACGTCGTGGTGGGCGTTGGCCGACAGGGCACTGCCCTGGCCGGTTTCGAAGTACATCAGGTTGTTGCCCAGGGTGCCGCGTTTCAGGCTCAGGCCGGCGTCGTAACCTTCCTGCAGTACCTTGAGGCTGACCCCGAAACTGGCATTGGCCGCCTCGGTGCCGGCGATCGACTGGAACACCAGATCCAGCGGCGCGCCGCGCTCGATGGCGGCGATGGAGCTGGTGACGTGGGTCAGCACGCAGGACTGGGTGGGAATTTCATAGCGCTGGATGATCGCGTCGAGCATATCCAGCAGGGCGCGGATCGAACTTGCGCTGTCGGTGGCCGGGTTGATGCCGATCATCGCATCGCCGTTACCATAGAGCAGGCCATCGAGGATGCTGGCGGCGATGCCGGCCGGATCATCGGTGGGATGGTTGGGCTGCAGCCGTGTGGACATGCGCCCGCGTAGGCCCATGGTGTTGCGAAAACGAGTGACCACCCGGGTCTTCTGGGCCACCAGCACCAGATCCTGCACGCGCATGATCTTCGAGACGGCGGCAACCATCTCCGGGGTCAGCCCCGGCGCCAGGGCGCTCAGGCTGGCTTCGTCGGCATCGTCGCCGAGCAGCCAGTCGCGCAGGCCGCCGACCGTGAGGTGGCTGACCGGAGCGAAGGCGGTGGCATCAAAGGTGTCGATGATCAGCCGGGTGACTTCGTCCTTTTCGTAAGGAATCAACGCTTCCTGCAGGAAATGCTTGAGCGGCACGTTGGCCAGGGCCATCTGCGCTGCGGCGCGTTCGGCATCGCTTTGCGCGGCGACCTCCGCCAGGTAGTCGCCGGAGCGCGCCGGGCTGGCCTTGGCCATCAGCTCGCGCAGGCTATCGAAACTCCAGGTCATGTTGGCGATGGTATGGGTGAAGCGAGCCATATCAGTTCTCCCGGGCACCTCTAAAAACTACCTGCGTTGTCATCGCTGCGTTGAAAACAGGCTCGTGCGCGAGTCCGATCAGAATGCTCATGTACAAAAGTACACTCCGCTTCCTCGCCTGTTTTCGCCTTACGCTGACTGCCTCGCCTACGTTTTTAAAGGTGCCCTCATTGTCGAGTGGCTGCCGAGGCGGCCACTCGGGGTCAATCAACGCAGGGAGCGTTCGGCAGCCTGAATGGCGGCGAACTCTTCCTCCGGCGTGCCGGACACCAGATGGTGACGGCTGTACAAGGCGAAGTAGGCGATGAACAGAGCGTAGATGACTGCCGCGCCGATCACGACCCTCGGGTCGACCAGGAAGCCGGCGATCAGCGCTACCGCTGCCAGCACCAGAGCCACCGACGACGTCAGTGCGCCGCCGGGCGTGCGGTAGGGACGTGGCATGTCCGGGCGGCGTACGCGCAGGGTGACGTGTGCGGCCATCATCAGTACATAGGAAAGCGTCGCACCGAATACCGCCACCAGAATCAGCAGGTCGCCCTGGCCGCTCAGTGACAGGCCGAAGCCGATGATGCCAGGCACGATCAGTGCCATGACCGGCGCCTTGTTGCGGTTGGTCAGCGACAGGCCGCGTGGCAGGTAGCCAGCGCGCGACAGGGCGAAAATCTGCCGCGAATAGGCATAGATGATCGAGAAGAAGCTGGCGATCAGGCCAGCCAGGCCGACCAGGTTGACGAACTGGCTCATCCAGGTGGAGCCGCCGTAGACCTTGACCAGCGATTCCACCAGCGGGTTACCGGAGGCGATCAGAGATTGAGCGCCGGCCGCACCCGGGCCGACCAGCAGGATCAGTCCGGCGAAGGTCAGCAGCACCAGCATCGCGCCAATCAGGCCGCGGGGCAGGTCGCGTTTCGGATCCTTGGTTTCTTCGGCAGCCAGTGGCACGCCTTCGACCGCCAGGAAGAACCAGATCGCGTAAGGCAGCGCGGCCCAGATGCCCAGGTAGCCGAACGGCAGGAAGGCGCTGGCGCCAGTCGCCTCGGTAGCGGGGATGTCGAACAGGTTGGCGACCTGGAAGTGCGGCACCATGGCGACGATGTATACGCCCAGGGCAATGGCCGCGACCGCGGTGATCACGAACATCAGTTTCAGTGCCTCACCGGCTCCGAGGATGTGAATGCCGATGAACACCACGTAGAACACCAGGTAGATGATCCAGCCGCCGATGCCGAACAGTGACTCGCAGTAGGCGCCGATAAAACAGGCGATGGCCGCAGGGGCAATGGCGTATTCGATGAGGATCGCCGTGCCGGTGAGGAAGCCGCCCCAGGGGCCGAAGGCGGTGCGGGTGAAACCATAGCCGCCACCTGCGGTAGGAATCATCGAGGACAGTTCGGCCAGCGAGAAGCACATGCACAGGTACATGGTCGCCATCAGCAGTGTGGCGATGAACATGCCGCCCCAGCCGCCCTGGGCCAGGCCGAAGTTCCAGCCGGCGTAATCGCCGGAAATCACGTAGGCAACGCCGAGGCCGATCAACAGGATCCAGCCTGCAGCGCCTTGCTTCAATTGCCGGTTGGCAAAGTACTCGGCGCTGACGACTTCGGTTTCCACACCACCCTGAGAGGGTGTGGTCAGTGTCTCTTTGGACATTTCAAGACTCCTTCACGCCCCGTGGCAGTGCAGCATCGGGGGCATTGTTTTTATGGGGTGGCTGTCTATGGAAGATCAGAAGAAGCCCAAAGGATTGATGTCGTAGCTGATCAACAGGTTCTTGGTCTGCTGATAGTGGTCGAGCATCATCTTGTGGGTTTCGCGCCCGACCCCGGACTTCTTGTAGCCGCCAAAGGCCGCGTGCGCCGGATACAGGTGATAGCAGTTGGTCCATACGCGGCCGGCCTTGATGCCGCGGCCCATGCGGTAGGCGCGGTTGATGTCGCGCGTCCACACGCCGGCGCCCAGGCCGAACTCGGTGTCGTTGGCGATGGCCAGGGCTTCGGCTTCGTCCTTGAAGGTGGTCACGCCGACCACCGGGCCGAAGATCTCCTCCTGGAACACGCGCATCTTGTTGCTGCCCTTGAGCAGGGTCGGCTGGATGTAATAACCGCTGGCCAGGTCGCCCTCGAGTTTTTCCGTGGCGCCGCCGGTGAGCAGCTCGGCCCCTTCCTGCTGAGCGATCTCCAGGTAGCTGAGGATCTTGTCGTACTGCTGCTGCGAGGCCTGGGCGCCGACCATGGTCTCGGTGTCCAGCGGGTTGCCGCGCTTGATGGCCTTGATCTTCTTCATCACCTCGACCATGAACGGCTCGAAGATCGACTCCTGCACCAGCGCCCGGGACGGGCAGGTACACACCTCGCCCTGGTTGAAGAAGGCCAGCACCAGGCCTTCGGCAGCCTTTTCGATAAAGGCCGGTTCGGCCTGCATGATGTCTTCGAAGAACACGTTCGGTGACTTGCCGCCCAGCTCCACGGTGCTCGGAATGATGTTGGCGGCCGCGCACTTCATGATGTGCGAGCCGACCGGGGTGGAACCGGTAAAGGCGATCTTGGCGATACGCGTGCTGGTGGCCAGTGCCTCGCCGGCTTCACGGCCGTAGCCCTGGACGATGTTGAGCACGCCCGGCGGCAGCAGATCGCCGACCACTTCGGCGAACAGAGTGATCGACAGCGGCGTCTGCTCGGCGGGCTTGAGCACCACGCAGTTGCCGGCCGCCAGGGCCGGCGCCAGCTTCCAGGCGGCCATCAGCAGCGGGAAGTTCCAGGGAATGATCTGCCCGACCACACCCAGCGGTTCGTGGAAGTGATAGGAGGCGGTGTGTTCGTTGATCTCCGCAGCACTGCCTTCTTGAGCGCGGATGCAGCCGGCGAAATAACGGAAGTGGTCGGCGGCCAGCGGCACGTCGGCATTGAGCGTCTCGCGCACGGCCTTGCCGTTGTCCCAGGTTTCCGCCACGGCGAGCAGTTCGAGGTTGGCTTCGATGCGGTCGGCGATCTTCAGCAGGATCAGCGCGCGATCCTGTACCGACGTCTTGCCCCAGGCATCGGCGGCGGCATGGGCAGCGTCCAGGGCCTTGTCGATGTCCTTGGCGTCGGAACGGGGGAATTCGCCGATCACCGAGGCATCCACCGGACTGGTGTTGGTGAAGTACTGGCCGCCTACCGGCGCGACGAACTCGCCACCGATGTAGTTGCCGTAGTGCGGCTTGAGGGTGACGACGGCGCCTGCGGTACCTGGTTTGGCATAGATCATGAAAATTCTCCCAACGACTGTTTTTTGTAGTTCTAAGGGTGAGCGGGCTGCATGCCCGCACTCGCCTGAACTATGAGACGAATTCATGTGGCCGACTTGACGCTGGATGAGAGTGGCTGTTCTGCAAAGTCAAATTTCCACAACAGCTTGGGCCGTGTCGCGGTGAGTCAAATGGTGCGCCCTGTTTCGGTGCGAGTGTTTCCGAATGACTCGTTTTGGGGCTTCGGCTGCCAGGCGCGTTTTCACTGGCTACCCGCAGAACTCTATGCTGGGCGCATCCCGGCGATCCGGTGAGGGACGGCGTGCTTCTTGCTTCCAGACATAAATTGTCACGAAGGAGGCACCGATGAGCTCCGTTCTTGCCCAGCCCGATCAGTCTGCCGGTTTTTCGTTGCTACCCGGCGGGCAAACCAACAGCGGTGTCCTGGCGGCTGCAGCCAGTGGCCTGTGCGGCTTTATCGAAAAGCACGGTGGCGATGCGGATCGCATCCTCGGGGTCTCCGGTATCGATCCGGAATCCCTGCGTCACCCGACACTGAGCCTGGCGTTACCCAATTATTGCCAGGTGCTGGAAGAGGCCTCGCGCCAATCCGGTTGCGACAACTTCGGTTTGTACTACGGGCAACAGTTCAAGCCCCAGGCGCTGGGGTTGCTCGGCTATATCGGGCTGTGTTCGGCGACTGTCGAGCAGGCACTGATCAACTTCGCCCGTGCCTTTCCCCTGCACCAGCGCAACAGCCTGATTCGTCTGGTGGATGAGGGAGAGTGCTACCGCTTCGACTACCAGGTGCGCCACGGCGCCATTCTCTGCCGTCGTCAGGACGCGGAGTTGACCCTGGGCATGGCGCTCAATCTGATTCGCCACGTGCTCGGCAACCAGTGGGCGCCACGGGCGGTGCATTTCGAACATCCGCGCCCGGAGCAATGGCATGAGCACTGCAAAGTCTTCGATGCGCCGGTGTATTTCGAGCAGCCGTTCAACTCGTTGATCATTCCCAAGCGCGGTCTGGATCGCAGCATGCCGCAGAGCGACCCGGTGTTGTTGCTGGTGATGCAGGATTCCCTCAGCCAGCTCAGCAACCTGAGCGGTCGCGGCGAACGGGATATCGCCGATGACGTTCGCGAGCAGATTCGGCAGCAGTTGCTGATTGGCGAGCCGGTGCTGGAGCAGGCTGCCGAACAGTTGGGCATGAGCAGTTGGTCACTGCAGCGGCGGTTGCGCGATCAGGGCCTGAACTTCTCCACGATGGTGGACAAGCTGCGCTGCGAGCTGGCGACCCACTACCTGCGCCAGCACCAGTTGCCCATCTCCAACCTGGCGCCGTTGCTCGGTTACTCGGAGGTCAGCGCCTTCTCGCGCGCCTTCCGACGCTGGTTCGGAGTCAGCCCACGGCAGTGGCGGCATGATAGCGATGGCGTGCGCACGCATTGAAGTGACCATCCGCTGCAAGGCGTAAGCGGCCGCTCACCCCGTAGGGTGGATGACGCTCTTTTCATCCACCATTGCGGTTGCAGAGCGGTGGACGGGTGAAGCGTCGTCCACCCTACGAACGGCCGCTCCCGCCTTATAGCGACCTGTCCGTCTCGATCCTGAAACTCAGTACGCCGCCAGAATCCCCTGCGGGTTATAGCCGTGGATCACCGTGCCGTTAACGTTGAGAACTGGAACGCCACGGCCACCGAGGGCGTCGTAGGCACGGCGCGCTTCGCTGGACTTCTCGATGTCCAGTTCGGTGTAGGCGATACCGCGTTCGCCGAGAAACTCCCGGGTCTTGGCACAGTAACCACACCAGCTTGTGGCGTAGAGGATGACCTCACCCTGGCCGGCGACCCGCTCGCTGTTACCGAACAGCAGCGGTTCGATGCGATCCCAGTGTTGCCAGGTCGCCAGTACCGCAAGAATCAGCAAAATCCTTTTCATGGTGCAGTCCTCTGCCTACAAGTCGCTCAGTCCTTGCGGCGTTTCAACTGGTCGGTCAGTTGGGTCGGCAGGTTGCGGATGATCAGCGTGCCTTGCGTTTCGTCGTATTCGATCTTCGAGCCGAGCAGATGGGCCTCGAAGCTGATCGACAGACCTTCGGCGCGACCGGTGAAGCGACGGAACTGGCTCAGGGTGCGCTTATCGGCAGGAATTTCTGGCGACAGACCGTAATCCTTGTTGCGGATATGGTCGTAGAACGCCTTGGGGCGCTCTTCGTCGATCAGCCCGGAGAGCTCCTCCAGCGTCATCGGCTCGCCCATCTTGCTCTGGCTGGTGGCGTAGTCGACCAGGGTGTCGGTCTTCGCGCGCGCCTGTTCCTCGGGCAGATCCTCGCTCTCGACGAAATCGCTGAAGGCCTTGAGCAGGGTGCGTGTCTCGCTGGGCGAGTCGACGCCTTCCTGGCAACCGATGAAATCGCGGAAGTATTCCGAGACCTTCTTGCCGTTCTTGCCCTTGATGAAGGAGATGTACTGCTTGGAATTGGCGTTGTTGCGCCATTCGGAAATATTGATCCGCGCGGCCAGATGCAGCTGACCAAGATCCAGGTGCTTGGCCGGGGTTACGTCCAGTGCATCGTTCACCGCTACGCCTTCGCTGTGGTGCAGCAGGGCGATGGCCAGGTAGTCGGTCATGCCTTGCTGGTAGTGAGCGAACAGCACGTGGCCGCCGGTGGACAGGTTGGATTCTTCCATCAGCTTCTGCAGATGTTCCACGGCCTGACGGCTGAACGCGGCGAAATCCTGGCCATCTTCCAGGTGATTTTTCAGCCAGCCGCTGAAAGGGTAGGCGCCGGACTCGCTGTGGAAAAAGCCCCAGGCTTTGCCCTGCTTGGCGTTATAGCTTTCGTTGAGGTCGGCCAGCATGTTCTCGATGGCCTGGGAGGTGCCCAGCTCAGTGTCGCGGGCGTGCAATACGGCAGGGCTGCCGTCGGGCTTCTTGTCGATCAGGTGGACGATACAGTGACGGATCGGCATGGGAGTCTCTTCAGGCGTTAACGCAATGGGGCCGCTGCAAGGCGGCCGAAGTTGTGCAAAGTTTACCCGACTGTTGCCGCCGTGGTCGCCCGTGACTGCCGTAATGCCTGCAGCCGCTCGATGACATAACGCAGGTGCATGTGCAGTTCGTACAGTTCGCTGGAGTAGGACAGGGGCACATCGATCTTGTCCATTTCCGCCTCCAGGCTCTCCAGGCGCTGGATTTCCTCGTCCAACTGGGCAGGCAGGGTGCCGTCGTGCAACTGCCGGTCGATTTCACGCAGGTGTTTGTACCAGCGGTAGATGCGGGCACGGATGCGCCAGCGGTACAGCGGGCCGATGGCCTTGATCAGTGGGAACAGCAACACCAGCAGCGGAATGGCCAGGATGATGTATCGGTCGGCCAGGGAGGCGATGCGAAACGGCAGGTAGCGCTGCAGGATCGGCAGGCCGTTCTTATAGAAATACTCGGCTTCGCCGAGGGTTTTCAGGGTGCGTGGTGGCGCGGCCGGGTACTGATCGGCGGCGTCGAGCAGATTGCCATCCTTCAGCACTTCGCGGGCGGCGGCGAGAATCAGTGGGGTTAGCGAGGCGTGGAACTCGCCATTGGCCAGCAGGGTGGCGGAAGGGCCCAGGGTGACGATATCGCGATCCGGCGTATTGCTGGCCAGGTCGAGCAGGCCTTCGCCCACTTCCAGACGGTTCAGGTAAGGCAGGCGGGCCATATAAGCGGCGCTGCGGCCGAGGCCGATCAGGTGCAGGTTGGGGGCGCTCGCCAGGCGCTGGATCAGTGCGTTTTCCGCCGGACCGAGAAAGAAGCCGGCATCCAGTTCTCCAGCGATCAGTGCATCGGCAGCGCGCTTGCCGCCGATGGCCTGCCAGCTCTCGGGATACTGATCGGGTGTGATGCGATTGGCCTCCAGCAGCGCGTAGATGACTGCGCCGGAGCCACTGCCGGGCGTGCCGATGGCGACTCGCTGGTCGAGCAGATCCTGAAAATGGGCGCTTGCCTGTGCGCTACGCACGAACAGCCACAAGGGTTCCTGGTACATCACGCCAAGGCCGAGCAGCTCGTCACGCTCAGGCGTGGGCAGGGTCAGCTCTTGACCGCTCTGCACCAGCGCCAGTTGCGCCTCGTTGCTACGCAGTTTGTCGAGATTGTCTCGCGAGCCTTCACTGTTGATCAGCGTGAGGGTAAATCCCTCCCTGGCCAGCTCGTCACGCAGCTTCTCGCCGAAGGCGTGGTAGCCACCGCTGGCGCTGCCCGTCGCCAGGCTGGCGTGCATGGGCGGCGGCGGCGCCACGAAGTAGAAGAGTGCCGCGACCAGGGCTGCGAGTACCGGAACCAGCCAGAAATTGGCCAGCAGCATAATTTTCAGGTCTTTGAGTACACGTGGCATGGCGCTTCCTTTCGATGAATCCGTTCAAGGATAGAGCCATGCAGCGCTACCAGTCACCCCCGAGAGCCACTTTCGCCCAGCGGCATGCCGGTACGGCGCGCCTGGCGCCTGCGGTCGAGCAGCATCAGTACGCCCAGCAGGCCAATGGCATACAGCGCATCGCCGCCGAGCATCAGCAGAATGCCGACGCAGAGCAGGGCGCTGATGCCGGCCAGCCAACGCCAAAGTCCCTTGAGCAGCACCCAGCCGGCGGCCATGCTGAACAGGTAGATGACGATGAAGTTGCCGTTGGCATAGCGGATCAGTTGATCCAGCGACAGCGACAGGCTCCAGATCACTGTCGTGCTCAGCGCGCAACTGAGCACCACCAGCAGCAGTGCCCTGGCCGGCACGCCATTGGCGTTGCGGCTGGCCAGCAGGCGCGGCAGCTTGCCTTCGTCGGCCAGGCTCCAGATCAGCCGTGCGAAGCCCTGGATGTATACGTTCATGGAGGCGAAGCAGGCCAGATAG
The DNA here is from genome assembly GCF_004327285.1 of Phytopseudomonas daroniae. GTDB lineage: Bacteria > Pseudomonadota > Gammaproteobacteria > Pseudomonadales > Pseudomonadaceae > Aquipseudomonas > Aquipseudomonas daroniae. The sequence continues at coordinate 181,987 of NZ_QJUI01000007.1, forward strand.
CCGATGCCCGCGCTGAGCCAGCGCGCCTGATCGCCGAGCAGCAGATCGAGCATGCGCGGCAGGGAAGCGGCGTCGGTACGTGTATCGCCGTAGGCATGAAAGCTCAGCACTGCCACCGAGCAGGCCCAGTACACCAGGCCGGCGAGCAATACGCCGAGCAACAGCGCCAGGGGAAAGTCACGTTGCGGGTTCCTGAACTCCTCGCCCAGGTGAGTGAAGGCCTCGATGCCGACGAAGCACCAGAACATCACGCCCAGGGCCACCGGCAACAACTGCCAATTGCCCGCCAGTGGCGGCAGCAGCGGTTGTTCGGCGTGCGGAAGGTCGCCTTTCCACCAGATCAGCGCGATGGTGGCGACGATGACCAGGGCGATGGCGATCTGCACGCTCCCGGAGGTGCGTGCCGGGCGCTGGCCGAGCAGCAGGATGATGCCCAGGGTGACCAGTTGAATGGCCAGAACCGCCAGGTCGCTCAGCTCGAACAGGGCATGCCAGAAACCGCTGGCGATATTCAGTGCGGCTGGCAATCCTACTGGCAGAACCGCCAGGAACAGAAAGGCGCTCAGGCGCTCCATGCGCCCGCCGAACGCGCGGCCGATCAGATGCGGCGCGCCGCCGGCATGGGGGTAGTGGCGACCGAGCTGGGCGAAGGTGAACGCTATCGGCAGAATCAGCACGATCAGCAGCAGCCAGGCCCACAGCGATATCTCGCCGGCTGCCGTGGCGGCCAGCGCCGGGATCACGAAAATTCCGGTGCCCAGCAGCGACGTGGACAACAGACCGACCCCTTGCAGCAGCCCCAATTCCTTGTTCAACCGACTCATGTTGTATGCTCTCGCTCGTTCTGACGTGACGGCTGCGACCAGGTGTGGTGCGCTGATCCGCCAAGCTTCCATGGTAAGGCCGCGCCGCTTCGGAGGCTGCTGGCAAAGCGTCGGCGACGACCGGCGAAACGGCGGGAATGCCCGTCATCTTGTTTGTGCAGATGGGTGCAGAGAGCCAAGTGGATAAGTTCGATCAACGCATCATCGCTTTGCTGCGCGCAGACGCGCGACTGACCGTCACCGAGGTCGCCCGACAGGTCAACCTGTCACGCTCCGCGGTGAGCGAGCGCATCCGCCAACTGGAAACGTCCGGGGTCATTCAGGGCTATCACGCCCGTATCGCCGAGCCCACCACCATTGCGGTGCGTGCCTATCTGGAACTGTTCTATACGGGCGGGCGCTGTGAGCAGTACGTCGAGCGCATGCGCGCGTTCCCGGAAGTCCGTCGCTGCTCCGGCATCAGCGGGGAAACCGACATGCTGATCTACCTCGAGGCATCCTCCATGGAGCGGCTGGCTGAGGTACGTGGCGAGATCGAGAACTTCCCTGGGGTGCACAAAATAAAAACCCATATGGTCGTCAAAGACTGGCTGATGTGAGGCTGCGTTGGTGTGAATAGGTGCCGCCATGATCACGAGAAGACGGAACAACCGTCGTAGATGGATCGGAGGGCCTAGCCTAGCGAAGCGTAATCTGTGGCTTCTCGCGAATTGTTGATTAAGTCGGCGGATTACGCCTTCGGCTAATACGCCCTACGGGCCTTCAAATTCGCAAAATTCCCATGGGATACAGAAAAATTAAGCATGACCAGTAAAGCGTGACAATGCGCATGGACTGACCACTACCACGGCGTATCATTTCGCCTTTTTCAAGGAAGATTTACAGATGAGTGGCTACGTCCCGAATAACAGAGATGAGCGAAAGGAGCCACCTGCCCCTCCCTACAACGGAGATTTCGATAAACAACCGCCACGTCCACTTATTCTCGATGTGAAAGAACCCGAGAAAGCAGCACCGTTGGCGCCACCTGCCGGCTGTGTCTTTGCAAAGCCCTGCACCTTGCCCGACGGTCAAATCGACTATCCACGCACGGCTCCCGCTGAACTCATTAGCCGCTATGGCAAAACAGCTGTGCTGGCTGCCAGCAGTGCTAATGCCAATGGTGACTACCCTCTGAGTCGCCTATCTGGCGAGTCTATTGCCGGACTGAGCGGTTTATCGCTTCGCGGCCTAGCCGTGGCGGGATCAGCAGGCGGGGGGAGTGTTGCGGGTGGGGCAGCCTCTTCTGGGGCGGTTATTACAGGCGGTGTCATAGCAAGCACTCTAGTTGGGCTGGTTGCCTTGATGTGGCCCAGCCCAATGGGAAACTCGGATCTCTACACACCTGAACAGCTCCGCAGAACGACGAGCGCACGCACGAGAGTGCGGTTTCGTATCGAACAAGCAGCTGACGGCACCCTCAAAGCCTACGGCTTTCATACAGCCGCCAAGACCGGCTGGGAAATGATCGACGTGGTGCAGTTCACGCCCCAGGGCGAGGAGCAGATAGCCGATTTCGGCGGTGGAATCACATTGGTCTGGACGCCTGCAGTTGATTCCGTAGATGCGTTAGGCATCCCACCCCTGAAAGCAGGGCCGCAAGTCCCCCCTATCTGGATTTACCCCGCAACGGATACGGCTGCGAAAGCGCTGGAAAATCCCATTTATCCGCCCGAGTACAAAGACTTTATCTTGGTCTTCCCGGCTGAATCGGGAATACAACCGCTGTATGTGGTGGTGAGCTTAGCCTTTGAACCTGCGGCTTATCATGGAAAAACAGACAACGCCGTCAAAAGTAAGGGGCCAGAGAATGGTCAAGAGGCCCTTGATAATTCTGTTCAAGTAAAACCAACATCGCCCAGACGCATTGGTGTTGACCCTCAAACAAAAGAAATAGTGGTCTTTGACAGAACAGGCGGTGATGTCTACCACGGGCACGTACGCCCTTGGGAAAAACTGCATCAAGACATGAAAAATGCACTTATTAAATCAGGCAAAACAGATGCCAAGGGCAACATTCTAGGAGCTTCGCAATGAGCTTATCTTATCAAGACCCGTCGATGTCTCATGACCAAGCCGTCCAATTCCTTTCAACAGCTGATCCGAAATTAATTATTTCAGCACTAATCTCTATAGGGCTCAACGAAACTGACTGGGTGTGGGCACAAAACATCTGCATTGAGCATTTAAATAATTTCAATGAAAATATTGTCTCCGCTGCTATAGCCGCTCTTGGCCACATCGCAAGAAGGCATGAAAAATTAGAACTAGAGATAACAAGGAAGGCACTTAAAGAAGCTCAATTGAAATACCCGTCATTAGCAGGAAATATCGCTGACACCTTAGATGATATTGAGATGTTCACCACTGATAATTAAATTACCACTTTGCGTCAGGAGCCAGACACCGGGCATGCTGACTTATAACAACTGGTTCAAATCGTTCGCTTCGCTCACCGGGACGTGCTAAAGCCGCCCCTTAACCAAATGTTATGCCGCAAGGGAGTTAGTCGCATGCAACCACGAATAACAGTCATCACGATTGGCGTTGATGACCTTGAGGCTTCGTTGCGTTTCTATCGTGATGGCTTGGGTTTTCCCACCGAAGGCATCGTGGGCGAAGAGTTCGAGTATGGGGCGGTTGTATTCATTGAGTTGCAGCCCGGTCTTCGTTTGGCTCTCTGGCCTCGCAAGAGCATCGCTCATGACACGGGGGTTGTCGTTGGCCCCTCCAGCGCTACTGAAATGACACTCGGACACAACGTTTATTCAAAGGCTGAGGTCGATGCGGTCATGGCAAGAGCAACCTCGGCAGGCGCTGTTATTGTCAAGGCGGCGCATGACACGTTCTGGGGAGGCTATTCGGGCTACTTTCAAGACCCCGATGGACATCTCTGGGAAATTGTCTGGAATCCGCAATGGTCGGAATAGGCGAGATCGATGGATCGGGGATGGACATGACGAGGCACCATGGTGGTAGTGCCCCGATCTTGTGAAGCGGTTTCTGGTGAAGCCGTTAAGCGAACGTGAAAAAGTGTCAGGACGGCGCCTCGAACGACACCTGAAAACAGCTGCCGGTAACGGGCAGGCTGTGCACCGATATCTGCCAGCCCTGGTGGGCGCAGATGCGTTTGACCAGCGACAGCCCCAGGCCGAGGCCCTCGCCACGGGCCTGCTCGCCGCGTACGAACGGGTCGAAAATCTGTTCGTGATGCTGTTCCGGGATGCCGACGCCGCTGTCCTCGACGCGAAACCCACTAGGCAGCAGGGTGAGTTTCACGAAGCCGGTTTCGGTGTAATGCAACGCGTTGCGCAGTAGGTTGGCCATCACCGTACGCAGCAAGGTGGGGTTGTAGATACCATCGTTCTGCGCTTCCACTTCCAGGCGGAAATCCAGACCTTTCTCGCGCATCGGCGGTGACCAGATATCGACCTGCTCATCGGCGATCTGGCGCAGGCTGGCACTGCCCGGGAACGTGCTTTCGTTACCCTTGACGCGGGCCAGTTGCAGGAAGGTCTGCACCAGATCCTGCATCTCGGTGCTGGCTCTTTCGATGCGTTCCACCTGCTTGCGTTGCACTGGCTCCAGGGCGACCTGGGAGAGCAGCTCGCACGAGCTGGCGATGACCATCAACGGCGTGCGCAGCTCATGGCTGACGTCACTGGTGAACAGGCGTTCACGCTCCAGGGACTGACGCAGGCGCCCCAGGGTGCTATCGAATGCGGCGGCAAGCTGGCCGACTTCATCGTCCGGGTATTCCGGTGCCAGGGCCGGCGCCAACGGCAGGAGCTGGTCGCGGTGACGCACCTGATTGGCCAGCTTGCTCACTGGCCTCATCACCCGTTCGGACATGAACCAGCCCAGGCCCAGGGCACCGAGCACGGACAGCAGAAAGCCCGCCAGCACGACGTTGAACAGCACCTGCTCGCGCTTTTCGAACTCACTCTGTTCCTTCACCAGCAGGTAGCGGTCACCGTCGATGGTCTGGCTAAAGATATAGAACGCTCGCTCGCCCTCTAGCTGCTCGCTGAAGCCCTCCGGTGATTCGGCATAACGGCTGGGGATCGCGTATTGCGGATAGCCCGAGGCATAAAAGCGGGTTTTCGCATCCAGACGCGGAGCCTGGTCGTTCTTCAAATCCTGCTCCATGACCGCCCCCAGTTCCAGGGCGAGCTCTTCGGAAACCAGGTGTTCCTCGATCAGGTGAACGATGGCCACGATGCTCAGGGAAAAGACCCCGCTGACCAGAACGGTCATGGTCACGAAGGCGATGAGGATGCGCCGTCGGAACGGCTGCTTAGTTTCCATCGCGATTCGCTGCCAGACGGTAGCCCACGCCATGCAAGGTATGCAGCAATGCCGTGGTGAAGGGTTTGTCGATGGCCTGGCGCAATTGATGGATGTGGCTGCGCAAGCTGTCGCTGTCAGGGCAGTCGTCGCCCCACAAGGCTTCTTCCAGGGCCTCGCGGCGCACCACGGCGGGCGAGCGCTGCATCAGCACCGCCAGCAGTTTCATGCCCAGCGGGTTGAGTTTGATGGGCGTGCCGGAGCGGGTCACGGTCAGGGTATCGAGGTCGTATGTGAGCTCGGCGACTTCCAGCAGCCGTCGGCGATTGCCCTGCGAGCGACGCAGAATGGCTTCGATGCGCGCGACCAGCTCGGACAGCGCAAAGGGTTTGATCAGGTAATCGTCGGCGCCGGCACTCAGGCCTTGCAGGCGGTCTTCCAGGGCGTCGCGCGCGGTGAGCATCAGGATCGGTATGCTGCTGCGCGCTTCTTCGCGCAATCGACGGCACAACTGATAGCCATCCAGGCCGGGCAGCATGATGTCCAGTACGATCAGGTCGTAATGGCCCTGAGTGGCAAGGTGCAGGCCGGACAGACCATCCTGGGCGCAATCCGCCGTGTAACCCTTGAGCTGCAGGTAATCCAGGATATTGGCCAGGATGTCGCGGTTGTCTTCGATCACCAAAATGCGCATGCAACGTTCTCTTCACAGGGGTTGACGCTTTTTTCACGAAGCATTGACGAAGCCTTCATAGGGTAATCGCACGATTGTCGCTCGTTCATCCAGCCAGGCTCATACGATGCCACAGCTCCGATATGCCTCACCACGCTCCTTGCCGTTTGCCTGCCGCTCTGCACGCCAGGAGCGCCGCTCAATGAAAAAGGGCTGAATGCCCATGTCGCCTTTAAAAAGTCATGCGAACAAGGCACATTCATGCGCTTGTATGCAGGGCGACCGAAGCGCGCAAGGCCCCTTGCGTATTCACCTGCAGATGCGTCGATCATGACGCCACGTGACCTTTCGAGATGCCTGCATGCCCGATGCCTCAAGTGACGATCGCAGCCCGTGGTTGATCTTTTTGGTCTTCCTGCGCCTGGGGCTTACTTCCTTCGGTGGCCCGGTCGCTCATCTCGGCTACTTTCGCGAGGAGTTCGTCAGCCGCCGACGCTGGTTGAGCGAGGCCAGTTATGTGGAGCTCATCGCGCTCTGTCAGTTCCTGCCGGGCGCCGCCAGCAGCCAGGTCGGCATGGTGATCGGCTTGTCGCAGGCGGGCTACCGCGGTGCACTGGCGGCCTGGGTCGGCTTCACTTTGCCTTCGGCCGTGCTCCTGATGCTGTTCGCCCAGGGCATCTCAGGCCATGGAGATGCCCTGGCGTCCGGTGCCTTGCACGGTTTGAAGATCGTCGCGGCCGCCGTCGTCGCCCAGGCGGTGTGGGGCATGGCGAACACGCTCTGTCCGGACATGCCACGCCGGTTATTGATGGTGATCGCCGCCTGTGCGGCATTCCTGTTACCTGGCGCCTGGGGGCAGCTTGCGGTGATCCTGGGCGCCGGGCTCGCTGGTTGTGCGCTACTCAAACCCGTGGAAAAAGCCGCGCAGGATGCGCTGCCCATCGACATCAGTCCGCAAGCTGGAGCCCTCTGGCTGGCTCTGTTCGTTGCCTTGCTGCTTGGCTTGCCGGTGTTGGCCCACTTGCTGGAAAACCAGATACTGGGCCTGTTGGATGCCTTCTACCGAACGGGCTCGCTGGTGTTCGGCGGCGGGCACGTGATGCTGCCGCTGCTGCAGGCCGAAGTGGTCGCGAACGGCTGGGTCAGCAGCGACCTGTTCCTCGCCGGTTATGGTGCTACTCAGGCCGTACCTGGCCCCTTGTTCACCTTCGCGGCGTTTCTCGGCAGCACCATGCAGGCGCCGCTATCGGGTTGGATCGGCGGTCTGCTTTGTCTGTTGGCGATTTTCGCGCCGTCGTTCCTGCTGCTGGTCGGTGTGCTGCCGTTCTGGGCTCGGCTGCGTACCCGCCCGCGGGTGCAGGCGGCGATGCTCGGGGTCAACGCTGGCGTGGTCGGTCTGCTATTGGCCACGCTGTACCAGCCAGTGGGTACCAGCGCCATCCTGAGTCTCTGGGATTTTGCCCTGGCGGTGGTCGCCCTGATCGCACTGATGGCCTGCAAGTTTCCGCCCTGGCTGGTGGTGCTGGCTGGCGCCGCTGTCGGCTGGCTGGTGCTCTGAAGGGCCTATTGCCCGGCGCTACCTGCTTCGGCGCGCAGTTGCTCGACCAGTCCCGGCAGTTCACTCATGCGCCCGATCAGGTGCTCCACGCCCAGTTGGCGCAGGGTTTCGCCGTGTTCCGGGGGGATGTGGCTGGCGCCGAGAAAACCGACTACCTGCATGCCTGCCGTCAATGCGGCGGTCACGCCGGTAACGCTGTCTTCGACGACCAGGCAGTTACGTGGGTCGACGCCAGCGCTCTTCGCGGCCAGCAGATAGAGATCCGGCGCCGGTTTTGGCCGCTCGACCTGATCGGCGCTGAACGCGCCGCGGTTGACGCGTTCGACCAGCTCGCAGCGTTGCAGGGCGAAGGCCACTGCGTCCGCATAGCTGTTGGAGGCCACGGCCAGCGGCAGGTCGATCTTCAGCAGGGCATCGCGCACGCCTTCGATCGGCTGCACTTCACTGCGGATCAGCGCCTTGATGATGGTGCGGTGTTCTTCGAGAAACCCCTCGGGCAGGGGGGTACCGAAATGCGCCTCGACCCGGGCCAGGATGTCGCGGCTCTGCAGCCCGAAAGTGCCGGCCAGCACCACGTCCAGCTCATGAACCGGGTAATGTTCGGCCAGCGCCGCGTGCAGGTGACGCTCGGCGATGATCTCGCTGTCGATCAGCACGCCGTCGCAGTCGCAGATCAGCAGTTCGATGGGCGGTTTCGGCTGCATGGCGGCAATCTCCTAAAGGGCGGGAGGGCTTGTTTAACACAGAACCCGCCTCAGTTCGAACCGGAAGCCACCGGCTCGGCCGACCGTTGCAGCAACAGAAGTGGTAACCCCGCGCCCAGTACCACCAGGCCAAGCAGCGCTCCAATGCCCGCATACAGTGCGCTCGACCAGAACAGTGCCAGGCAACTGGCGGCGAACAGCAAGGGTATCAGCGGGTACAGAGGCACGCTGAAGGGCCGTGCGCGATTCGGGTGCAGGCGGCGCAGGCGCAGCAGGGAAAGGGCGGTCAGGCACATGAACAGCCAGAACACCGGTGCGGTGTAGGCGACCATGCTCTGTACACCGTTCTCGCTCAAGGCACCGAACAGGATCAGCGGCAGAGTGATCAGGCATTGCACCAGCAGCGCCCGCACCGGCGTTGCGGCGCGATCGTTCCAGGCGCCGAGCATCGACAGTTGCGGCACGTCGCGGCCCAGCGCGTAGTACACCCGCGAGCCGGTGAGAATGGTGGCGTTCAGGGTGCTGATGGCGGTGATGCAGATCAGTACGCTGAGCAGCACGCCACCCCAGGGGCCGGCGACGATGGTCATCAGGTCGGCACCGATGGCGCTGGACTGGCGCAGACCTTCGAGGCCGAAGATGTTGATGAACACCAGGTTGGCCAGCAGGTACACGGCCGTCACCACCAGGGTGCCGAGCAGCAACACGCGGCTCATGTTGCGCCCCGGGTTGCGCAACTCGCCGGAGAGATAAGCCACTTCATTCCAGCCGCCGTAGGTGAGCAGCACGAAGACCATGCCCATGCCGAGCATGCCTGCCAGGTTGCCCTCGGTTGGTGGGGCCGCCTGCGCTGTGAGCGTAACCGGTTCGGCCAGCAGCAGGCCGGCGAGAACCACCGTGACCAGCGCTACCAGCGTGATTCCGGTGAACACCACCTGCAGACGTTTCGACTCATAGGTGCCGAGGATATTCAGCGCGGTCAGCACCAGCACCACCAGGGCGGCGTGCCAGGCGCTGCCATGGTCGCCCAGCGGCAGCAGGCGCTGGGCGTAATCGCCATAGATGAAGGCCACCACGGCGATAGCGCCGGTCTGGATCACCGTGCCCCTGGCCCAGGCGAACAGCAGGCTGACCTGCCGGCCCCAAGCCAGGTTGAGGTAGTGGTATTCACCGCCGCGATCCGGATAGCTGGCGCCGAGTTCGGCATAGCACAGCGCGCCGACCAGCATCACCAAGCCCCCGGCCAGCCACAGGCCGATGTACAGCACGGCGCTGTCGACGTGCTGGGCAACCAACGGCGGGAAGCCGAAGATGCCTACGCCGATCACCACGCCGACCAGCATGGCGACGCCGTCGATGACCGATAGGCCGGGTTGTCGTGTCGCTGTGCGTGCGTTCATGACTTAGCTCCGTCGTGCGCTCCAGCCGGTCACCGCGCCTTCGGCGGAAATCGGTTCGATGCGATCACCCTCGACCTGGCCGACGTACAGCTTGCCGTCGACCTCGAAGCGCAACTCGGTGCCGTTCAGGCGCCCGCGCAGGTTTTCCTGATGCTGGGTGGTGCCGCTGATTTCCTGGAAATGCTGCTGCAGGTCGACCTGGAAGGTTTTGCCCTCGCTCTCGATCTGCCAGTTGCCCGCCACCTTGGCCGGCACGATCCACAGGTAGATGCTCGCGCCTTCGACGATATCGCTGCGATCCGGCTCCCAGTCCTCCATGCTGAAGGCGTGGGACACCACGCGCGTGCCGGGCTCCAGGGTGTCGAGGATTACCGGGCGCAAGCGCATGTTGACGGTCGACAGCAGGTACATGGTCAGCACGTCGGCATCGGAGATGTCCTTCTTGAACAGGTCACCCTGCTCGAACACCACCTTGTCCGCGACACCAGCCTGTTGGGCGTTGGCTTCGGCTTCCTCGATGCGCTGCGGGTTCAGGTCGATGCCATAGGCGGCCTTGGCACCGCGGTCTTTTACCGCCGAAATGGCGATGCGGCCGTCACCCGAACCGAGGTCGACCACGTAATCATCCGGGCCGACATTGGCCATTTCCAGCATGCGCGCCACCACCGGTTCGGGCGTAGGTACGAAGGGCACGTCGAGGGCAATCGTCTGGGCATGAGCGGACGCGCTGTGCAGTAGGCCAAACAGAGCCAACGCAGTAGCGCAGAAGGAGAAGGGACGGGCGGATGCGGTTCTCATCGGCGGATACTCCTCAGCGGAATCGGTAAGGGTAAGGGAACGATTTTCCGACCGAGGATTTTGCGCCATGGTTCGACCCGTGAAACGCTCCGCCCCCGGCGACTTGCCCTTAATTGGCCGTCAGCGCAGTTAATACGGCGCCTGCAAGTGTGTTACCTGATGTGAGCGCGCGCTCAAACCATTGCCTTGCCAGTGCCGAAAAGGCATGGTGGCCGGGTTTTTCAGTCACGGGATCGGGCCATTCATGCGCCTTCTGCACACCTCCGACTGGCATCTGGGCCAGCACTTCATGGGCAAGACGCGCCAGGCCGAGCACCAGGCGTTCTGCGCCTGGCTGATCGAGCAGGTGCGCGAACACGGGGTGCAGGCGGTGCTGGTCGCCGGGGATATTTTCGACACCGGTTCGCCGCCCAGTTATGCCCGCGAGCAGTACAACCATTTCGTCGTGGCCCTGCGCGACACCGGCTGCCAACTGGTGGTACTCGGTGGTAACCACGATTCGGTGGCGATGCTGGGCGAGAGCCGTACCTTGCTGGCCCAACTCGGCACCCGGGTGATTCCTGGCGTCGGCATTCACTTGCCGGATCAGTTGCTGGTGCTCGATGGCGCCGATGGCCAGCCCGCGGCACTGCTCTGCGCCATTCCCTTTATCCGCCCGCGCGATGTGCTACGCAGCGAGGCGGGGCAGAGCGCCGCGGACAAGCAACTGTCGCTGCAACAGGCCATCCATGCGCATTACCAGGCCCTCTTTGAGCTGGCCCTGGCACGTCGCGCTGAACTGGGCACGGCCTTGCCGATCATCGCCACCGGCCACCTGACCACCGTTGGCGCCAGTGCCAGCGAGTCGGTGCGGGAAATTTACGTCGGCGCGCTGGAAGCCTTTCCAACCTCGTCCTTCCCGGCTGTTGATTACATCGCCCTGGGGCATATTCATCGACCACAGAAGGTCGGCGGCCTGGAGCACATCCGCTACAGCGGCTCGCCGATTCCCCTGAGCTTCGATGAGGCTAATCAGCAGAAAGAAGTGCTGCTGGTGGACGTGGACGAGGGTGGCTTGCGTGACGTGCGTGCCTTGCCGGTGCCGAATTTCCAACCCCTGCTGTCACTGCGCGGTTCGCTGAAGACCCTGCCGACGGCGCTGGCCGAGGCTGCTCTGCTGGGCACCGCCGAGCGTCCGGTATGGCTGGAGGTACAGGTCGACGGCGACGACTACCTGAGCGATCTGCAGGTGCGCATCGCCGCTCTCTGCGAAGGGTTGCCGCTGGAAGTGCTGCGTATCCGCCGGGCACGTGGCAACGGCGGTGCTGCGTTGCACAGTGAACAGCGCGAGACTCTCGACGAACTCACTCCGCAGCAGGTATTCGAGCAGCGCCTGGCTGCCGAGACGCTGGAACCCCAGCAGGTGCAGCGGCTGGAAACCCTGTACCGACAGGTGTTGAACGAGTTGAGCGAAGGCTAGGGGCTTTTTGGCAAGTAGGTTGGGGGGGGCTGGTTCAAGGCGATAGCGGCCTGTCGGTGACCCGCGTTGAACCATGGATCATGGCCTTCGGCCCCGGATTACGTTCTACGATCTTAAAGGCGCAAACGGCCATTCGTAGGGTGGACGACGCTTCATCCGTCCACCACTTTGCGATCGCAATGGTGGATGAAAAGAGCGTCATCCACCCTACGGGGTGAGCGTCCACTTCCGCCATACTGCTGCCTGCCATGGTTCGCTAGGAAATCTCGATCTGGTAGCGGAAACCCTCGGCCGCCGCCCGTGATAGCCGATATTCCAGCGGGCTGCGGTCGTAGCCCAGGGCGATGCGCTCGATCATCACGATGGGTGTTCCCGGTTCGACCGCCAGGGTATCGGCGATGGTGTCATCGGCCGTGCCGACCGTGAGTGTCTCGCGAGCCGAGGCGATGCACTGGCCGCACTGTTTCTCGTAGAAGGGGTAGAGCAGGTCGCCGAAGGTGGCCGAGTCGATATCCAGCAACACGATGAAGCGTGATGCCGGCAGCCAGATTTCCTCATGGAACAGGGTGCGATCCTCGATCACCCGCAGGCGCTCCATGCGCAGCACCTGTTCGCCGCTGCCCAGAGCAAGGGCAGCAGCAACGTCCCTGGACGGCTTTTGCAAGGCTTTCGACAGTATCCGGCTGCTCGGAACTTCCCGCCCGCCGCTGGCATTGACCTGGCGAAAGAAGCGGAACAGCGAGGCATCGAAGTTCGGCCGACGTACGAAGGTGCCTCGGCCCTGGCTGCGCAGCAGCAGGCCCTCACTGACCAGGGTATCCACCGCCTTGCGCACCGTACCGATGGCCACGCCGTACAGGCGGGTCAGTTCCGCTTCGGTGGGAATGGGCTCGCCGGGCGACCATTCTCCCGCCGCGATCTTGGCCAACATCTCCTCGCGCAGCCGCTGGTAGAGCGGCAGGCGTTCGTCGTACCCCAAGGTGGATGCGTTCATGCACTGATTCCGATTTTCAGACCGGCTGCCACTTTAACACCGGCATGTCGATTGACAGGCATCGTTCGCCAGATATATGGTCAACTATTCATATATATGACTGAATGTCTGCATAAATAAAGCGGCTACCTGTGCGGTCGCCCGCTCTACAACAATCGACTGAGGTAGCTTCTACGATGGCCAGTACCATCCTGCCCGCTGTCAGCGGTATCGACACCCATGCCCATATCTTCCGCCAGGATCTGCCGATGCTGCCCAACCGGCGCTACAGCCCGGATTACGACGCGCTGGTGGAACAGTATCTCGAGCATCTGGAGCGCCACGGCCTGTCCCATGGCGTCTTGATCCAGCCGAGTTTTCTCGGCACCGACAACAGCTTCATGGTCGAGGCGCTGCGCCGTTATCCGCAGCGTTTGCGCGCGGTGGCGGTGGTCGATGTGGCGGTCAGCGAGGCGCAACTCGATGAATTGGCCGCAGTCGGTGTGGTGGGCATTCGCCTGAACCTGATCGGCAAGGCACTGGAGGATTACACCGGGCCGCAGTGGACGGCGCTGTTCGAGCGTCTGGCCAGACGCGGCTGGCAGGTGGAGATTCAGCGTGGCGTCGATGATCTGGCGCTGATCGTGCCGGCCATTCTCGGTTGCGGTGTGGATGTGGTCATCGACCATTTCGGCTTGCCGACCGGCGGCATCGATGTGCAGAAAGCCAATCATCGAACCTTCCTGTACCTGCTGGCCGAGCCCAGAGTGTGGCTCAAGCTGTCTGCCACCTATCGCAGCGAATCCGACCTGGCTCAGGTGCAAACCGTGCTGGCACAGGTGCGCCAGGCAGCGGGTGGCATCGAGCGCTTCCTCTGGGGCAGCGACTGGCCCAACACCCAGTTCGAAGATCGGACAAACTATGCCGAGCAGTTCGCGTTGATCGAGACGCTGTTGCCGGATGCGGCCGAACGCAAGCAGGTGCTGGTGGATAACCCCGCCCGGCTTTTCGGCTTTACCAGCACTCGCTGATCAATTTCGAACAACAACAGGAAGCCTTCATCATGATGAGCATGCTCGTCGTCGCGGCCCTCGTCGTCGCTGTCGCCCTCGGCTACAAAACCAAGATCAATATCGGTCTGTTCGCCATTGCCTTCGCCTACCTGATCGGCTGTTTCGGCATGGGCCTGAGCCCGTCCGAAATCATCGACATGTGGCCGTTGAAGATCTTCTTCATCATCTTCTCGGTCTGCCTGTTCTACAGCTTCGCAACGGTCAACGGCACCCTGGAAAAACTCGCTGAGCAGCTGATCTATCGTTGCCGTAGCGTGCCGCAGTTGCTGCCGTTCGCCGTATTCTTCACGGCGACGGTGATCGCTGCGATGGGTGCGGGCTATTACACGGTGCTGGCGTTCATGGCACCGATCACCCTGCTGCTCTGCCAGCGTACCGGCATGAGCCTGATCGTCGGCGGTATGGCGGTGAACTATGGCGCGTTGAGCGGTGCCAACTTCGTCTCCAGCCAGAGCGGCATCATCTTCCGCGGGCTGATGAGCAATGCCGGTATCAGTGAGAGCGATGCCTTCATCAATGCCTTCGGTATCTTCGTCAGCACCCTGATCATTCCGCTGCTGGTGATTGCCTTCTTCGTCTTCCTCACCGGCCATGGCCGGGCGATGAAGGCTTCGGTGTTCGATGCCAGCGAACCGACGCCCCTCAATCGCGAGCAAAAGACCACGCTGTGGCTGACCCTGGCGATGATGGTCATCGTACTGGCCGCGCCGATCGCTCATATCGCTCTGCCAGACAACGGCACCGTCGCCTTCATCAACTCGAAGATGGACATCGGCCTGATCGCCAGCATCTTCTCGGTCATCGCCCTGCTGCTGAAGCTGGGCGACGAGCGCAAGGCCATGGCCTCGGTGCCCTGGGCCACGCTGATCATGATCTGCGGCGTCGGCATGCTGATCTCGGTGGCGATCAAGGCCGGTACCATCGATGTACTGGCGTCCTGGATCGGCAGTAGCATTCCGCCGATTCTGGTGCCCGTGGTCTTCGGTGTGGTGGCCGCGTTCATGTCGCTGTTCTCCAGCACCCTGGGTGTGGTCACACCGGCGCTGTTCCCCATGGTGCTACCCATCGCCCAGGCTCTGGGGCTGGAACCGATGATCCTGTTCATTGCCATCGTAGTGGGCGCTCAGGCGACCTCGATCTCGCCGTTCTCCTCCGGCGGCAGCCTGATCCTCGGCTCCTGCACCTCGGAGCAGAGCCGCACCTCGCTGTTCCCGCAGTTGTTGTTCAAGGCCGCGCCGATCGGCTTCGTCGCGGCGCTGGTGTTCAACCTGCTGCTGACGTTCGTCTATTAACCGCGCACCAGAGCCATAAAAAACCGGAGCCTGGCTCCGGTTTTTTATGGCCTGCCGTCCCTGGCGGCCACCCTGCGGGCTGTCGCGAGGCGACGTTAAAAATTGCTCCCGGCAATTTTTTATTGCCGTTGGCGCATCACTTCGGCAGCAGTTCCAGCAGACGGCCACCGCTGCCATCTTCCAGCAGCCAGATGCTGCCGTCCGGGCCTTGCTCCACTTCACGGATGCGTGCGCCCATGTCGTAACGCTCGGCCTCGTGGGCGTTTTCGCCGTCGAAGGCGACCCGCACCAGCGCTTGCGAGGACAGCCCGCCGATCAGGCCCGCGCCATCCCAGCCAGGGAAACGCTGGCCCTGGTAGATAACGAAGCCCGCCGGGGAAATCACCGGGTTCCAGGTGACCTTCGGCGCTTCGAACTCGGGGCGGGTGTCGTGATCCGGGATCGGCTGGCCGCCGTAGTGGTTGCCGTTGGAAACCTCGGGATAGCCGTAGTTCTCGCCACGCTTGATCAGGTTCAACTCGTCGCCGCCGGCCGGGCCCATCTCGTGTACCCACAGTTTGTCCTGGGCGTCGAAGGCGATGCCGAGCATGTTGCGATGACCCAGCGACCAGACCTGAGCGGCCACTTCGCCCTGATCGGCGAACGGGTTGTCGCCGGGCAGGCTGCCGTCGTCGTTCAAGCGCACGAGCTTGCCCAGGTTGGCTTGCATGTCCTGGGCGGGAGTGAATTTCTGCCGTTCGCTGGAGGTGATCCACAGCTTGCCATCCGGGCCGAAGGCCAGGCGATGGCCATAGTGGCCGCCGCCGCTGACTTTCGGTGTTTGCTGCCAGATCACGCTCAGCTCGGTCAGAGCGCCGCTGCCATCGTCGTTGAGCTGCAGCTTGGCGCGGGCCACCGCGGCGCCACGGGTATCGCCATCACCGGCTTCGGCGTAACTGATGTAGACCCAGCCATTGTTGGCGAAATCCGGATGCAGGATCACGTCGCCGAAACCACCCTGGCCACCGTAGGCGACTTCCGGTACGCCGGCGATGTCGCGGGTCGTGCCGCTCTTCGGGTCGACATGCTTGAGCGCGCCACGTTTTTCGGTCACCAGTACTGTGCCGTCAGGCAGGAAGGTCATCGCCCAAGGCTCATCGAGGGTGGCGCGCGGTTCGGCGGTGAACGGCCACTGCGCCTGGGGCAGGGCGTCGGCGGCCTGGGCGCTGAGGGTGGCGAGACTGAGTGCGATACCACCGAGCAGGTGGTGGACGGGACGGGCCATGGCGAATCTCTCTCCTTGTAGGCGGACGATCACGTTACCTGCCGCTCTGCCAGTGGGGCAGGGCGTTTTTGTTACGACGCACGTCGAGGTCGTTGGTTCGAGTTCCATGATGGCGGGCGGTAACAGTGCCACAATAAGGGCCTGTCACTGACTCGAGCCCCACATCCCGTTCATGAAAATCCTCAGCCTGCGCCTGAAGAACCTCAACTCGCTCAAGGGCGAGTGGAAGATCGATTTCACCGCCGAGCCTTTCGCCAGCAATGGCTTGTTCGCCATCACCGGGCCGACGGGGGCGGGCAAGACCACCTTGCTCGATGCCATCTGCCTGGCGTTGTATCACCGTACGCCGCGCATGGAGCGGGTTGGCGGCGAGAACGAACTGATGACCCGGCATACGGCCGAATGCCTGGCCGAAGTCGAGTTCGAGGTGAAAGGGCAGGGCTACCGTGCGTTCTGGAGTCAGCGACGAGCGCGGGACAGGGCCGACGGCGCGTTGCAGGGCGCCAAGGCCGAACTGGCGCGGCTGGATGGGCAGATCATCACCGACAAGCTCAGTGAAAAGCCCCGCGAAGTGGAGCGTCTGACCGGTCTGGATTTCGGTCGCTTCACCAAGTCGATGCTGCTGGCCCAGGGTGGTTTCGCCGCCTTTCTCGAGGCCTCGGCCAACCAGCGCGCCGAGTTGCTGGAAGAACTCACCGGTACGGAGATCTACGGCCTGATCTCGCAGCGGGTGTTCGAGCGAACCCGTGAAGTCAAGGCCAACCTGGATCAGCTGCGAGCACGGGCCGAGGGCGTCGAATTGCTCAGCGCCGAGCAGCGCCAGGAGCTCGCTGACGAAGCACAGCAGTTGGCTGGCGAGGAAAGCGTGGCGCAGGCGCAACTCGCCGAGGCCGGCCGGCAACGCCAGTGGCTGATCGATCTTGGGCGTGCCGAGCAGCAGGTGACCGGCGCTGCAACGCAGATCGAGGCGGCCGCACAGGCCGAGCGTGAGGCGGCAGACGATCTGGCACGCTTGCAGCACAGCGAGCCGGCGCAGCGTCTGCAGCCCGTGTACCAGGCACGGCATGATGCCGCGCAAGTACTGGCCGCCAGTGAAGAAGAACGGATGATGTACCAGGGGGAACTGGCAGCGGTCGATACGCAATTGCACGCCAGTCTGAAGCAGGCGGCTCATTGCTCCGCAGCCATCGCCCTGAACCGACGCGAAGCCTTGCAGCGTCTGGACGATGAGTGCCAGGCCCTGAACGTCCAGTTGCAGGCCAGCGCAGAACATGAACGACTGGCGGTGCAACTCAGCGGCTGGCAACACGCCTTCGACGTTCGCCAGCAGGTGCGTCAGGCCATCGTCGCCCTACAGCAACGCCAGCAAGCAGGTGCCGCACAGCTGCAGCAGTTGCAGCTCGGCCTGGACGTGCTCGGGCCGGCGCTACACGGCACCCTGCAGGCCAGGACGGCTGCCGAGCAGTATGGCGCAGAGGTTGAGGGGCGTTGGCAGGCGGCTCTTGGCGATCGTCGCGAGGTGGAGTGGCGCAGCCACTGGCAGACCGTGCACGCGCAGGGCAGTGCGCTCGAGCAACTGGCGCAACTGGCCGAACGGCGCAGCCAGCTCACGCAGCAACAGCAGCGCGTTGCCGCCGGTCTGGCCCGCCAGCAGCGAGACCTGAGTGAACGGGAAACCGAGCGCTCGGCACTGCGCGAACGTTATCGAGAACTGAAGCAGCGCTTGGCTGATCAGGACAAGCTGCTCGAGCAGGAGCAGCGTATCCAGGCGCTGGAGGCGTATCGCACGCAACTACAGGCCGGTGAGGCCTGCCCGTTGTGCGGTTCCCACGAGCATCCGGCCATCGCGGCCTACCAGGCACTGGATGTATCAGCGACCCAACGCGAGCGCGACGAGGCGCGGCAGACACTCGAAGCGCTGACCGAGCAGGGCCAGAATTTAGGAAATCAGGTCGCCACGCTGCAGACCCAGGTGGCTCAGAGTAAAGAGCAGGAACAGGAACTGCAGCGCCAGCTCGACGCGATAAGCGCTGCCTGGCAACGCCAGGGCGAAATCCTCAAGCCGTTGCCCGAGGACGAGCAGGCATTGGCTGCCGCGCAGACCCGACAGATCGCCGAGCGCGTCGAGGTCGACCGCACCCTGAGCCAGCTCGATAGCCTCAAGCAGGATCTGGAGCGTGCTCGCCAGGACACCAGTATCGCGACCCAGAAACACGCGGCCGCGCTGCAGCAGCAGGGCGCCGTGGAGCGCGACCGCGATCTTGCCCAGGCCGCGCAACAGGCCCTGGACGAACAGCTCGGCGCCCAGCGTGAACACCTGCAGCAGGTCGAGGCCGAGCTGGCCGCGGAACTGGCTGCTTTCGGTCACTCCTTGCCTGATGACGGCATTGCCTGGCTGGTTGCACGCCGGGCCGATGCGCAGCGCTGGCATGAGGCGCAGCAGCGTCGTCAGACGTTGGCGCAACAACTGCCAGGCCTGCAGCACCAGGCCAGCGAGGCTGAGAAGCAGGCGCAGCAGTGGCTGTCGCGTTGGCAGGAGGCGGGTGGAGAGCCATTCGGCGCAGTGCGCGAAGATCAGGCTGACGTCCGCTTCGATTCGGCTCAGGCCGCCTGGCAAGCTGCCGAGCGCCGCGGCCTCGAGCTGCGCATCACCCTGGATGGCCTCGTGCAGCGCCAGGCCGGCTTGCGCGAGGCTGAGCAGGCCACTGCCGGAAAATGGCAGGAGGTTCTGGCGGACAGCCCCTTCAGTGATGAAAGCGGATTTCTCGCTGCCTTGCTCGACGATACCCAGCGCGAGCAGTTGCAGGCGCTCAAACAGCGTCTGGACAAGGCCCGAACCGAAGCCCAGGCGCTGCATGCCGCGGCGCAGGTTCAACTGGCCGCACTGCGTGCCGAACCGCAGACCGAGCACAGCATCGAGTACCTGGACGAGCATCTGCAGGCCTTGCAATCGACCTTGAAACAGCTCGGCCAGCGGCAGGGCGAGATTCGCGGACAGTTGCAGGGCGATGACCAGCGCCGGCTCAATCAGCAGGCACTGTTCGAGACCATCGCCACGCAGCAGGGCGAGTACGACGGCTGGCAGCAGCTCAATAGCCTGGTCGGCTCGGCCGACGGCGCCAAATACCGGCGCTTCGCCCAGGGCCTGACCCTTGGACACCTGGTGCATTTGGCCAACCAGCAGTTGCAGCGCCTGCACGGTCGTTACCAATTGGCGCGCAAGGCACTTGGCGAGCTGGAGCTGGAAGTGATCGACACCTGGCAGGGCGATGTGGCCCGCGACACGCGCACGCTGTCCGGCGGGGAAAGTTTCCTGGTCAGTCTGGCTCTGGCCCTGGCGCTGTCCGATCTGGTCAGCCACAAGACCCGTATCGACTCGCTGTTTCTAGACGAAGGTTTCGGCACCCTGGATGGCGAGACGCTGGAAGTCGCTCTGGATGCTCTGGACAACCTCAATGCCAGCGGCAAGATGATTGGCGTGATCAGCCACGTCGAAGCGCTCAAGGAGCGCGTCGCGGTGCAGCTCAAGGTGAACAAGGGTGTGGGCATGGGCTATAGCAGCCTGGATAAACGCTATGCGCTATAAAGCACTGCTGCTGTGCATGCTGGCGGGGATCGCCCAGGCAGAAGATCTGCACCGTGACTTTGGTCTGCAGGCCATGGACGAGCGTGGTTGCGTGCTTGGCAACGCGGCCGTGCAGGCGCCGACCTTGACCTTGATGGCGGCTGCCTATGGCGAGTCCGAAGAGCGTAAGGAAATGGCGCTGGCGCAGATGAAAAAAGCGCTCGAGGCTGGCTGCCCGGTCGATGAACCCGACCAGGTGGGCCTGTCCGCCCTCAACGGCGCCATCCTTTATGGCGAGCCCGAGTTGGTGGCCATGCTGCTGGAACACGACGCCGATCCACGGCGCAAGATCGTCAGCCCGAAGACCACCATCAACGGCCTCGACTCCTTCGCCTTTCTCGATATGCTCGAGGCGCGTGATAGCAAGCGTGATCGCTCGGCCATTCGGGCGTTGCTCGAGGGCGAGCGTTAAGGATGTCTTGGCGCTCCCGCCTGGCGGCTAGGTGGCGGAAGCGGACGGTCGGTGACCCGCGTTGAACCATGGATCACGGCCTTCGGCCCCGGATTACGCCTGCGGCTAATCCAGGCTACATTCTAGGTGGCGGAAGCGGACGGTCACCACCCCGTAGGGTGGATGGCGCTCTTTTCATCCACCATTGCGATTGCAGAGCGGTGGACGGATCGGGCCGCGCAGGTGAAGCGTCGTCCACCCTACGAAGGGCTGTTTCCGCCTTTTGTGTAGCCCTCTATGGATGAGCCGTCGCGGTCAACGCGTTTTCCTGTGCACACCCCGTTGCAAATTCCGAGCGGAACCATCTGGGCGCCTGGGTCATCTGTTGTAGGTATTTTTTCATCGCCCTTGGCGGGCGGCGTGCAGATTCCTTCAAATTTCAGGGACGCCCATGCATAGACGTAACCTTCTGAAAGCCTCCATGATGATGGCCGCTTGTGCCGGTCTTCCTGCCGGGCTGTTCAGCCTGCGCAGCTTCGCTGAAACTGCCGATGGTGAGGCCGAAGCATTCGATTTCAAACAGTTGCAGGCTCGCGCCAAGCGCATGGCCGGTAGTGCCTACAAGAGCACCGCCGAGGTGTTGCCCAAGACCCTCGCCGAGCTGACCCCACAGCAGTTCAACGCCATCCAGTACGACCCGGCGCATTCGCTGTGGAACGAGCTGGGCGGTCAATTGGATGTGCAGTTCTTTCATGTCGGCATGGGTTTTCGTCAGCCGGTGCGCATGCATGCCGTCGACGCCAAGAGCCGGGTTGCCCGGGAAGTGCATTTCCGCCCGGAACTGTTCGAGTACGGCAAGAGCGGAGTGGATGTGGCGCAGCTCAAGGGTGACCTGGGCTTCGCCGGACTCAAGGTGTTCAAGCAGCCGAATATCGCCAAGTACGACATCCTGTCCTTCCTGGGGGCCAGTTACTTTCGCGCGGTGGACAACACCGGCCAGTATGGTTTGTCGGCCCGTGGCCTGGCGATCGATACCTTCACCGATACGCCGGAAGAGTTTCCCGATTTCACCGAGTTCTGGTTCGAGACGCCGGACAAGGACGCCACCCGTTTCGTCCTGTATGCGCTGCTCGATTCGCCGAGTGCCACCGGTGCCTTCCGCTTCGATATCGACTGCCAGGAAACCCAGGTGGTGATGGATATCGATGCTCACATCAACGCGCGCAAGGCGATCAAGCAGCTCGGTATCACGCCGATGACCAGCATGTTCGCCTGCGGCGGCCACGAGCGACGCATGTGCGATTTCATCGCCACCGCCATCCACGACAGTGATCGCCTGTCCATGTGGCGCGGTAATGGCGAGTGGGTCTGCCGGCCACTGAACAACCCGGAAAAGCTGCAGTTCAACGCGTTTGCCGATACCAACCCGAAAGGCTTCGGCCTGGTGCAGAGCGATCACGACTTCAAGTCCTATCAGGACACCGTGGTCTGGTACAGCCGTCGGCCGAGCCTGTGGGTCGAGCCGACCACCCAGTGGGGAGAGGGCAGCATCGACCTGATGGAAATCCCCACCACCGGCGAGACCATGGACAACATCGTCTGCTTCTGGAACCCCAAGCAGGCCATCGAGCCCGGCACCTCGCTGAACTTCGGCTACAAGCTCTACTGGGCCGCACTGCCGCCGGTCAAACCGACCCTGGCGCAGGTGCTCGCCACCCGTTCCGGCATGGGTGGTTTCACCCTCGGCTGGGCGCCCGGCGAACACTGGCCAACGGTCTGGGCACGGCGTTTCGCCATCGATTTCACCGGTGGCCCGCTGGAGAAAATGGACTGGAAAGAGCGCATCGAAGTGGTGGTCGAGGCCTCCCACGGCGAAGCCAAGGATTTCAATATCCTCGCTTTGCATCCGGAGCTCACCGGTTTCCGCGCCCAGTTCGACTGGTTCCCGACCAGCGACAGCGTCGAGCCGGTGAACATGCGCGCCTACCTGCGCCGGGTCGACAACAAGGAAGTGCTCAGCGAAACCTGGCTGTACCAGTACTTCCCGCCAGCGCCGGCAGAGCGTCGCTACCCGGATACGCCAAGCTGAGGCCGAACGCCCTCACGTGAAGCGAGGCGTGGCAGACGCTCCCTTTGGGCGGCGCTCTGCCCACGCTTCCGGTCGGCCTGATAGACTGGTGCACTTTCCCGAATTCCAAGAAGTGCGCCATGGCCCAGCCGTCCACGACCTACAAGATCGATCTGAACCTCACTGATATCGATCGCAGTATCTACGAGAGTCTGCGTTTCACCGTGGCCCGCCATCCCTCGGAAACCGAGGAGCGTCTGGCGGCGCGGTTGATCGCGTATGCCCTGTTCTATCAGGAGCATCTGGCTTTCGGTCGCGGCCTGTCGGACGTCGACGAGCCGTCATTGTGGGAAAAGAGCCTGGACGGTCGCGTGCTGCACTGGATCGAGGTCGGTCAGCCGGACAGCGAGCGCATCACCTGGTGCTCGCGGCGTACCGAGAAGTTCAGCCTGGTGGCCTACGGTAACCTGCGCGTGTGGCAGACCAAGTGCCTCGACCCGGTGCGTACTCTGAAGAACATCAATGTGGTCGCCCTGGATCAGGAAGCGTTGGCCGATCTCTCCCTGGATCTGCCCCGTTCGCTGAGCTGGAGCGTGATGATCAGTGATGGCGAACTGTTCGTGACCGATGAGCGCGGCCAGCACGAAATCCCCATGGAGTGGCTGGCCGGCGAGCGAACGCTGAGTAACTGACCTGAGCCGCGCCGAAGGCGCGCGCCCTCCGTTTCAACCGCAAGAGTAGAATCCGACGTCCATGCGTATCGAGTCCCGCCCGCTTCCCGCTTCTCTGCCCGATCTGGGTAATCTGCCGCCTTTGTTGACCCGTCTTTACGCGGCCCGTGGGGTACTCTCGGCAGTGGAACTGGAAAAGGGCCTGGCACGGCTGATTCCGTTCACCCAGCTCAAGGGTATCGATGCGGCGGTGGCGCTGCTGGTCGAGGGGCTGCGCCAGCGGCAGCGCCTGCTGATCGTTGGTGATTTCGACGCCGATGGCGCCACCGCGAGCACCGTCGGCATGCTCGGTCTGCGCATGCTCGGTGCCGCCCATGTCGATTACCTGGTGCCGAACCGCTTCGAGTACGGCTACGGCCTGACCCCGGAAATCGTCGCGGTGGCGCTGACCCGCGAGCCGCAGTTGCTGATCACCGTGGACAACGGCATTTCCAGTATCGAAGGGGTGGCCGCTGCCAAGGCTGCCGGCCTGAAAGTGCTGGTCACCGACCATCACCTGCCGGGTAACGAACTGCCTGACGCCGATGCCATCGTCAATCCCAATCAGCCCGGCTGTACCTTCCCGAGCAAGTCGCTGGCCGGGGTCGGAGTGATTTTCTATGTGCTGCTGGCGCTGCGTGCGCGGCTGCGCGAGCTGGGCTGGTTCACCGCCGAACGTCCCGAGCCCAACCTGGGCGAACTGCTCGATCTGGTCGCCCTGGGCAGCGTGGCCGACGTGGTGCCGCTGGACGCCAATAACCGCATTCTGGTGCACCAGGGCCTCGCGCGCATTCGTGCCGGCCGGGCGCGGCCGGGGTTGCGGGCGCTGCTGGAAGTCGCCGGAAAACAACATGGGCGTATTACCTCGACCGATCTGGGCTTCATTCTCGGCCCCCGCCTGAATGCCGCCGGACGCCTCGACGACATGAGCCTGGGTATCGAGTGCCTGCTCTGCGAGGACGAAGCACTGGCCCGCGACATGGCCGTGCAGCTCGATCAGTTCAATCAGGATCGCAAGGCCATCGAGCAGGGCATGCAGCGTGAGGCGCTGGCTCAGCTCAAGGATCTGCCGCTGGAAAACCTGCCCTTCGGGCTGTGCCTGTTCGAGGCCGATTGGCACCAGGGCGTGATCGGTATCCTCGCCTCGCGCCTGAAGGAACGCTATCACCGCCCGACCATCGCTTTCGCCGATGCCGGGGAGGGCATATACAAGGGATCCGCACGCTCGGTGCCGGGCTTCCATATCCGCGATGCACTGGATGCCGTGGCGTCTCGCCACCCGGGCCTGATCAGCAAGTTCGGCGGCCATGCCATGGCCGCCGGTCTGTCGCTGCCGGCAGAGCACTTCGAGACCTTCGCCGCGGCGTTCGACGAAGAAGTTCGTCGTCAGCTCTGCGAGGACGACCTGACCGGGCGGCTGTTGTCCGACGGCGTGCTGAGCATCGACGAATTCAATCTGCCGCTGGCCCGGGAACTGCGTAATGCCGGGCCCTGGGGCCAGCACTTTCCCGAGCCGCTGTTCCACGGCGCCTTCCAACTGGTGCAGCAGCGTATCGTCGGTGAACGCCACCTCAAGGTGGTGCTGAAGAGCGAGTGCGGCAGCCTGCAGTTGGACGGCATCGCCTTTGGCGTCGACCGTGAGGTGTGGCCCAATCCGACCGTGCGCTGGGTCGAGCTGGCGTACAAACTGGACGTCAACGAATTCCGCGGTCAGGAATCGGTGCAGTTGCTGATCTCCCACCTGGCGCCGCGCTGACAGGCCGTCGATCTCCCGCACCACCCATCTTGAACGTTGCCCACAGGTCGAGTGTCTATCGGCCTGTGCGTTGCGGCCGTTTGCGCAATATTCTGACGCAATCTGTAACCGACGGCACAGGGTCTGTTGCCATTTCAGCACGACCGCGCCGGAGCCCGTTTTGCCGCGAGGAAAGGCACGAGCCGCGAAGTTTGGCTGGCCAAATGAGTCGGCGAGAAACGCAGCATCGCGGCAAAACGGGCCCGGCCCTGTGGGTTGCGCGGGAAATCTCGCCATGCGTTGTTGGAGGACTTGGCAAGGGGGCAACCATTCCCTGCGTCCTCCGCCTAGCGGATCGCCGCCCGGCCTGGCGTGATTTCTCGCGGCAACGCGGCTTGCGCTGAAATGGCAACAGACCCTTAGGCTTCGCAGTAGATTCGCCCATTACCCTGAACGTTTGGAGATATCCATGAATACGCGCGGCTTGCTCGACCAACTGCTGAAGTCCGGGCAGGAGTTGCTGCAACAGAATACCGGCGGCAAGTCCTCTTCGGGGCTGGGTGGCGCGCTGGGCGGATTGCTTGGCGGCAGCAGTGGCGGCGTCGGCAAGCGTGACAACGGTGGTATCGGCTCGATGCTCAAGGGCGCTGGTGGCGGCGCGGCACTGGCCATGCTGCTGGGCAACAAGAGCGCCCGCAAGCTCGGCGGCAAGGTCATCACCTATGGCGGCCTGGCCGCGCTCGGTGTGATCGCCTACAAGGCCTACGGCAATTGGCAGGCCAAGCAGGCCGGTGCGCCACAGGGCGAGCCACAGACCCTCGACCGTCTGCCGGCTCCCCAGGTGGAACTGCACAGCCAGGGCATTCTCAAGGCGCTGGTAGCCGCGGCCAAGGCCGACGGCCACGTCGACGAGCGTGAGCGCGAGTTGATCGAGGGCGAGTTCAGCAAACTGGCCAGCGACAGCGAAACCCAGCGCTGGCTGCAGGCCGAACTGAACAAGCCCTTGGATCCCGCCGATGTGGCGCGCTCGGCCAGCACGCCGGAAATGGCCGCGGAAATGTACGTGGCCAGCGTACTGATGGTCGATGAAGAGCACTTCATGGAACGCGCCTACCTGGAAGAACTGGCCCGCCAGCTGAAGCTCGACCCGGCGCTCAAGGCCGAGCTGGAAGCCCAGGTTCGTCAGGATCTGCAATAACCCCCCTTCACTGTGCTGCCGACGGTTCCACGCCGTTCGGCAGCCATATCTTCCTTTTCCCTGACATGCGGCCCGATTGATGCGCTCCATCGTGCTGCCAGAGAATTCTGAGTCAGGTATACTCCTCGGCTTTTCCGAAGTTTTACCTGCGAGTGCCTCCAGCCATGGAAATCAACCCGATCCTTAACAGCATCAAGGACCTGTCCGAGCGCACCCAGACTATTCGGGGGTATCTTTGACTACGATCACAAGCATGATCGTCTCGTCGAAGTAAACCGCGAACTCGAAGACCCGAACGTCTGGAACAAACCGGAATACGCCCAGAACCTGGGTCGTGAGCGTGCCACGCTGGCGCAGATCGTCGAGACCATCGACGACCTGACGGGTAGCCTGGCCGATTCGCGCGACCTGCTCGACATGGCCGTCGAAGAAGACGACCAGGGCGCGGTCGACGACGTCGCCGCGGAAATCGAGCGTCTGCGCGAAATCCTTGAGAAGCTGGAATTCCGCCGCATGTTCAGCGGTGAGATGGACCCGAACAACGCTTATCTGGACATCCAGGCCGGCTCCGGCGGTACCGAAGCGCAGGATTGGGCCAACATCCTGCTGCGCATGTACCTGCGCTGGGCCGACAAGCGAGGCTTCAGTGCCGAGATCGTCGAGCTGTCCGAAGGCGAAGTCGCCGGTATCAAGGGCGCCACCGTGCACATCAAGGGCGAGTACGCCTTTGGCTGGCTGCGCACCGAGATCGGCGTGCACCGCCTGGTACGCAAGAGCCCGTTCGACTCTGGCGCCCGTCGCCACACCTCGTTCTCGGCGGTGTTCGTGTCGCCCGAGATCGACGACAAGGTCGAGATCGAGATCAATCCGGCCGACCTGCGCATCGACACCTACCGCTCCTCCGGTGCCGGTGGCCAGCACGTCAACACCACAGACTCGGCGGTACGTATCACCCACGTGCCGACCAATACCGTGGTGGCGTGTCAGAACGAACGTTCCCAGCACGCCAACAAGGACACCGCCATGAAAATGCTGCGGGCCCGGTTGTACGAACAGGAAATGCAGAAGCGCAACGCTGCTTCCCAGGCGCTGGAAGACACCAAGTCCGATATTGGCTGGGGTCATCAGATCCGCTCCTACGTGCTCGATGACTCGCGCATCAAGGATCTGCGTACCGGCATCGAGCGTAGCGACTGCCAGAAGGTTCTGGATGGCGACCTCGATCAGTACCTCGAAGCCAGCTTGAAACAAGGCCTGTAATACCTTTTGGTTCCGCCCCGGTGGGGCGGCGACTACCCCGTGATGGAATCCCGACGAACATGAGCGACCAACAACCCGACCAGCAGCAACTGCAACAGGAAGAAAACAAGCTGATTGCCCAGCGCAAGGACAAGCTTGCTGTCATCCGTGAGCAGGGCAATGCCTTCCCCAACGACTTCCGTCGCGACAACCTCTGCGCCGACCTGCAGAAACAGTACGTCGACAAGACCAAGGAAGAGCTCGAAGCCGCTGCCATTCCAGTCAAGGTTGCCGGTCGCATCATGCTCAACCGTGGCTCTTTCATGGTCATCCAGGACATGAGTGGGCGCATCCAGGTCTACGTCAACCGCAAGACGCTGCCCGAGGAAACCCTGGCAGCGGTCAAGACCTGGGACATGGGCGACATCATCGCCGCCGTTGGCACCCTGGCCCGTAGTGGCAAGGGCGACCTGTACGTCGAGATGACCGACGTGCGCCTGCTGACCAAGTCGCTGCGTCCGCTGCCGGACAAGCACCACGGCCTGACCGACACCGAACAGCGCTATCGCCAGCGCTATGTCGACCTGATCGTCAACGAAGAGGTTCGTGAAACCTTCCGCGTACGTTCCCAGGTGATCGCTCACATCCGTCGTTTCCTCGCCGAGCGCAACTTCCTCGAAGTGGAAACGCCGATGCTGCAGACCATCCCTGGCGGTGCCGCGGCCAAGCCGTTCGAAACCCACCACAACGCGCTGGACATGGCCATGTTCCTGCGCATCGCGCCTGAGTTGTACCTCAAGCGCCTGGTGGTTGGTGGCTTCGAGAAGGTCTTCGAGATCAACCGCAACTTCCGTAACGAAGGCGTTTCGACCCGGCACAACCCCGAGTTCACCATGCTCGAGTTCTACCAGGCCTATGCCGATTACGAAGACAACATGGATCTGACCGAGGAACTGTTCCGCGAGCTGGCCCAGAGCGTGCTCGGTACCACCGATGTGCCATACGGCGACAAGGTGTTCCACTTCGGTGAGCCGTTCGTGCGCCTGTCGGTGTTCGACTCGATCCTCAAGTACAACCCGGAAATCACCGCCGCCGACCTGCAGGATGTAGACAAGGCGCGTGAGATCGCCAAGAAAGCCGGTGCCAAGGTGCTTGGCTTCGAAGGCCTGGGCAAACTGCAGGTGATGATTTTCGAAGAGCTGGTCGAGCACAAGCTGGAGCAGCCGCATTTCATCACCCGCTATCCGTTCGAAGTGTCGCCGCTGGCCCGTCGCAGCGACGATGATCCGAGCGTCACCGACCGCTTCGAGCTGTTCATCGGTGGCCGCGAGATCGCCAACGCCTACTCCGAGTTGAACGACGCGGAAGATCAGGCCGAGCGCTTCCAGCAACAGGTGGCCGACAAGGACGCCGGCGACGATGAAGCCATGCACTTCGACGCCGACTTCGTCCGTGCGCTCGAATATGGCATGCCGCCGACCGCAGGTGAGGGCATCGGCATCGATCGTCTGGTGATGCTGCTGACCAATTCGCCGTCGATTCGCGACGTGATTCTGTTCCCGCACATGCGTCCGGAACTCTGAAGTTCAAACAAGCCGCCCTCGGGCGGCTTTTTGTTGTCCGTGATTCAGCGCCTATCCTGTGAGTGGGCGCCCGGTCGGTGTGCTTGACGCGTTGCGTCAAGGGAACGGACTATGCTCGTGGCGGCCTCACGATCGTCTCAAGGAGAGCATGATGAAAGCCTGGCGTGCACTGGTGATGCTGTCGTTTCTATTGTTGGGTGGCTGCCTGGTGACCTTCAAGGAGCCGATTCCGGCCAATGAAGTGGCACCGATCCCGCTGCTCGGCGTCTGGTCGCGTACCGATGAATGGGGCGAACTGCGCTACCTGGATATCAGCCGCTCGGGCTCCAATCTGTACAAGGCCGATACCTATATCGACAGCACCGACAATGTCGCCAGCCTGCAGAGCTACAGCTTTACCGTCGCTCACCATGGGCGACGCTGGTACCTGTCGGCCGGGGTGCCCAAGCGCATGGGCGCGAATTTCGCCATCGGCGGTTTCGAACTGACCCACGACAATGAGCTGGTACTGTTCAACCTCGATGTCGAACGCATTCTTCAGGCCATCGATAACGGTGAGCTGAAAGGCAGCAGCGTGGAGATGCCGCAGGGCGACGGCGTATTGGTCACCAGCGGGCTGGAGCAGGTGTTCGCCTACCTCAATGACCCGGCCAACTCCGATGTGTTTGTCGAGGTGGCGCGCTATCAGCGAACCGGCCCGTAAGAGCCTTTTTACGATCTGCTGCGCGTCGGCCCTGCGGCGTTAAAAACAAGGTCGGAATGCTCATTTACAGCTAGTAAACTCGAATGCGAGCCCAGTCCGCTTCCTTGCTTGTTTTTGCCTTGCATGGCTCTAGCTCGCGAGTTCGGAAACAGGCTCTGAGCGCCGGTTCGGCAACTTCAGTAATCCAGCGGAGATTTCCATGAACAGCCACACAGGACTCGACGGTTACCAACTGGTCGTGCGCGCGCTGTCCGATCGTATCGTCGAGGCGCAGACGCCGATCCGCGTGCTCGACGCGGTGAAGTGGGACGACTCCATTCGCCAGACCTTTCTCAAGCACAAGGGCAGGGAACTGCCCGCCATCGACCGCGCCTACTACGATAGCCGCCCGCTGGCATTCGACCCGGCGGCGAAGAAGCTGGAGTTCCAGAACATCGAGCGCGACGTCACCCGCCAACTCGGCCAGTTCAACCCGGTAGGGCAGATCATGCGGCGCATGTGCCGCGAATACCGAATGGTCATTCGCATGCTGGAGGCCCGTGGTACCTCCGATTTCGGGCTGATTTCCCAGGAACTGTACGGTGCCGCGTCCGACGCCTTCCACGCCGGCGACCCGACCCTGGCGGATCTGGGGCTGATGTTTTCCGGTTACCTGAACAACATCGACAGCCGCGGCGATCTCAAGGACGAGCCCAAGACCCTCAGCGCCAAGGACACTGTCGCGCTGCTGCAGAGCCGGCTGAACCTGGTGTTCGGCGAGAGTGACAGCACCATTCGCGTGTTCGAGTCCGACGGCATTCTTGCCGATGCCGCCGCGGGCGCCGATTACATCAAAATTCGCGCTGACGCCATGTTCAACGAGCGTGACGTCAAGGCGCTTGAGGTGCACGAAGGCCTGGTGCACGTGGCGACCACGCTCAACGGCCAGAACCAGCCGATCTGCACCTTTCTGGCCAAGGGCCCGCCCTCGTCGACGGTCACCCAGGAGGGCCTGGCCATTCTGATGGAAGTGATCGCCTTCGCGTCCTATCCCAGCCGCCTGCGCAAACTCACCAACCGCACCCGCGCGATCCATATGGCCGAGCAGGGCGCGGATTTCCTGCAGGTCTGCGATTTCTACCGGGAGCAGGGCTTCAGCCTGGAAGACAGCTACAGCAACGCCAGTCGCGCCTTCCGCGGATCGGCTCCGAACGGGCTGCCCTTCACCAAGGATCTGTCCTACCTGAAGGGTTTCATCATGATCTACAACTACATCCAGCTCGCCGTGCGCAAAGGCAAGCTGGAACAGATCCCTTTATTGTTCTGCGGCAAGACCACGCTCGAAGATATGCGTACGCTACGTCAACTGGTCGATGAGGGGCTGGTGAGTCCGCCCAAATACCTGCCGCAGCAGTTCCGTGATCTCAACTCGCTGTCGGCCTGGATGTGCTTCTCCAACTTCCTCAACCACCTGAGCCTGGATCGGATCGAAGCCGATTACGCCAATATCCTGTAGCAGCCACGAGCTGCAAGCGATAAGCGGGAAGCGAAGGGTGACGTACCGGGATGTTTATTCCTATTGCCTTATCAGGTTCGAACTGGCCGGCTATTGCCGGCGCCGGATTCAGGGTAGTCGCCTTCGTCCTGGGCTCTAAGCGTCGCGGCGTTGAGCACTGATAAGGCGGTTGTTTTATCTTTACAGGTGCTTTGCAATGATCAATATCCGGGTCATGACGATGAGCGATTACGATGCGGTTCTCGCGTTGATGAGCATCACCCCCGGCATCTCCTTGCGCGACGCCGACTCTCGCGAATCAACCGCCCGATACCTCGAGCGCAATCCGGGCATGAGCTTCGTCGCAGAAACCGACTCGGGTCTGTGCGGCTGCGTGATGTGTGGCCACGACGGTCGTCGCGGATATCTGCAGCATCTGCTGGTATTGCCCGAATACCGGCGCCAGGGCATCGCCAATATGCTGGTGCAACGCTGCCTGTCCAGCCTTGCAGCGCTGGGTATCGGCAAGTGCCATCTCGATGTGATCAAAACCAACGATGCCGCCGCCCGTTACTGGAAGAGTCAGGGCTGGCAGTTGCGTCAGGACATCGACCGCTATTCGTTCACCCGACCGGGCAACGAGAACGCGTAATGCAATCGCGGGTCATGACGCCATTTCGACGAGCCACTGCCTAAACCACGCTGCCGGGCCTGAGTCCACGCTTTATGCAGCTCAATCGAGAGACCCCATGAGTGACGTTCGCAACCCCATCCCCCTGATCCTTACCGCTATCGGCAGCATCTGTGCGACGGTGGCCGTGCTCGGCTACTACGGCTACCTGCATTTCGCCAAACCGGAGGATGCCTTGCTGCTGTCCGAATTCACCATGCTCAAGACCGTTCCTGGCGAGGACTACAAGGTGAGCCTGAAACCGGCCGATCAGGTTGCCCAATGCATCGACGGCGTCTTGGTGCTGTTCGACCTTCAGCAGAAGGGGCTCAGCGGTGTACTGGTGGACGACCGTAAACGGGCAGTGCGCTGTAACGATTGACGAGCCCAGAAGCAACAAGCCCCGTAAAACGGGGCTTGTTGGGTGGCGCATCTGCGTTCCCCGAGAGGAACGCAAATACGCCTGGGCAGGCCGGGGCCTTTAGTTGTTAGCGGATGAACGCGGAGCAACCGGCTTGTTGTCGTTGGAAATGGTCACTTCCACACGACGGTTCTGAGCGCGGCCGGCAGAGTCGGCGTTGCTGGCAACCGGGTATTCCTTGCCGTAACCCTGGGCAACGATGCGCTCCGGGCCTACGCCCTGACGTACCAGTGCGGCACGTACGGAGTTGGCGCGACGCTCGGACAGGCCCTGGTTGTACTCGGCGGAACCGGTGCTGTCGGTATAGCCTTCGACGATCACCTTGCGATCCGGGTTTTCCTGCAGGAACTGGGCGAGCTTGGTGATGTTGTGCATGCCACCAGGCTTGAGCTCGGAGCGGTTCAGATCGAACAGCACATCACCGAAGGTGACCAGTGTGCCGCGTTCGGTCTGCTTGGCGTTGAGGCTGTCCTGCAACTGCTTGATCTGCGCGTCACGCGCTTCCAGGCGAGCCTGGGCACGCTGGGCGCCAGTCTTTTCCAGGTTCTGCTCGGTAGTGCGCAGAGCGATGGTCTGGCGTGCGACTTCGATACGCTGGTTGGCCAGGTAGGAGAGTTGGTCGACTTTCTTCTCGTTTTCCTTCTCGCGGTAAGCGCGCTCGGCTTTCTCCAGGGCTTCACCAGCATCCTTGGTTTCCAGCGCTGCGACTTTCACCGATTGCGGGTCGGTCTGCAGAGAGGAGTAGCTGCTGCGTGCCTGTTCCAGGTTCACGTTAGGCTGGGTCGAGCAGGCAGCCAGGCCAACGCTCAGAGCCAGCAGGGCGGGAATCATCACTTGATTACGCATGGTCGTTCATCCTTTATTCAATTGGCGAAGTCTGTCGAGGCTGTTACTGACCCTGGGTCGGAGCCGTCTGGGTTCCACGCAGACCTTCCTGACGCAGCTCCTCGATACCTTGTTGAGCATCCTGCAGCGCCTTCTCGGCCTTGGCCGCCTGGGTTTTACGAACGGCAACGCGTGCGTCCCACTCGGCTTGTTCGGCCAGACGCTTGGCTTCTTCGTAGTTCTTCTCGACGACTTCCAACTCGGCCTGCTTCAACTTGTCCTGAGCCGATTTGGTTTCGACTGCGGCGAACTCGGTACCGCCGGAACTCACGGCTTCATTGACCGCAGACTTGGTCACAGCCAGTTGCTCACTGGGCGGGTTGCCTGCGCAACCGACGAGTAGCAAGCTGCTGCCGATGGCCAATGCCGCGACTTTCCAGCCGGCCAGTTGAGTACGAGCGTTTGAAGCGGTTTTAGTGGACATGGTGTGCAACTCCATTGGTAAATTCCTGGCAAACAGTCGGTTCCCACAATGGTCACCTGCCGTCCGGATACTCATGAGCGGTAGCTGCTGAGTAAGTTGTTCTCCGGCGACCAGCGGTCATCACGGCATAACCCTGTGAGTTGGCTGAGACAGGAAACGTTCAGCAAAAAAATGCGTCTTGCCAGGATCGCGTCGCCAGAAAAACGTCGAAAGCCACGCCGTCCGGTGCTTTGGCGGTATCTGAGTGGTTAGCGTGAACAGGCTATTGATTGCCAGGTTCATCCTTGTCGGGGCTCGTCTCCTGCAGGTAATGGCGTGCCAGTTCCAGAAAACGCGGGGTCGGGCCGATGTCCTCGTAGACCGGATTGCCTTCCTCGTCGGTGGCCACCACATGTGTGCCCTGCACGTACGGCAGGCTGGCTTCGAGGTCTTCCAGGGCTGCACCCAGCAGTTCGGCCAGCAACTCTTCCGGTCGCCGTTTGGGGTACATGTGGCTGAGCGCGGCCAGGCGCGCAGCCGACTCCACATCCAGGTACACCTGATAGGGCGTACTGACCAGGCGGCCGGTAGCGTTCTGTTCCCATTGCTGGACGAGTTCGCGGATCTTCATAGGTACCTCGAGGTGGGGCGGTTCTCTGTTACAGACCTGAGCCCTCTGTCTGCGTTCCAGTTGGTACGCGAAGGCGTCGTTCTGCAGCTTTGCTCGCAGACCTGCTTGTCAGGCGCTGCCAGGCTGGGCAATCTGAACGCTCACGCAGCGGCGCAAGGGCACTGGTATGACGCAAATCGACGCACGTCTACGCGAGGACGTTCACCAGCTTGGTGAGTTACTCGGCACCACTATCCGCGAGCAGTACGGCGATGCCTTCCTCGACAAGATCGAGCGCATCCGCAAGGGCGCCAAGGCGGCGCGCCAGGGCTCGGCGGACGGCGCCCGGCAGCTCAGCGATACCCTTGACCAACTGAACGACGACGAACTGCTGCCGGTGGCTCGTGCGTTCAACCAATTCCTCAATCTGGCTAATATCGCCGAGCAGTACCATCGCGTGCGTCGGCGAGAGGTGGGCGAGGAGCAGCCCTTCGAGAACCGCATACTGGATGAGTTGCTGCAGCGTCTGCGCGCTGGTGGCCATGACCGCGAAGCCTTGGCACGCCAGGTTGGTCGGCTGGATATCGAGCTGGTACTCACCGCTCACCCGACCGAAGTCGCGCGACGCACCCTGATTCAAAAATACGACGCCATTGCCGCGCAACTGGCGGAGCAGGATCACCGCGATCTCTCCGACGCCGAGCGCGAAGCTATCGCTATCCGCCTGCAGCGGCTGATCGCCGAGGCTTGGCATACCGAGGAAATCCGTCGCGTGCGGCCAACCCCGGTGGACGAGGCCAAGTGGGGCTTCGCGGTCATTGAAAACTCGCTGTGGTATGCGCTGCCGACGGTGCTACGCAAGGCCGACCAGGCGCTGCAGCGGGAAACCGGACTGCGTCTGCCGTTGGAAGCGGCACCGATCCGTTTTGCGTCGTGGATGGGCGGCGATCGTGACGGCAACCCCAACGTGACCGCCAAGGTGACCCGCGAAGTGCTGTTGTTGGCGCGCTGGATGGCAGCCGATCTGTATCTGCGCGACATCGACAGCCTGGCTGCCGAGCTGTCCATGCAGCAGGCCAGTGACGAATTGCGTTCGCGTGCCGGCGACAGCGCCGAGCCGTACCGCGCACTGCTCAAGCAGGTACGCGAGCGCCTGCGGGCGACACGCGCCTGGGCTCATGAATCGCTCGCCGGTTCGGTCAGCCCGCCGGCCGCCGTATTGCAGGACAACGCCGAACTCTATGAGCCGCTGCACCTTTGCTATCGCTCGCTGCACGAATGCGGCATGGGGGTTATCGCCGACGGGCCGTTGCTCGACTTTCTGCGCCGGGTCAGCACCTTTGGCTTGTTCCTGGTGCGTCTCGACGTGCGCCAGGATGCAGCTCGCCACGCTGCGGCGCTCGGTGAAATCACCGATTACCTGGGCCTTGGCCGTTACGAAGAGTGGGATGAAGAGCAGCGTCTGCACTTTCTGCAGAGCGAACTGAGCAGCCGTCGGCCACTGCTGCCTACCGACTTCCATCCCGCAGGCGAGACTGCCGAGGTGCTGGCGACCTGCCGTGAAGTGGCGGCTGCACCAGCGGCGTCCCTCGGCTCCTACGTCATTTCCATGGCCGGTGCCGCCTCCGATGTGCTCGCGGTGCAACTGCTGCTCAAGGAATCCGGGCTGCGCCGGCCGATGCGCGTGGTGCCATTGTTCGAGACCCTGGCGGATCTGGACAACGCGGCAATCGTCATCGAACGGCTGCTTGGGCTGCCGGGTTATCGTGCCAACCTGCATGGCCCTCAGGAAGTGATGATCGGCTACTCCGATTCCGCCAAGGACGCTGGCACCACGGCCGCAGCCTGGGCGCAGTACCGCGCTCAGGAAAGCCTGGTGGATATCTGCCGACAGCATCAGGTCGAGCTGCTGCTGTTCCATGGCCGCGGCGGCACCGTAGGGCGCGGCGGCGGCCCTGCTCACGAGGCGATTCTGTCGCAACCGCCGGGTTCGGTGAACGGGCGCTTCCGCACCACCGAGCAGGGCGAGATGATCCGCTTCAAATTCGGCATGCCGGACATCGCCGAGCAGAACCTCAACCTCTATCTCGCCGCCGTGCTGGAAGCCACCCTGCTGCCGCCACCCGCGCCAGAGCCGGCCTGGCGCGCGCAGATGGATCGGCTGTCGGCCGATGGCGTGGTGGCCTACCGGGGCGTGGTGCGCGAGCATCCGCAATTCGTCGAGTACTTCCGCCAGGCGACACCGGAGCAGGAGCTTGGTCGTCTGCCGCTGGGCAGTCGACCGGCCAAGCGGCGTGAGGGCGGTGTGGAAAGCCTGCGGGCGATCCCGTGGATTTTCGCCTGGACGCAGACGCGCCTGATGTTGCCGGCGTGGCTGGGCTGGGAAGCCGCCTTGAGCGGCGCTCTGGAGCGTGGTGAAGGTGAGCTGTTGCGAGATATGCGCGAGCACTGGCCGTTTTTCCGCACCCGCATCGACATGCTGGAAATGGTGCTGGCCAAGGCGGATGAGTCGATCGCCAGGCTGTACGACGAGCGCTTGGTCGACTCCGAACTGCATCCGTTGGGGGCGCACTTGCGCGACCTATTGTCGCAGGCTGGCGCTGTGGTTCTGGGTTTGACCGGGCAATCGCAGTTGCTTGTCCACAGCCCGGAGACCCTGGCGTTCATCACTGTGCGCAACACCTACCTGGATCCGTTGCATCTGCTGCAGGCCGAACTGCTGGCCCGCTTCCGGCAGCGTGAGCAGGAGGCGGGAAGTGCTCTGGAACAGGCGTTGCTGGTCAGCGTAGCCGGTATTGCGGCGGGTTTGCGCAATACGGGCTGAGGTGTTTGCGGGCTGTTCAGATGTATGGGGTAAGTATGCAGAAAATGTCGCAAACGGCAGCAAAAAAGCATACAAAAGCGGTGTTTTGAGAGGATATTGCTGATTTTGACATCGGCTGTCTGGCGGCTCCCTGAAACGATGGCAGCAAGCTGCGGGGCGTTGCCTGGAAATGAGGCCTTGGTCGCATTTGTCTGCGACTTTCGATGGCTTGTGCGGCATAGGGGTGCTGTGTATCTTGATCGACCTTCTGGCAGTTCGGCCTCTGGCTGGCCTGTCGAATTTTTTCGAGATTGGCCCCACGAGGCGAGTCCACCATCACTACCAAGAACTTGAGGAGCACATCGATGCGCGTGATTCTGTTGGGGGCGCCCGGTGCCGGCAAAGGTACTCAGGCTGGTTTCATCACCAAGAAATTCTCGATTCCACAGATCTCCACGGGTGACATGCTGCGTGCAGCGGTCAAGGCCGGCACCGAACTGGGCCTGGCCGCAAAAAGCGTGATGGATGCTGGCGGTCTGGTCTCCGATGAGCTGATCATCAATCTGGTCAAAGAGCGCATCGCTCAGCCCGATTGTGCCAATGGCTTTCTGTTCGACGGCTTCCCGCGCACCATTCCTCAGGCTCAGGCTCTCAAGGACGCCGGCGTACAAATCGACCACGTGGTCGAAATCGCCGTCGATGACGAAGAAATCGTCGGTCGCATCGCCGGTCGCCGTGTGCATCCGGGCTCTGGCCGCGTGTACCACACCGAGCACAATCCACCGAAGGTCGCCGGCAAGGACGACGAAACCGGTGAAGAGTTGATCCAGCGCGACGACGACAAGGAAGCTACCGTGCGTCATCGTCTGTCGGTCTACCATTCGCAGACCAAGCCGCTGGTGGATTTCTACCAGAAGCTTTCGGCCGCCGAAGGCACGCCGAAGTACAGCGCCGTCGCTGGTGTTGGCTCGGTCGAGCAGATCACCTCCAAGGTACTGGCGGCGCTCAGCTGAGCCATGCTTACCTGACATCAACGGCCCGCTTGCGGGCCGTTGTCGTTTTTGGGCATGTCGATGGCTTGGCGGGTTAAGCCAATGTCGTTCCTGGCCAGAGCCTTTCGAACATCAGGCCGCCACCTTTGGCATGCATCACTGTTCCAGGGTAAGCAGCGTAGGGCATCCGAGCTGCTCTCCTGGTTTCATCGACCGTCACTTACAGTTGAGGAAGGCGGCTTTACATCAACCACCCCCACAGAGTGCACTCCATGACCAAGAACAGAAGATTTGCCTGCTTGCCTATCGCCTTCGTGGCTTCGGCATTGAGCGCATCTGTCGCATTCGCCGACGGCGCCCCGGAAAAGAAGGGCGAGTGCTCGGTTGACCAATTCACCATGGCGCTGCGTTATCAGCAGCAATCAGCGGAAGTTCGGGCCTTGCAGATGCAGGCTTACAACATCGCCACCGAAAAGCTGGATGCAGCTGTGGCCGCGGCAGACGATCCTTCGAAACTGGCCATCGTCACCGACGTGGATGAAACGGTCATCGACAACTCCGCGCTGTTGGCACGTGACCTTGCCAATTGCCACACCTACGACGGCTGGGATACCTGGCTACCCTGGGAGCGTGATGGCAATCCCGTGCTGATTCCGGGCGCCAAGAAATTCCTCGAGCACGCCGACAGACTTGGCGTCACCATCCGCTATGTGTCGGATCGTTCGGAAGAGCAGAAGGACTACACTTTGAAAGCTCTGGAGAAGCTCGAGCTGCCTCAGGTCAGCGCAGAAAGCGTACTGCTGCTCGGGCCACCCAAGGTCGAGCGCCGGGCAATCGTCGCCAAGGATTACCGGATCGTGATGCTGCTGGGCGATACCCTGCACGATTTCGATGGGCGTTTCCGCAAGACACCGGTGGCGCAGCAGCGTGCGGGTGTCGAGGCAGAGGCCGAGAAGTGGGGCACCGAGTGGATCGTGTTCCCGAACGCCGGTTATGGCTCCTGGTCGGAAGAATCCCTGCAAGCCTGGGGCGCAAAGCCCGTGATCGAGAAATGGTGAGTTAGAAGTAGCGACAAGCTTCAGCTTCAAGCGGCAGGCGTATCGCGAAACGCGGATTACGCCTGCGGCTGGCTCAGGCTACGGAGCCCACACGGGGGTAATGCTGAACCAGGTTGCCGCCGTGCTGGAAAAAAGCGCCTCAAACCGTTTTAATGCCCGCCCGCTCAGCCACCTCTACAGATCGCCATGACCACTCTGCTGGCCCTCGATACCGCCACCGAAGCCTGTTCCGTCGCCCTGTTGCACGACGGCCGGGTGACGAGTCACTACGAGGTGATCCCGCGCCTGCACGCGCAGCGGCTGTTACCCATGATCAAGGCGCTGCTCGACGGGCAGGGCGTCGCGTTATCGGCGCTGGACGCCATCGCCTTCGGTCGTGGTCCCGGCGCCTTCACCGGCGTGCGCATCGCCATTGGCGTGGTGCAGGGCCTGGCGTTCGCCCTGGATCGCCCGGTGCTGCCGGTATCCAACCTGGCGGTGCTGGCGCAACGCTCCCTGCGTGAGCATGGCGCCAGTCAGGTCGCTGCGGCGATCGACGCGCGAATGGACGAGGTTTACTGGGGTTGTTACCGCGCCGAGCAGGGCGAGATGCGTCTTGTTGGTCGTGAGGCCGTGCTGGCACCCGAGCAAGCGCAACTGCCGACCGATGCCGCAGGCGAGTGGTTCGGTGCCGGCACCGGCTGGGGAACCTTCGCGCCGCGTATCGCCGCGCAGGTTTCTGCTCGGGATGACGGCCTGCTGCCCCACGCCGAAGACCTGCTCAGCCTCGCTCGTTTCGCCTGGGCGCGTGGTGAGGCGGTGGTTGCCGATCAGGCGCAGCCGATCTACTTGCGCGATCAGGTCGCTACGCCAAAGATGCCGCCGCCGGCCGGATTTTGAGACGCCGACAGGCGGCAGTATTTCGAGCCGTCCTTTTGTCGTCAACTTCTCGACATGCATTGCCAAGGGCGTGTGGTGCAGCTAAATTGCCAGCATTTCCGCACGCCTTTCTGCCGAGCCTCTCTTGATGCGTATCGACGGTAACATCGCGCCTTACTCACCGGATCGTGGCCCCCGCTCGGGGACTGCGGTCACGCCCTATCGTGAGGCGAACCGGGAAGAGGAAGTAAAGCGCGAGCAACCGGCATCTACGGCCGCTACTCAAGGCTTCGAGCAGACCCCGCAGATTCGTCGCGTGCAGCAGACCAATGCCAGCACCGACAACTTCCCCGTGCGCTCGCTGGATAGCACTTACCAGCCAGCCATGAGCAACCGTGCTGCCCAGGCCATTGCCAGTTACAGCAGTACCGAGGCCTATGCTCGTGACGTGGACGCCCAGCAGGTGCTGGGACTCGACCTGTACGCCTGATCGACTTCCGGTCTGCACCTCTCGCGCCACACAGGGCACAATAGCGGTCTTTGACTGATCAACGGCCTCTGATGCTTCCCTATTTCCTCGGTTGTCCTTCCTGGAGCGAAACCGCCTGGCGCGGCAGTTTCTACCCTGCGGATCTCAATCTGGCTGACAGCCTGGAGCACTACAGCCGTGTGTTCAGCGCGGTGGAAGGCAACACCACCTTTTATGCCAGGCCTTCGCAAGACACTGTTGCGCGCTGGGCGCAGCGCATGCCCGCGCATTTTCGGTTTTGCGCCAAGGTGCCCAGGGATATCAGCCACGAAGGTGATCTACGGGATCAGCTCGATAACACCCAGGCGTTTCTCGATCTGCTGGCGCCGCTGGGTGAGCGGGTGGCACCCTTGTGGTTGCAGCTTCCGGCGATGTTCGGGCCGTCGCGTTTGAGTGAGCTGGCGGTATGGCTGGATGAGTTCGTACATCGCCGACTGGCCGTGGAGGTGCGTCATCCGGCGTTCTTCGACAAGGGAGACGAGGAGCGCGCGCTCAACCGGCTGCTGCACGAGCGCGGTGTGGAGCGTATCTGCCTCGACTCCCGTGCGCTGTTCAGTTGCCGCTCCAGCGATCCGGCGGTGTTGCATGCGCAATCGAAGAAACCACGCTTGCCGATTCGTCCGGCAGCATTCAGCGATAGCCCCCAGGTACGCTTTATCGGCGGGCCGGATCTCGACGCCAATCAGCCATTTCTCGAGCCCTGGCTGGACAAGGTCGCCGCCTGGATCGAGCAGGGTCTGACGGCCTACGTATTCCTGCACACGCCGGACAACCACCTTGCCGCCGCCCAGGCGCTGCGCTTCCATCAATTGCTGAGCGAGAGGTTGCCGGGCTTGCCGCCGCTGCCTGAGTACACCGACAGCGAGCCCAGGGCCGAGCAGCTCGGCTTGCTCTAAACGGCTAGGCAATCAGGCAGCGACAAGGCGCAAGCAGCCTGTCGTAGGGTGGACGACGCTTGCCTACGCGGCCCGATCCTTCCACCAACCTGGCGATCGCAATGGTGGATGAAAAGAGCGTCAGCTACGCGCCCCGATCCACCCTACGGCGGCTATCGCCACTTTATTGCCTGTCAGGCCAGGCGCAGGTGGTTGTCCCATAGCCTCGTAGGTTGGATTAGCGAAGCGTAATCCGACATTTGGCCGGCACATCCGATACAAATTTCGAACGTCCGCCAACGCCACTTTGTTGCCGGTCAGGCCAAGCGCAGGTGGTTGTCCCATAGCCCTGCCGGGAGTTCCAGCGGCTGCATGGCGATGCGCTCGCTGCGGCAGTCATACAGGCGGCAGCGGCCAATGCCGGCGCTGACCACGAAGCCGTTTTCCACGGCGCCGACGCCGGCACAGTCGGGTAGGGCGGCGTCCAGGCGTACGGCGCCACTGTCCAGATCCCAGATGAACAGGCGATTGCCTCGAGGTGCGGTCATCGCCAGCAGGCGCAGGTCGCTGTGCACCGCCACGCTGGCGGTGTACTGGTTCATCATCTGGCGTTGCGCATCGGCCATCGGGAAGTGCTGGAATGGCTGACCGGGGCGCTTGATCGCCACCAGTGGCACCGCATCCATGGCGTCGCCCATGTACTGCTGGCCGCTGACGATGGTGCCGTCACTGGCCACGGCCAGGTGGCGCACGCTATTCATCTGTTCGGGCAACTGCTCCTTGCTGTGCAGGGTGCCGTCGCGGGCCATCAGTACCAGGCTGGCTTGCATGGCATTCAGGTTCATCTCCACCCGGCTTTCCGCCTCGGTGCGGATGCCGCCGTTGGCGACCACCAGGGTCTCGCCATCGGGCATCCACAGCACCTGATGGGGGCCGAGGCCATGGGTGGACAGCTCGTCGCGACGCAGCAGGCGCTCGCCTTCCAATCGATAGGCGCCGAGTACACCGCGACCTGGATCACGGGTGTCGTTCTCGGTGGCGTACAGCCACTCGCCATCCTTGTGGAACACCGCGTGGCCGTAGAAATGCCGATCTTTTTCGCTGCGCAGCGTCTGCAGCAGGCGGCCGTCACGGGTGTCGATCAGGTAGCTCTCGGTGCTCGGCCGGCGACCGACGAACAGCGCCATGGGCAAGCTGGGATGGGGCACCACATCATGGCAGCGCTCCGTGACTTGAGTGGCGAAGGCGCGCTCGCCATCCAGTCGGTAACCGACGGCGTAGTGTTTGCCGCCCTGGTCGTTACGAGCCGACAGCAACAGCGGCTGGCCGCCGGTGTGGCTCAACTTCCAGCTGCCCAGCGCGCCGGCCGCCAGAACCGCTGCACTCAGGCCGAGAAAGGCTCTGCGTTTGATGCTCATCGGTCAGTCCCCGTCGTTGGCATTGAAGCCCAGCTGGATGCCCAGTGCACGGGCCAGTTCGCCATCATGCAGGCGGTGCAATACGTTGAGGCTGTCGTAGAATTCGTTGAGGGCCTTGCTCCCGGCTTCATCGCCGAGCAGTTCGCCCAACGGGCGCTGCAGGCCGGTGAGCTTCTGCCGGGTATCGGCATAGGCTGCATCGATACGTTGCTTGAGGGTGTCCTGGTCGCTGCCGAGCAGGGCCTGGATGCCGTCCTTGTTCGCGCCCCGCCAGATTCGCTCGGCTCCGGCCAGGCTGGCACCGATGTTGGCCAGACTGGCCTGGCTGCGCCAGGCTTCGGCCTGATAGGGCTGCGGTAGCCCCTTGCTCTGTCGGCCCATCGGTGCGCCGAGCTTCTTCTTCAGGCTGTCGATGGCGGTGATCTGGGTACGCAGGATGTCGGAGATCGCCTCTCCGGCCTCGGCATAGCGCTCGTTGGGGAAGGTCTTGAACTGGCTGAGCGCGCCATCCTTGGCCTGCCACTGCTCCAGTACCGTATTGGCCAGAGCCTGCTGATGTTCGCCGATGGCGACCAGCAGTGGGCAGTAGCGAGCTTTCTGCTCACTATCCTGCAGGTCGATCTCCGGGTCGTAGATCAGGTATTCGTAAGCGGTGAGCCCCTGGACGACGACGCTGGATTTCTCCAGGTCGGCAGGGCTGAGCTGTGGCTTGCTTTTGACCAGTGCCTGCACCTGAC
This sequence comes from Phytopseudomonas daroniae, assembly GCF_004327285.1. Lineage (GTDB taxonomy): Bacteria > Pseudomonadota > Gammaproteobacteria > Pseudomonadales > Pseudomonadaceae > Aquipseudomonas > Aquipseudomonas daroniae. Next base: position 225,316 of record NZ_QJUI01000007.1, read on the forward strand.
GCGCCACCAGGTTTTTCTTGTCCGGCCAGAACTGCACCTGCCAGGTGCGATTGCCCTCGGCCAGTGGCCCGACCACCAGGGGTTGCAGACCTGCCCAGGCGCTCTGGGTGGTGAGAAAGGCCTGGCGCGCCGCCGATAGATCCTGGTCGCCGGCGCAGAACGCCTTGGAACTGGTGGCCAGGCCTGCATTGGCCTCCCTCCAGGTGCTGTGGGCCGGCAGCAGCACACCTTCGGCCAGCGCAGCGCTGACCGTGGCCTGAGGATCGGCGGGTGAGCAGGCGGCCAGGGTCATGCCCAGCAGGGCGATGGTCAGCGGAGAACGGATCATGCGCAGCTCCTTTACAGTGAGTTCAGAAAGGCCAGAAGCGCGGCGCGCTCCTCGCTGGAAAATGTCAGTACGTGGCGCTTGGCCGCTTCGCCTTCGCCGCCGTGCCAGGCAATGGCTTCGAGCAGGTTGCGTGCGCGGCCGTCATGCAGGAACTGGGTATGGCCGCTGACGTTTTCGGTCAGGCCAATGCCCCACAGCGGCGCGGTGCGCCATTGTCTGCCGCTGGCGCGGAATTCGCTGCGGCCATCGGCCAGGCCGTCGCCCATGTCGTGCAGCAACAGATCGGTATAGGGACGAATGGTCTGGTTGGCCAGTTCCGGCTCGGCGGCATCGGCGGCGGTGACGAACTGCGGTGTGTGGCAGCCCTGGCAGCCGGCGCGATGGAACAGGGTCTTGCCCGCCAGCACCTGGGCGTCGTCGGCCTTGCGGCGGGCCGGCACAGCGAGGTTACGGGTGTAGAACAACACCATGCTCATGATGTTATCGCTGACTTCCGGCTCGCCGCCGTGGGGCGCCTGGCGGCAGGCTGTCTGCGCATCGGTACACTGGTCGTGTGGCAGCAGGCTGCTGGTCAGGCCCATGTCATGGGCGAAGGCGTGAGCATTCTGCTGATTCAGGGTTGGCTGCCCGGCTTTCCAGCCGAAACGGCCAAGCACGGTCTTCTGCTGAGCGTCGTCCCATACCCAGTTGGGCTGCCCGGCGATGCCATCGCCATCACGATCCTCGGGATCGGCGTTGGCCAGAATGGCCGATTCCGGGATCGCCTCGAGCAGGCCGAGGCCGATCATCGGCGGCGCGACTCGCGCGGAGAACAGCGTATCGGGGTGCATCGGCCCGTAGCCGAGCTGGCTGATGTTCAACTGCGGTTTGCGCAACTCGAGGGTGTAGCCGTCATCGAACTGCACGCTATGGGTGCTGTACTCGACGCGCACCTTGCCCTCGGGGGGCACGCCCGGGTTGGCCATGTCCTGCAACTGGGCACCGTACTTCGGCTCGGGTAGCACGCCCTGGCGCTCGATGATCCACTCGTCCGCGCTGCCGGCGGGAATCGACAGGCGCACCAGCATCGACACGGCATTCACGCTGCCGGGTTCGGGCGGATGGCCACGGCCATCGCGGATATGGCAGTTCTGGCAGGCGTTGGTATTGAGCAGCGGGCCGAGGCCATCCCGTGCGGTGGTGGTGGAAGGTGCGATCACCCAGGGGTTGCGGAAGAAACTGTTGCCCACGCTGAAGTCCAGGCGACGTTCGGCCTTCAGGTTGGCGGAGGGCAGGGAGAAGGCGTTGTGGTCGCTGCGCGATACCGTGGCCGTACCGCCGGAGAGGGCTTCGCCGGGCTCGGCCTGGGTGAAGCGTGGCGACTGGTCGCAAGCCACCTGGGCGCCTGCCAGGATCAGGAGCAACAGCGGCAGCGGGCGACGGAGCGGCGCAAGCATCACAGGGGTTCGCGACAGAAAAATCAGGGCGGCAATATTAGCAGGCTAACTAGCTTTAAATAAGACAGATTTGCGTTAGGGTTCGTTGAAACCGCCCATGGCCGTGTACGTCGTAAGAGCAGGCGTCGCGATGCTACGGGCCGGTGTATTTGGATGAAGCGGCGGGGCCGCTCATACCGACTTCACGATGTGTTCGCGCAGCCACTGATGGGCCGGGTCGCGGTGGATACGTTCGTGCCAGAGCATGAGCATCTCGAAGCCTGGTACCTCCAGGGGAGGTTCGACCACTTGCAGCGCGGCGTTGTCGCGTACCAGCCGCGACGGCACCACCGCCACCAGATCGGTGCTGGCCAGCACCGCGCCGAGGAACAGGAAGTGCGGAACGGACAGGGCGACCCGTCGGCTCATGCCCCGTTCTGCCAGCTGCGTATCCGTTACCCCCTGAAAGCCGCCGCCGTCCGGCGACACGATCACCTGGTCGAGCTTGCAGAACTGCGCCAGTGTCGGCCGGCGCTGCAAGCGAGGATGTCCGGCGCGGCCGGCGAGTACGTAGCGCTCGCTGAACAGGAAGCGGTGGCGCAGGGACGCAGGCGCTTCGTCACGGGTACGCAACACCAGGTCGATCTCGCCCCGTTCGGCTTGCCCGGCGATGCGCGATGGCGGCATGTCCAGAACGGCCAGGCGGGTGCCGGGCGCTGCCGAACGCAAGCCGGACAACGCCGGCAGCAGGATGGTCGACTCGCTATAGTCGGACGCGGCTACGCGCCAGGTGTTGTCGGCCTTGGCCGGATCGAAGGGGCTGGACGGCGACACCGCCCGTTGCAGCGACTCCAGCGCCTGGCGCAGCGGTTCGCGCAACTCCTCCGCCCGTGCCGTTGGCCGCATTCCCCGTGGCCCGGGCAACAGCAACGGGTCGCCAAGGGCCTCGCGCAGCTTGGCCAGATGCACGCTGACCGATGGCTGGGACAGGTGCAGGCGCTCGGCTGCCCGGGTGACATTGTGCTCGGCGAGCAGGGCATCCAGGGTGACCAGCAGATTCAGGTCGAGACGCCTCAAGGAATTGTGCATGGCAATACCTGGAATACTGGAAATCAATTTCAACTATATCTCAGGGGGGCTTAGGGTGTGCCCATCTATTTACTGGAGCAGCGTGCCATGAATGTCCTTCTCGTCTATGCCCACCCCGAGCCTCGATCCTTGAACGGTTCGTTCAAGGACTTCGCCATCCGACGCCTGGAGGCTACCGGCAATACCGTGCAGGTGTCCGATCTGTACGCCATGCAGTGGAAGGCCATGCTGGACGCGAATGACAGCGGTACGCGGCACAGTGCTGCGCGCTTCGATCCGTCGCTGGATTTGCGGCGGGCACTGGAGAGCGGCACGCTGCGTGCCGACATCGCTGGCGAGCAGGAAAAGCTGCGCTGGGCGGATGCCGTCATCCTGCAATTCCCGCTGTGGTGGTTCTCGATGCCAGCCATCCTCAAGGGCTGGGTCGATCGTGTGTATACGGACGGCTTCGGCTTCGGCGTGGGCGAACACTCGGATACGCACTGGGGTGATCGCTATGGCGAAGGCGTACTGGCGGGCAAGCGCGCCATGCTGGTGGTGACGATCGGAGGTTGGGCGCCGCACTACGGGCCCCGCGGAATCAACGGCCCGATCGACGACATTCTGTTCCCGATCCAGCATGGCGTCCTCTTCTACCCGGGCTTCGAGGTACTGCCGCCCCATGTGATCTACCGAGCCAACCGGATCGACAAAGCCGGTTTTGCGCAGGCCTGCGCTGCGCTGGGAGAGCGCCTGGATGCACTCTGGACGACTGCGCCCCTGGCGTTCCGCAAGCAGAATGCCGGGGACTATCTCATTCCGGAACTGACGCTGCGGCCTGAGCTGGCGCCAGGACGATCCGGTTTCGAGGTTCATGTCGAGCGGGAACCACGCTGTTCTGGGCGTGAACCCGCCGAACAGGACGTCGTCAGCCTGGCGAAATGAAAAAAGCCGATGCGAATCGCTTCGCATCGGCCTGCTTTTACAGCGTGTCGCGCCGGATCAGAACTCGTGGTCGGCGGTGTCCGGATTGAGGTCGCTGATGCCCAGCTTGGCGGCCGCTTGCTCGATGGCGCCGGTCTGCTTGACCAGGGCAGCGATGGCATCGCGTACCAGTTGCTGGCCTTCGGCATTGTCGGCAGCGATCAGTTGGTCGAAGTGCTGACCGTTGTTGGCGCTGTCGACCAGGGCCTGCAGCTTGGCTTCGGTGGCCTCGAGGTCGGCCTTGAGGGTGCTGTCGGTTGCGGCGTCTGCCTTGGCCACCAGCTCGGACAGGCTCGGGCCGCTCAGGGGGCTGCCGTCGGCTTTCTTGTACTCGCCCAGGTAGACGTTGCGGATGCCCTTGCCATTGTAGAAGTGCGAGTTGTGGGTGTTGTCGCTGAAGCAGTCGTGCTCGTCTTCGGTGGAGTTGGCTTCCAGCGCGACCTTCATGCGCTCGCCTGCCAGCTCGCCGAGGGACAGGCTGCCCATGCCGAACAGGATCTTGCGCAGACCGTTTTCGGCGGACTCGCCTTCCAGGGTGGCGCGGTAGTTGTCGGCAACACCGGCTTTCCACTGGCCGGCCATTTCGTCGAGGTCGGCAACCAGCAGTTCGGTAGCGGCCTTCAGGTAGGCGCGGCGACGCTCGTTGTGGCCGCCAGTGGCGCCGTCGCCGACTAGGTAGTCGCTGGCCGGACGCTCGCCGGCACCCGGGCCGGTGCCGTTCAGATCCTGGCCCCAGAGGAGGAATTCGATGGCGTGGTAACCGGTGGCGACGTTGGCTTCGGAGCCGCCCAGTTCGTTCAGGCTGGCCAGCAGATCCGGGGTGATCTCGCTGACGTCGAGCTTGTCTTCGCCGACCTGGATCTCGGTGTTGGCGATGATGTTGGCGCTGGCGCCGGGGTTGCCCAGGGCGTGCTGGTAGTCTTCGGCGACATAGTCGATCAGGCCTTCGTCCAGCGGCCATGCGTTAACCTGGCCTTCCCAGTCGTCGACGATGGTGTTGCCGAAGCGGAACACTTCGCTCTGCATGTACGGCACGCGTGCGGCCAGCCAGGCTTCGCGTGCGGCTTTCAGGGTTTCGTCATTCGGTGTGGCGAGCAGGGCATCGATGGCGGTCTGCAGGGTCTTGGCGGTGCTGGCCGCATCGTCGAACACGGCGGAGGCGATGTCGGCGTAGTGCTTGACCACGGCTTTCGCTGCAGCTTCGTCGAAGGCACCGGCCGCTGCTGGAGCACTGCTGGTGCTGGCTTCTGGCGCCGGGGCGGCGGCTTGGTTGGCAGGCGCCTTGTCTTCGCCGCAACCGGCGAGGGCAATGGCGATGGCCAGCAGGCTGGCAGAAGCCAGGGGCATACGAATCATGACGAAATCCTTTGCGTGTTGATGGGGCGTACGTGGCGGTGCACGTTAACCGGCACATAATGCGAAAGATTTGCATTTTGCGCAAAGGGTCGTGTGACATATTTGGAAAAAGACAGCCGTACTACGCGCTTCCCGCCATACACGAACCATTGTCTGATCAGGCCGCATGGCCGCCTCCGTCGGGTTGCTCGGGAGCCGTCCAGCCCAGCTTGGCCAGCGTCCGATGAGCCTGCTGAATCAGGGGATCCGCTTGTGGGTGAAGGATTTCCAGTGCGCTCATGCCTCGATAATCGATGCTGGCGAGTGCCTGGCCAACGGCAGCGAAATCCACCGTGCCGTGACCGAGCGGGTCGTGGCGCCAGGCCTGGCGGGTAGTGTCCGACAGATGCAGGTGATCCAGGCGCGGTGCGCACAAGTGCAGCGCGGCGGCCAGATCCTCGCCGATGAAGTGCCCGTTGGCGACGTCGTAGCACAGTGTCAGGGCCGGGCTGTCGAAGTCGTCTGCCCAGGCGAGCATGTCCTCTGCTCGCGGCAACACGCCCATGGGGATGTTTTCCAGCAGCAGTTTCACGCCGTGTGCTTCGGCGTAAGGCAGCAGGGCTTCGAGGCTGCTGCGCAACCAGCCTTCTAGCTGCTCGCGTGGCGGGGCGTTGAGCGGGTTGTAGCGGCCGCTGACGGTGACGATGCCGGTTATGCCAAGGTGGTAGGCGATATCAATGAGCGAGCGTTTGAAGGCGATACTCATCGCGCGGATTTCTTCACGCGGGCTGGCCAGGTTGTGATCCAGGCTCTGCGCGGTCAGGGCGAAGATGTGCAGATCGTGGGTTTCCAGCAAGCGCCGTAGCCGGGACAGCTCGGCGGGCGTCATGCGTTCGGTGTCCAGGTGGGTTGGACTGACCATGACATCGAAGGTGCGGTAGCCCAGGCTGGCCAGACGCTGCAGTGAGTCCTCCATGGGGATGTGCCAGGTGTCGCTGATGGTGTTGATGGCAAGGGGAAAGTGACTCATGGTTACTCCAGCCGGGGGCTCGCACCCCCGTACCTTGGTTATTGTTGGATGCGCCGGGGAGCGAGGAAGAACAGTGCGACCAGGGCGACGAAGTACATCGCCGGGATCATGGTGAACAGTACGGTGTAGTTGTTGTTCGTCACGGTCAGTACATGGCCGACGATCTGCGTCATGAACATGCCGCCAACCGCTGCACACATGCCGCCGAAACCGAATACGGTGCTCATCATGTGTTTGGGCGTGTAGTCCATCACCAGGCTCCAGATATTGGCGTTCCAGGCCTGGTGCGCGCCGACGGCGAGGGCGATGGCCAGCACCGCGACCCACAGGCCGCTGGCGTTGGCGGCGAAGATCACGCTGATGATGGTGGTGGCGAACACCAGCATCGACAGCAGGCGTGCCTTGACCGCCGCCATGCCCCTGCCGATCAGCCAGGACGAGAGCACGCCGCCGCCGACGCTGCCGACATCGGCGGTCAGCCAGATGATGATCAGCGGAATGCCCAGTTGAGTGACGCTGATCCCCAGCTCGTACTGCTGGTTGAGGAACGGCGGCAGCCAGTACAGGTAGAACCAGAACACCGGGGCGGTCAGGGTGTAGCCGATGGCGAAGGCCCAGGTGCCGCGCATGGTAAGGATGCGGCTGAACGGCACGCGCACCGGCTCGGGTTCCGGGTCGCGCAGGATGTAGGCGCGCTCGCTGTCCTTGAGGCTCGGGTGGTCTTCTGGGTTGTAATACTTGAGCCCCCAGAACAGCAGCCACACGAAGCCCAGGGCAGCCATGCCCATGAAAGCCGCCTGCCAGCCCCACAGGTGCAGGATCAGCGGCAGCAGCATGGGCGTGAGCATGGCGCCGACATTGGTGCCGGCATTGAAGATGCCTGTGGCGATGCCGCGTTCGCCGGCCGGGAACCAGGTGCGGGTGGTTTTCACGCAGGCCGGGTAGTTGGCGGCTTCGGTGAGGCCGAGGACGAAACGGCAGATCATGAAGCCGAATGCCGAAGTGGCCAGGCCATGGGCACCGGTGGCCAGGCTCCAGAGCAGCACGGCGAGGAAGAACGCCTTCTTTACCCCGACCCGGTCGATGAAGCGCCCCTGCAGGACGAAGCCTACGGCATAGCCGACCTGGAACCAGAAGTTGATGTTGGCGTAGTCCATCGCCGTCCAGTTCATTTCCTTGGCCAGCACCGGTTGCATCACGCCCAGTGCGGCGCGGTCGATGTAGTTCAACGTGGTGGCGAAGAACACCAGGGCGAGCATGCCCCAGCGGGTCTTGCCAACGGCAAGGGCGCTGCGCATCTTGCTGGCCATGGAGGCATGCGGCGAGGCGGCTCGGAGCCGCTCGGTGTGTGTCTGATTCATGATCGATTACCCGTTCTTGTTGAAATTGTTGGCGAGCGGTTGTGCTGCTTCGGGGCAGGCAAGGTGTGAATGGATGGCTACATGGTGGGGCTCTCCAGGCAGGTGTCGGTGTTGGTGGCTGGCACCGGGGGGTGAGGGTGCGCACCGGACAGTGCCAGGCCGGCCAGATAGCCGAACGTCATGCCAGGCCCGAGAGTGATACCGCCACTGGGGTAGTGGCCGGCCATCACGCTGTTCATGTCGTTGCCCACGGCGAACAATCCGGCAATGGGCCGGTTGCCGGCATCCAGAACGCGTGCTTCGGCATCCGTGTGCAGGCCGGCAAAGGTGCCAAGGCTTCCGGCTACCAGTTTCACGGCGTATAGATGCCCGCGCAGCGCACGCAGGGATGGGTTGGGCTGTTGCAGGGGGTCACCCTGGGCCTTGTTGTAGGCCGAGCTGCCGCGCTGGAAGTCCGGGTCTTCACCCCGTACCGCGAAGCGGTTGAAGCGTGCCAGGGTGGTCTTGAGGCCGTTGGCGTCGATGCCGCAGTGACTGGCCAGATCCTCAGCATCGTTACCGCGCAGCAGATAGCCGCAGCGCTGGTAGTAACTATTACTGAACGGCAAGGGTTTGGCCCAGCCGATGCCATAGCGCCAACGGGCGCGTGCATCGGCAATTAGCCAGGCTTCGACCGGCTCGCCGGCAGGCGTCGCGGTGATCAGGGCATTCATGAAATCGTGGTAGCAATCGGCCTCGTTGGTGAAGCGGCGACCGTCACGGCGCACGGCGATGAAGCCGGGCTTGGCCCTGTCGATCAGGTGTGGGAAGTGGCCGATGCTGCCATCGCTGCGTGGCACCAGAGAGGTGGGTGCCCAGGCGCCGGCGTAGGGCAGGTTGGCGTCTACCCGAGCGCCAACGGTTTCACCCAGGCGCAAGCCATCGCCACTGTTTTCCGCAGGGGCGGCGCTATGGTGCTGGCTACCGTCTGGGGCATGGGCAATCAACTGGGCGATTCGTTGCCGATCATGGGGAAAGCCGCCGCACGCCAGTACCACACCGCGTCGTGCGTTGACCTGTAATTCGCCTTCCCTCTGATGCAGAACGGCACCGCTGACACGCCCGTTGCTGTACATCAGCCGTTGGGCGGGACTGCTGGTCAGCAGCCTTACCTTGCGGTCGAGGGCGCTACGCAGCAGGCGCGCGACCAGGGCATTGCCATTGACCAGGTGCTGACCGCGCCCGTACCGTAGACAATCACCCAAGTGACGCCACAGGCGGCTGGCAACGTGCATCGCAGCCTTGGGGGAACGGCGAGAATTGAAAAAGGCGTTCAGATCCGCACCACCAGCGATGCCCATGCCGAACAGGCTGACGATATCCAGTGGCGGGCGCAGGAGAGGCAGCCAGTTACCCAGCAGCCGCCCATCGAAGGCTTGTGCGCACAGTGAGCGGCCGCCCGAAGAGGCTCCGTCACCGGCATGCATGTCGGGCATGCGACTGCCGGAGTAGAACTGCACCGCAGTGCGGGTGTGTAAGAATTCGACCATCTCCGGGCCGCGGGCGAGAAATGCACGCTGGCGCTCGTCGAGATGAGTGGTGCCGAGTTGTGCCATCAGGTAGCGCTCGGGGGCGTCATCCGCTTCGCTAATGTCTTCGGCTCGTGCCAGCGGATTGCGCGGTATCCACAACCAGCCGCCAGACCAGGCGCTGGTGCCACCCAGTTGTGCAGCCTTTTCCGCCACCAGTACGTCCAGGCCGTGCTCGGCAGCGGTTACCGCTGCCGCCAGGCCGGAAGCGCCGGAGCCGATCACCAGTACGTCGCAGTCGAGCTGTCGCATGGCCTGTCTCTCATTGTTCTTGTGTTTTGGCCGAGCGAACCCGTACGACAGACCTGGGCCTGTCGTAGGCGTGGTTCGCTATCCGGTTTTCAGGCGCTCGGCAGCGTGCGCCCGGGTGGCATCACTGCAGTGGCGAGAAGCCGGTCGGGCGCAGGATTCGCGAGTCGAGCGTAACCACTGCATCCAGTTCCTTGTTCTTGCGTCCGAATGTTGCCCAGCGTGGGTCGGCGGCCATGGCGGCACGACGTCGCGCACGTTCGTCCAGGCTGTCGTAGGCCCAGATATGCACCACCTGGTTGGCCTCGCCGAACTCGGTGGTGAAGAAACCCACCAACTGCCCCAGGTGCTCGGTCTGTACCGCCAGTGCGTCGCTCTGGTACAGCGCCAGCCAGTCGGCCAGCTTGGTGGGCTTGAGGGTGTAGGTGCGCAGTTCGTAGTACATGTTCAGTTCTCCTGACGTTGCGAAACCACCGAGTGCAAGCGCTCGACGATGTGGGTGGCGGCGATATAGCCGAAGGTCAGTCCGGGGCCGAGGGTGATCCCCGGCCCCGGGTAGGTGCCGTCCATGATCGAGTTCATGTCGTTACCCACGGCGTACAGGCCGGGTATGGGGGTACCCGAGGTGTTCAACACGTTGGCATGGCTATCGGTAACCAGGCCGCGTGCCGAACCGAGGTCGCCGGTGTGGATGCGTATGGCGTAGAAGGGCGCACGTAACAGTGGCGCCAGGCAGGCGTTCGGTCGGTGTTGCGGATCGCCCATGTAGCGGTTGTAGCTGTTGCCACCCTTGCCGAATTCACGGTCGACGGCTGCGCGCGCATCGGTATTGAAGCGTTCGAGCGTCTGCTGCAGGGCCTGGGGATCCATTCCCAGGTCGCGTGCCAGTTGTGCGGCGCTGTCGGCCTTGTACAGGTAGCCCGCTTCGATCAGGGCACTGTTGTCCACCGGGCTCGGACGGGCCAGGCCCATGCCGTACTTGCTCATGGCCGTGGCATCACAGATCAGCCAGCAGACATGATTGCCGGTGGCGAACATGGTCTGTACGAAGTGGTGATAGGAGTCGGATTCGTTGACGAAGCGCTGCCCAGCCGCGTTCACCGCGATCACGCCGGGTTTGGCGCGGTCGGTGACCAGATGCGGGAAGCGCTCATGCTCGCCATTGGCGTGCACCACCTCGGAAACCGGTGCCCAGAAGAAGTTGGCGGCCAGTGCCTCGCCATTGGCCGCCGCTACCGCTTCGCCCAGGCGCAGACCATCGCCGCTGTTGGTGTCGGGCGACATGCTCAGGTGCGGTTGTTCGCTGGCAGGGCGGTAGGCTGCAGCCAGCGGAGCAGCGGCGAAACCGCCCATGGCACAGACCACGCCACCGCGTGCACGAACCTCTTCGATTGCATCCGCATGTTTGATCCGTGCCCCGAGCACTGCCCCATTTTCGACGATCAGCGACTGCGCTTCGCTTTCCAGCCATAGCGTGACGCCGTTGGCGAAGGCCGTGGTGGCGAGCCGTGCGATCAGGGCGTTGCCAGTGGTCAGGCGCGTACCGCGTGGATGCTGGAGGCGATCCCGGGCATAGCGGGCCATCAGTTTCAAGCAGTGCCAGAGCGACTTCGGTGAACGGCGGAAGCTCAAAAAGTGCTGAATATCGACGCGGTTGACCATCATCGCGCCGAACAGCAGCATGCCGGCTGGCGGCATTTTCAGGTGTTTGAACTGCTCGCCTAGCTCGCTGCCATCGTATTCGAGCACTTCCAGGGCACGGCCACGCTCGGTGCCGCCCGGAGCGTCCGGGTAGTAGTCCGGCGAGAGTGGGCGCAGGCTGTATTTCAGCTGCGAGTGCTTCTCCAGCCAGCGCAAGGCCTCATGTCCGCGTTCGATGAAGGTGTCCACCAGCGTTGCCTGGTAGCCACGGCCGATGACGCTCTGCAGATAACTGCGCATGGCCTCGGGACTGTCGTCGACGCCGGCCTCTCTGGCCTGGTCGGTACCGTGGATCCAGACCGCGCCACCGGAGATAGCCGAGGTACCGCCGAAGTGTTGCGCTTTCTCCACCAGCAGAACCTTGAGGCCTTTGCCGGAGGCGGTCACGGCCGCGGCAAAACCCGCGGCACCACTGCCGAGTACGATCAGGTCATAGTCGCTGGTGGGGTTCACCGGTTGTGTTGTAGCGGGTATCCGCGTCGCTATGTTCACGACAAGCTCCTCACAAATGCAGTGGCGTCACACCCATGAAGTGGCCGAGGTTGCCGAGCTGGGCCAGTGCCATCTGCGGGCCGGTCTGGATCGAACAGCCGCGGGCTTGGGCGCATGCCAGCAAGGGCGTGATTTCTGGCGAGGTGACCACATCGGCGACATGGGTGGATGGCGCCAGGGTGTCGAGCAATGCCTGCGACAGCGGCAATTCGCCGCTGTCGCCCATGCCCACTGGAGATGCATTGACGAGCAGCTCGAACGCGCTCAGCGAGCTGCTGGCGCTGATACCTACGGGTATGTTCGGGAAAGCGCTGCCGAGCAGTTCGACCAGGGCGCCGCAGCGCTCGCTGCTGGGATCGAGCAGATCGAGACTGCTGACACCGGCCTGGCACAGCGAATAGGCAATGGCACTGCCGACACCTCCGGCACCGATCACCAGTGCGCGTTTGCCTGTTGCCTCGAAACCCTGCTGGCGCGCGGCATTGAGAAAGCCGTCACCATCGACGTTGTCGCCAACCAGGCTGCCATCGGCTTCGCGGCGGATCACGTTCACCGAGCGCAAGGCATGGGCGCGTTCGCTGAGTGTGTCGAGGTGTTCGACGACCTGCTGCTTGTAGGGCACGGTGACAACGCAGCCGCGCAGGTTCTGCCAGCCACGCAGGGTGTCGATGAATGTCTCGAGCGACTGGCCACGTAGATCGATGGGTAGCATCGCCAGGTTCGCGCCTTGAGCGGCGAACCAGCTGTTGAAGTTTGCCGGGGATTTGACCTGGGCGATGGGCGAGCCAACGATGGCGATCAGTTCGGTGGAGCCGGTAATCATGGGCGGTGCCTGCTAATTGGAGTTGTTGTTGGCACCGATGGTGTGTCGTGACCCAGGCAAGTACAACGCGCTTGATAGCTGTTCAGCTTGTTAATCGCACTGGCAGTGCGATAATCGCATCAATTTGATTAATGAGGTGCTGATGAAGACACCCGTGATCCATCCCCGCGACCTGATCGCCGGCCTGCAGAAGGGACTCGCGCTGATGCAGTTGTTCAGTGTCGATACGCCTCGCCTGACGGTGCCCCAGGCGGCCCGTGCAGCGGGCCTGACCAACAGCGCGGCGCGGCGCTTTCTGTTGACCCTGGTACACGATGGCTTTGCCGAGACCGACGGCAGGAATTACTGGCTGACTGCCCGGGTGCTGCGCATTGGCCAGGCTTATGTGGACTCGGCGCAATTGCCGCGCATGCTCAGGCCTATTGTCGAACAGGTGGCGCGAACTACGGGTGAGCACGTGTCGGTGGGCGTGCGCGATGGCGACGATATCGTGCATATCGTGCGTAGCCGCTATAGCCATATTTCCTCGTTGTCGATTCGGGCAGGATCACGGGTGCCCATGTACTGCACGGCCAGTGGCCGTATCTGGCTGGCCAGCCTGGAGGCCGAGGCTCTGGCAAGCTACTTCCAGCGAGTCGCGCTGCAACCGCTGACGCCCTATACACAGACAGGGCTGAAGGCGTTAGGGGACGAGGTGGCCAAGGTCGCACAGCAGGGCTACGCGACCATCGACGGAGAGTACGAAGTGGGCATGCGTGTTCTGGGGGTGCCCTTGTGCGATCGCCATGGCGACTTGAAGGCGACGCTGTCGATCACCACCCACGCGTCACGAGGCGACATCAAGGACATGTGCCAACGCCATCTGACCACGCTGTATGAGGCCCAGGCATTGCTCAGGCCGATACTGGACTGATTACAGTGCTGCCGGATTGACCCGGTGCAGGGTACGCCTGGAGTGCTTCAGGTACTGGGTCAGCTCCCGTGCCGGCAGCGGTTTGCTATAGAAGTAGCCCTGACCTTCATGGCAGCCCTGGGCGATGATGTAGGCTTCCTGGCTCGCGGTTTCCACGCCTTCGGCGATGACCTGCATGCCCAGGCTCTTGCCGAGCTGAATGATGGCGCGAACGATGGTGGCATCGTCTTCGTCTTCGAGCAGATCCTGCACGAAGCTCTTGTCGATCTTGATCTTGTCCAGCGGCAGGCTCTTCAGGTAACTGAGCGACGAGTAGCCGGTACCGAAGTCATCGATGGCTATCAGCGCTCCCGAGCGGCGCAGGCTGAGCAGGTGTTGGGCGGCGGTACTGATGTCTTCCATCAGGCCGGTTTCGGTCACTTCCAGTTCCAGGCTGCGGGGGGGCAGGCGGTACATCTGCATCAGGTTGTTGACCACCCGCGGTAGCTCGGCGTGATGCAACTGCACGGTGGACAGGTTGACTGCCATGCGCAGGTCGGCGTAGCCCTGATCATGCCATTCGCGCAACTGCCGGCAGGTCTGATCCAGCACCCATTCGCCAATCGCGATGATGCTGCCGTTCTGCTCGGCCAGTGGGATGAACAGATCCGGTGCGACCAGGCCGTGCTGCGGATGCTGCCAGCGCAGAAGGGCTTCGACGCCCACCACGCTGTGATCGCGGAAACTGATTTGCGGCTGATAGACCAGGTGCAGTTGATTCAGCGCCAGGGCGTCGCGCAGATCCTTTTCCAGTTCGCGGCGCCGACGCATCTCGCTGTCGACGCTGGCGATGTAGAACTGGTAGCGGTTGCGCGAGCGGCTCTTGGCCAGGGTCATGGTCTGTTCGGCTTTCTGCAGCAGCTTTTCGGGGCTGCCCCCGTCTTCCGGGAACAGGGTGATGCCGATGGTCGCGCGCAATTGCACCTGGTGGTCGTCGAAGGCGAACGGCGCTTCGAGATCGTCCAGCACGCTTTGCGCCAGTTCCGCGGCCTCGTAGGGTTGCTCGATATCGGCCTGCACCAGGGCGAACTGATCGCCACCGAGGCGCGCCAGGGCGCCCAGGCGGCCGCTGTGGCTGCGTAGGCGATCGGACAACGCCAGCAGCAACTGGTCGCCGGTCTGGTAGCTGAATTGTTCGTTGATGCCCTTGAAGTCATCCAGCCCGACACACAGCACGGCAACCCGGCGCTGCAGGCGCCCGGCGTCTTCGAGGATCTGCTCGAGCTGTTGTTGCAGTTGCTGGCGATTCGGCAACCCGGTGAGAAAGTCGTACTGGGACATGCGCTGCAAGCTGTTTTCGGCTTCGCGGCGCAGGTGAGTATTGCGTTCGATCGAGGCGAGCAACTGGTTGGCGGTGTTTATCCACAGCCCGAGCTCGTTCTTCTCGTTGCCGGGAAGCATGGGCAACTTGTTCTCGCTGGGGCGATCCGGGTTGATGCTGCTCAGGTGCTCGATGATCTTGGTCAGCGGCTTGGTCAGCAGCCAGTAATAGACGAGGTACAGCACCAGGCCCATGGCCAGCGCGCGCAGTACGCCGGAAATGAAGATGATCACCGAGTTGGTGATGAAGCTTTCACCATACAGGGCGGTGTCGAGCGTGATGTTCAGGTCGCCGTAGTATTCGTTGTAAGGCTCGCGGCCGACCAGGCGGGTGGTGAAGTGCTGTTCCTCGCCGAGGATCGGATCGGTCAGCCGGCGGATGGACGGTTCGGCCAGCGCTCGGCTTTTCTCGGCCAGCATCTGCTCACCGGGATGGCCGATGGAGGCCTGACGCACCGATTCATGTTGAAACAGGCCTTCGACGACCTGCATGCCCATCTCACGATCCAGGCTGTAAACCGCCTGAGTCGAGGGGTCGCGAAACATGTCGAGGATGCGCTGGGCATCGCTGGTGATCGCATGGCGGGTCTTGTAGATATCGAACACGATCTGCCCGAGGCTCAGCACCACGCCAACGGCAAGCGCGGATAACAGCACCACGCGAAGCAGTTTCACGGACAGACTGTGCTTGAGTTCCAGCTTCAAATGGCAGTTCCTTGTGCGATACCGATCGCCGGATAGGGATTGAGTATTGGCAAAGTCGTGGTGGCAGTCAAAGACCTGAGTTGCACGGCGTTTATCCAATCGTGTCGGTTGCCTGCGACACTGCGTTGTTTCGGAGACAGCCTCCAGGATTGAGTAACGCCTGTCGATCCTGACGCATCTGCCGCGTGCTGCAATAGGCACCTGCAGATAAAAATGCCCCCCTGATTCGCATCAGGAGGGCATCTCTATGCAGCACCGTGCGCTTGCAGGCAAGCGTGGCGGCGGGGTCAGGCAGCGAAGTTTTTCGCCACGAAGTCCCAGTTGACCAGGTTCCAGAACGCCTCGACATACTTCGGACGGACGTTGCGGTAGTCGATGTAGTAGGCGTGCTCCCACACATCGCAGGTCAGCAGCGGGGTATCGCCTGCGGTCAGCGGGCAACCGGCGCCGATGGTGCTGGACAGTGCCAGGGAACCGTCGGCCTTCTTCACCAGCCAGCCCCAGCCGGAACCGAAGGTGCCGATGGTGACCTTGCTGAACTCTTCCTTGAACTTGTCGAAGGAGCCGAAGGCCTTGTCGATGGCCGCGGCCAGTTCACCAGTCGGTTGACCGCCGCCGTTGGGGCTCAGGCAGTTCCAGTAGAAGGTGTGGTTCCATACCTGGGCCGCGTTGTTGAAGATGCCGCCAGAGGAAGTCTTGACGATTTCTTCCAGGCTCTTGCCTTCGAACTCGGTACCGGGCACGAGGTTGTTCAGGTTCACGACATAGGTGTTGTGGTGCTTGTCGTGGTGGAACTCCAGAGTTTCCTTGGAGATATGCGGCTGCAGGGCATCGTGTGCGTAAGGCAGCGGCGGCAATTCGAAAGCCATGGTTATTCTCCTAATCAGGTCTGTTGCGATGAGCGCAAGGCCGATCACGGGCGGCCAAACATACGTCGGCGGATTTGTACCCTTTGCGACGCAGGGCAGGGATCATAGCACCGGGGCTACTGCATAACCACGCAGCAACTGTGCGGGAAAGCGGTGCTAGAGCCCTCGTCGGCGATCAAGCGGATCGCCAGTGAAACCACCTCAGGCCAGTTTCATCAACGCCACGCCAGCGAGAATGGTCAGGCAGGCCAGCAGGCGGATCGGCGGCAGGCTTTCCTTCAGCCACAGGCGGCCGATCAGCAGGGCGAACACCACACTGGTCTCGCGCAGGGCCGATATCAGCGCCACCGGTGCCAGGGTCATCGCCCAGATGACGATGCTGTAGGCGAACATCGACATGGCCCCACCCAGCAGCCCGGCACGCCAGTGTGGGCCCAGCTCGCGAACGATGCGCGGGCCGCGTTGGCCGAGAATCACCAGCGCCATCACCAGGCCGTTCACCGCGAACAGCCACAGCGAGTAGGACAACGGGTCGCCATTGGCACGGGCACCGCTGGCGTCGGACAGCGTGTAGCCAGCGATGAACAGGGCGGTCATCAGGGCGCTGAACAGCAGGCCTCCATTGGCTTTGGCGCTACCACCGCGTACCGCCATCAACCAGATGCCGGCGACCAGCACCGCCAACCCGAGCAATTGTCCGGCTGGCAGGACTTCACCCAGCAGCAGAACCGACAGTCCGGCCACCAATAGGGGAGAACTGCCCCGGGAAATGGGATAGACCTGGCCGAGGTCGCCGTATTGATAGGCGCGGCTGAGAAAGACGTTGTAGCCGATGTGCAGCAGGGCCGAGAGGATGATCCAGGGCCAGGCCGCGGCATTCGGCATGGCCACGAATGGCAGTGCCAGCAAGGCGACGGCCCCGGCGCCGATCTGGATCAACGAGGCGGTGAGAAACCGATCCAGGCCGATTTTCAGCAGCGCGTTCCAGCCCGCGTGCAGGGCCGCCGAGGCGATCACCATGAGAAAGACGCTGGTTTCCACAGAGGCTCCGGCAGGTTGCGACGAGGGCCGCAGCATAGCATTGGCGCCAATCTCGAATCCCGTCTGGCGGAAGGCTCTAAAGCGGACTGGCGATCAACTGCCAGGCAATCGCGAACATCATCGCCGCCACGACCAGATCGATGATTCGCCAGGTCAGCGGACGAGCCAGCCACGGTGCCAGCCAGGCTGCGCCGAGCGCCAGGCACATGAACCATATCAGCGAAGCGCTGGCCGCTCCGGCTGCATAGGCCTCGGGTACTCTCTGCTGAGCGCCGAGCGAGCCGATCAGCAACACGGTATCCAGATAAACGTGGGGGTTGAGCAAGGTCACGGCCAGAGTCGCCAGCAACACTGCGCGCAGCGAGCGGGGCGTGCCGCCCTGTACCTCGAGTGCGTTCGGCCGGCAAGCGCGCAGCAGTGCCTGGGCACCGTACCAGAGCAGGAAGGCCGCGCCGCCCCAGCGGGCGATACTCAGCAGCAGTTCGCTTTGCAGCAGCAGGGTCGCCAGGCCGAAAACGCCTGCGCTGATCAGCAGGGCATCGCAGACGATGCACAGCAGCGCCACCGGCAGGTGGTGCTCGCGACGCAGGCTCTGAGCGAGGACGAAGGCGTTCTGCGCGCCAAGGGCGATGATCAGGCCGGCGGTGATCAGGAGACCGTTGCTGTAGCTTTGCCACATGACGAAAGCAATCCTTGAACGAGGGAGATGGCTATCAGTCTGCGGCGATTACTTGTATAAGAAAAAACAATATTGCTGATCGCTCATTAGGAAAATCGATTGCTCGATTACAAGTTGCTGGCCGCTCTTGCCGCGGTCGTCGAACAGGCTGGCTTCGAACGTGGCGCCCAGGTGCTGGGACTGTCGCAATCGGCGGTGTCCCAGCGGATCAAACTGCTGGAAGCGCGCATCGGTCAGCCGGTACTGCTGCGGGCCATGCCGCCGACCCCCACCGATGTTGGCCGTCGTCTGCTCAACCATGTGCAGCAGGTGCGTCTGCTCGAACGCGATCTGCAGGAACAGGTACCGGCTCTGGAGGCGGATGGTGAAACCCAGCGGCTGCGCATCGCCGTCAATGCCGACAGCCTGGCGACCTGGTGGGCGAGGGCAGTGGCGGACTTCTGCGCCACTCATCGCGTGCTGCTGGAACTGGTCGTCGAGGATCAGGAAGTGGGCCTCAAGCGCATGCGCGCCGGCGATGTCGCTGCCTGTGTGTGTGCGGCGGAGCGGCCGGTATCCGGCGCCCGCAGCCTGCCGCTAGGTGCCATGCGCTATCGAGCCATGGCCAGCCCGGCATTCATCGCCCGACACTTTCCCGCTGGCGTCACGGCCGAGCGGCTGGCCCATGTACCGGCAATCGTGTTCGGCCCGGATGACCAATTGCAGCATCGCTACCTGAGCGAACTCGGCCTGTCGGGCAGCTTCCTGCATCACCTGTGCCCGTCCTCCGAAGGCTTCGTGCGCCTGACCGCCGAGGGCCTGGGCTGGGGCATGGTGCCCGAGCCGCAGATGCACGAGGCGCTGGCCAGTGGTGAACTGGTCGAGCTGCTCGTCGACCGGCCGATCGATGTGCCCCTGTACTGGCACCACTGGCGCAATGGCGGCGAGTTGCTCGACCGGCTCACCGGGCATCTGCAGCGGCACGCGGGCGATTATCTGGTGCCACTGGCGTAAGTGGTCTGCTGCGACCCAGCGTCAGGCCTTATAGTGCGCCGACGAGCGAGCGGAGGGCGTGATGAAGATTCTGGTCACCGGAGCAAGCGGTTTCATTGGTGGGCGCTTTGCCCGTTATGCCCTGGAGCAGGGCCTGGACGTGCGCGTGACCGGACGCCGGGAAGACGCGCTGGAGCATCTGGTACGCCGCGGCGCGCACTTCGTACTCGGTGATCTGAGCGATCCGCAGTTGGCATTGTCACTGTGCAGCGATGTCGAGGCCGTGGTGCATTGCGCCGGCGCCGTGGGTGTCTGGGGGCACTACGACACCTTTCATCGCGGTAACGTGCTGCTCACCGAAAACGTTATCGAGGCGTGCCTGAAACGCCGGGTTCGACGGCTCGTTCACCTGTCCTCGCCATCGATCTATTTCGATGGGCACGATCATGTCGGTCTGAGCGAAGAGCAGGTGCCGAAGCGCTTCTCCAGCCACTACGCGCGTACCAAGTTTCTCGCCGAGCAGCGCGTGTTCGGGGCCCAGGAGTTTGGCCTGGAGGTGCTGGCGCTACGCCCGCGCTTCGTCACCGGGGCGGGCGATGTGAGCATCTTTCCACGGTTGATCGCCATGCAGCGCAAGAAGCGTCTGGCGATCATCGGCAATGGCCTGAACAAGGTCGATTTCACCAGCGTGCACAACCTCAACGAGGCGTTGCTCAGCGCCTTGCTGGCCGCCGGGCCGGCGCTGGGCAAGGCTTACAACATCAGCAATGGGGCACCGGTGCCGCTCTGGGACGTGATCAATTACGTGCTGCGCCAACTGGAGTTGCCAGCGGTCACCCGGCATGTGCCGGTCGGCCTGGCGCGCAGCGTGGCGACGTTCAATGAAGGGATCTGCAGTCTCTTGCCGGGACGCCCCGAGCCGACGTTGTCACGTCTGACCGTGGACGTGATGAATCGCAACTTCTCTCTGGACATCAGCCAGGCGCAGCAGTATCTGGATTACGAAGCGAAAGCCGGCTTGTGGCCGGCGCTGGATGAGTTCTGTCGCTGGTGGCGGGCTCAGGCGTAGATTCGCTGGCCGCGATAAATCCGTATCGAGCTGCTTGCATGCGGCATACCGTTGTCGACGCGCGGTGTCGGCAGCTCTTCGGCCATGGGCGTGTCACTCAGTTGCGCGAGGCGCAGGCCCAGTTCGCGGGTTTCTCGGTCACTGGAGGTCAGGCAGGCGGCTAGCATGGCGGATACCACGTCCTGCTGGCTGAGGCGGATTTCCACCGAGAGCTCTTCGCGCAAGCGGCGGCGCAGGTTCTTCATGCAGTCCAATATTTCTCGATTCAGTTCCATGTGCTACCCCGTGCTGGTGAAAAGAGGGCTGTCATTCAAGCCGGGTGATCACGACCGCCGATGTGCTGGCGGTCTTATTCGTTAGCAAGGTGTGTACCAGTTCACAGGCTGCGGAACTGGCCGGCTATACGCGGGTCTCTGTGCCCAATACGCCCCGCAGCGGTGCAACCGCTTCCAGGTGGCACGACACTGAAGCGCCACGTGCGAATCGGTATACTGCGAGGCATTCTGCCTCCACCGTGGTTTTCTCAAGGTTTCTCTACATGCGCAACGATGCCCACGACGAATTCGATGACGTGCCCAGCCTGACGCCGGATCGGCGTGATCAGGATGATTTCGACCCCGAGCCGCAGCCCTATGTGCGTGCTGGCGCGCCTGCCAAGGCTGCCGCCGCGCCGCGTGCTGCCAGTACCGGCCCGCTGTGGGCGCTGGTTGGCGCGTTGAGCATCGCCCTGGGCGGCGTGGGCTGGTGGAGCTTCCAGCAGATCAGCCTGATGGAGCAGCAACTGGTCGCGACCCAGGAAAGCTTCGCGCGTATCAGTGAAGAGGCGGCAGGCCGCATCCAGGATATTTCCGGCAAGGTGGTGGCGGCTGAATCCAGCGTCACCAGTGGCAGCGAGGCGCTGAAGCTGCAGGTACGCCAGTTGGAGAACAAGGTCGCCGAGCTGACCAAGCAGCAGCAGGCTGCTGGCGGCCAGCAGAGCGGGCAGGACAAGCGCATCGAGCAACTGGCCGCCGATCTCAAGGTTCAGCAGGGCGACAGTGGCAAGTACGCTGACGGGCTGAAGGCACTGGGCGGCGAGCAGGGTACGCTGAAGAGCGAACTGGCTGCCGTGAAGAGCGAGCTGGCCACGCTGAAGAGCGGCCAGGCGGATGCCGGCAAGCTGGCAGCGCAGGTCAAGAGTCTGGCTGGTGACGTCGAGGCGCTGAAGAAGGCCGGCAACTCCAACCAGGCCATCGACCGCCTGGAGCAGGATCTGCTGGTGCTCAAGAGCCAGTTGGACAATCGTCCGGCTGCCAGCGGTAACAGTACCGCCGAGTTCGATGCGTTCCGCGCGCAGACCACGCGTAGCGTCAATACCCTGCAGGCGCAGATTCAGAACCTGCAGCAGCAGATCGACGCCCGCTAGGATGATCCATCGACGTGCCGGGTGACGTACCTGGTGCGCCGATACGAATACGAAAAGGCCCGCGTGAGAGCGCGGGCCTTTTTTATTGCGCAGCGGAAAATTACAGACGCGGGTAATCGATGTAACCAACGGGGCCGGATCCGTAGAAGGTTTCGTTGTGCGCCTCGTTCAGCGCTGCGCCCTGGCGCAGGCGTTCCGGCAGATCCGGGTTGGCGATGAAGGGCACGCCGAATGCCACGGCGTCGGCCTTGCCGCTGGCCAGCCAGGCATTCGCCTGATCCTTGGAGAAGCGTTCGTTGGCGATGAACACACCGCCGAAGGCTTCCTTCAGGCTTGGCGACAGGCTGTCATCGGCTTCCCGCTCGCGGGCGCAGAGGAAGGCGATGTTACGTTTGCCGAGCTCGCGGGCCACGTAGGTGAAGGTTTCCGTGCGGTTGGAATCCCCCATGTCATGGCTGTCCGCGCGGGGTGCCAGGTGCACGCCCACGCGGCCTGGTTCCCATACGCTCAGCACTGCATCGGTGACTTCCAGCAGCAGGCGTGCGCGGTTTTCCAGGGAGCCGCCATAATTGTCGGTGCGCTGGTTGGTGCTGTCCTGCAGGAACTGATCGAGCAGGTAGCCGTTGGCCGCATGGATTTCCACGCCGTCGAAACCGGCAGCCTTGGCGTTTTCCGCGCCCAGACGGTAGGCGTCGACGACGTCGGCGATTTCTTCGGTTTCCAGGGCGCGCGGGGTGACGTAGTCCTTCGTCGGGCGAATCAGGCTGACGTGGCCGGCAGGCTTGATGGCGCTGGGAGCCACCGGCAGTTCGCCGTTCAGGTACGACGGATCGGAAATCCGTCCCACGTGCCACAGTTGCAGAACGATCTTGCCGCCGTTGGCGTGCACGGCCTTGGTCACTCCGCTCCAGCCACGTACCTGGTCATCGGACCAGATGCCCGGGGTGTTCGGGTAGCCCACGCCCATGGGGGTGACCGAAGTGGCTTCGCTGATGATCAGGCCGGCCGAGGCGCGCTGCACGTAGTACTCGGCCATCAGGGCGTTGGGTACGCGGCCCTCGTCGGCGCGGCAGCGGGTCAGGGGCGCCATGATGATGCGGTTGGCGAGTTGCAGATCGCCGATCTTGATGGGGTCGAACAGTGTGGTCATGGTCAGGATCCTCGGGTCATTCGCTGAATACGGGTTGAGGTGCGGGTGTACGGGTAGAAAAACTCAGCAGAGTGGCGATCAGTGCCAGACCGGCCAGCATGGCGGCCGCCAGCGGCACGCTGGTGAGGCCATAACCGCCAGCGATGACCAGCCCGCCGACCCAGGCGCCCAGGGCATTGCCCAGGTTGAAGGCGCCGATGTTCAGGGTCGAAACCAGGGTGGGTGCGGCGGCGCCGTAGGTCACCACGTTGACTTGCAGGGCAGGCACGGCGGCGAAGGCGGCCACGGCCCAGATAAACAGGGTGATTTCCGCCGGGATCAGCGCCTGGCTGCTCCAGCTGAACAGGGTGGAGACCACTGCCATGGCGACGAACACGCCGAGCAGGGTGCGCTTCAGGTTGCGGTCGGCGAGGCGTCCACCGAGTACGTTGCCCAGGGTCAGGCCGAGGCCGATCAGCAACAGCGTCCAGGTCACGCCTCTGGGCGAAACGCCAGTGACCTCGCCAAGCAGCGGGGCGATATAGGTGAACAGGGCGAACATCGAGGCAGCGAACAGCGCCGTGGTGCTCAGCGCCAGCCACAGGCCACCGCCACCCAGGGCGGCGATTTCACTGCGCAGGTTGGCGCGCGGTTCATCAGTGCGGCGCGGCAGTGCCATCCACAGGCCGATCAGTGCGATCACGCCGATCAGGGTCACCGCCCAGAAGGTCGAGCGCCAGCCAGCGGCTTGCCCCAGGGCGGTACCCAGGGGCACGCCCAGTACGTTGGCCAGGGTCAGGCCGGTGAACATCATCGCCACTGCCGAGGCGCGACGATTGGCCGGCACCAGGCTGGCCGCCACCACCGAACCGATGCCGAAGAACGCGCCGTGACACAGGGCGGTGATCACCCGGGCGGTCATCAGCATGTGGTAGTCACTCGCCAGGGCACAGAACAGGTTGCCGGCGATGAAGATGCTCATCAGCGAGAGCAGGGCGGCCTTGCGTGGCCAACCGGAAGTGACCAGCGCCATGAAGGGGGCGCCGAGGGCCACACCCAGGGCATAGCCAGTGACCAGCCAGCCGGCACCCGGAATCGAGACGCCGAGATCGGCGGCGACCTCGGGCAGCAGCCCCATGATGACGAATTCGGTGGTGCCGATGGCGAATGAGGATAAGGCGAGAACGAGTAAGGCTGCGGGCATGCCATCAGTTCCTGGAAAGAGGTTGTGGTTCAGAGTTCTTGGCCGATCAGGCGAAGGAAGGCGGCGATGGTTTCGTCATTGCGCTTGAAGAAATGCCATTGACCGACCTTGCGGCTGGTCACCAGGCCGGCTCGCTGCAGGGTCGCCAGATGGGCCGATACCGTGGATTGCGACAGGCCGGTGCGCTCGTCGAACTTGCCGGCACACACGCCGATGTCGAACGGGTGATCCTGCTCGGCGAAATGCGCCTCTGGCTCCTTGAGCCAGCGCAGTATGTCCCGGCGTACCGGGTGGGCCAGGGCCTTGATCACTTCGTCCAGATCGATATCGTCGGTGCTCATCGGTTTTCCTGATAGGGGGGCAACGCTATATCGCGATGCAGCGAACTTTATATCGGGACTTAACGATATACAGATCGTTCAGGCAGATAATGCATATCGACCGGCGTGATGGGAGGGGCCCTCGCTAGCGGCGTGCCGAGGCTCTAAGAACCTGTTCACGATCTTTCGAGCAATGACAGCAGAAAGGCGGGAGCGGACGCTCACTCCGTAGGGTGGATGACGCTCTTTTCATCCACCATTGCGATTGTGGAGCGGTGGACGGGTCGGGCCGCGTAGGTGAAGCGTCGTCCACCCTTGTATCTCGACTACAGCCTTTCAGTGAGGCTATGGTTCCCGACTGATCATCGGGGGAGGAGCTGCAAGCCGTGTCCACCCTTAAGCCTTGAGCTTGCAACGTAGATTGCGC
>NZ_QJUI01000008.1 GCF_004327285.1 Phytopseudomonas daroniae
GGCAGCAACGGATAGCGCTCGCTCTGCCAGTGTTCGTCGTAGGTGCCGGCATGCTGGAGGCGTGGCTGACTCCAGCGCGCCAGGGGCGCGAAGCCTTGTGCCGGCAGATCGTCATGGGGGCTGGTGAGCGGCGCCTGGGGGTCTTCGATCTGCGGGGCCGGCAGCTCGCGTACACCCTCCAGCCATTGGCGGATCTGCTGCCGAGCCTCGGGCGACACGGCTTGCAGATCAGCCTCCCCGGGCAGCCAGCCGCACCCGGCAGGATTGTCGGGGTTGTATACCCGTTCCACCTGGCCCTGTGGGTTCGCCATCACGCTGTAGCAGCCGCCGAAGGCGTAACGGTAATCGAGTGGCACCTGGCTGGTGGGCTCGGCGTTGCTCAGTTGCCAGTCCTGTCCATGGCGTTCGAAGCGGCGCGGGCCATGCAGTTGCAACAGCTTGCGCTGCGTGCCGACCCGGATGCCGGCGAGCCAGCCGGGCCTGGCCACGCCGCCCTCGCTGTGCGCGGTACCCGTGACGTAGACGTCGCTGGCCGGTTTGAACAGGCTCAGGTCGCCTTCGCGGCGTAGCACGCTTTGCAGGGGATTGGCTTCGGGATGGCCATCGTACTCATCGGCGTAAACGATGGGCGCCTGGACGTCGGCCCGCGGCAGTGGACGATAGTCGCCGGTCAGCGCGAAGGTGCCGCGCAGCACCAGCACGTCGTAAACGATGCCGCCTGGACCGGTCTTCTCGAACCAGGCATGGGGGAAGCCGCTGCGGTTATCGATCTGCACCGTATGTCCGTCGTTCGCTTGGATTCACTGCTGAGGCGGCGTGCCGGGCGTGGGCCGCTGCACCGGGGATATCGACACGCTGTGCAGGCATTCGGGGTTGTTCTGCTTGAAGGCGAAGCGCAACTGGCCCCAGGGTTGGGCACTTTCCCAGACGCTGGATTCGTTCAGCGAGCGTCCTCGGGGCGCCGTGACCAGGCGCAGGGAACCATACCGGGCTTCGATCTCGTCGCGGCCGATGCAGGCTCCGCTCAGGAACAGGCCGACGCTACTTCTGGGGTTGGCCTGCTCCTGGCTGAGCAGGGTGAAGCCGGTCTGGGCGATGCGTACGTTGTCCTGCAGCGCCACTTCGCCGCCAACCCAGCGGGTGCGGTGGGCGTCCTGCTTGTCGAGCAGCAGGGGGCTGCCCAGGGTTTGCTCAACCTTGTCCGGGCTCAAGGGCGCTTGCTGCGCCAGTCGCTCGATGGCTTGCCAGAGGCTGAAAGGGGCTTGCTTCATCTGTTCGCTCTCGTTGACTGTGGAACAGGCTGCGGTGCTCGCCAGGAGTACGCAGGCACACAACCTGAAAAAGGGCCGCTCACTCGGAGCCGACGTTATCGTCATACCAGCCGCCGTAGTAGTCGTTGTAATTGACGAACTGGCCATCGACCTTGACCGAGGACGTTTCACTGCCCCATACCCGGCCGATGCTCTGGCGTGCCGCGTCCGCGTTGTCGTTGGCGATGAACTGGTCGTAGGCAGCGTTGTAAGCCGCGTGGTTGGCAGCACTGCCGTTGATGCCGATATCCGGGCCACCATTGGCGAGTATCTCCCGCTGTACCTTGATGTTGTTCAGTACCGCCGCGCCTTCGTCTTCCAGCGCGCCACCGACATAGGCCGCCCTGGAGGACAGATCCGCCTCGTAGGGGTAGGTGGCATGGCCGACCTCATGGGCCAGCACCTGGGCGACGGTGGCCGGGTCGCTCTGTAGGTCGCCATCGATGACGATCTTGCTCACGTCCCCTTCCTGTAGCGCATAGGTGCCTTCTCCGGCGGGGCCATACTCGATATCCCAGCCTTCTGCCTTGAGCTGGCGCAGATCGTCCTGCAGGGAAGGCGATTGCGCCGCGATGCGATCCACGGCGCTGCCCAGGCCGGTGGCCACGGCAGCCGGCGTATCGCTCGCCGCGGGCGTCGTGCTCCTCAGCGTGGCGCTGTCCTGGGCCTCGGCGCCCGGGCGCTTGTCGTTACCCTGGGCCACCGGCGGCGCTTGCGAGCCCTGGCCCCGCAGTACGCCGGCGACCACCCCGAGAGCGCCGACCTGGGTGGCCGGATCGATCTTGCCGCTATGTTCGGGCGCCGGTTGTGCCGTACCCGAGTTGAGCAGGATGTCGGATGGAGCATCGGCGTGCAGGTATTCCTGTGCCTTGAAGTGGATGTCCTTGGCGCTGAGGTAGATGGCATCCGGCGTCAGGGTCAGCTGGGAGCTGCCGACCTTGAGTTCGATCTTGTCCCCGGCCGAGATGGCCCAGGTCTTGCCGACGAAATCGGTGCGGTTCAGGCCCACCGCCGAGAACATGGCCATGCCGACGTTACGGTTGTAGCCCAGGCCGACGTTGGTCATCTTGGCCATGCCGATGCTCTCGACCTTGAAGCGGCCGATGTTGACCGTCTTGTTGTGGCCAATGCTGTAGCGTTCGTTGCGGGCGATCTTCTTGGTGCGGTTGGCGCCGACATCGACTGTCTCGTTGCGGCCGATGGACTTGCTGCGGTCGCGGCCGATGGCATGGGTCTCGTCCAGCTCGACGACGATGTCCTGGTTGCGCTCGGCATGGATGTACAACTGCTCTTCGCCCTTCTTGTCCTCCATGCGGATTTCATTGAACTGCGCTGGTGTGCCGCCCTTGCTCGAGCGGCTCTTGACGCCGCTCTGGGTGGCATTGGCCGGTAGGTCGTAGGGCACGGTCTGCTCGGCGTTGTAGACACGGCCGGTGATGATCGGCCGGTCGGGATCGCCCTCGAGGAAGCTGACGATGACTTCCTGGCCGATGCGCGGGATCTGGATCGAACCCCAGTTCTTGCCGGCCCAGTTCTGCGACACGCGGATCCAGCAGGAGCTGTTCTCGTTGGACTGGTCGTGGCGATCCCAGTAGAAGTGCACCTTGACCCGGCCGAACTGATCCGTCCAGATTTCCTCACCCTTGGGGCCGACCACCATGGCGGTCTGCGGTCCCTGCACGATCGGTTGCACGGTCAGTGGCAGCGGGCGGAATACCTGGCTGGCGTCGATGCAGTCGAGGCGACTGTCGAACTGCAGCGGCTCGTCGCTGGTATTGTTCTCGAAGGATTCCTGGACGATCTGGTAGTCGGCGCTGACCGTCAGGTACTCGCGATTCTGATCGGCTCGTGGGTAGCCGGTCATGTTGAACAGGTGGCCGGAACCGATTCCCCGCGCGTTGCTGCGCAAATGGATGCGTTCGTACTGGGTATGGATGGCCTCGATGCGATTGCGCGCATACTGCTCGCCGTCCTTGCTCTGCACGTACTCGCCCGGGTAATCGAACAGCGGGTGTCCGGCGTTGCTATGGGGGCGCGAGACGATCGAGCGCACTTCCAGGCGCGCGCTGGGGCGCTGAAAGTCGTAATCGTTGAGTTCCAGCGAGCCTGACTGCACTTCATGATTCAGGTGCCAGTCGTAGATGTGGTCGCGCTCGCGCATCTGATCTTCCAAGGGGAAGTAGGGCACGCTGGCGTAGCCGGGAGCGGCCCGATGGGCGCCATAGGCGTCGCACAGCACCAGCACGTGACGGGCCTGCTCGTGGCGGAAGTAGTAGTAGATACCCTCCTGTTCGAGCAGCCGGCTGATGAAGTCCAGGCTGGTTTCGCGGTACTGCACGCAGTACTCCCACTCGCGGTAGGAGCGGCTGAGGGCGTCCTCGAAGTCGGAGAAACCGAGGTCGCGGAACACCTGCTTGACGATATCGGGCACGGTCTTGTTCTGGAAGATGCGACAGTCGGAGGTGCGCGACAGCAGCCACAGCCAGGGCTTGAGGCTGACCCGGTAACTGGCGAACTGGCCGTTGCCTGCCGCCTGGCTGCAGCGGGCAGCGATGCCGTGGAAATAGCGGTCGCTGCCGTCGGCCAGTTGCAAGGTAAGCCCCATCGGCTTGCCCAGCAGGGCATCGAGTGGCAGCGCATGATCCTCGGAGATCAGCGCCAACTCATAGGCAAAGGGACGGCTGAGCTCGTCCCGGCCTTCCATCCTGCGCAGCACCAGGGCGTCACCACCCAACGGGCTGGTGACGACGGCCATGCGTGCGTCTTGGGTAATTGCCATGTCGCGTCCTCAGGCGCAGCGGGCGTCGCTGACGCTCACTGCGTTCGGTCGAAATCGTAATGCAGCTCGTTGTTCCGCTGCGTCACACGAACCCCGGCCAGCGGTTTGCCTTCGAGCAGGCGGGTAAGGAATTCGCGGCTCATGTCCGGCAGCATGCTGTTGGTCAGGATGGCGTCGATCTGCCGGCCGCCACTCTCGTTCTCGGTGCAGCGCGAGACCACCAGATCAATCACGCTGTCGTCGTAATCGAACGGCACCTTGTGCGTCGCCTCGATGCGCTTCTTGATGCGCTCGAGCTGCAGGCGGGTGATGGCCTTGAGCATGTCATCGGAGAGCGGGTAGTAGGGGATGGTCACCAGGCGGCCGAGCAGGGCCGGCGGGAATATCTGCAGCAGCGGCTCACGCAGGGCCTTGGCGATGCCTGCGGGTTCGGGCATCAGTTCCGGGTCGCTGCACAGCCCGGCGATCATCTCGGTGCCGGCGTTGGTGGTGAGCAGGATCAGGGTGTTCTTGAAGTCGATCTGGCGGCCTTCGCCGTCTTCCATCACGCCCTTGTCGAATACCTGGAAGAAGATCTCGTGCACGTCCGGGTGGGCTTTTTCCACCTCGTCGAGCAGTACCACGCTGTAGGGCTTGCGGCGTACCGCTTCGGTCAGCACGCCGCCTTCGCCGTAGCCGATGTAGCCGGGGGGCGCGCCCTTGAGGGTGGAGACGGTGTGCGCTTCCTGGAACTCGCTCATGTTGATGGTGATGACGTTCTGCTCGCCGCCGTAGAGGGCTTCGGCCAGGGCCAGGGCGGTTTCGGTCTTGCCCACGCCGGAGGTGCCGGCGAGCATGAACACGCCGATCGGCTTGTTCGGGTTGTCCAGGCCGGCGCGGGAGGTCTGGATGCGCTTGGCGATCATCTCCAGAGCGTGATCCTGGCCGATGATGCGTTTCTTCAGGTGCTCATCGAGCTGGAGGATGGTTTCCAGCTCGTTGCGCGCCATGCGCCCGACCGGGATGCCCGTCCAGTCGGCTACCACCGAAGCGACGGCCTGGTAGTCCACCGTTGGCAGGATCAGCGGGGTTTCGCCCTGCAGAGCACTGAGACGCTGCTGCAGATCGCCGAGGGTATCGCGCAGGGCCGTGCGTTCTTCGTCGCTCAATACCGGTTGCTCGGCGCCGCCTTCACGGCTGGTGTCGTCCACCGGTTCGGCGGCGGCGCGCAAGCGGGCTCGGGTAGCCAGCAGCTCGTCGACCAGCGCCTTCTCGTCGGCCCAGCGGGTTTCCAGGGTGACCAGACGCAGGCGCTCTTCAGCCAGCGCCGCGTCGACGTCCAACAGGCGGCTGCCGATGGCCACACCGATGGCCTGTTCGCGGCCGATGATCGCCCGCTCGGTATCCAGGGACTCTATACGCCGACGGCTGTCGTCCACCTCGGCCGGCACCGCGTGCAGGCTGATGGCCACGCGGGCGCAGGCGGTGTCGAGCAGGCTCACCGATTTGTCCGGCAGCTGACGTGCCGGGATATAGCGGTGCGACAGCTTGACGGCGGCCTCCAGGGCTTCATCGAGAATCTGCACCTGGTGGTGTTTTTCCATGGTCGAGGCGACGCCGCGCATCATCAGGATCGCACGGTGCTCGGAGGGCTCGTCCACCTGCACCACCTGGAAGCGTCGGGTCAGGGCAGGGTCTTTCTCGATGTGTTTCTTGTATTCCGCCCAGGTGGTAGCGGCCACGGTGCGCAGGGTGCCGCGGGCCAGCGCCGGCTTGAGCAGGTTGGCGGCATCACCGGTACCGGCCGCGCCACCGGCGCCGACCAGGGTGTGGGCTTCGTCGATGAACAGGATGATCGGCTTGGGCGAGCTCTGCACGTCCTCGATGACCTGACGCAGGCGCTGTTCGAACTCGCCCTTCATGCTCGCGCCGGCCTGCAGCAGACCGACATCCAGGCTGCGCAGCTCGACGTCCTTGAGGCTCGGCGGCACGTCACCGGCGACGATGCGCAGGGCGAACCCCTCGACCACCGCGGTCTTGCCCACCCCGGCTTCGCCGGTGAGGATCGGGTTGTTCTGCCGCCGGCGCATGAGGATGTCGACCAATTGGCGGATCTCGTCGTCGCGGCCGACGATGGGGTCGAGCTTGCCGCTGCGCGCCTGTTCGGTGAGGTCGACGGTGAAGCGCTTGAGCGCTTCCTGCTTGCCCATGGCGCTTGGCGCGATGGCACCACTGGCTTCACCCGGCACGGCGCCGGCATCGAAACCGTCAGTGGCGCTCAGGGCGTTCTCCGGCGAGGCACCGACGATCTCGTCGAAGCGCTCGGTGAGGGTGTCGACCTTGACCTTGTCGAACTCGCGGGAGATGGCCAGCAGGGCATTGCGCAGGCTCGGCGTCTTGAGGATGCCGACCATCAGGTAGCCGGTGCGCACCTGGCTCTCGCCGAACATCAGGCTGCCGTAGACCCAGCCGCGCTCCACCGCTTCCTCGACGTGGGACGACAGGTCGGTGATCGAAGTGGAACCGCGCGGCAGGCGATCCAGGGCTTCGGTGATGTCCTTGGCCAGGCGCGCCGGCTCGATGCTGAACTGGCGCACGATCTGGTGCAGGTCGGAATCCTGCAACTGCAGGATCTGGTGCAGCCAGTGGCTCAGCTCGACGTAGGGATTGCCACGCAGCTTGCAGAATACGGTGGCGGCTTCGATGGCCTTGTAGGCGACGCTGTTCAACTTGCCGAACAGCGCGGCGCGACTGATTTCACTCATGGTGTGCTCCTTTACCTAATGACTTGTTTCCATTGCTTGCTGCATCTGGTGTCCGTGAGGGGGCAGTAGGCATGTCAGTCGATTTCATAACGCCAACCCTGCCACTCATATCCGTCCCACCAGGCGAATATTTCTCCACCAACCGCCAACAGGTGTGTGTCATTGGCCCCCAGCCGATACAGGGGGGCCTGTTTGCTTTCCTGCAACTGATCGCCATCTAGCTTGAATACGCCGTTGGCCCCCGCTGCAAGCCAGATTTGACCCTGCTGCAAAGCGAGGTTACTGATGCTGTAGTCAGCCGCATCGAGTTGCTGCCAGATATCGCCATAGCCGATCCAAAGACCGCCTTTGGCCCCGGCAATGACTACCTGATATGCGGATATGCACAGCACATCTAGCAGGCTAATGTTGGTGAAGGGCTCAATTTCGTTCCAGCGGCTCCCGTCGAAATGAAGAACTCGCCCACCATCGCCAACGGCATATAGGCAATCGCTGGCACAGCCGTGCAGCGCATTGAGGCGTTTGCCGCCTGCTGCTGAAACAATCTGCTCTTGATGGTTTTCGATCAGACGTATGGAGCCGTCCAGCGCTGCGGCATGAATGCTGCCCTGGTATGCGATGAATACGGCGTTGAAGCCATCTTCTGCTGTGGTCTGCAGCGTCTGCCAGCGAACGCCATCGAAATAGTGGATATGGCCATTCATGGAACAGGTGGCGATCCAGTCACCCCGACGATGCATATGGGTCAGCCAGTGATCGACATCGAACAGCGAGGTAGCACTCAGCCCTTCGTCGTCATAGGAAACACGATGGACGCAGGAAATGATCGCGTCTGGTTCCAGAGGTGGTTCGTAGACGTTCAATAGAACATCGGCCTGTCCTCGGCCGTTGCCACATACGGCGACAATACTGACTTGACGTGAATCGTTCATTGAAAACGTCCTTATCAGAACAACTTTGTTTTTTGGGCTTTCTTCGCAATGACTTTCTGCGGCAACGCTGCACCACGAGTGCCGGGCGCTCGCAGTTCGAACTGTTTGGGCTGCTTCATACCGCTCTTGCACATCTGGTGAAATTGCTTGTCGACCTCACGCAGCACGCATTCGGCATCGTTCTCGCTGAGACCCGGGCCGGGTTCCGGCTCGGTCAACTGGCGCTTGGCGTCGGCTCGTGCGTCCTGATAGGTCGGACTGGTCTGCTTGTCCTTATAGGCATCCCGATATCGCTTGGCATCCGCCTTCTGCATCTGCGATACCCGGCCGTGGCCGGTACTCGGATCGGTACCGTCCTCTAGCGCGATACAGGGCGCCAGCGCTTCGTCATACCCTGGGCAGATTTCCGTGAGCGTGGTGCCGCGCGGATAGCAGAAGTGCGAATTCTGGATGACATGGTGGGATTGGTATTCCACTCCAGTCTCCTGCTTGATGGCCTGGCAGCGCTTCTGTTGCTCGCTATGATTTTTAACCGGTGTTCGTTCCAGTGCCTCGTCACAGTTCATGACGGCCATGGCCATTTCATCCATGTACGGCCAAGGCGGCGTATTGCCGGGCATCGACCCATGGTTGTGAGTGGTCAGATCCATATGGCGGACGACGTTGAGGCCTTCGACCTTGACGTTCATCGACCAACTGGTGAAGTACACCTTGCCCTTGATCTTGCCGGTAAGAATGCCTTTCTTCGGTGCGCAGCCGGGCTCGTCACCATAGCTGGTCTTGAAGTGGCTCTTGTTCTTGCGCATGACCTCCTTGCGGGTGATCTTCACACTGCGCGTACCGCGGCTGGTGTCTTTGGCCAACCCGGTATTGGGATAGGGAATCGGTATGCCCATGGGCGTGGGCGGTGCCTGCGGCGGGGTGAAGCAGACGTCCGGAAAGGCCGCGACGGATTTGCCGCTGGCCGACTTGCAGGCAATCTCCATGTTGTTGGCGAAGACCTGATTGGCCATCAGCACGCCTCCCTGGTTCGGCAGTGGCCGCTGCCGAGATGGAGGTCATCGGCATCCTCGATCGGTTGCCCGAGCCAGGTATCGAAGCCGAGTCGGTAATCGCCGGCCAGGGTAGCCTGCGGTACTTCCTCCTGTTTGAGCACCAGGTTGGTGTCCCAGTCCAGTTCTTCACCGAGGTATTCGGCCACCCAGGCCACCAGCTCGGCGAGCAGCGGCTGATCCGGCAGGAAACGTCGGTACTGCGCCAGGCTCAACGGGCCCAGGCGCAAGCGAAACTTGTGTTGCCGATCCCACACGTGGGTGCCCAGGCACAGGTCCACGCCGAGGCTGCAGGTGGCGGCGCCCAGGCGGCTGTATTCCGGCAATTGCAGCCACTGGCCGACGTACTCCTCGAGCGCCACCGGCACGCCGAAGTACTCGCTGAGGATCGCCTGCAGGCCATCCGGATAGCGGGTCTGCGCGGCCAGATGGCCGGTGAAGTAATAGCGTGCGGCGTCGTCGATCGGGCCCTGGCCCATCAGGCTGTGCATGCCGCGGCCGGACAGGGCGCCGAGGCGTGGCGACCAGTAGTCATCGTCCGCGCGATCCTGGCTGACGGTGGGCCGGGCTTCGGCCCAGGCACGGTAGAACAGGGTCAACAGACGATGGTTGAAAACGTCGAGAAAGCGCTTGAAGGTGGCGTCGCCATGGTGCCGCTGACGCTCGCGGGCGTGTTCGGTCAGGTGCAGCGGCAACGGGCCGTTGGGGCCGGTCAGGCCGAAGAAGAACTGCTCGATGCGCGGTGTGCCGGTGCTGTCGTGGATGACGCTGGCCAGGGTCGAGGGCGCGAAGCCGCAGTCCGGCTTCTGCCCGAGGCGCAACGGGTCGTCGACCAGGCGCACGGAATGGCCGAGACGCGGGTGTTCGGGGTATTCGCACTCGATGCGCCGCATGGCCTGGAAGAAGTCATAGTTCCAGGGGGCTTCGGCCATCGCCGCCAGTGTGTCTACAGGGTCGGCCGACATCCGGGCTTGGCCCTCCATCGCATCACTTCGCCCCGTTCGCTGGTGCGCAGCACCGTTTCGGTGAAGCTGTTGATCGATACGTAACGTGTCAGGAAACGCTCCAGCACCGAGCCGAGCAGGAACACCCCGGTACCGCGGAAGGCGTTCTCGTCGAACTCCAGGCCGATCTCCAGGCCGCGACCGAAGACGATCGGCCCGGGCATCGGCAGACGTCGCGTGCAGGCCTTGCTGCTGACCTGACGCAGACCGTCGATCTGCAACTGCAGGGCGTTGTCGCCGGCGTCACCGTACAGGCGCATCAGTTCGCGCAGGGCGGCAGCGCCCTGGCCCTGCTCGCTGAGCGACAGATAGTTGAGCGACAACTGGCTGATCAGGCGCCAGGCGCTGGCATCGTGGGCCCGGCTGGCCCGCGGTCGGCTGGGGCCGGCCAGGCAGCGCACAGCGACCACCGGAGCACTGTCCTCCAGGGTGAAATCGCTACGCGTCCCGCCGATCGGCATCGACAGCGGCAGGTCGCGATTGGTGCACAGTGCGGCGATGCCCAACTGGCGCAGGTCGTGGCGATAGGGCGCCTGGTTGGCGTCGACCAGAGAGATGAAGGTCTCGCTGCCGATGTAAGTGGAGCGTGGGCCGTTACGGCGCTGTTTGCTCGACAGCACGCGAGGCTCGCGGCGCAGGCTGTACCAGGCCTGTTCGCGGCCGTAGCGCGAGGGATCGCGCACCGCATAGAACGGCTGGAAGGGTTGCTCCGGGCCGCTGCCATGGCCACTGACTTCGGTGATCGAATGGATCTCGAAGTCCTGCGGGCGTGTGCGGTCGGCGATGATCTGATGTTCGTGGACGCGGTCGCTGAGGTGAATGCGGTCGGCGCGCCGGGCGAACAGGTTGATCGCCGGGGTGCAGAACAGGCGGAACTGCTCGGCGCCGATGCTGTTTTCCAGGCTGTTGTCGAGGCGATTGAACAGCACCACGATCTCCAGCTCCTGGCTGGTGTTGCGTTGCACGGCGCGTTTCAGTCCGCTCAGTTCGACGAACAGGAAACGGTTGGGCAGGGCGAAGTATTCCTGCAGCAGGCGATAGCCCTGGAAGGCCCGGGGCACCACCAGCAGTGCGGCGTCCTGGTCGTCGAAGCCGCGCGCGCGCAGGCTGTCGGGCGGCAGGCGCTCGATCCATGAGCCATCGACGGCCCGCACGAACAGGGCACAGGCATTGCCGAGCAGTTGTTCGTAAAGACGGAAGGGCTGCTCGTCGGCGCCGTGCAGGAAGAACGTCAGGGTATCCAGATCCAGGGCATTGAACGGCAGGCCGGCGCCGGTACGCAGGCGCAGCTTCAGGCCGGCCTTGGCACCGGGTTCGCTGGCGGCCAGGCGACCGAGCTGAGTCGTCGGGTTGCCGAAATAGCTGGCCTGGGTCACTTCCAGCGGCCATAGCGTGACCGGCTGGCAGGTGCGGTATTCGCAGGCGGTCTGTGCTTCGCTGCCGAGCAGGCCGCGCAACGAGGCACCGCGTTCGAGGGTGAAACCGCTGCTCAGGGAGCCTTCGTTGGGATCGGCGCACAGTTGCACCACGGTCATCGACGGGGTCGGTGCCAGGTAGTGCGGGTAGGCGATCTCCAGCAGGTTGTGGGTGAAGGTCGGGTACTCGGCATCGAGCTTGAGCTGCACCCGTGCGGTCAGGTAGGCGAAGCCCTCGAGCAGGCGTTCCACGTAAGGGTCGGCGCACTCCACGCCGGAAAGCGTCAGACGGCTGGCGATCTTCGGGAACTCGCCGGCGAACTCTTCGGCGCTCTCGCGGATGTGTTGCAGTTCCTGGTTGTAGTAGCCGAGCAGGCGCGGGTTCATCGTCGTCTCCGTGATGCGTCGGCGGGTAATACCTGAACGTGGCCGGTTTCCAGATCCAGCTCGGTGGTGAGCAGCAGACGCAGCGGCATGGGGTGCGCCCAGAGGTCGCCTTCGATCTCGAAACTCAGCGAGTTGTGGCTCATCTCCTCGGCTTCCTGACGGGCGCGTACGCGCAGAGAAGAACGCACGATGCGCGGCTCGAAGTCGGCGATGGCCTTGGTCATCAGGCGTTCTACCGCCTGGATATCGATACTCGAGGCACTGTGCCCGGCCAGCGGTGGCAGGCCGAAATTGACCACCGAGCTGCCAGCCCGGGTCAGGGCTTCGTTATCGCTGGTGAGCGGCGCGACGGTGTTGAACAACCACGCCAGATCGCGCAGCACCGAGGCACGCAACTGGTTGAGGGTCAGCACGCGCTTGTCGACGCTTTCCGCCTGGTTGCCCGGATCGTCGTCGAGCAGGCGGTCGAGCAGCGCGGGCTGCAGGCGTTCCTGACGTTTCAGGTCGGCCATGTCGCTGCATTCCTGTGGTCGAAGCTCAGTGTGCGGACATCGAACAGGGCCTGTTCGCCCTGATCGAAAGCGAGCAGACGCTGGCCGAGTGGCAGGCCGTTGTCCTGCCATTCGGTCTTGCGCGCCAGGCGCACCGCACCGTCGGTGCTGCTGTGGCTGCCAGGGTAACGGCTGGGGATCAGCGCCACGGTGCTGCCGCCATTGGTCAGAGTCAGCTGGGCCGGCAGCCAGACCAGGTCGCGCAGGTCGCTGGGCGCTTCCAGGCTGAGGCTGGCGATGTTTTCCATGGGCAGCCAGACGTAGCGGCCATTGACGATCAGCTCGAGCACCGGGCCGAGGCGCGGGTCGGCATCGGCAAGCCAGGCGAAGGGGGCTTCGTCGAGTTTGCCCGGCACCGCGGCGGCTGCTTCGAAGGCCTGGTCGCGCAGGCTCTGGGCCGCCTCGGCGTTGCCCTGGGCATCCTGCTCCAGGGCCAGGATCAGCGGCGCCACCCATTCGGCGGGTTGGCCGAGTACCACCGGGGTGGTGCGTCCGGCGAATACTTGCTCGCGCAGGGCTTCGCAGTTCAGCGCGGTGCTGTAGGTCTGCACCATGGGCAGGCAGGCGGCATCCAGCTCGCCTGCCACCTTCAACTGGTTCTGGGCGCGGCTCCACTGGCCCATCACGGCCAGCAGCTGGAACAGGAATACCCGAAGCTCCGCCTTGGCGGGCTGCGTCCGAACCTGATCCTGCAGCGCCTTCAGTGCTTCGTCGAGCTGTGCGTTACGCAGGTGTTCTTCGGCGGTCATCGTCATTCCCTGTACTGGCTCGGCACCACTGCGCTGCAGTGGTCATAAGGCCCGCGGCTCTCGCTATCTGGCGAGGTGCAGGTCGGGCCGTCGAAAAAATCGGTCTACTCAAAACCATCAATGCCCGGCGCAGTGCCGGGCATTGATGTGCGCCCGAAGGTCGGGCGGGCTTACACCTTGACGTTCTGGCGGATGTTCCAGCCGTACTTGACCGGGCCGCCTTCTTTGGCGCCGTCGGCTTTCTGCGGCTGATAGTCGACCAGAACCTGGGCGAAGTTCAGGGTGACGTTTTCGGTGAGGCGATCTTCGCCACCGCTACCGCCAGTGCTGATGGAAGACACCAGAACTTCCTTCAGGGTGATGATCAGGTACTCGACCTGGGAATCGCCACCGGCCTTGCGGATGGTCAGCTTGGCTTCCGGATAATGCTTGCCGCTGGAGCAGGCCATCATCAGGTTGGGGCTGGATTTGTCGACGTACTTGGTCAACGACAGATCCTGGATGTTGACCTTGCCGGCACCGCCGCCACCGCCAACATGCATCGAGCCGGATTGGCTCATGCCCCAGCTCCAGGCCAGTACGTCGACTTCGTCGGCGTGGGTCTTGTCCTTGGACTCGCCTTTGACGTCGCCAATCTTGATGAACATATCAACAGCCATCATTCCTCCTTTTGTGGCTTGTGCCACTCTGTTTCAACTGCGTCCGCGAGGGCGGACGCCACAGTGACGAACCTCAGGCCCCCTTGGCCGAAGGCAGTTTGGATACCAGGCGCAGCGACACGGTCAGCCCTTCGAGCTGGTAGTGCGGACGCAGATAGAACTTGGAGCTGTAGTAACCGGGGTTGCCCTCGATTTCCTCGACCACCACCTCGGCTTCGGCCAGCGGGTGCTGGGCCTTGGTGGTTTCGGTGGAGTGCGCCGGGTCACCGTCGACGTAGTTGAGGATCCAGTCCTGCAACCAGCGCTGCATTTCGTCGCGCTCCTTGAAGGAGCCGATCTTGTCGCGCACGATGCACTTCAGGTAGTGAGCGAAGCGGCAGGTGGCGAACAGGTACGGCAGGCGCGCGGCCAGGTTGGCGTTGGCGGTGGCGTCCGGATCGTCGTATTCGGCGGGCTTGTGCAGCGACTGGGCGCCGATGAAGGCAGCCAGGTCGGTGTTCTTCTTGTGCAGCAGCGGCATGAAACCGTTCTTCGCCAGTTCCGCCTCGCGGCGGTCGGAGATGGCGATTTCGGTCGGGCACTTCATGTCCACGCCGCCATCGTCGGTGGGGAAGGTGTGCGCCGGCAGGTTGGGTACTTCACCGCCGGATTCGACGCCGCGGATGCGCGAGCACCAGCCGTACAGCTTGAACGAACGGTTGATGTTGACCGCCATGGCGTACGCCGAGTTGGCCCAGGTGTACTTGCTGCTGTCGGCGCCGTCGGTTTCTTCCTCGAAGGCGAACTCTTCGACGGGATCGGTCTTCGCGCCGTATGGCTGACGGGCCAGGAAGCGCGGCATGGTCAGGCCGATGTAACGCGAATCCTCGGAGTCACGCAGCGAACGCCAGCCGGCGTATTCGGGCGTGGTGAAGATCTTGGTCAGATCGCGCGGGTTGGACAGTTCCTGCCAGGAACCCATGCCCATGACCGTCGGCGAGGCCGCGGAGATGAACGGCGAGTGCATGGCCGCGGAGATCTTGGCGATCTCGCCGAGCAGTTCGACATCGGGTGGCGACTGGTCGAAGTAGTAGTCGCCCACCAGGCAGCCGTAGGGCTCGCCGCCGAACTGACCGTATTCCTCTTCGTAGAGCTTCTTGAAGATCGGGCTCTGATCCCAGGCGGTACCCTTGAATTTCTTCAGGGTCTTGTGCAGTTCGGGTTTGGAGATGTTGAGCACGCGGATCTTCAGCTGCTCGTCGGTCTCGGTGTTGTTGACCAGATAGTGCAGGCCACGCCAGGCGCTTTCCAGCTGCTGGAAGTCCGGGTGGTGCATGATCAGGTTGACCTGGGCGGTCAGCTTGGCATCGATCGCCGCGATGATCGACTCGATGGACTTGATCGCGTCATCGGAGATCAGGTCGGTCTTGCCCAGTGCGTGTTCGGCCAGGGTGCGTACGGCGGTTTCCACCGCTTCGCGGGCGCGCTCGGTCTTGGGTTTGAATTCTTG
Organism: Phytopseudomonas daroniae; assembly: GCF_004327285.1. Lineage (GTDB taxonomy): Bacteria > Pseudomonadota > Gammaproteobacteria > Pseudomonadales > Pseudomonadaceae > Aquipseudomonas > Aquipseudomonas daroniae. The sequence continues at coordinate 15,072 of NZ_QJUI01000008.1, forward strand.
CAGCAGCAGCGAAGCGAATTCGCTGGTCTGTTCGGTAGTGGCGGCCGCTTGCGCGGAATCCTGAATCAACTGGGCCATCGGGACGTCCTCTTAAGCTTGCGGCTCGTTGTCTTGGGGCTTGGGAGCGCTAGCCAGCGCCTGCAGCAGCGCCGGATCCTTGATCGCCTTGATGATCAGCTCTTCTGCGCCGGTCTTGCCGTCCATGTAGGTCAGCAGGTTGGCCAACTGGGTACGAGCCTCGAGCAACTGGTTCAGCGAGTCGACCTTGCGGGCGATGGCTGCCGGGCTGAAGTCGTCCATGCTTTCGAAGGTGATGTCCAGGCTCAGGTTGCCTTCGCCGGTCAGCGCGTTGGGCACGTGGAAAGCCGCACGCGGCTTCATTGCCTTGAGGCGCGAGTCGAAGTTGTCGGCGTCGATTTCGAGGAACTTGCGGTCGGCTACGGCGGCCTGGGGTTCGACCGGTTTGCCGGCGAGGTCGGCCATCACGCCCATGACGAAGGGCAACTGCACCTTTTTCTCGGCGCCGTACAACTCTACGTCGTATTCGATCTGTACCCGCGGGGCGCGGTTGCGCGCGATGAATTTCTGGCTGCTGGTGTTGCTGCTCATGTTGCTCCTCCTGTGCATGTGCACTGGCTTCGTCGGCCATGGGCCGGTAGCGATGTGCGTAGGGCTTCCCTGAAGATCCACCGCACGTTAGTCGTATTCGGGGCCACGCAGGTTTTCGAACTGCGACATACCGTCGGGAATCAGATTGCGCACGATTTCCGCAAAGTCTGCGGTTACCAGCTTCTGCGCGCGCGTCAATAAGACCGGAACCGGGCTGGAAGGTTCGTGCTGGGCGTAATACTCCAGCAGTCGATCGAGCGTGCGCAGCACGTCGTCACGGCTGGCGATGCGTCCTGGCGCTATCGGCGCCTGGCGCGGAGCCTGTTCTACGCTTCCGTTTGCCGTGGCCGAATCGGCCTGCTGGGTCGCTTCGTCGGCATAAGATGACTCGCCACTGGCCGCAGGTGCCTGGTCGTTGAATATCTGTCTAGCGTGGCGCAGCACCTGTTTCAATACTTCGAGGTTGGCGCTTTGCGCCGAACCGACCCGCTCGCTGAGCAGGCTTTCGATATCGGCGAGCGCCGCGCTGGCTTCGTCCAGCGCCGTGCGGGTGCTGTCGAGCAATTCCACATCGGTGTCGAGGAAGGCGCCGCGTAATTGATCCGCGGAGAGGTTTTCACTGGCGAAGCGCTGCAGATCCGCCGCGTTCAGGGCCGCGCGGATGCTCACCGAGCCGAAGGCGCGTGAGCGGGTGATGCTGGCTTCACGAAGCAGCACGATCACCGGCTCGGCGCTCAGGGCGTTGAGGGCGTTGATGCGGATGGTCGGGTCGTTGTCGTCGTCGGCATCCAGCTGGGGATAGACACCGTCCCAATACTGGGTGAGCAACTCACGAACCAGGGTCAGGCTTTGTGCCAGACCAGTCAGGCCGTCGAGGGCAATGGCGCTCTGCAGGTAGAGATTGGCCAGACGCAGATCCTTGCTGCGTGCGAACAGTTCGCTGGCGCGCTCACGAACCTGGCGCCAATCCGGCGGTTCGGCCGCGATGACCGACTGGCCCATCTGGCGTTCCGGCTGGCCTTGCGCGAGGCGCTCCAGCTCGAGGAAGTCAGCATCGTATTCGAGGTCTTCCCCGCATGGGGTTTCGTCGGATACTGCGTTGAGCAAATGCGACACATCCACCACGTCAGGTGCTCTCCATGTCAGGCCTGAAAGTCGAAATGAATCATTGTCGGCTGGCTTCCTGCCGACCTGAACTCATTATGAAAAGCGGCTAAATGCCACTATTCAGGCAGGGTTTGATGCCAATCGTGGCCATTCTCCGAGTGCTCTCCGATCATTGTCAAGCAAGGGTAAGGCGGTAGAAACTATCGCGACGCACAGTATTTCCTTCTTCTGTGCGGTGACTCACAACCGCCTCGATTTTATTCCCGCCTGACCATTGAACCGTATCGGGTAAGGGAAAAAAATAGAGTGCTTTGCCCATCGACGATGGTTTCGTCGACGGCACATGCTATTCGTCCGCACTGCAAGGAGCCGCAATGCCGCTGCGTTTGGTCATCACCACCTATCACAAGCTGACTCCCGGGCAACGGGCCGAGGTCGAGCTCGATCGGGGTGAGCTGAAAATCGGGCGCAGCGTCGGCAATGATTGGGTGCTGCCGGATCCCGAACGGCTGGTGTCCAGTCAGCACTGCGTGATTCAGTACCGCGACGGCATCTACTACATCACCGACACCAGCACCAATGGCGTGATTCTGCAGAACGCCGGTACGCGCCTGCGTCGCGGCAGCAGTGAGCCGCTCGAAGATGGCGAGGTGCTGAAGATCGGCGAATACGAGATTCGCGTGCAGATCAGCGGCATTGCGCTGGCGGCCGCGCCTGCACCGAGTGGCGCGACGGATGACCCGTTCAACAGTTTCGAGGCACTGCTCAACCGCAGCGCGCAGCCACTCGAGATGCCGCCGGTCAATGCCCCCGCAGCGTCCGTTACACCATCGCCACGGCGCGATTCGCCGTTCGACACCAAGCCGGATCTGTTCGATTTCCTCAGCCCTCCGGCGGCCGTGGCGCCATCGGTCTCCGATCACCTACCGGCCCAGCACCATGATTTTCGGCCACCCCGACCGTCGCAACCGGCGGCGCCTGCAATCGATACGGCTACGCCGCCTACCCCTCCGGCCTCGGTGATTCCGGCGGATTGGGATCCTTTCGCTGATCTTCAGGCCGCCTCTGCGCCGCCGATTCCCGATCCGTTCGCCGAGACGTCGAGGGGCGAGGCAGTGGCGGTGCCGGATCCGTTTGCCGAGTTGCCGCCGATGCCCGCCGTGGAAATCCCCGCCTTCGCAGTGGATGAGCCGCCGGTGCAACCGCTGCCGGTTGTCGAGCCGATAGTGGCACCTGCACCTGCACCTGCACCTGCAGCGCCGGCTGCCGATGATGGTGAGCTGATGGAGGCATTCCTGCGTGGTGCCGGTCTGCAGCAACTGCGTCTGGATCGTGCCGCCGCTGCTGCGCAAATGGAGGCCATCGGACGCAGTTACCGCCTGATGGTCGAAGGGTTGATCGACGTGTTGCGTGCTCGCGCCAGTCTCAAGGGCGAGTTCCGTATGGCGCAGACCATGATCCAGCCCATACAGAACAATCCACTGAAGTTCGCGCCCAATGTCGACGAAGCGCTGCTGTTGCTGCTACGCCACGACAATCAGGCGTTCATGGCGCCCGATCAGGCGGTTGGCGAGAGTTTCGACGACCTGCGTGCTCACCAACTGGCCCTGATGGCTGGCGTGCAGGCGGCCATCAAACATTTGCTCGCGCGGTTTGAACCGAGCGAGCTGGAAGGGCGTCTGAACAAGCCGAGCGGCCTCTCGGCCCTGCTGCCCAATGGCCGCCGCGCCCATTACTGGGAACTGTTCACCGAACTCTACGCGACCATTTCCCAGGAGGCCGAAGACGGTTTTCAGGAGCTGTTCGGTCGCGAGTTCAGTCGTGCTTATGAGGAACACATCGCACGATTGCGAGGCCGTTGAGATCACCCGGCTCGCGCTGTCGCGAGCCAGCTGCACCTACTGAGGAAGCGTTATGCAAAGGATTCTGACACTGCTGGTTTTTCTGCTGCTCGGCGCCTGCGCGTCCGGCCCGGGCAAGCCGGTACCCACTACCGTTGAGCTGCAGGTGCAGGCCAGCCGCGATCTCAACCCGGCGCTCGAGGGTGCGGCAGCGCCGGTATGGGTGCATGTCTATCAGTTGCGCAATGCCTCGACCTTTTCCCGTGCCGACTTCTTCTCGCTGGTCGACCGTGCCGACGCCACCCTGGCCGGCGAGCTGATCGAACATGATCGTTTCGTGGTGCGCCCCGGTGAAACCCAGCGCAAGTCACTGACCCTGGATGATGCCACCCGTCACCTCGGTGTGATCGTGGCCTATCGCGCCCTCGACCGCTCGGTCTGGCGTCAGGTCATCGAAATCCCTGCCCATCAGGCAAGCGCCCTGCGCCTGCAGCTGGACGCCTATGCCATCAGCGCCATGCCGCTGACCCCTCTTGAGTGACTGGAGACCCATTCATGTCCTGGAACAATCGTGTCGTTTGGTCGGAGGGGATGTTCCTGCGGCCGCAGCACTTCCAGCAGCAGGATCGCTACATCGAAACCCTGGTGGAAGGACGTAACCATGCTTCGCAGCCTGGCGCCTGGGGTTTTTCCCAATTGCTCATCGACAGCGCGCTGCTGACCCAGGGCAAGTTGGCGATTCTGTCGGCGCGCGGCCTGTTGCCGGATGGCACGCCGTTCAACATTCCCGAGAACGATGCTGCGCCGATTCCGCTGAACATCGATGACAGCCTGCGTGATGGCGTGGTCTACCTGGCCCTGCCACTGCGTCGTGCTGGCGTGCGCGACACCGTGGAAAGCGGCGAGAGCCTGGGCTCGGCCCGTTATCAGAGCAGCGTGCACGAGGTGCGTGACGACAACTCCTCGCTGGAAAGTCGTGCGCCGGTGGCCATCGGTTCCCTGGCGCTGCGCCTGATCACCGAACGTGACGGCCTCGACGAGCATGCGGCGATCGGTATCGTGCGCGTGGTGGAAAAGCGCGAAGACCGCAGCCTGCTGCTGGACGACAGCTACATCCCGCCGCTGCTCGACGTCAGCGCCTCGCGGCCGCTCTCGGCGTTTCGAAACGAACTGCTCGGCCTGCTGCACCAGCGCGGTGAAGCCCTGGCGGGTCGGGTGGTCGCTTCCGGTGCCGGTGGCGCGTCGGAAATCGCCGATTTTCTGCTGCTGCAACTGGTCAACCGTGCCCAGCCGCTGGTCGCGCACCTGGCGCGCATCACGCCGCTGCATCCCGAAGTGCTGTACCGCGAGCTGGTGGCGCTGGCCGGTGAGTTCGCCACCTTCACGGCCAGCGAGCGGCGACCGGGCGAATACCCGGTCTATGAGCACGACGATCTGACCACCACCTTCGCACCGGTGATGCTGGCCCTGCGTCAGGCGCTGTCGATGGTCATCGACAGTCGCGCCATCCCCATCCCCATCGTCGAGAAATCCCATGGCGTGCATGTGGCGATGCTGGCCGACAAATCCCTGCTCGATTCCGCCAGTTTCATCCTGGTGGTACGTGCGGACGTGCCGGGCGAGAGCCTGCGCAGCCATTTCCCGCAGCAGGCCAAGATCGGTTCGGTGGAGCACATCCGCGATCTGGTCAACCTGCAACTGCCGGGCATCGGCCTGCTGCCGCTGCCGGTGGCGCCACGCCAGTTGCCGTACCACGCCGGCTCCAACTATTTCGAACTGGATCGGGGTAGCGACCACTGGAAGCAGCTGATCCACTCCGGCGGCTTCGCTTTCCATATCGCTGGCCAGTTCCCTGGTCTGAACCTGGCCTTCTGGGCCATCCGAGGCTGACGCGCGATGACCATCGACGATCCATTTGGTGCCTTGCCCGGCCAGCCCGGCAAAGCACACGACCAGGCGGGCAACGACCGCACCATGATCATGCCGCGGCCGGGTGGCCGCGCGGCCGAGCCCTCGCGGCCCACCTCCGTCGGTTCGCCGCCGCCGGCCATGCCCAGTGCGCCGCCACTGGCCGCACGGGGTCTTGGCCTGAATCCCATCGAGGCCGCCGCCGGGCCGATGCTGGCGCTGCTTACCCGGCTGCGCAGCACCATCGCCCATCCGGCGCCAGCCAGCCTGCGTGCGCAACTGCTCGGCTACCTGCGCCAGTTCGAGGACAAGGCGCGTGCCGCCGGGGTTGCCCAGGATGAAGTGATGCTGGCGCGTTACGTGCTCTGCACCGCGCTCGACGAGGCCGTGCTCAGTACGCCCTGGGGCAGCGCCAGTGACTGGAGCAAGCAGAGTCTGCTGATCACCCTGCACAACGAGGCCTGGGGTGGCGAGAAAGTCTTCCAGCTACTCGATCATTGCTTGCAGAACCCACGCCAGCGTCTGAACCTGATGGAGCTGTTGTATCTGTGCCTCAGCCTCGGCATGGAAGGGCGCTACCGGGTCATGCAGGATGGCCGCAGCCAGCTCGATGCGCTGCGCGAGCGGGTCGGTGCGACCATTCGCAGCACCCGTGGCGAGATCGAGCGCGAGCTGTCGCCGCACTGGCGGGGCCTGCTGGTGGCGCGTGACCGTCTGCGCCAGTTCCTGCCGCCCTGGGTGGCGGTTGCCATCGGTCTGGCGATCCTGCTGTTGCTGCTGTTCGGCCTGCGCATGAAGCTGGCCGCCGAAGCCGAGCCGGTATTTCGCAACCTGCACGCCCTGGGCGACGTGCCGGTGCAGACCATCGACCGTCCGGCACAGCAGCCGCGCATCGTCGAGCGTCCGCGCCTGGCCGGCTTCCTGGCCGAGGAGATTCGCGCGCAGAGGGTCGCGGTGGAAGACGCCGTCGACCGTTCCGTGGTGACCATCCGTGGTGACCAGTTGTTCGCCTCCGGCAGTGCGTCGATTGCCGATGATTTCCAGCCACTGCTGTTGCGCATCGCCGAAGCCATTCGCCAGGTCAACGGCCAGGTGCTGGTCACCGGGCACAGCGACAACCGTCCCATCGCGACGCTGCGTTATCCGTCCAACTGGAAGCTCTCCCAGGATCGCGCCCAGCAGGTGATGGACGTGCTGGCGGCCAAGACCGGCCAGCCCGCGCGCTTCCGTGCCGAGGGCCGCAGCGACACCGAGGCGGTGGCCTCGAACGATACGGCGGAGGGCCGCGCGCGTAACCGCCGGGTCGAAATCACAGTCTTTGCGGAGGGCGTCGAGTGAAGGCGTTTTTCGGTTTCATGGCCCGCTGGGTCATGCCGGTTTTGGGGTTGCTGGCGCTGAGCCTGGTGATCTGGTTCGTTGGCCCGCTGATCGCCATCGGCGGCTTCGAGCCGCTGGCCGGCAGCACTGCGCGCTGGACGCTGATCGTCCTGTTGTTCGCCCTGTGGGCGGCCTGGCGGGTGATGCGCATCATCCAGGCGCGGCGCAATGCGGCCAAGGTCATGCAGGGACTGGTGGAGGTCGCGCCGGATCCGACCAGCGTAGCCACCGCGGAAGAGCTGGCCACCCTGCGCCAGCGCATGGACGAAGCCCTGGGGCTGCTCAAGCGCGCCAAGCTCGGTGGCGGTGAGCGGCGCAATCTCTACGAACTGCCCTGGTATGTGATCATCGGCCCGCCCGGTTCCGGCAAGACCACCGCGCTGGCCAATTCCGGGCTGCGCTTCCCGCTGGCCGAGCAGATGGGTGCCGGTGCGGTACGGGGCGTCGGCGGCACGCGCAATTGCGACTGGTGGTTCGCCGACGAGGCGGTGCTGCTCGACACTGCCGGGCGTTACACCACCCAGGACAGCCATGCCGCAGTGGACAAGGCCGCCTGGCTGGGCTTCCTCGACCTGCTCAAGAAACAGCGCTCGCGTCGGCCCATCGACGGCGCTTTCGTCGCCATCAGTCTGTCCGATCTGCTGCTGGGCAGCGACAGCGAGCGGGCGGCGCACGCGGTGGCCATCCGTGCGCGGGTGCAGGAGCTGTATACCCAGCTCGGTGTGCGCTTCCCGGTCTACGTGATGCTCACCAAGCTGGATCTGGTGCCCGGTTTCATGGAGTTCTTCGACGGTCTGAGCAAGGAGGAGCGCGCTCAGGTCTGGGGCATGACTTTCACCCTCGATGACGGCAAGAGTGCCGAAGGCCCGCTGCAGGTGTTCCGCAGCGAGTTCGATGCGCTGGAACTGCGCCTCAACGAGCGTCTGGTCGAGCGCCTGCAGCAGGAGCGCGACCCCGCGCGTCGCGACCTGATCTATGGCTTCCCGCAACAGTTCGCCGCTCTGCGTGAAGCGCTGGCGGGCTTCCTCGACGGTGTATTCAAACCCAATCCCTATGAGGAGCGGGTGCTGCTGCGCGGCGTTTACCTGACCAGCGGCACTCAGGAAGGCAGCCCGATCGATCGTTTGATCGGTGCCATGGCGCAGAGCATGAGCCTCGACCGTCAGCACCTGGCACGCCAGACCGGCACGGGGCGCAGCTATTTCATCGAGCGCCTGCTGCGAGACGTGGTGTTCGGCGAGCGCGGTCTGGTCGGCGCCAACCCCAGGGTGGAACGGCAGAAACGCTGGCTGGCGCGGGGTGTCATCGCTGCCACCGCCATTCTGGTGCTCGGCACTGCCGCGGTATGGTTCGCCAGCTTCCGCGCCAACCAGGCCTATATCGCCGCCGTGGATGCGCGGGTGCAACCGCTGCGTGGCGAGCTGCAGGCGCTGAGCCCGGCACAGCGCGAAGTCCTGGCGGTGCAGCCGCTGCTCAACGCCATCCGCAATGTCAGCGGCGATGCACCGGGCTGGGCCGAGGGCTTTGGCCTGTACCAGGGCGATATGCTCGACAGCGAAGCCTCCAGCGTTTACCGCAAGCTGTTGATCGCGGTCATGGCACCACGGGTGCTGGCGCGGCTGGAGGAGCAGTTGCGTACCGGTGGCAATTCGGACTTCCTCTACGAAGGCCTCAAGGCCTATCTGATGCTCGGCGAATCCGAGCATTACGATGCCGACTTCATCAAGGCCTGGGTCGCCCTCGACTGGGATCGCAGCCTGCCGCGCGATCTGCAGCCGGAGCAGCGCGAGGCGCTGAACCGGCATCTTGTGGCGTTGTATGACCGTCAGCCGCCGGTGGTGCGTCTCGACGAGCACCTGGTCGAAGACGTGCGTCGGCAACTGCAGCGGCTGTCCGTCGAGCAGCGCGCCTACGACCGGGTGAAACGCCAGAAACTGCCCGAAGGCATCCCGGACTTCCGCCTCAGCGATGCCGCCGGTCGTGATGCCGCGCTGGTGTTCACGCGCAAGAGTGGTAAGCCGCTCAACGAACCGCTCAGCGGCTTCTACACCCAGCGCGGCTACCGTGAGGCTTTCCTCGTCGGCAGCGTCAGCCAGGCCGGCACCCTGGCCGAAGAGCAGTGGGTTCTCGGTCGCAGTCTGGACGGACAGAATGCTGTCGCCCTCGGCCTGGAAGTTCGTCGCCTCTACGTGCAGGACTACATGCGCCAATGGGATGCGCTGCTCGCCGATATCGACTTCGTGCCGGTGACCAGCGTGGCCCAGGCCGCGGATGTGCTGCGCGTGCTGTCGGGGCCGACGTCACCGCTGAAGAAGCTGCTGCAGGCCGTCGCCAAGGAGACCGATCTGCAGAAGGAAGAACGGCTGGTCGCGGAGAAGCTCAAGGAGCGTGGTGGCGATACCGTCGACCGCCTCAAGCAACAGCTCGGCTCCCTGGTCGGCCAGCCCGAGGAGGGCGTGGCCAATGCCCTGACCACGGAGATGGATCCGATCACCGCGCACTTCGCCGAGCTCAATAGCCTGGTCGAAGAGGGCGATGGCCAGAGCCCGGCCATCGATGCCCTACTGCAGGATCTCAACGCGCTCTATGTGCAGGTCAGTGCCATGAGCGGCGCCAGCGGCGAGGCGCTGCTCGGCGAGTCGCGCAACCAGACCACTGCCGCCGCCGATCAGGTGCGCCTGAGCGCCGAGCGCCAGCCGCCGCTGGTGCAGGGCTTCCTCAAGTCGGTGGTCGGTTCGACCACCGGCACCATGATGGGCGGCATCCGCAACCAGCTGAATGCCGCCTGGATGAGTGAGGTGGTGTCGGTATATCGGCAGTCCCTGGCCGGCCGCTATCCACTGGATCGCGGCAGCAGCCGTGATGCGACCCTGGACGACTTCGGCCACTTCTTCGGCCAGGGCGGGGTGCTCGACAGCTACTTCCGCAAGTACCTGCAGCCTTATGTGGATACTTCGGCGAGCACCTGGCGCTGGCAGCCCGGTGCCGCGCAGAAGCTCGGCATCGGCAGTGGCGTACTGCAGACCTTCCAGCGGGCCTCGACCATTCGTGAGGCGTTCTTCCGTTCCGGCGGCACCCAGCCGATGGTGCGCTTCGAGCTGAGGCCGGTGGCGATGGACTCCAGCATCGAGCAGTTCCAGCTCGACCTCGACGGCCAGCAGTTCAGCTACGACCACGGCCCGGCACGACCGGTCGCCATGCAATGGCCGAGCAGCAACGGCAGCGGTGTGGTGCGCCTGAACATTTCACCGGCGTCGGTCACCGGCCGCTCCGGAATCACCCTGGAAGGGCCCTGGGCCTGGTTCCGACTGCTCGATCAGTCGGATCTCGCCCAGGGTAATTCGCCGGATCGTTTCACCCTGCGCATGCGTGTCGACAACGCGAGCATTTCCAGCGAACTGCGCGCCAGCAGTGCATTCAATCCATTCCGCCGCCAGGTCGTCAGCGGTTTCAGCCTGCCGGAGCGTTTGTGAGTACGCCAGGTTTCTACGGCAAACTGGCCGTACGTGGAGATTTCATTCATCGCGGTCTTGCGCCGGGCTTCGTCGAGGCCTGGGACAACTGGCTGACGACAGGTATCACCGCCAGCCGGCAGACGCTGGGCGAAGCCTGGCTGGACGCCTATCTGGTCAGTCCGCTCTGGCGTTTCGCGATTGCGCCTGGCCTGCTCGGTCAGGAGGCTTTCTGCGGGGTGATGATGCCCAGCGTCGATCGGGTCGGTCGTTACTTTCCACTGACCATCGCCCTGGCTCTGCCGGTACAGACCGATCTCGGTCACCTGCTCAGCGAGACCGACGACTGGTTCGAGCGGGCCGAGGCCCTGTTGCTCTCGACCCTGGAGGCCGATGCCGACGCAGATGCCTTCGAGCACGGCGTGGGCGCCCTGGGCAGCCCGCTGCTGGCACTTGGTAGCGTGCCACGCCGGGATACCAGCGGCGCTGAGATCTGGTCTGTGGATAACCCGCGAGCCCGCGGCCTGGCCCTCATGCAGCAGGCCAGCAGCGGCGCCAGCCTGTGGTGGGGGCGCGGTTCCGAGCGCGTCGCGCCTGGCCTGGTGCGTTTCGCGGGGCTGCCACCGGCCGAGGCCTTCTGCCGCCTGCTCGGTGAGTCTGCGGGAGGCGAGGCATGAGTCCGTCGAGCGTTACCCAATACCATTCCTCCAGCCACACCCATGTCGGCATGGTGCGCAAGATCAATGAGGATGCCTGCCTGGATGCACCGGATAATGGCCTGTGGGCTGTCGCCGATGGCATGGGTGGGCACGCCAGCGGCGATTACGTCAGCAGCCTGATCATCGACAGCCTGCGTGCGTTGCCGCCCAGCGCCGTGCTGAGCACTTACGAAGGGGCGTTGATCGACACCCTGGATCAGGTCAACCAACAGGTACGCATCGAGGCCGAGAAGCGTGGCGGAGCGACCATGGGCAGCACCGTGGTGGTGCTTGCCGCGCGCGGTGCCGAAGCGCTGTGCCTGTGGGCCGGCGACAGCCGACTGTACCGGCTGCGCAACGGTGACCTGCACCCCATCAGCCGTGATCACAGCTACGTTCAGGAACTGGTCGACAGCGGCCTGCTCGACGACGAAGCGGCGCGCAGCCACCCCATGGGCAATATCGTCACCCGGGCCCTGGGCGTGCAGGATGACCTGCAACTGGAAACCGCCCGCCTGGAAGTACGCCCTGGCGATACCTTTCTGCTCTGTAGCGATGGCTTGAACAAGACGGTCGAGGATTACGAATTGCGCGAGGTGCTGGGGCACGAGGATCCGTACCAGATGGTGCGTAGCCTGGTGCACCTTGGCTTGACCCGAGGTGCTCCGGATAATATTACCGCCGTGGTGATCAAGGCCGCCTAGTGCTCACTCGGGGCGCTCGTGGAGTTGCCCCTGGAATACGCTGATCTGCCAATCATTCTAAATATTTGCCGTATCCGAGTCGTTCGGGACGGTCTTGGAAGACCAAAAGCATGGACATGCAAATACCGGGTTACGACATCGAACGCGAGCTGGGCGATGGTGCGATGGCCGTGGTCTACCTGGCTACACAGCGTTCCCTCGACCGCAAGGTCGCGCTGAAGATCATGGCCGCCTCGCTGGCGGCCGACCCGACCTTCTGCGAGCGCTTTCTGCGCGAGGGCAAGACTCTGGCGCGGCTGTCGCACCCGAACACCGTGACCATCCACGACATCGGCAATGTCGGCAGCCTCTACTACATGGCCATGGAGTACCTGCCCAACGGTACGCTCAAGGAACGCATCAGTGCCGGCCTGAGCATCGACCAGGGGCTGGTGTGGATTCGCCAGATCGCCTCGGCCCTTGGCTACGCCCATGCCCAGGGCATGGTGCACCGTGATGTGAAACCGGCCAACATCCTGTTTCGCGCCGACGGCACGGCGGTACTCAGCGACTTCGGGATCGCCAAGGCGCTGGATGACCGTACCCAGTTCACCCAGGCCGGTTTCGCCGTCGGTACGCCCAGCTACATGAGTCCGGAACAGGCCCGCGGCCTGGATATCGACGGCCGTGCCGACCTCTATGCCCTTGGCGTGGTGCTGTACGAAATCCTCACCGGCAAGCTGCCCTATATCGGCAGCGATTCGCTCTCCACGGCCCTGGCGCATCTGACCGAGCCATTGCCGGCGCTGCCCATGGTGCATGGCCGCTACCAGCCGATTCTCGAGCGCCTGCTGGCCAAGGATCCCAACGAGCGCTTCGCCGATGCGGCGCAGCTGATCGCCGCGCTGGATCGCCTGCAGGTGCCGGCTGCTGCAGATGACGATGCGACCCTGTTCCAGCCGCTGGTGCTGCCGCCCGCTGCCGAGGCGCAGGGCGATACCAGCGTGCCATCGTTGGCGCCGGTTTCCGTGGAAATACCGACCCACGCACCAGCTGTGGATACCGCTGTGCCGCCGCCGCGCCCGCAGCCTTCCCCGTTGGCGTCCTCGGTGCGTGAAGGCAATGCCGGCTCGAGCAGGAAGCCGCTGATCCTCGGCGCTGCCCTGGCCGGCGTCCTGTTGCTGGCTGGTGGTGGCTACCTGCTGTTCGGCTCCGGCTCCGGCTCTGGCTCTGGCTCCAGCCCGACTGACTCGGCTCCGGTAGCCGGGCCCGTCCAGGCCATTTCAACCACCGAGGCTGGGCCCATCTCGGCTGCAGCCGACAGTGACGGCGGCGAGCGGCCGCTGCTCATGCCTGGCAAGAAAACCCTGTTCCAGCGCGTGCTGAGCAAACCGGGCGCCAAGCTTGCCGATACGGCTGGCGCCAGCAGCGGCAAGGACATGCCGGCGTTCTCGGTGTTCTACGTGTACGCCCGCCAGGACATCGACGGCCAGCCGTGGCTGCAAATCGGGGCCTCCAGCGACGGCCGCCGCGATGGCTGGTTGCCGGCCACGGCGGTGAGCGACTGGAAGCAGAGTCTGGTGCTCAAGTTCACCGAGCGCTCCGGTCGTGCGCCGGTGATGTTCGTGCGCGATGCCTCGGCGCTGGAGCAGTTGCTGGCCGAACCGGCCCGGGCTCGCGAGGCGCTGCGTGAAGCGCTGAAGGGTACCGGTCACAACGTGGTGGCGGTCGAGCCGGGCGGCAGTGCGGTGCCTCAGGATCAGTTCTACCTGCTGCCGATCTTCGACTCGGAAGAAACCTTCGACGCCAATGGCCAGCCGATGCAACTGCTCAACGTCGCCTCCATCGACCCGGGCAACGCTCCGCAGAACCAGGGCGAAAGCGCACCAGTGGCAAGACCGGAGGGTTTCAGAACGGCCATCGTGCTGGTGGTCGACACCTCGGTATCGATGCAGCCTTATATCGACCGTGTGCGCGATGTCGTCCACGAACTGCAGGGCCAGATCGCCAGCCGCGGCGATCTGGACAGCGTCAGCTTCGGCATGGTCGGTTTCCGCAGCAATACCGACAAGACGCCCGGCCTGGAATACACCGCCAAGACCCTGGTTTCCCTGGAACAGGGCCGTGATCCCGAGCGCTTCCTGCAACTGGCGCAGCAGATCAAGGCCACCGGCGTGTCCAGTCATGATTTCAATGAGGATGCCTTCGCCGGAGTCATGCAGGCCGTCGACGGCATGGACTGGAATGGCTATGGCGGGCGCCTGATCCTGTTGGTCAGCGATGCCGGCGCGCTACGCAAGAGCGACCCGCTGGGGCTGACCCGGATGAACGAGGCCGAGGTGCGCGAAGCGGCGCTGCGCAAGCAGATCAAGATCTATGCGCTGCACCTGAAGACCGCCGCGGGCAAACGCAATCACGGTTTTGCCGAGCAGCAGTACCGCAGCCTCACGGCCGACGCCAACCCGCGCATCGGCGATCTGTATGTCCCGGTAGCCGGCGGTGATGTGAACGCCTTCGGCAACAGCGTGACGGAAATCGGCAGCGCCTTCGCCGAGCTGGTGCATCAGGTGCGCAATGACAACAGTCTGCCGGAGCCCAAAGGCGGCGCCAGCATCGCCGACAAATCCGCCGCGGTCGGCTACGCCATGCACATGGATTTTCTCGGTCATCAGAGCGAAGCCCGCGCGCCCCAGGTGGTTACTGCCTGGACCAGCGATCGCGATATCACCGATCCCGCCTTGCCGGCCTTCCAGGTCTGCGTGCTGCTGACCAAGCTGCAGCTCAACGATCTGCAGCAATCGCTGCGCATGGTGGTCGATGCGGCGCGGCGTACGCAGCGTTCGCCCAAGGACTTCTTCGATGAGATCGCCAGCGCCAGCGCCCATATGAGCCGCGACCCATCGGCTATGGTCAAGGGTGGCAACCTGGCTCAGAGCGGCGTACTGGGCGAGTACCTGGATGGGCTGCCCTACCGCAGCAAGGTGCTGAACATGAGCCAGGATCTGTGGCTGTCGCTCAGTGTGGCCGAGCAGGAAGATTTCATCGACGAGCTGGATTCGAAGATCCAGCTGTACGAAACCTTCCACAACGACACGGTCAATTGGGTGCGTTTTGGCGATGCGGCTCCGGGTGACGCGCTGTATCGCGTGCCCCTGTCGACGCTACCCTGATGCTCACGCTTGGCGCGATCAGCAAGACCCGCGGGGCGGAGGGGCAGCGCTATTGCCTGGAAATCCCGCAGCTGGAACTGCGCGCCGGGCAGCGAATCGCCCTGATCGGCCCCAGCGGCAGCGGCAAGAGCACGGTGCTCGATCTGCTGGCATTGGCGCTGTCGCCGGACACTGGCGGCACCCTGCGCTGGGACGGCGGCGAGCAGTCCCTCGACCTCGCCGAGCTGTGGCGTCTTGGGCGGCATGACGAACTGGCGCGGCTGCGTGCACGCCAGTTCGGTTATGTACTGCAGACCGGCGGCCTGCTCGGCTTTCTGAATGTGCGCGGCAATATTCAGTTGCCCCGCGAGCTGCTGGGCCTGCCGAGGGATGGTTCGGTCGAGCAACTGGCCGAGCAACTGGGGATCGCCGATCTGCTTGACCGGCAGCCGGGACGGCTTTCCGTCGGTCAGCGACAACGGGTCAGCATTGCCCGTGCGTTGGCCCATCGCCCCGCCATCGTATTGGCCGACGAGCCGACCGCTTCTCTCGACCCGCTGAACGCCGAGCGGGTGATGCAACTGCTGGTCGAACAGGCCGCGGTACGTGACCTGTGCCTGGTGATCTCCACCCACGACGAAGCGCTGGCCGTGCACTACGGCCTGACGCCAATGCGTCTGAAGGTGACGCAGCGTAGCGACGGTGTGGTGACTGCGCGGTTGGGGGAGGCAGGCTGATGCGTCTGGCCCTGTTCGCCCGTCTGGCCTGGCAGGACTATCGTTGCGATGCGCGGCTGTCCTGGTGCGCGATCCTGGCGCTGGCGGCGGTCATCGCGCCCTTGCTGGTGCTGTTCGGCCTCAAGTTCGGCCTGGTGACGACGCTCACCGAGCGCCTGGAGCGCGACCCCGGCGTTCGTGAAGTCATTCCGCTCGGCGGCGCTCGCTACAGCCTGCAGGCCATCGAGGCGTTGGCCCTGCGTGACGATGTCGGTTTCGTGATTCCGCGTACCCGGCAAATCGCCGCCACCGCCGAGCTGCAGGGGACGGGGCAGACCATCACCGTGGAAATGCTGCCGACTGCATCGGGCGATCCGCTGCTCGGCAGCTTGCCGGCGCCAGTGGGCAACGATGCCGTGCTGCTCAGCCAGAGCGCGGCGGAGAAACTCGGTGTCGCTGCCGGTGATGCGCTGGAAGCGGGGTTCGGACGTACCGTCCAGGGGACGCCGCAATACGCGCGTACCCGGTTGCAGGTACAGGCGGTGCTGCCGCTGGCGGCGTTCTCCCGCGACGCGCTGTTCGCCTCTCTGCCGTTGCTGGAAGCTGTGGAGGATTATCGCGATGGCCTGGCGGTTGCCGATTTCGCTTGGCCGGGTGTCGAAGCCGGGGTGCGACCGGAGCGGATCTACCCCGGCTTTCGCCTGTATGCCCGCGACCTCGATGGGGTGGAAAGTCTGCGCCTGCATTTTCAGCAGACGCGGCAGGCGGTGGTGACCCAGGCCGAGGCGGTGGCCCAGGTACGAACCCTGAGCCGCAACCTGGCGTGGATTTTCTGGTCGGTGGCCTGTCTGTCGCTGGCCGGGGCCTTCGCGGCGCTCATCGCCAGTACCCTGGGCGCGGTGGAGCGCAAACGCCACGAGCTGGCGGTACTGCGCTTGCTGGGCTTCCCCGCCGCAGCCTTGGTCGCCTTCGTGGTGTTGCAGGCGCTGTACACGGGGGTTGCCAGTCTGTTGCTTTCGGCCCTGCTGTACGCCATCGCGGCGAGCGGTCTGAATCTGTTGTTCCAGTCGGCGTCCGGCGAATATGCTTGCCGACTGCTGCTTTCCCATTACCTGTTGGCGGCACTGGCCACTTTGCTGTGCTGCATGCTCGCGGCGGCCGCTGGTGGCTGGCGGGCGGCCTACCTGGAAGCCTCGGAAGGATTGCGTCATGTATAAGGTGCTGAGCGCCACGCTGGTTCTGTCGTGTTTCACCGGTGTCGCCTGGGCCGACGATCCGGATCCGCTCTACAACCCCAAGCCCCTGAAGGGCGACGTGAGTTTGCCGCTGCCTTGCGATGGGCAGATGGTGTTCCGGCATGTCTACGTTCTGGCCAAGGGTTCTCTGGATGACCGGGAGGTGATCCTCGGTTATCCCTTCAGCGAGGGCGAGCCGGGCTATCAGCAGTCGTTCATCTCCGGCTACCGGCGCGACTACATCAATGGCCAGTTCACCCTCAACGATCTGTCCCGCGACTGGCAGGCCAAGGTGCGCGGCGAGCTGCCCAAGGCCGAGGGTGTGACGCCGCTGAAACCGATGCTGTACTTCATCGGCAAGTACGAAGTGACCCAGCGCCAGTACGAGTTGGTCATGGCCCAGGCGCCGGCATTGGCCGAGGAGGGCGAGGCGCCGGCCTGCGAGGCGCCTTCCGGGATGGCCGGGCGCCTGCCCAAGGTCAACCTGTCGCGCTTCGACGCCGAGCGCTTCGCGGCGGTGTACAGCGCCTGGCTGCTCAAGCATCACCGTGATCGGCTGCCGATCAGCGGCCGCAGCAGTAACCGCGAAGACGGTGGCCAGGGTTTCGTGCGCCTGCCTACCGAAGTGGAGTGGGAATACGCTGCCCGTGGCGGTCATGCGGTCAGCCGCCAGCAACTGGAGGCGCGCCTGTTCCCACGCCCGGTGGAGGGTAGCGACAGCGATGGCCCGCTCGGCGATTGGGCGGTGTTCAACCAGGTATCCGGCGGCACCGGGCAGAATGCGCGGCTGTTGCCCATCGGCCTGAAGAAGCCCAACCCCATCGGCCTGTTCGACGTCGTCGGCAACGCCGCGGAGATGGTGCAGGAGTCTTTCCAACTGGTGCACGCCGGGCGGCGTCAGGGCACCTACGGTGGTTTCGTGGTCAAGGGTGGCAACTACCTGGAAGGTGAAATGACACTGTTCACCGGCATGCGCCGCGAGTACCCGCTATTCGCCGCCGATGGCTCCGAGCAGCGCAACGAAACGACCGGCTTTCGCGTCTCCATCGGTGCGCTGTCGGCACCGCGTTCGCGCTACAAGGAACTGTTTGCGCAATGGAAGGACGAAGGACGAGTCAGTACGCTCACCGATGAGATCGACGAAGAACAGGATGCCACCAAACTACTCGATGGCCTGATCGCCAATAGCGACGATCCGCAGCTGCGTGACCGCCTGGCGATCGTCAACGAGGAGCTCAAACGCAGCGTCTCGCTGATTGCCAAGCAGCGCGAGGATGCCGCGGGCAACCTGATCCAGTCGGCGGCGCTGGTGGCCGAGACGATCAACAACTACAACATTCGCCTGACCAATTTACGCAAGAGCCGTGACGAGGCTCGCAGTGCCAAGGATGAAACCTCGGCGAAACTGTTCGATGCCGCGCTGGCCAATGGGCAGAGCGCGTTGGACGGCGCGCTGGCGATCTACATCGACAACCTGGCCAACGGCACGCGCTACAGCAATGCCGTTATCCAGGCACAGTTCCAGCGCACCAAGGAAGAGCTGGCGCGTAAGCCGGTATTGGGTAAAAGTCTGGTGAATCGGGCTACGCTGTTCGTGCGGCATGTCGGCGAGTATCGCAAGAACCGCAAGGCAGACGCGGACGTGATCCTGAAACAGTTGCTGGCGCCCTGAGGGCAGTAACGTTTCAGCAATGGATGCCAGGTATCGGCTGTTGACCGATGCCGGCTTTGAAAGGAATTCTGGCGGCCTTGGCCGTGATCAAGCAGGCGGTTGTCACGCAACGCAGCCTGAATGGAATAAACCACTCACTCAAGTACGAGATCGATGACGATGCAAAATCCCAACAAGGCCCTCGCTTTTTCCTCGATGCGCACTGCGCTGCTTTCTGCCGTCACCTGCACCAGCGTGCTGCTGGCAGGCTGTGCCGGTATATCCTCGCCGAGCTCCCAGGTCGCCTCGACCACCAAGGCGGAGTTCTTCCCGCAATGCTACGAGCCCGTGAAACAGTTGCGCAGTTCGGATGAGGCGATGAGCCGCAGCATCGCCATCGGGGCAGTGACCGGCGGGCTGCTGGGTGCCATCGGCGGTGCGCTGGTCGACGACGACAAGCGCGGTCGCAACGCTGCCATCGGTGCAGCGGGTGGCGCACTGGCTGGCGGGGCGGTGGCCTACTACAACCAGCGTCAGCAGCAGATCAGCGATGACAATGCACGCCTGGCTTCCTATGCCACCGATATCGACACCAACAACGAAGCCATCGATCGCAACATTCGTTACGCCACTGCCGCACAGAGCTGCTATCAGCAGTCGTTCACCCAGCTGCGTGCGGATCGCAAGGCGAACAAGATCAGTGACGCCGAAGGGCGTACGCGCCTGGCTGAAATCGTCAGTGGCCTGAACGAAACCAATGCGCTGCTGGCCAAGGTGGACGGCCGTACTGGCGAGAACGTCAGCACCTACACCCAGGCGTACGAGAAGGATCTGCAGACCGTCGGCGTCGAGCGCCAGGAGGTGACCAAGGTGGCCACTGCCAAGCAGCCGAAAGCCACGGCCAAGGTGACCAAGGAAGTCATTACCACCGAGCAATCGCTGCAGAAGGCCCAGGCCAAGCAGAAGGAAAGCCAGCAGGTGGCCAGCCGTGGTCGCACATTGGTAAGCGATGTGTGCAACAACCCGGACATGGGTGACTGGGCGCCAGCCAGCTGCAAGGCCTGACGCCAGCTAGATAAAAAACCGCGCCAGGCGCGGTTTTTTTATGCCTGCCGTCAGCGGGATGGCAGAGAGTTTTCGGCTTTCGCGGCTTCTGATTGGCGCCGTTTCGAGGCCTCGGGTCGAGCATGCGTTCGTATAGACTGATTCGATCAATGTGCAGCGCGTTGGCGATGCGTAGCCATCAAGCCCCTGACATGAATGTGCACAGGTGATTGATGCCGGTCACTATCGGGGGTGTCGCGCTGAGCAATCATGGCGGGTGCCGAGTGGGTGAGCAGGCTGTTCGGGGTGGCATGGCCGGATTGACGTGCTGGTGACGGCGTCTTGCGAGGCGAGTCCATGCCACCCCAGGGTTCGAGCAGGGATGCACGGCTTGAGTATGTCCGTACCATCGTCGATTAAGCGGCGGGCGGATCTCACCGGTTCATAACACTTCTCTCTTACGCCGTTTTGGATTAGCTGATGAACAAGATAATAGTGAGTCTGCTGGTGGCTCTGGGCCTGGTCGGGGCTGTCCAGGCCGCAGGTGATCCGGTTGCGGGGCAGGCAAAGGCCGTCGTTTGCGGAGCTTGCCACGGGCCGGATGGCAACAGCCAGCTGGCGAACTTTCCGAAACTGGCCGGGCAGGGCGAGCGCTACCTGCTCAAGCAGATGCAGGACATCAAGTCAGGCGCCCGCCCGGTGCTGGAAATGACCGGCATGCTCGAACCGCTCAGCGAGCAGGACATGGTCGATGTCGCCGCCTACTTCGCCAGTCAGAAGATGAGTGTGGGCGCTGCCGATGCGGGACAGGTGGAGCGTGGCCAGGATCTGTTCCGCGGCGGCAAACTGGCTGAAGGCATGCCGGCCTGCACCGGCTGCCACTCGCCGGATGGCAGCGGCATCGCCACCGCTGGCTATCCTCATCTGGGGGGGCAGCACGCCGACTACATCGCCAAGCAACTGACTGCCTTCCGCGAAGGCGAGCGCAGCAACGATGGCGACAGCATGATCATGCGCGACATCGCCGCCAAACTCAGCAACAAGGATATCGAGGCGGTGTCGAGTTACGTTCAGGGCCTGCACTGAGGCATTGATCGGCGTTTGCATACCGGCAACGAAAAAGGCTGGCCTTGACCGCCCTTTTTCGTTGTCGAGGCCGCTACAATGGACGGAACCTACCGGGTGGCTATCCAGTCGAAGCGAAGCTGTCCGCAGCACCCTCATAGCAAGGAGTCATGCATGCGTAATCTGATCCTTTCCGCGGTTCTGGCTGGTGCCAGCCTGTTCGGCGTTGCTGCTCATGCCGCCGAGATCGAGGCCGGCAAGCAATATGTCGAACTGAGCAATCCGGTACCGATTTCCAAACCCGGCAAGATCGAAGTCGTGGAACTGTTCTGGTACGGCTGCCCGCATTGCTACCAGTTCGAGCCGACCCTCAATCCCTGGGTCGAGAAGCTCCCGGATGACGTCAACTTCGTGCGTATTCCCGCTCTGTTCGGCGGCGTATGGAACGCCCATGGCCAGCTGTTCATCACCCTGGAAAGCATGAAGGTCGAACACAAGGTACACAACGAAGTGTTCCGCGCCATTCACCAGGAAGGTCGCAAGCTGGCCACTGCGGATGAGATGGCTGATTTCCTGGTCACCCAGGGCATCGACCGTGACGCCTTCCTCAAGGCGTTCAATTCCTTCGGCGTGAAAAGCCAGATGGAAAAAGCCAAGAAGCTGGCCATGGCATATCAGATCAATGGCGTACCGGTGATGATCGTCAACGGCAAATACCGTTTCGATATCTCCAGCTCGGGTGGCCCGGAGCAGACTCTGCAGGTCGCCGATCACCTGATCGCCAAAGAGCGCGCAGCCAAGTAACCGCATCCGGAGCGCCCTGCCATGCTGCGTCGCCGTTCCATGCCCCGTCAGGCTGGCCTGTGTGATCCACAGGTCAACCCGGACTGCACCCCGGACGGCGATTGGCCGCAGAACGGGCGCCTGCGCCTGCTCAGTTTCAATATCCAGGTCGGTATCAGTACCGAGCGTTATCACCATTACCTGACTCGCGGCTGGCAGCACCTGCTGCCGCATCAGGGGCGCGCCGGCAATCTGCAGCGTATCGGCGATCTGCTCGGTGATTACGACATCGTGGCGCTGCAGGAAGCCGATGGCGGCAGCGTGCGTTCCGGCTTCGTCAACCAGATCGAGCACCTGGCCCGCCTGGGCACCTTTCCTTACTGGTATCAGCAACTCAATCGCAATCTTGGCCGCTTCGGCCAGCACAGCAACGGGCTGCTCAGTCGTCTGCGCCCAACGCTGCTGGAGGATCATCCACTGCCTGGCCCTGCCGGTCGTGGCGCGATCCTGTTGCGTATCGGTGAAGGCGAGGACGCCATTGCCGTGGTCATGATGCATCTGGCGCTGGGGCCGCGTACCCGCACCCGGCAGCTTGCCTACATTCGCGAGCTGATCGGCGGTTACCGTCATCAGATCCTGATGGGTGACATGAATACCCACGCCGCCGATCTGCTGGAAAACTCGCCACTGCGCGACCTCGGCCTGCTCGCGCCGCAGATCGAAGCGACCTTTCCGAGCTGGCGCCCACAGCGCTGCCTCGATCACATCCTGCTCAGTCCAGGCCTGGAACTCGAGCGCTTTCAGGTGCTGGCCCAGCCGATCTCCGATCACCTGCCGGTGGCCGTGGAAATCCGCTTGCCCAATGCCTTTTCAGCACCGTTGCCGCTCCGTGTACAAGAGCCCTGAGCATGGACGACGACGCCCAGCGCTGGCGCGAGAAATACCTTTCCAATCTTGAGCAGCAGGAAAAACTCGAACGCCGCTGGGATGCGCGCATCGACCTGCTGCGGCGCGGTCTGGTACGCAGCAGCCTGGCGGCCGAGGGTTCCGACAAATCGGTCGACCAGTGCATGCAGGATCTGCGTGAGATCCTCCGCCGTGACGATATGGATGTCGGGCTCAGCGCGCTGATTCCGCGGCTGGAAAAGACCGTGCTGGATTCCGAGCAGCGCCGTCAGCAACGTATCGAGCAGGTCGCCAGCGGGCTGTCGAACCTGGTGGCGCAGTTGCTGAAGATGGATCTGCCGAGCGACGTACGCAAACCGCTCAAACGTTATGCCAAGCAGGTCGATGAGCGAGCGCGACAATCCCGTGAGCTGCCCGCCCTGCTGGCCGAACTGAGCCAGTTGCAGCAGCAGGCACTGGTTGCCCTGGGAACGGAGCAGGTCGAGCGCCCGGGATTGATCGAGCGGCTATTCGGCAGCCGTGATGTGGCGAACCCGGTAGCGCAGCCTGAGGCAGCGGCAGAGACAACGCCGATTGCGCAGGCCTTGCCGCCGCAAAGCACACCCGCGGCTATAGCGCTGGTCGAGCAGCCCGCAGCAGCCGAGCCCG
This sequence comes from Phytopseudomonas daroniae, assembly GCF_004327285.1. Taxonomy (GTDB): domain Bacteria; phylum Pseudomonadota; class Gammaproteobacteria; order Pseudomonadales; family Pseudomonadaceae; genus Aquipseudomonas; species Aquipseudomonas daroniae. The sequence continues at coordinate 37,944 of NZ_QJUI01000008.1, forward strand.
CGCTTGCCGTGATGGCCGCGCCGCCTGAGGGACTCGAACCTGCCGTTGCACCCGTCAGTTCGGCCGCTGCCAATGGCATTGTTTTGCTGGATAGCCTGCCATTGCCGTCCTCGCTGCTGTTACCGACGCCTGCCGCCCAGCCAGCGCGCGAACCCGTCACCGAGGTGGCAGAAGCCGCCATTCTCTATGAAGCCACGATAGAAGAAGCGGCCCAGGCTGATCCCGAATATGCACTGCCGGCTGTGCCCGAGCCCGGCTACATCGCCATCGCCAGTCACGTCGAAAGCAGCCTGCTCGGTTTGCTGGAGGAGCTGCCGCTGCCTGAGCGACATCAGGCGCAGGCCGATGTGCTGCGTGAGCGCATCACGGCCGGCCTCAACATGTACGAACTCGTGCCGGTGCTGGATGACCTCGGCGTGCTGATGCTGGCGATCGCCGATGTCGGTCAGCGCGAGTTCGAGGGCTATCTCAAGCAACTCAACGAGCGCCTGGCGGCCTTCCAGGGCAACCTGGGTGATGTGCGCACGGACTATGCCGACTCGACCCAGGCCGCGCGCAGCCTGGACAGCGAGCTACGTCAGCAGGTCGATGGATTGCACAGCAGCATGCAGGAAGCCACCGATCTCGACAGCCTTAAAAGTCTGGTGGAAAACCGCCTCAACGGCTTGCTCGGCACCATGGCGCAGTATCAGCAGCAGCGCGATGAACGCGAACAGCAGGTGGGTGAGCGTCTGCAGGTTCTGGTCGAGCGCGTGGCGAGCATGGAGCTGGAAGCCAAGGGCTTTCGTGATCACCTTGAAGAGCAACGGCAGAAGGCGCTGCTCGATCCCCTCACCGGGCTACCCAATCGCGCGGCCTGGACAGAGCGCCTGGATCTCGAACTGGCGCGTTGGCAGCGCTATGGTGGTGATCTGCTGCTGGCAGTTCTGGATATCGACCACTTCAAGCGCATCAACGATGATTTCGGCCATCTGGCCGGCGACAAGGTGTTGAAGATCATTGCGGGTGAACTGTTCAAGCGGCTGCGCAAGACCGACTTCATCGCCCGTTTCGGGGGCGAAGAGTTCGTTCTGCTGATCCCGTCCACGCCCATGGAGGGCGGCCTGAAACTGCTCGATACCTTGCGCTCGGCGATCGAGAACTGCCCGTTCCACTTCAAGGGTGAGCGCGTGACCATCACCCTGTCTGGCGGCATCGCCTCGTTCAGTGCCGCGGAGCGTAGCGAGCAGGTGTTCGAGCGCGCCGACCAGGCGCTTTATCGCGCCAAGCGCAGTGGACGCAACCGTATCGAACAAGGCTGATACGCCCGCCGAAGCAGGCGTTACCGCTCAGACCGCAGCGAGCATGCGCCCGGTTTCTTCCAGGTTGATGTGCCACTCCATGGCTTCGCGCAGGATATGTGGGGTGTGACCGCCGCGTGTGCAGGCACGCTCGAAGTAGTCGTTCAGCGGGCCGCGGAAGTCCGGGTGCACGCAATTGTCGATGATCGCCCGAGCGCGCTCGCGTGGTGCCAGGCCGCGCAGATCGGCCAGGCCCTGCTCGGTGACCAGGATGTCCACGTCATGCTCGGTATGGTCGACATGACTGACCATCGGCACCACGCTGGAAATCGCCCCACCCTTGGCGATGGACTTGGTGACGAACACCGCCAGGTGGGCGTTGCGGGCGAAGTCGCCGCTGCCACCGATACCGTTCATCATCCTGGTTCCGCCGACATGGGTCGAATTGACGTTGCCGTAGAGGTCGAACTCCAGGGCGGTATTGATGCCGATGATGCCCAGGCGGCGGACGACTTCCGGGTGGTTGGAGATTTCCTGCGGGCGCAGCACCAGCCGATCCTTGTATTTTTCCAGGTTGCCGAACACCTCGGCATTGCGTCGTGCAGAGAGGGTGATCGAGCTGCCTGAGGCGAAGCTCAGTTTGCCGGCGTCGAACAGGTCGAAGGTCGAGTCCTGCAGCACCTCGGAGTACATGGTCAGGCCTTCGAATGGCGACTCGATCAGACCGCACATTACCGCGTTGGCGATGCTGCCGATGCCAGCCTGCAATGGGCCGAGGTTGTTGCTCATGCGTCCGGTAGCCACTTCTCCCTTGAAGAAATCGATCAGGTGATCGGCGATGGCCTGGGTTTCGCTATCGGGCGGCAGCACGGTGGACGGTGAGTCCGGCTGGTTGCTGATAACGATGGCGGCAATCTTTTCCGCTGGAATCGGGATCGCACCGAGGCCGATGCGGTCTTCCACGCGAGTCAGCGGGATTGGTGTGCGGGTCGGCCGGTAGGTCGGAATGTAGATATCGTGCAGGCCTTCGAGATTGGCGTTGTGCGCCAGGTTGATCTCGACGATCACCCGTTTGGCGAAGATCGCGAAGCTGGCCGAGTTGCCCACTGACGTGGTCGGCACTATGTGGCCTTGCTCGGTGATGGCGACCGCTTCGATCACTGCGATGTCCGGCAGCTTGAGCTGGTGGTTGCGCAATTGCTCGACGGTTTCCGAAAGGTGCTGGTCGATGAACATCACCGTACCGTCGTTGATCGCCTTGCGCAGGGTGCTGTCGACCTGGAACGGCATGCGCCGGGCCAATACGCCGGCTTCGGTCAGTTGTTTGTCCAGATCGTTGCCCAGGCTGGCGCCGGTCATCAGGCTGATCTTCAGCGGCTGCTGGCGGGCACGCTCGGCCAGGGCCCGGGGCACGGCCTTGGCTTCGCCTGCGCGGGTGAATCCGCTCATGCCGACAGTCATGCCATCTTCGATCAGGGCGGCGGCCTGTTCGGCGCTCATCACTTTTTCCAGCAACGAAGGAAGGCGCACGCGGTCACGGTACATGGCGAATCTCTGGGAGCAAAAAAGAAGAGCGGCAGTCTAGTGCTTCGTGCGGTGTTCTGCCCCTAGGACTTAGGTCGAATGGAAGGCTCTGGCATCGCCATTCCCGAGAGTATGCAAAAAGCCTGTGCCGGTTGTCGCAAAGCGCGCAGTCGGTAGTCGCCCGGTGATGGAGACGCTGCTAGTCTTGGCCCGCCAACACTTGATAACTAAATAAATCGACTCGAGTCGTTATGCTAGGGCGCTTCTCTCTTCTTCTGGGACTCTGTGCGTTCGCCTGTCAGGCGAGTGCGCTGACCGTATACAAGTACACCGACGCCAATGGCGTGGTCACCTACAGTGATCAGGCTGCGCCCGGTGCGAAGGTATTCGTGTTCAGCGACCGCATGGAGGAAAAACTCGACAACCAGGTGAAGCTGGAAACCCGCAAGCACGCGGCGGGAGAGACCTTGCTGGTGCGCAACGACTTGTATGCGCCGGTTCAGGTGGAACTGAAAATTGAGCAGGTCGCCAACGCCAGTGGTGTGCCGAGCAAGCCGATCAACTGGGTGCTGCCACCGCGTAGCGAGATCCGCCTGGCCACCCTGGCGCCGCTCGATCCCTCCAAGCCACTGCGTTATACGCCCAAGCTGAGTTACGCCCTGGGTGACCCGCGGTTGCTGCCGATGCAGAAACGTTATCCACTGCCGTGGCAAGGCGGGCCGTTTCGTCTGACTCAGGGCGCCAACGGCCAGTACAGCCACTTCACCCCGAAGGGGCGCTATGCCGTGGACATCGCCATGCCCGAGGGCACACCGATCGTCGCCGCGCGCAGCGGCGTGGTGGTGAAAATCGAAAACTCCCAGAGTGGGCGCGGTACCAACCCATCCGGCAACTTCGTGCGCATCCTTCATGACGACAGCACAATGGGCGTTTACCTGCATTTGATGCAGGGTTCGGTCAGCGTTCGTGAAGGTCAGCGCATCGCCGCCGGGGCGCCCATTGCCCGCTCCGGCAACACCGGAAACAGCACCGGCCCGCACCTGCACTTCGTGGTGCAGCGTAACGTCGGCATGGCCCTGGAATCGATTCCCTTCGAGTTCAGCCAGCCGGTGGACAGCCTGCCCAACTTCGCCGTGGGTGGCGATTGAGGCCCTGGCATCCATCCGCTTTCAAGTGCCCTATGGATATGTGCCGCTACAGCAGTGCATCAGGCTTTGCTCAAGCGGCAACTGAGAGCGCAATGGTCGGACACGCCAGTACTCAGGCGGGCGTTTTCCAGCCGGTAGCCCGGCGTGTGGAACAGCCCGTCGACCATGAACGGAATGTCTCCGGCGCGGTGTAGCGAGCCGTCGATGCTGCTGGTGTAGTGCGCCGGTATACCATCGATGAAGTGCTCGGCGATCAGATCGAAGGTGGCGCGGCCGCGCGGGGCGTTGAAGTCGCCTGCCAGCAGCAGGTCGCCAGCCTGCTGCGCTTGCGCCTGGGCCAGACGGATCAGCTTGCCGGCACTCTCCCGCTGGTACGCCGTGGAGGTGCCGAGCGGGGTCACGTTGAGATGGGTGACGGCGATACGCAAGCCCCGGACGGTGGCAGTCAGCATGACTTCGGCGATGCTCAGCGGGTCGGCAGTGCGTTGGCCTTGCGTGCTGAAGAAGGTTATTTCGCGAATGCTTTGCGCGCTGCCTGAGTAATAGTCGGCGACCACGTCCGCCAATGCTTCTGCGCGGGCGATCATGCCGACGCCGACCACATTTGAAGAGCCTTCGCCCGGATAGCGCAGCATTGGCGCGAAGGACATGCGGCCGCCCATCAGGGCTTCGAAGAACGGAATGTCGCGCTCGCAGAGCTCCTGCAGGCAGAGCAGATCCGGGCGTTCACGAGTAACGAAGGCCTCGACTCGCGGCAGGTGTCTGGAGCGTTCGATATTGATGGAGGCGATGTTGAGCGACATGGAATCAGTAGGCGATTACGGCATGGAAGGCAGCGTGGAGAACGCACGGGGCGCTGCGCCAGCGATGGATCCTAGGGATGCCGAAGTATACCAGGCGCCCGCCGCAGAAGGCCTGCGCCCTCACCACCGAGATGACTTCAAGCTCGCCACTCGCGTCCGGTAGTCTGGCAGACGATCCTGGAGCCTGGATTAGCCGCAGGCGTAATCCGGGTTTCGTTATCGCGGGACGCTCCGAATGATCGGCTCACGCCACGATTAAGAGCGGGCGTGGTAACCGACGAACGAGAATCGCCCGGCAAGCCGGGCGATTCTCTATGCGCACGTTTTACTCAGAACGCCAGGCCGACCTTCAGACCTATCTGTTCCTGCTTGAGCTTGCTGTTCTCGGCCAGCACGCTGTCGCTGTCGACTTTGTAGTTGGTTCGGGTGTAGTACAGGCTGGTGCTGATCGGCAGGTTGTTGATGCCCTTGTTCCACAGCACGGTCAGTTCGGCGTAGGGGTTGGCCTTGTCCTTCAGGTCAACGGTATCGCTGCCTTCGCCGCTGACTTTCAGCTTGGCTTCGCCTTCGACCGAATAGCGCGCACCGGCCTCCAGGCGCACGGTGTAGTCCGGGGTCAGGTAGTTGTAGCCGATGCCCGCCTTGGCGAATGGCGATTTGCTGGTCAGTTTGACGTTGTTATCGAACGGGCCGACATCGTCCTGCTCGATACGGCCCCAATCGTAGCCCCCGCCGATGATGAAGTCGATGTAGTTGTTGGTGCTCAGCGCGGCGCGCAGACCCAGGTCGATGTCGGCGCGGGCCGACTTGTATTCGTCGTCGTCCTTCTCACGGTACTGGCCTTCGATGCCCGCCTGATAGATGAATCCTTCGTGGCCGGTCAGCTTGTTGCCGAAGTTGTAGAACAGGCCGCCCTGATTCAGACGTTCCTTGTCGCTTTCGCCGAAGGTGCTCTGCTTGTACTGGTTGTGCGATCCGATCACGCCAATGGTGGAGATCGGGTCGGTGATCGAATCGGCATACGCGTGGGAGGCGCCGGCGAGGCAGAGGGCGAGGGCGGTTTTCGAGGTTAATCCATTGAGCGTCATGGCGAGATCCTGTGTTGAGACAGTCGATTGAATGCTGTGTGCACCGATATAGAGCGTCCAGCTCACGGTGGACTGCCGCAGGTCTCGAGGATTCGGAGAGCCAGACAAACGGTCACAAGTGTCTGTTTTTAATGAACAAGACTTCGTATTTTTCATCCGTTAAATGACCAATCGGTCAATATTTTTCCTGCCAGATCCTTGCTCTTCTGCCATATGCCGTCACTCCCTTGCGTTCCATTGCGCAGAACGCTGATGACTTTTCTCGCCTGTTTCCCACTGCACATCCGCTCCTTTTGCCCAGGAATGGTGGACATCGGGCGTTTTATTTCTTAATCTGTCGATAAATCAGAACGATGTTCTGTCAGGTAGAACTATTGTGGCTTCCGAGACTGCAATGGCCAATAAAAACAAAGAGGAATTCCTATGTTGCGTTTGAGTAAGCGTTACGCGCTCGGGCTGAGCGTTCTTTTGATCGCGGGCAGCTTGCAGGCCGAGCCGCGTCGTCCGGAATGCATCGCGCCTTCCAGCCCGGGTGGCGCGTTCGACCTGACGTGCAAGCTGGCGCAAAGCGGCCTCAAGGACATCGAATTGCTCAAGTCGCCGATGCGCGTCACCTACATGCCTGGCGGCATCGGTGCGGTGGCCTACAACACCATGGTCGCGCAGCGTCCTGCCGATGCCGGCGCTATCGTGGCTTTCTCCAGCGGTTCGCTGCTCAATCTGGCGCAGGGCAAGTTCGGTCGTTATGACGAGAGTGATGTGCGCTGGCTGGCCGCCGTGGGTGCCAGTTACGGCGTCATCGCCGTACGCAAGGATTCTCCTTACCAGAATCTCGGCGACCTGATCGCTGCCCTCAAGGAAAACCCGGCCGTCACGCCGCTCGGTGCAGCCGGCACGGTTGGCAGCCAGCACTGGATGCAGGCCGCGTTGCTCAGCCGCGAAGGCGGCATCGACCCGCGCAAGCTGCGTTATGTCGGTTTCGACACCAATGGCGATGTGTTCACCGCATTGCTCGGCGGACACGTCGGGGTGATCAGCGGCGATATCGCCGTGGCCGCGCCTTATGTCGAGGCGGGTGATGTGCGCGTGCTGGCGCTACTGGCCGACGAACGTCTGGACGGCAAGCTGGCTGAAATCCCCACTGCAAAAGAGCAGGGCTATGACGTTTCCTGGCCGGTGATTCGCGGCTTCTTCATGGGCCCGAAAGTGAAGGATGAGGATTACGCCTGGTGGCTCGCCTCCTTCGACAAGCTGATGCAGACCGAAGAGTTCGCCCGCCTGCGCGACCAGCGGGAAATGTACGCCTTCTCCATGACCGGCGAAGAACTGGGCGAGTACGTGAAGAGGCAGGTGGCCGAGTACAAGCGACTGGCCAGCGACTTTGGCCTGGTGCAGTAAGAGAGGCCACGGCGACGCTGGCTGATTCGATTTCCGAAGGGAATCGAATGATGAATATTCGGTAATGGACGCTATCGGTCTCAGCCGCGAACATCCCCGCCGTCATCAGGCCGATGACGGCTGCATACGCATCACTCGATAACAACAAGGAGGCAGTCGATGCCCGTTTTCCGTTCCGCGCCGCTGGCTGCGGCAATCTGCACTTCGTTGCCTCTGCTGGTTTGCAGCCTGGGCAGCCAGGCCGCTTTCGTCGAGGACAGCTCGGCCAGGCTGGATCTGCGCAATTTCTATCTCAATCGCGACTTTCGTGACGGCAGCGGCCAGTCCAAGCGCGAGGAGTGGGCTCAGGGATTCATCCTGGACATGCGCTCCGGGTATACCGACGGCACCCTGGGCTTCGGTGTGGATGCCCTGGGCATGCTCGGGCTCAAGCTCGATTCGGGTCGTGGCCGCACGGGTACCGGGCTGTTGCCCACTCACGATGACGGCCGTGCCGCGGACGAGTATTCCAAGCTCGGGTTGACCGCCAAGGTGCGCGTGTCCGCGAGCGAGCTGAAGGTCGGTACGCTGATTCCCAGGTTGCCCACCGTGCGGCCCAACGATGGCCGCATCCTGCCGCAGGTGTTTCGTGGCGGGCAACTGACCGCCAACGAGCTGGAGGGTCTGACCCTCAATCTCGGTCGCCTGGAACGGGTCACTGCGCGGGAGGCCAGTCATTCCGAGCGCCTGGCACTGAACAACAAGAACCGCCGTTTCAGCGGTGGTGCGGCGGAATCGGCACATTTCGATTTCGCCGGTGCCGATTACCGTTTCACGCCGGCGCTGACCGGCAGCTACCACTTCGGTCAGTTGGACGATGTGTACAACCAGCACTTCCTCGGCCTGCAGCATTCGCTGCCGCTGGGCGAGGGCGAGCTGAAGACCGACCTGCGCCTGTCCATCAGTGACGACCAGGGCCGCGCCCTCGGTGGCGAGGTCGACAATCGCGCGCTCAATGGCATGCTCACCTACAGCCAGGCCGGACACAGCATCGGTGCCGGTTACCAGCGCATGTTCGGCGATACCGGTTTCGCCTATATCGACGGCTCCGACCCCTACCTGGTCAACTTCCTCCAGCTCAACGATTTCGCCCAGGCCGAAGAACGCTCCTGGCAGGCGCGCTACGACTACGATTTCAGCGCCCTGGGCGTACCGGGGCTGACCTTCATGACCCGCTATGTCAGCGGTTCCCATGCCCAGGTCACCGGCAGCAGCCAGACCGGTCGTGAGTGGGAGCGCAACATCGACGTGCAATACAAGGTGCAGAGCGGTGCGCTGAAGAACGTCGGCGTGCGCTGGCGCCATGCCAGCCACCGCGCCAACTTCACCCGCGGCGCGGACGAGCATCGTCTGATCGTCAGCTACAGCCTGCCGATCTGGTAACCAGCGAACCTGGCCGCCGTGGGCGGCCTTCTTGCAGCGGAACGCGCAAGCCACGTCCGCGAGGGGTGTTTCATGTATCAACGCATCTTCGGGGCGATCCTGCTGGCGATCTGCATCGGCCTGGTCGTCGTCGCCTGGGGTTACCAGGCACCGTTTTCCTATGAGCCGGTCGGGCCGCGGGCGTATCCGCTGCTGTTGCTGGTGCTGATCATCGCGGGGGCGCTGTACCTGCTGTTCAAGCCGGCCTCGATAAGCCTGGCGCCAGTGCCCGGTCATGATGAAGAGGTGCCGCTGGATCGGCCCATGCTGATCAAGGTGTGCGCCTGTGTCGGGTTGCTGCTGGTGTATGCCGCGCTGTTCGAAAGGCTGGGTTTCGTGCTCAGCACCACGCTGTTCGGCTTCTTCATCGCCCGCCTGTATGGCGCTCGCTGGTGGCAATGCGCGGTGATCGGCGTGGTCGCCTCGATCGGCCTCTATCTGCTGTTCGATTACGCGCTGGACGTGCCCCTGCCCTTGGGCGTTCTGGAACTCCTGGAGAACTGATCGATGGAAACTCTTAGCTATCTGGGGCAGGGCTTCGGCGTTGCGCTCACGCCTTACAACCTGTTCACCGCGCTATGCGGCACCCTGATCGGCACCGTGGTCGGCCTGTTGCCTGGCCTGGGCCCGATCAACGGCGTGGCGCTGCTGATTCCCATCGCCTTCGCCCTCGGCCTGCCGCCGGAGAGCGCGCTGATCCTGCTCGCCGCGGTGTACCTGGGTTGCGAATACGGCGGCCGTATCTCCTCGATCCTGCTGAACATTCCCGGCGAAGCCTCGGCCGTGATGACCACCCTCGACGGCTACCCGCTGGCGCGTCAGGGCAAGGCGGGCGTAGCGCTGTCGATCTCCGCCTGGAGCTCGTTCGTCGGCGGCCTGATGGCCACCTGCGGCGTGGTGATCTTCGCCCCGCTGCTGGCCAGTTGGGCGGTCGCCTTCGGCCCGGCGGAGTACTTCGTGCTGATGGTCTTCGCCATCGTCTGCCTGGCCGGCATGGCCGGCAACAAGCCAATGAAGACCGCCATCGCCGCGCTGATCGGCCTGCTGCTGTCGTGCATCGGCATCGACTCCAACAGTGGCGTGTACCGCTTCACCTTCGGCAGCCTGGGCCTGGCCGATGGCATCCAGTTCGTGGTGCTGGTACTTGGCCTGTTCTCGGTCAGCGAGATCCTCGTGTTGCTTGAACGCACGCACAACGGCCAGAAGGCCATCGAGGCTGGCGGGCGCATGCTGTTCAACTTCAAGGAGGGTGCGCAGGTTTTGGCGACCAACCTGCGCACCGGTGCCCTGGGCTTCTTCCTCGGCATCCTGCCTGGTGCTGGCGCGACCCTGGCCAGCGCCGTGGCGTACATGAGCGAAAAACGCCTGGCCACCAAGGACAACAAATTCGGTGAAGGCGACCTGCGCGGCCTGGCCGCTCCGGAAACCGCCAACAGCGCTTCGGCCTGCGGTTCCATGGTGCCGATGCTGACCCTTGGCGTGCCCGGCTCCGGTACCACCGCGGTAATGCTCGGTGCCCTGACCCTGTACAACATCACGCCCGGTCCACTGCTGTTCCAGAACCAGCCGGACATCGTCTGGGGCCTGATCGCCTCGCTGTTCGTCGCCAACCTGATGCTGATCGTGATCAACGTGCCGATGATCAAGATCTTCACCAAGATCCTCGCCGTGCCGTACTGGGCGCTGGTGCCGGTGATCGCCATCATCACTTCGATCGGCGTCTACGCCGTGCACGCCACCACCTTCGACCTGTTCCTGATGATCGGTATCGGTGTGGTCGGCTACATCCTGCGCAAGATGGACTTCCCGCTGTCGGCGATCCTGCTGGGCTTCATCCTCGGCGGGCTGATGGAGCAGAACCTGCGCCGGGCGCTGTCGATCTCCAATGGCGAGCTGAGCATTCTGTTCTCCAGCCCGATCACCTGGGTGGTCTGGGTGCTGATCGCCGGGATGATCCTGTTCCCGATCTGGCGAACCCTGCGTCGTCGCCGCGAGGTACGCCGCGCCCTGGCTGCGGCCGAGTAACGGCATGCGTGGATCGCGCTGGTACGCCACGCCCTTCGTCGGCCTGCTCGGCGGCTGGCTGGCAAGCCTGGTCGGCTGGCCGTTGCCGTGGATCGTCGGCGCCATGCTGGCGGTCATCCTGGTGCGCTGCAGTGGCTGGCGCATCGAGGACATCCCCAACGGGCGCAAGTGCGGGCAGTGGCTGATCTCCACCGGCCTGGGCCTGCACTTCACCCGCGAGGTGGTGGAGCAGATCGGCAGTCATGCGCTGGTGATCCTGCTCTGCGCCCTGGCCACGCTGCTGCTGTCGGTGATCGGCGTGGTGATCTTTCGCCGTGGCGGCAACGACCCGGTCACGGCGTACTTCGCCAGCATGCCCGGTGGTGCCAGTGAAATGATCAACCTGGCGGCACGCCACGGCGCTGGCCAACTGGATAGGGTGGCCGCCGGGCAGAGCCTGCGTATGGTGCTGATCGTGCTGTGCATCCCGGCGCTGTTCACCCTGGGTATCCCCACGCCGAGCGCGCCGGCTCCGGCAGCGGTGGACTGGCGCTGGCTGGCTCTGCTGCTACCACTCGGCGCCCTGGTGGCCTGGGCCTGGCAACGCCTGCACCAGCCCAACCCGTGGATGCTCGGGCCGCTGCTGGTCTGCGCCACCTGCGCGGTGTGGATGGATCTGCATATCGGCCTGCCGCCCGGGCTCGGTGAGGCGGGGCAATGGCTGATGGGCTGCTCGCTGGGCAGCTACTTCGATCGCCCGTTCTTCCGCTCGGCGCCGGCCTTCCTGCTGCGCGTGCTGGCGTTCACCGCATTGATGGTGCTCGGCGCCAGTGGCCTGGCCTGGTGCCTGGCGCAGCTCGGCGGCCTGCCGGTGGTCGCGACCATGCTGGGCATGATGCCCGGCGGCATCAGCGAACTGAGCCTGACCGCCGAGGCCCTCAATCAGTCGGTGGCGCTGGTGACCGCCATCCAGGTACTGCGTTTCGTGCTGGTGGTGTTTCTCGCCGAGCGCGTGTTTCGCCTCTGGCGACGCTGGTCGTCGCCGCGACAGGGATGAATCGATCGTGCAGGACGCGCACTCAACCTACAAAAACAACAAGGTGATAGATATGAAATGTCCCGCTTTCCTGCTGGCCCTGTCCTTTTCGCTGGTCGTTGTCGGCGCCCGGGCCGATGAGCCGCGGCGCCCCGAATGCATCGCGCCGAGCAGTCCGGGAGGTGGCTTCGACATCACCTGCAAGCTGCTGCAGGGCGGTTTGAACGAGCAGAAACTGCTCAAGAGCCCGATGCGCGTGACCTATATGCCGGGCGGCCTCGGTGCCGTGGCCTACAACGTGATCGCCGGGCAGAAGAAAGCCGATCCAGGTCTGGTCACGGTGTTCTCCAGCGGCTCGCTGATGAACCTGGCACAAGGCAAATTCGGTCGCTTCGACGAGAGCGCGGTGAGGTGGCTGGCAGCCCTGGGTGTGGACTATGGCCTGGTGGCGGTGCGCGCCGACTCGCGCTTCAAGACCCTCGACGACCTGGCCGCGGCGTTGAAGCAGGATCCGGGCGCGGTGCCGATGGGCGCTGGCGGTACGGTCGGCAGCCACGGCTGGATGCGTGCAGCATTGCTGGCGCGAGAGATCGGGGTGGACGCCAGGGCGTTGCGTTATGTGCCGTTCGAAGGAGGGGCCACCCATTACACGGCGTTGATGGGTGGCCACATCGAAGTGGTCTTCGGCGCCACCAGTGAAGTGGCCGGGCAGATCGAGGCCGGCACGCTGCGGGTACTGGCGGTGCTCGCCGACGAGCGCCTGCCGGGCAAGCTGAGCGATATTCCGACCGCGAAGGAGCAGGGCTACGACGTTTCCTGGCCGGTCATCCGTGGTTTCTACATGGGCCCGGAGGTCAGCGATGAGGCATTCGCCTGGTGGCGGGCTGCGTTCGATCGTCTGTTCGCCTCGGCCGAGTTCAGCCAGCAGGTGGAGCGCCGTGATCTCTATCCACTGGCCATGGCAGGGGACGAGCTGGATGCCTACGTGAAACGCCAGGTCGCCGAATACCGGCAACTGGCCAAGGAATTCGGTCTGGCTGAATGAGCCATCGTTCGCTCAATGCGGCCCGTCGAGGATCTGCGCGCCGCGCTGGCTGAGCAGGCCGAGCAGGTGCTGCGCCGCCGGTGACAGGTAGCCGTCGCGCCGGTACAGGGTGCCGAAACGCCGGTGCATGGTGGTTTTCGCCAATGGCAGTTCCACCAGCGCGTCACCGGCTCTGCCTGGCCCAAGGTTGCGCCGGGAAATGAAACTGAGCAGTTCGGTTTCGGCGATCAGGCGCGGCAGCAGAATGATCGAGTTGGTTTCGATCTGCACGTTGGGCTTGGCCAGGCCGTTCAATTCGAAGGTGCGGTCGAGCCAGTGGCGGGTCGCCACGGTGGGGGCTGGCAGTACCCAGCGATAGTTGCACAGCTGTTGCAGGCTGATCTTGCCGCGGGTCAGGGGATGGCTGCGCGGTGCGATCACCACCACCTCGTCCTCGACGATGGGCTGCGCGGCGAATTCCTCGTTGTCCGGCAGTGGGCCGACGATCAGGTCGAGCTGGCCGCTGCGCAGTGACTCGCGCAACACGTCGTTCATGCCGATGACGATCTCCAGGGTGACCTGCGGCGCCTGGATCAGCAGCTCGCGACACAGATCCGGAAGCAGGTGCTGGGCCACGGTCGCTGCCGCGCCGATGCGCACGTGTCCGGCGATGCCCTGGGCGAAGTCGCGTACCTCGCGGCGGGTTTCCTCCATGGCGTTGCGCAGGTAACGGGCGCGGGCCAACAGCACCTGGCCGACCGCGGTCAGGCGGATGCCGCGGCCGACCCGCTCGAACAGTTCGGCATCGAGCTGTTCCTCCAGACGATGAATGCACTTGGTCAGGGCCGGTTGGGTGACATGCAGGCGTTCCGCGGCCTGGCGCATGTTCTGGTGGTCGGCGATGGCCTCGAAGTAGCGCAGGTCACGTAAATCCATTGATGATCCAAAGTTATTGTTTGATTAGAAATGGAAAATAGACTTCATCATTTTGTCTGTCAATAATCCACCACAGCCAATAACAACAGGGCGCGGCGCATGCCTCATACCATTCTCATCACGGCACCGAAGCTCTCGGCGGCCGGTATCGATCTTCTCGAGCAGGCCGGCTGCCGGCTGTTGTTCGTCTCCGATCAGAACGATTCCACCGCGATCGCCAGGTTGCTGGCCAGCGAACCGGTGGACGCCATCGTTTCCCGCACCATGCGGCTGGACGCGGCGGCCATCGCGCAGTGTCCGAGCCTGAAAGTGATCGCCAAGCACGGCGTCGGGGTGAGCAACATCGATGTCGAGGCCGCCACCGCGCGTGGCGTTCCGGTATTCGTCACGCCGGCGGCTAACGCCCAGTCGGTGGCCGAGCTGAGCATCGGCCTGATGCTGGCTGCGGCACGGCGTATCGCCCGTTTCGACCGCGACCTGCGGGCCGGGCAATGGCTGCGCGCGGGTGATGGCCAGCAACTGGCCGGGCGTACCCTGGGCCTGGTCGGCTTCGGTCAGATCGGCCAGCGCGTGGCGCGGGTGGCCTTGGCGCTGGACATGCGCGTGCAGGCCTTCGACCCTGGCCTGGGCGGCGTCAGCCCGGTGGCTGGCGTGGCGGTTCGCGATTCGCTGGATGCGTTACTGCCCGACTGTCACGTGCTCAGCCTGCACTGTCCGCTGACGGCGGCGACCCGCGGCATGCTCGGGCGGGCGCAGCTGGCACGCCTGCAGCCCGCTGCGCTGGTGATCAATACCGCCCGTGGCGAGCTGATCGACGAGGCGGCGCTGCTCGATGCGCTGGCCAGTGGTCAGGTCGCCGCTGCCGGCCTCGATACCTTCTGCCAGGAGCCCCTGCTTCCCGGTAACCCGTTGTTCGCTCATCCCCATGTGGTCATGACGCCGCATATCGGTGGCTCCACGCCCGATGCCCTGGCCGCCATGGCGGCGGGCGCGGCCCGTCACGTGCTCGCCTGGCTGAACGGCGAGTCGCCGCTGCGCAGCGCCTGTATCAACCCCCACGTCTTGCCCCAAGAGGAGTTCGTATCATGAATCACGCTACCCCTGCCTGGCCCGCCGGCTTCGCCGTCAATCCACGTGCCGCGTCGCCCGACCGCGAGCTGGTCGAGGCCTTTCGCCGGGTGCCGGTCGCCCATGCCAGTGACTGCATGGGCCGTACGGTCGGCGGCCTCGGCCTGCGCGCCTACCACGGCTCGCTGGATATGGTGATGTGCGGGCCGGCGGTGACCGTGCGCGTGCGCCCCGGCGACAACCTGATGATCCACAAGGCCATGCTCATGGCCGAGCCAGGCGATGTGATCGTCATCGACGGCGCGGGTGACCTGAGCCAGGCGGTGATCGGCGGCCTGATGCGCACCTCGGCGCTGACCAGGCGCCTCGGCGGTTTCGTGGTCAACGGCGTGATTCGCGACGTGGCCGAGTGGGCCGAAGGCGAGATCCCGGTCTACGCCCTGGGCCATGTGCATCGTGGGCCGAGCAAGGAGGGGCCGGGTGAAGTCAACGTGCCGGTGTCCTGCGCCGGTCTGATGGTGGCGCCGGGCGACCTGATTCTCGGCGACGCCGATGGTGTGGTGGCGATTCCCGCTGCGCGCCTGCACAGCCTGCTGCCCGAAGTGCGCGCTCATGCCGACAAGGAGGAGCGCATCCGCCTGACCAACCAGCAGGGCAATGCCGATCCGGAACGTTTCAACGCGCTGCTGCGCGCCAAGGGCTGCCCGGTCTGACGTCATCGCTCTGCCGCTGCACCGCTCCGTCCCAATAAAAACAATGGAGAATCCCCATGTTCACTCGTCTTTCGAGAACCCTGATCGTGGCCGCGCTGCTGGTCGGTACCGGCCTGGCCCATGCCGAACCGCGACGCCCGGAATGCGTCGCGCCGTCCAAGCCGGGCGGCGGTTTCGACATGACCTGCAAGCTGGCGCAGATTGGCCTGAAGGATCAGGGCATGCTGAAGAAACCCATGCGCGTGGTGTACATGCCGGGCGGCATCGGCGCGGTGGCCTACAACATGGTGGTGGCGCAGAAGCCGAGCGCGGGTGACATGATCACCGTGTTCTCCAGCGGCTCGCTACTCAACATCGCCCAGGGCAAGTTCGGCCAGTACGACCAGCATGACGTGAAGTGGCTGGCCGCGCTGGGCGCCACCTACGGGGCCATCGTGGTGCGATCCGACTCGCCGTATCAGACCCTGGAGGATCTGCTGGCCGATCTGCGCAAGGATCCCAAGGGCCTGGCGGTTGGCGGCAATGGTACGGTCGGCAGCCAGTTGTGGATGCAGGCGGCATTGCTGATGCGCGAGGCGCAGGTCAATCCGCGTGAGCTGCGTTATGTCGGTTTCGATGCCATGGGCGATGTGTTCACCGCCTTGCTCGGCGGCCATGTACAGGTCATCAGCACCGATATCAGCGTGGCCGCCAACTACGTCGAGTCCGGTGATGTGCGGGTGCTGGCGGTGCTCGCCGACGAGCGTATGGGCGACAAGCTGGCCTCGATTCCCACGGCCAGGGAGCAGGGCTACGACGTCAGTTGGCCGATGATCCGTGGGGTGTACACCGGGCCGCAGGTCAAGCCGGAGGATTATGACTGGTGGAAATCGTCCTTCGATGCGCTGGCCAAGACCGATGATTTCGAACGCCTGGTGCGGCGTAGTGACCTGTTTCCCTTCTACCTGGCTGGTGACGAGTTGAGCGAGTACGTCGACAAGGAAGTCGAGCGTTACCGCCAACTGGCCGCCGAGTTCGGCCTGGCCGAATAGCCGATCCCGTGGCCGGCAAGGTGTCGGCCTTCACTCAACCTGATACTGGTGACCCATGGTGTCTGCATCCCACTGCATCGGACACGCGCAGTTGCTCGCCCGCGTGACGGAAATCTTCGCCGGTTATGTTCCCCCGGAGCATGCCGCTTTCATCGCCCATTGCCTGGTCGAAGCCGAGGCGCGGGGCGTGGCTTCCCACGGTATTGGCCGCATTCCGGTATACACCAGGCGCCTGCGTCTGGGCCTGGTGAATACCGAGCCGAACCTGCGGGTCAGTGGTGATGAAGGTGCCACTGCCCATGTCGATGGCGACAACGGCATGGGCTATGTGGTCGCGCACCGCGCCATGCAGGTGGCGATCGAGCGTGCCACTCGCCATGGCGTGAGCCTGGTGCTGGCTTCCAACAGCAACCATTTCGGCATGTCCGCCTGCTATCTGCAGATGGCCATCGATCAGGGGCTCGGAGCCATGGTGTTGACCAATGCGCCACCCTTGATGCCCGTGTGGGGCGGGCGCAGTCCGTTTCTCGGCACCAGCCCGTTCGCCCTCGGCATGCCGGGAGGCGCTACGCCGTTGAAACTGGATATGGCCACCTCGGTGGTCGCGTTCGGCAAGCTGCGCCGGGCTGCGCGCCTGGGTGAGCCGATACCGGAAGGCTGGGCGCTGGACAGCGAAGGGCGTTCGACCACCGATGCCGAGCAGGCGATCAAGGGCGTGGTGTTGCCGATGGCCGGGCCCAAGGGCTCGGGCATGGCGCTGCTGATGGAAGCCTTGGCCGGCGTGATGTCGGGGGCGGCGTTCGGCGGCGAGGTGCGCAACCAGAACAGCGATTTCAGCGCGCCGCAGAATGTCGGACACACCTTCCTGGTGTTCCGTACCGACCTGTTCCAGCCGGCTGCCGACTACGCGAGCAAGATGGACGAGCTGGTTGGCCGGGCCAAGGCCTCGCCTCTGGCGGAAGGCTTCGATGAAGTGCTGATGCCGGGAGAACGCGAAGACCGCTTGTGCCAGCAGGCGCTGCGCGATGGCCTGGTGATTGGCAGCGCCGATCTGCGGATGCTCGATGAGGAGCGTGAGTTGGCCAGCGCACACGCCTGAACCGCATCACTCGTTGGCGATCTGCCGAGTCAGGCGGGTCGCCTCTTCCTTCAGGCGCTCTACGGCCCGCGCCTGGAAAGCCTCGTCGAAACGGCTCTTGAGGCCGGACACCGACAGCGCGCCGCGCAACGAACCATCGGGCAGGCACAACGGCACCGCGATGGCTGCCACGTCCGGCGCTCGCTCCCCAAGCGACAGGTGATAACCGCGCTGGCGAATCAGCTCCATCACCTCGCCCTGCTCGCCGGCAAAGGCCAGCAGTACCTGGCCGGCAGCGCCGCGCTGCAGCGGCAGGCGCACGCCTTCCTCCAGGTGATGGCGGATTTCCTGGTTGGAGTTCTGCCGCAGCAGACAGACCCGCACATCTCCCTCGCGCACATAGAAGGACGCCGTCTCGTTGAGCTCCTCGGCCAACTGTCGCAGCGACGGTCGGATCAGGTCGCCAAGTTCACGGCGATACAGCGAACCGAGCTGGCCGATGGTCGGGCCCAGGCGAAAGGCGCCGTGCTCGTCGCGCACCAGGTAACCGAAGTGCTCCAGCGAACCGCACAGGCGCAGGATGGTGCTCTTGTACAGGCCGGTCTTCTCGGCCAGGTCACGCAGGTTGAGGCGGCTCGGGCCATTGGCGAAGGCGCCGACGATCGACAGGGCGCGATCGACGGCTTCGACTCGATTCTTGGTCATGGGGCATTCCTGTGCGGGCGAATCCGGCCATTCTAATCCAGCTGATGGGACGAACCGCAGCGATGCGTTGAAAGCGAGGCGATATTCTATATAATAGAAAGATGTTCTATCTAGTAGAATAAAATCTCTCAAAATAAGGAGCTCGTCAGCATGATCAGCCCACTGAAAGGCATTCGTGTGCTGGATCTGACCAACGTACTGGCCGGTCCATTCTGCTGCCATCAACTGGCCCATATGGGCGCTGACGTGATCAAGGTCGAGGTGCCCGGCAGCGGCGACCTGGCCCGCCAACTGGGAGCCGATGCCGAGCTCAACCAGAAATTCATGGGTGTTTCCTTCCTGGCGCAGAACCCCGGCAAGCGTTCACTGACCCTGAATCTGAAGAACGCCGAGGCCCGCGAGGTATTCCTCAAGCTGGTCGCCAGCGCCGACGTGCTGGTGGAAAACTTCCGCCCCGGTGTGATGACGCGCCTGGGGCTGGGCTACGAAACGCTCAAGGCGGTCAATCCCAAGCTGATCTATTGCGCCATTTCCGGTTTCGGCCAAGATGGCCCACTGCACGATCTGCCGGCCTACGATCAGATCATCCAGGGTATGTCCGGGGTGATGAGCATCACCGGCGCGCCGGAAAACGCGCCGTATCGGGTGGGTTATCCGATCTCCGATACCGTCGGTGGCATCACCGCCGCCTTCGCCATTACCAGTGTGCTGGCCGACCGTCAGCGCAGCGAAGGCTGCTTCCTCGATATTTCCATGCTCGAAGCGTCCCTGGCCACCATGGGCTGGGCGGTGTCGAACTTCCTGGTCGCCGGTCGTGTACCTCAGCCGATGGGCAACGACAACGTCACCGCCAGCCCGTCGGGCACCTTCCGCACGGCCAGCGGGCCGCTGAATATCGCCGCCAACAAACAGGAACAGTTCGAGGCGGTGTGCCGGGTCGTGGGGCGCGAGGAACTGATCGCCGATCCGCGTTTTGCCAAGCGCCAGGCTCGCCTGCAGCACCGTGATGAGCTGACCCGGCTGCTGGAGGAGGCGTTGTCGACCCGCCCGGCGGACGAATGGTGGGCCTTGTTGGTGGCGGCGGGCGTGCCGTCCGGGCCGGTGTACCAGGTGCCTGAGGTGCTCGAGCATCCACAGATTCGTGACCGCGGCATGATTGCCCACTTCGAGCGGGTGCCTGGTGTCGAGCGCCCGGTCAGCCTGCTGCGTACCGGTATCAAGATCAACCACCAGGCGCCGTCGGTGAGCACTCCGCCGCCGCAGCTCGGTGAACACACCGACAGCATCCTGGCCGAACTCGGCTACAGCGATGAGCAGATCCACAGCCTGCGCGAGGAGCACGCACTATGACCGACGCCAACGACGGACGCCGCCTGAGCGAACAATGGTGGACGACCTCCATTATCCAGATGCAGCCGGGCGAGATCCGCTACCGCGGTTACGCCATCGAAGAACTGATCGGCAATGTCGGTTTCGCGCAGATGATCTGGCTGATGCTGCGTGGCGAGCTGCCCAGCGTCGCCCAGGGCCGCCTGCTGGAAACCGCGTTGATGTCGGCTGTCGACCACGGCCCGCAGGCACCGAGCATCGCCATCGCGCGCATGGCCACGACCTGCGGCGTCGGCCTCAACAGCGCCATGGCGTCGGCGCTGAACGTGCTTGGCGACGTGCATGGTGGTGCCGGTGAGCAGGCTGTCGGGTTGTACCTGGACATCGCCGCGCGGATGGAGGCCGGCGACGCCCAGGAACAGGCCACCGATGCCGCCCTCGATGCCTTCATCGCGGCCAATGGCAAGTTCATCCCCGGTTTTGGCCATCGCTTCCATCCTGTCGATCCGCGTTCGGCGCCGCTGCTGGCGGCGGTCGACAAGGCTGCCGCCGAGGGCGTGGTCGGTGGGCGTTTCGCGCAGATCGCGCGGAGCATCGAAGAGCGGCTGCAGGCCCGCAAGGGTAAGCGTATTCCGATGAACATCGACGGCGCCACCGCGGTGATCTACGCCGAGCTGGGCTTTCCGGCACCGCTGGCGCGGGGGCTTTTCTGCCTCTCGCGTTCGGTGGGCATCCTCGCTCACGCCTGGGAGCAGACCCAGCAGGGCGGGCGTAACAAGGGGCCGATCCCGCGTCAGTTCATCTGGGATTACGACGGCCAGGCACCGCGCCCGGTACCTGCTCAGGAGGGCTGAGCTGGCCGGCTGCAAGCGGCTCAGGCGTCCAGTTTGATGACCTTGGCCAGGACGATCTTCGGGCCTTTCATCTTCTTGACGATCAGGCGCAGGCCGGCGACTTCCAGAGATTCCTCTTCCTCGGGAACGCGCTTGAGGGTTTCGTAGATCAGGCCGGCGAGGGTTTCCGCCTCGATGTGGTCGAGGTCGACGCCGAGCAGGCGTTCCAGCTTGAACAGCGGCGTGTCGCCGCGCACCAGCAGCTTGCCCGGCTGGTAGGCGAGGATGCCGCGTTCGGCCTTGCGGTGCTCGTCCTGGATATCGCCGACCAGGGCTTCGAGCACGTCCTCCATGGTCAGGTAGCCGATGACCTTGCCGTCGGCTTCCTCGACCAGAGCGAAGTGCGCGCCGCCCTTGCGGAACTCTTCGAGCAGTTCGGACA
This sequence comes from Phytopseudomonas daroniae, assembly GCF_004327285.1. Taxonomy (GTDB): domain Bacteria; phylum Pseudomonadota; class Gammaproteobacteria; order Pseudomonadales; family Pseudomonadaceae; genus Aquipseudomonas; species Aquipseudomonas daroniae. The sequence continues at coordinate 58,845 of NZ_QJUI01000008.1, forward strand.
GCGGCAGGTTGCGGTTGACCTTTTCCAGCGGGTGCATCAGCTCGCTCAGGCGCAGGGTCGAGGGCAGCATTTCCAGCTGCGACAGGTGCAGCAGCAGATCCTTGATGTGCAGCACGCCGACGAACTCGCCGGCGGCTTCGTCGTAGATCGGGTAGCGGCTGTACTTGTGACGGCGGAACACGCTGAACACTTCGTCCAGCGAAGCATTGAGCTCCAGATAGACCAGGTCTTCACGGGAGTTGGCCCAATCCACCACTTCCAGTTCGCTCAGTTCCACGGCCGAGGCGAGTACGCGCATGTCCTGATCGGTCGGGTCGCTGGCGCGGCTGGAGTGCAGGATCAGCTTGAGCTCGTCGCGGCTGTAATGGTGATCGTGGTGGGTGCCCGGCTCGCCCTGGCCGGCGATACGCAGGATGGCGTTGGCGCTGGCGTTGAGCAGGAAGATCGCCGGGTACATGGCCCAGTAGAACAGGTACAGCGGCACCGCCGTCCACAGCGATAGCAGCTCGGGCTTGCGGATCGCCCAGGATTTGGGCGCCAGCTCGCCGACCACGATGTGCAGGTAGGAAATGATGAAGAAGGCGGTGAAGAAGGCGATGCCGTGAATCAGCTTCGGCGACTCGATGCCGATCGAGGTCAGCAGTGGTTCGAGCAGGTGGGCGAAGGCAGGCTCACCGACCCAGCCAAGCCCGAGAGAGGCCAGGGTAATGCCCAACTGGCAGGCCGACAGGTAGGCATCGAGCTGGTTGTGCACGGTGCGCAGGATGTGTCCACGCCAGCCATTCTCCTGGGCCAGGGCTTCGACCTTGGTGGCCCGCAGCTTGACCATGGCGAACTCGGCGGCGACGAAGAAGCCGTTGAGTAGTACCAGGAACAAGGCGAACAGCACGAGGCCGAAATCGGCGAAATAGGTGGAGAAAGAGACGCTCGTAGAGGGATCCATGGGGAGTTCGTGTGACCAGATATTGCTAAAGGGTGGGGCCTGGGACGGTGCTTTGCAATAGGTCTAAACGCGGTGCGCTATCTGGGTGGCCGGGAAATGGCAGATGAACAGGCTGCCCTTGCCGACGACGCTGGTGATATCCAGCTTGCCGCGGTGGCGCAGCAACACGTGCTTGACGATGGCCAGGCCCAGGCCGGTACCGCCGGTATTGCTGGCGCGGCTGGAGTCCACCCGATAGAAGCGTTCGGTCAGGCGCGGCAGGTGTTTGGCCTCGATACCCGGGCCGCTGTCCTGCACCGAGAGGTGGGCGCCCTGTTCGTTTTGCCACCAGCGGATGCGGATCTCGCCCTCGGCCGGGGTGTACTTGACCGCGTTGAACACCAGGTTGGAAAAGGCGCTGCGCAGCTCCGATTCGCTGCCCTTGAGTTTGAGCTGGGGGTCGGCTTCCAGGCTGATGCGGTGGTTGCGTTCGGCGGACAGTGCCTGGGCATCGGTCTTGATCGACAGTAGCAACAGATCGACCGCCACCGGCTGATTGTCGGACGGATAGTCGGTGGCTTCCAGCTTGGCCAGCAGCAGCAGATCGTTGAGCAGGCCCTGCATGCGCGAGCCCTGCTGCTGCATCTGCTGCAGGGCACGGCGCCAGCGTGGATTGATGTCGTCCACGTTGTCCTGCAGGGTTTCCAGGTAACCGGAAATCACCGTGAGCGGCGTGCGCAGTTCGTGGGATACGTTGGCGACGAAATCCTTGCGCATCTGTTCCAGCTGGTGCAAACGGGTCACGTCGCGCACCAGCATCAGGTGTTCCCGATTGCCGTAGCGGGTGATGTTCAACTGCAGCTGCTTGCGCGGGTTGACCGGCGAGGGCAGATCGAGCGGTTCGAGGTAATTGCCACGCTCGAAGTATTCCTTGAAGCGCGGATCACGCACCAGGTTGGTGATGGACTGGCCGCTGTCCTGGGGCGTTTTCAGGCCCAGCAGGGTTTCCGAAGCCTTGTTCCACCATTCCAGGTTGCCGTTGCTGTCGAGCATGATCACCGCATCGCGCAGGGCCGCGGTGGATTCCTGGACGCGGTCGATGACTGCTTGCAGGCGGCCACGGGCACGCTGGTTGCGGCGCTGCAGGTGATAGATGCTGTCGAACACCTCGCCCCACAAACCGTAGCCGTCGGGCGGCGGTTCGTCGGGCTGGTGATCCTTGAGCCAGGCGTGCAGACGCAGCAGTTGGCTGAGTGTCCACGCCAGGTGAATGGCCAGCCCCAAGGCCAGCGCCCAGGCATAGTGGCCGGTGATCAGGCCCACCATCAGGCAGGCTGCGATCAGCAGCAACAAACGGCGGGTTATGGCGCCACGCCAATGGCTCGTCACGTTTCGTTCATCCGCCAGCATGTCCCTGTCATGTTGCGCTCCAGGCTGCCGGTCAGCCCTTGGTGGAGAAACGATAACCGGTGCCGCGCACCGTCTGCACCAGGTTTTCGTAGGCTTCGCCGAGTGCCTTGCGCAGACGGCGGATATGCACGTCGACAGTGCGCTCTTCCACGTAGACGTTGCCGCCCCACACCTGGTCGAGCAACTGGCCGCGCGTGTAGGCGCGTTCCTGGTGAGTCATGAAGAACTGCAGCAGGCGGTATTCGGTCGGGCCCATTTCCGCCGGCCTGCCATCGATGGTCACGCGGTGGCTGATCGGATCGAGTAGCAGCCCGCCCACTTCGATAGGGCCTTCGCTGTCGCTGGGGCCAGCACGGCGCAGTACGGCTTTCAGGCGGGCGACCAGCTCGCGGGGCGAGAAGGGCTTGGTGATGTAGTCATCGGCACCGACTTCCAGACCCTGGATCTTGTTGTCCTCTTCGCCTTTGGCGGTGAGCATGATGATCGGGATATCTCCGGTCAGCTCGTCGCGCTTGAGGCGCCGCGCCAGCTCGATGCCGCTGGTTCCGGGCAGCATCCAGTCGAGCAGGATCAGATCGGGTTTGCGGTCGACGATGATGGCGTGGGCCTGCTGGGTATTTTCCGCTTCCAGGCACTCGTAACCGGCCATTTCCAGCGCCACCACGATCATTTCGCGGATTGGTGCTTCGTCATCGACGATCAGGATGTTCTTGCCAACCATGGATCAAGCCTCGGTTCATTCAACTGTCATGCGGCGCATTAGATAACGGAATTATTGCAGCGATATGACAGGTGCGCGGCAAGAGCTGCGTAGCCCAGCTCTGCCGGCACCTCGAACAGGGTGGTACAGATATGGGTATTGGTGCTCGGCACTCAATTGTCCTGCTGATTCAGATGCGCCTGCCCGGCGGGCGTCAGGCGATATTGCTGTAGCCGACTGTTGGGCTTGGCCGGCAGGGTGTACTCGATAAGGCCGGCGGCCAGGAGTTGGCGTACCGCCTGGTTGAGCGTCCCGGAGATGCTTTTCTGCCCCAGCGCGTGGGACAGTGCCGCCTTGCTAGAAGCACCACCGAGCAGGCGACGCAGCACCCTGGTTTCCAGCGACTCTGGCTGTGACTCTGGCTGTGACTCTGGCTGTGACTCTGGCTGTATCAGGGTTGCCTCCAGTGTCGGGGCGGGCAAGGTGGCCTGCGGCAGCATCACGGTCACGCGGAAGATCGACTCCTCACTGAGGCGTGGATCTTGCCCGCCGAAAGCGCGGGCGTACTTGAACAGGTTGCGCACGCCGGAGCCCAGCTCCTCGGCCCATTGCATTTCACGGAACACCCGGGCGATGGCCGGATTCTTCGGCGACGGGGTGAAGTCGTCCGGGCGCAGCAGGCCCAGGCCGTGCGGGTTATTGCTGTTCTCGGTGGTGATCCGGTCGCGCTGGATAATCAGTTTGGCCGGGAAGGGGTTGAGATACTCGCGGTGGATCAGCAGGTTGGCCACCACCTCGCGAAAGATGCGCTCGCGCAGGCTGATGCGCTGATCGCCTTCCAGGTAGAAGGGATCGGCGACGTGCTTGCCGACGAAAGCCATCAGTCGGTCGTAGCTTTCCAGCAGGTTGGTGCGGATATCGTCGCGGTCGTCGTAACGGTCGAGGTCATGCACCCGCAGGATGGCGTCGGTGCGGTGGTGCGGCACCACACCCAGCACTAGTTCGTCGCGGCCGAACAGCAGGGCGCCGGCCATGGAGATGCCTTCCGCCCCGGTCTGGTAATCGCGTTGGTACAGTCGCGCGCTTTTCAATAGCTCCAGATCGTCCAGCTCGGCCCAGGCGTGACCGCTGCGCTGCAGACGCACGTTGTGCCGCACGCGCTCGATAAGATCGCTGCGCAGGTCATCCAGGCGGATATACGGGAAAACACGATTTTCGCTATAGCCGACCTGTTTGCGCAGATACAGCTCGCTCAGCAACTGGCCATGGCCGGTGATATCGAAATCGCCGTCCTCGTTGCGGATGAACACCCGGTTGCTGCAGCTATGCACCTGGGAGCTTTCCGGCACGCTGAGCACCAGCAGGATCTGCCCGTCCAGCTCCAGTTGTTCTGGAACCAACGGCATTGGCGGGTTGATCTTCTGCGAGTTGTGCAGGGTATTGACCAGATCCTTGCGGATTTGCGTTACCGCCTCGGGGGCGATACCGGTAATGCTGCCATCGTCCGCCGTGCCCAGAACCAGGGTGCCGCCGCGCTGGTTGAGAAAGGCGCAGATGGTCTCGTACACATCGCGGTTCAACGCCTCGCGGGCGCGCTTGAACTCGACGGTCAGGCCTTCGCCGTCACGCAGCAAACCTGTCAGATGTTCCGGCGTCATATCTGCATTCCCGGGTTGGCCCAAGCGCTGCCAATATCTTGGCTTTCCATGCCAAGCCTTGTGTCGGATTCTGGTGACTGCGCGATATTAACCCGTCAGGTGCGAACAGCGTAGTCGAGGACGATCCCGATGAATATCGCCAGGCCGGCCCAGTGGTTGTGCAGGAATGCCTGGAAGCAGACCATCGGCTCGCGCCCACGGGTCATGTGAAACTCCCAGACGAAACAGGCGGCGGCGGCCAGCAGACCGAGGTGGAAGTACAGGCCCAGCTCGAAGCGCGCGCCGGCCAGCAGCAGGCACAGCAGGGTCATGCCCTGCAAACTGAGGATGATCACCCGATCGGCATCGCCGAACAGGATGGCGGTGGATTTCACCCCGATCTTCAGGTCGTCCTCGCGGTCGGCCATGGCGTAGTAGGTGTCGTAGCCCACCGTCCAGATCACATTGGCCAGAAACAGCAGCCAGGCCGCCATCGGCAGGCTGCCGGTCTCGGCGGTAAAGGCCATCGGCATGCCCCAGGAAAAGGCGGCACCGAGCACCACCTGCGGGTAGTAGGTGTAGCGCTTCATGAAGGGGTACAGCGCCGCCACGCCCAGGGCGCCGAACGACAGCCAGACGGTGGTGGCGTTGGTCAGCAGCACCAGGCCGAAGCTCAGCGCCACCAGCACGGCGAACAGCACCAGTGCCTCGCGCGCGCTCACCCGGCCACTGGCCAGCGGACGGGCCTTGGTACGGCTGACATGGCCGTCGAAATTACGGTCGGCGTAGTCATTGATTACGCAGCCCGCCGCGCGCATCAGGATCACCCCGACCACGAAGATCACCAGGTTCTTGAGGCTCGGTACACCTTCTGCGGCGATCCACAGCGCCCACAGCGTCGGCCAGAGCAGCAGGTAGATGCCGATAGGCTTGTCCATGCGCGTCAGTTGCACGAAGTCCCAGGCGCGCGGGTGCAGGCGGTTGAGCGATTGCAGCAGGCGGGTGTACATCGAACGTGTCTCCTGGCGGGTTGCGCCGATTATATGGACTGGTTATGGCATGCCTGCTCGGTCGGTGACGGCCTGCCAGAAGTCGGGCAGGAAGACTTCGGCCACCAGCACACCCAGCGCGCCGCGACGGAAACACGAACGGCGGCCCCATAACGCCTCGCTGCGGCGATCCGCCGGTAGCCAGGCAGCCGGGTAGCGGCAGACCTGCAGGGCGCCGCGGTCGAAGGCCCGATCGCTGAACAGCAGTTCGCCGAGCGAGCGACTGCCCAGGTGCTGCAGTTCCATTCCCGAGTTCTGCAGGGCACCGCGCGCCGCAACGCTGCGGGCGAACACCCAGGGTTGGCCGTGCCCGCACAGATATACCTCGCGTACCCAGCCCTGGCTGTCTGCAGTGACATCGAGGGCCGCGCACTCGTCGCTGCGCAGCGTCTGCCAGCCTTCGTTCAGCGGCATGACGCTGAAGCCATTGTCGGACAGCGCCGTCAGCCGCCGGGTCAGCGAGTCTTCGTTGAACAGCCAGTCGCGCTTCTGGTCGCCGGGTTCCGGCAGTTGTGCAGCGTTTAGCCAGTGTGGGGGTGGCAGGTTGTCGGGCACGGCAGCAAATCATCGTGATGCATGGGGTGCGCGAGTCTAGCACGCCGCTCTAGGCCCAGCCCTCCAGGCGCATGGTGGCGCGCACCAGGCGTTGCTCCTCCTGCTCGATCTCCTGGAAATTGTCGCGGATGCTGTAGATGTGCTGGCGCGCGGCACGTTGCGCCTGCTCGGGCAGGCGGTTGATCACCGCGTGGTACAGGCGGGCGTGCTGGCGGTCGATCTGGCGTTTCTGCGCGGGGCGGTGATAGAGATTGTTGACCGAGGCGAATACCGAATTGAGCATCAGGTCGGTCAGGGATTTCAGCGTGAACAGCAACACCGGGTTGTGCGAGGCATCGCAGATGGCCAGGTGGAAAGCATGGTCAAGGCGTGCCTGTTCGTAGGCATCGATGTCCGTTTGGCCGTGGGCGGCGAGCATTTCCTCGTAGCGGCGGGTCAGCAGGATGAAGTCGGCGTCGGTACCGCGCAGGGCCGCCAGGCGTGCTGACTCGGATTCCAGCAGGGCGCGCACTTCCAGCAGGTCGAAGAGGGTGCGCGGCTGCGAGCTGAACAGATGCATCAGTGGGCTGGCATCCTGCGGCCCGGAGAGATTGGCGACCCGCGAGTCGCGCCCATGGGTGGTAGCGATGATGCCGCGCCCGCGCAACACCTGCAGGCCCTCGCGCAAGGCTGAACGGGAGATGCCCAGTTTCTCGCACAGGCGTCGTTCCGAAGGCAGTGGCTGGCCGGCCTTGAGTACGCCGTCGACAATCAGGCGCTCGATGCGTTGCGCCACGGCATCGCTGACCTGGCGGCGTACCTCCGGTTGTTTCGGGTTCATCTGGGCTGCTCCATTAACTGGTCGTACCAGCTGTGAATGCGCTTATGGATAAAGATGAATATAGAACCATAACCCTTGATTCACAGCGTTTTAATCGTTCCGTGGACGAAAAGAGATATCCATAAACTGGTACGACCAGTTACCTGATCGATGGACGTCAGGTAGGGCACGGGCTACACCTTCAGGCACAAGCAAGCAGCCGCCACGGTCATGGGCTGCACAAAACAATAACAACGTTGCCTGAATGAGCCCTGCCATGAGCATTGAATATGACGAGCGCGTCGATGGCGTCCTGCCTGACGTCGACCGAACGGCCCTGCTGGCTGAACTGCAGGCGCTGCTGCCTGACCTGACGGTGCTGCACGCCGCGGAAGATCTCAAACCCTATGAATGCGACGGCCTCTCGGTCTACCGCAGCACGCCGCTGCTGGTGGTGTTGCCCGAGCATGTCGAACAGGTCGAAGTCCTGCTCAAGCTCTGTCATCGGCTAGGCGTGCCCGTGGTGGCGCGTGGCGCGGGCACCGGCCTGTCGGGAGGCGCGTTACCGCTGGAGAAGGGCATCCTGTTGGTGATGGCGCGCTTCAAGCGGATTCTCGATATCGATCCGGCTGCACGCCTGGCCCGCGTTCAGCCGGGCGTGCGCAACCTGGCGATTTCCCAGGCAGCGGCGCCATTCGGTCTGTACTACGCGCCGGATCCGTCCTCGCAGATTGCCTGCTCCATTGGCGGCAACGTCGCGGAAAACGCCGGTGGTGTGCATTGCCTGAAGTATGGGCTCACCGTGCACAACCTGCTCAAGGTGGAAATCCTCACGGTCGAAGGTGAGCGCATGACCCTGGGGGCCGACTCGTTGGACGCGCCGGGTTTCGACCTGCTGGCGTTGTTCACCGGTTCCGAGGGTTTGCTCGGTATCGTCACCGAGGTAACGGTCAAGTTGCTGCCCAAGCCACAGATGGCCAAGGTGCTGCTGGCCAGTTTCGACTCGGTGGAAAAGGCGGGGCGCGCGGTGGCGGACATCATTGCCGCGGGCATCATCCCCGGGGGGCTGGAGATGATGGACAATCTGGCGATCCGCGCCGCGGAGGACTTCATCCACGCCGGTTATCCGGTGGATGCAGAAGCCATCCTGCTGTGCGAGCTCGATGGCGTCGAAGCCGATGTGCATGACGACTGCGAGCGGGTGAAGGCGGTGCTCGCTGCCGCTGGCGCGACCGAGGTTCGCCAGGCCCGCGACGAAGCGGAGCGGGCGAGGTTCTGGGCCGGACGCAAGAACGCCTTCCCTGCGGTGGGACGCATCTCGCCCGACTACTACTGCATGGACGGCACCATTCCTCGGCGCGAATTGCCCGGTGTGCTCAGGGGCATCGCCCAGCTCTCCGAAGAATACGGTCTGCGCGTGGCCAACGTGTTCCATGCCGGTGACGGCAACATGCACCCGCTGATTCTCTTCGATGCCAACCAGCCCGGTGAGCTGGAGCGCGCCGAGGCCATCGGCAGCCGTATTCTCGAACTCTGCGTCAAGGTTGGCGGCAGCATCACCGGCGAGCATGGCGTGGGGCGCGAGAAGATCAACCAGATGTGCGCGCAGTTCAACAGTGACGAGCTGACTCTGTTCCATGCCGTGAAGGCAGCCTTCGATCCCCGCGGTCTGCTCAATCCGGGCAAGAACATTCCGACCCTGCACCGCTGCGCCGAATTCGGCTCGCTGCATGTGCATCACGGCCAGTTGCCCTTCCCTGAACTGGAGCGTTTCTGATGAACATGCACAGTTCGATGGACGCCAGCGGCGTGCTGCTGGAGCAGGTTCAGCACGCCCTCGACAGGCAGACGCCACTGCGCATCCAGGGCGGGGGCAGCAAGGCATTCCTCGGTCGCCAGGTCGACGGTGAGCTGCTCGATACCCGGATTCACCGCGGCATCATCAGCTATGACCCGACCGAGCTGGTGATCACCGCTCGCGCCGGCACGCCGCTGAGCGAGGTGCAGGCGATACTGGACGAGGCCGGGCAGATGCTCACCTGCGAGCCGCCCTATGCAGCGGCGGGCGCCACCCTGGGCGGCATGCTCGCTGCGGGGCTGTCCGGGCCTCGGCGGCCCTGGGCCGGTGCCGTGCGCGACCTGGTGCTGGGTACCCGGCTGATCACCGGCCAGGGCAAGCATCTGCGCTTTGGTGGCGAAGTGATGAAGAACGTCGCCGGCTATGACCTGTCGCGTTTGCTGGCAGGCAGTTTCGGTTGCCTGGGGGTGATCACCGAGATTTCCCTGAAAGTGCTGCCCAAGCCGCGGCACCGGCTCGGCTTGAGCCTGGAGATGGACGCCGATATGGCCTTGCGCAGGTTGGCCGAGTGGGGCCAGCAGCCGCTTCCCCTCAGCGCTGCCTGCCATGATGGCGAACGGTTGCGCCTGCGCCTGGAAGGAGGCGAGGGTTCCGTGGCGGCAGCCCGCGAGCGCCTGGGTGGCGAACTGCTCGAAGACGGCTACTGGGACGATCTCAACCAACAGCGCCTGGCGTTCTTTGCTGAACCGCAGGCATTGTGGCGCGTGTCATTGCCGAACAATACCGGTGTGCTGGCATTGCCGGGCACTCAGCTACTCGACTGGGGTGGCGCCCAGCGCTGGCTGAAGTCCGATGCCGACGCGCAGCGGATTCGCCAGCTGGTGAGCGCCCATGGCGGACACGCCAGCTGCTTCAGCGCCGGCCACTGCGACTCGCCGTTCCAGCCCCTGTCCGCTCCCTTGCTGCGTTACCACCGCCAGCTCAAGGAGCAGCTCGATCCGCAGGGGATTTTCAATCGCGGCCGCCTGTATGCGGAGGTCTGAAGCATGCAAACCAAGCTGAGTGAACAGGCTAGACAACTACCACGTGCCGATGAGGCCGAGCGCATCCTGCGCTCCTGCGTGCATTGCGGCTTCTGCAACGCCACCTGTCCGACCTACCAACTGCTGGGCGACGAGCTGGACGGGCCGCGTGGGCGCATCTACCTGATCAAGCAAGTGCTGGAAGGCAGTGAAGTGACAGCCAAGACCCAGCTGCATCTGGATCGCTGTCTGACCTGTCGCAACTGCGAAACCACCTGTCCATCCGGTGTGGAATATCACAGCCTGCTGGATATTGGCCGAGCGCTGGTCGATGCGGCCGTGCCGCGACCACTGGAGCAACGCATGTTGCGTAGCGGGTTGCGCGCACTGGTGCCGCAGGAGGCACTGTTCAAGCGCGTTACCCGGGCTGGTCAGATGCTGCGGCCACTGTTGCCGGCAGCGCTCAAGGCCAAGCTGCCGCGTAGCGCCGGTGCCGCCAAGCCGCGCCCGCAGGTGCGTCATGCACGGCGCGTATTGATGCTCGAAGGCTGCGTGCAGCCGGGGCTGTCGCCCAACACCAATGCCGCCGCGGCGCGGGTATTCGATCGTCTGGGCATCAGCGTCACCGCCGCGCGCGAGGCCGGTTGCTGCGGCGCCGTGGACTACCACCTGGACGCGCAGGCGCAGGGCCTGCAGCGCGCCCGGGCGAATATCGACGCCTGGTGGCCGGCCATCGAGGAGGGCGTCGAGGCCATCGTGCAGACGGCCAGCGGTTGCGGCGCCTTCGTCAAGGAGTATGCACACCTGCTCAGGGATGATCCGGAATATGCCGACAAGGCACGGCAGGTCAGTGTACTGGCCCGCGATCTGGTCGAGGTACTGCGTGAGGAGCCCCTGGAGTCGCTTGGCATCAGCACACAGATGCGCGTGGCCTTTCATTGTCCTTGCACGCTGCAACACGCCCAGCGTCTGGGCGGCGCGGTGGATGAAGTGCTCCAGCGCCTGGGCTTCACGCTCACTCCGGTTGCCGACGGCCACTTGTGTTGCGGCTCTGCCGGCACCTATTCGCTGACCCAGCCAGTGCTGGCCACACAGTTGCGCGATAACCGGCTCAATGCCCTGGAAAGCGGCCAGCCGGAGGTAATAGTCACCGCCAACATCGGCTGCCAGAGCCACCTCGACGGTGCCCGGCGCACTCCGGTGCGGCACTGGATAGAGATCGTCGAAGATGCCATGAACTGACGTTGTTCTGGCATCCAGCCACACCCCTACTTGAACAGAGGAATGCCCTATGCACAGCAAAGCCGTACTCAGCCAGATCGACGTCGCCCGCCTGCTTGCCGCTGCCCGTGCCGAGGCCCAGGCCAATAACTGGGCGGTGAGCATCGCCGTGGTCGATGACGGTGGTCATCCACTGGCCCTGGAACGCCTGGATGGCGCCGCGCCCATCAGTGCCTACATCGCCAGCGAAAAGGCCCGTACTGCTGCCCTGGGGCGGCGCGAATCGAAAGGCTACGAGGAAATGGTCAATGGCGGTCGCAGCGCCTTTCTCTCGGCCCCGCTGCTGACCTCCCTGGAGGGTGGCGTGCCAGTGCTGGTCGATGGCCAGGTGATCGGCGCCCTGGGTGTTTCCGGGGTCAAGGCCGAGCAGGATGCCCAGGTCGCCAAGGTCGGTATCGCCGCCCTCTGAAATGATTGCAATGGACTCAGGAGGATTGAACATGACTCAGCGTGTTAGCTGTCAGCGTCTGCAAGTGGCCGCCGACCTTCAGCGTTTCATCGATGAGGAAGTCTTGCCGGGCAGCGGCCTGCAGCGCGAGGCGTTCTGGGCCGGCTTCGATGCCCTGGTGCATGAGCTGGCACCGCAGAACCGCGCTCTGCTGGCCGAGCGTGACCGCCTGCAGGCGCAGCTGGATGACTGGCACCGCGCTCATCCCGGGCCGATCAAGGACATGCCCGGCTATCGGGCGTTTCTCGAAGGCATCGGCTACCTGTTGCCGCAGCCGGCCCAGGTACAGGCCAGCACGGCCAACGTCGACAGTGAAATCGGCAGCCAGGCCGGGCCGCAACTGGTCGTGCCGCTGATGAACGCCCGCTATGCGCTGAACGCCGCCAATGCCCGCTGGGGTTCTCTGTATGACGCCCTGTACGGCACCGACGCGATCAGTGAAGCGGACGGTGCGCACAGGGAGGGCGGCTATAACCCGGTACGTGGCGCCAAGGTCATTGCCTTCGCCCGTGCCTTTCTCGACCAGGCCGTGCCGCTGGCGAGCGGCTCGCACCGCGATGCCGGCGCCTACCAGGTGCAGGACGGCCAGTTGAAGGTGCTGCTGAACAACGGCGAGTACGCAGGGTTGCGCAATGGCGAACAATTCATCGGCTACCAGGGCGATGCCACTGCACCGAGTGCGGTGTTGCTGAAACACAACGGCCTGCACATCGAAATCCAGATCGATGCCAGCAGTCCGATCGGCTGTAGCGATGGCGCCGGGGTCAAGGATCTGCTGCTCGAGGCAGCCGTCTCCACCATCATGGATTGCGAGGATTCGATTGCCGCGGTCGACGCCAGTGACAAGGTGCTGGTCTACCGCAACTGGCTCGGCCTGATGCGTGGCGATCTGAGCGAGTCGCTGGACAAGGGCGGCAAGCGCATCCTGCGTACCCTCAACCCGGATCGTCAGTACACCCGTGCCGATGGTGGTTCGCTCAGCCTGCACGGCCGTTCGCTGCTGTTCATCCGCAACGTCGGCCACCTGATGACTACACCGGCGATTCTCGATGGCGACGGCCAGGAGATTCCAGAGGGCATTCTCGACGGCGTGATCACCAGCCTGATCGCCCTGCATGACCTCAAGAGCAAGGGCAACTCGCGTACGGGTAGCGTCTACATCGTCAAGCCGAAGATGCACGGCCCGCAGGAAGTGGCGTTCGCCGACCTGCTGTTCGCCCGCATCGAAGACCTGCTCGACCTGCCGAGACATACCCTGAAGATGGGCATCATGGACGAGGAGCGGCGTACCAGCATCAACCTCAAGGCCTGCATCGGTGCCGCCAGTGCGCGGGTGGCGTTCATCAACACCGGTTTCCTCGACCGCACCGGTGACGAAATGCACAGCGCCATGCAGGCCGGGCCGATGCTGCGCAAGGGCGATATGAAGAGCACCCTGTGGATTCAGGCCTACGAACGCAACAACGTGCTGGTCGGCCTGGCCTGCGGTCTGCGTGGCAAGGCGCAGATCGGCAAGGGCATGTGGGCCATGCCGGATCTGATGGCAGCGATGCTCGAACAGAAGGGGGCCCAGCCCAGAGCCGGTGCCAATACGGCCTGGGTACCGTCGCCGACCGCTGCGGTGCTGCACGCCCTGCATTACCACCAGGTCGATGTGCCGGCCGTGCAACGTGAACTGGAGCGCAGCGATCCCGACAGCCAGCGTGACAAGTTGCTCGAAGGCCTGCTCAGCGTGCCGGTCGCGGCCGACCGCAACTGGAGCGCGGCGGATATCCAGCAGGAACTGGACAACAACTGCCAGGGCATCCTCGGTTATGTGGTGCGCTGGGTCGAACAGGGCGTCGGCTGTTCCAAGGTACCGGACATCCACGATGTCGGGCTGATGGAGGATCGCGCCACCCTGCGCATCTCCAGCCAGCATATTGCCAACTGGCTGCAGCACGGCGTGGTCGATGCCGCGCAGGTGCGGGCGACTCTCGAACGCATGGCCAAGGTGGTCGATCAGCAGAATGCAGGCGATCCGCAGTACCGGCCCATGGCTCTGGATTATGCGGCCTCGGCAGCGTACCAGGCCGCCAGCGAGCTGATCTTCAAGGGCAGCGAGCAGCCCAACGGCTACACCGAACCGCTACTGCATGCCTGGCGCCTGCGCTTCAAGCAGGCACATTGACGAAGGCAGGAACAGTACAACTGTCGGGATATTCAGGGGTAATCCCGACAAATGCCCCGGTCGCTCAAGGCGGCCGGGGCTTTCGAGCATGAGTGCGATGGCGAGCGATCCTCGCCATCGCACTTGCATAAGGGCCCGACCAGCAATACCGGGTGCTTCAGCAGCGTGGCTCCGGGTAACCCCGGGGAACCGTGGTTCACAACAACAAGAAGGAACCCACCCATGAGTCAAACACTGTTATCGATTCTGGCTTTCGTACCCCTGGTACTGGCTGGCGTGTTGCTGATCGGCCTGCGCTGGCCGGCCAAGTACGCCATGCCGGTGGTTTTTCTGCTCACCGCGGCCATCGGCCTGACGGTCTGGGACATGACCCTCAACCGGGTCATCGCCTCCAGCCTGCAAGGGCTGATTCTCACCGTATCGATCCTGTGGATCATCTTCGGCGCCATCCTGCTGCTCAACACGCTCAAGTATTCCGGGGGCATGAGTTCGATTCGGCGCGGATTCGCCAGCATCAGCCCGGATCGACGGGTGCAGGCGCTGATCGTGGCCTGGCTGTTCGGCTGTTTCATCGAGGGTGCTTCCGGGTTCGGCACACCCGCCGCCGTGGTTGCCCCGTTGCTGGTGGTGCTGGGGTTTCCGGCCCTGGCGGCGGTGGTGCTGGGTCTGATCGTGCAGTCCACCCCGGTATCCTTCGGCGCGGTGGGTACGCCGATTCTGGTCGGTGTGGCATCCGGCCTGGATCAGGCAGGCCTCAGCCAGCAGTTGCTGGCAGCAGGCAGTAACTGGGACACGTTCTTTCACCTGATCTACTCGCGAGTGGCCATCACCCATGGCCTGATCGGCCTGCTGATGCCCTTGATCATGGTGATGATCATGACGCGTTTCTTCGGCAAGAATCAGTCCTGGCGCGAAGGCCTGGCGGTGGCGCCGTTCGCCATCTTCACGGCGATCTGTTTCTCGGTTCCCTACATCGCGGCCGGAGTATTCCTCGGTCCTGAGTTCCCCTCGATGATTGGTGCCCTGGTGGGCCTGGCGATCGTGGTGCCGGCGGCCAAGGCAGGCTTTCTGATGCCACGCGAGACCTGGGATTTCGCCGAAGCCAAGGATTGGCCGGCAGAGTGGATGGGCACGATCGAGCTGAAGATCGAAGAAGTGGCCGGCAAGGCGCCGATTCCTGTTGCCCTGGCCTGGGCACCCTACCTGCTGCTGGCGGTTTTCCTGGTCATCTCGCGGGTGTTCCCGGAGGTCAAGGCGGGCATGATGTCGCTAAGCTTCGGCTGGACCGACATTCTGGATGAAAGCGGCGTGTCCGGCTCCCTGGAACCCCTCTATTTGCCCGGCGGCATTCTCTGCGTCGTGGTGTTGCTGACCTTCTTCCTGCATCGCATGCGTGTGCGTGAACTGACCACCGCCATCGGTGAGTCGAGCAAGACGCTACTGGGAGCGGGTTTCGTGCTGATCTTCACCGTACCCATGGTGCGCATCCTGATCAACTCCGGGGTCAATGGCTCCGACCTGCACTCGATGCCGGTGGCCATGGCGGAGCTGGTGGCCAATAGCGTGGGCTCGGTATACCCATTCTTCGCCCCGGCCGTGGGTGCGCTGGGTGCTTTCATCGCCGGCTCCAACACCGTGGCCAACCTGATGCTCTCGCAGTTCCAGTACGACGCCGCTGGTCTGCTCGGCGTTTCCGGCACCATGATGGTGGCCGGCCAGTCGGTAGGCGCGGCAGCGGGCAACATGATCGCCATCCACAACGTGGTGGCGGCTTCGGCCACGGTCGGCCTGCTCGGGCGTGAAGGCATCACCCTGCGCAAGACCATGTTGCCGACGCTCTACTACCTCATCGCAGCAGGCAGCCTGACGATGCTGGCCATGTATGTCATGGGGCTCAGCGACCCGCTGATGGTCAGCTAGCTCGGCCGAGCAGGCCAGTAGATCCTGGTTATTCGCTGGCAATCAGGCTTTGCCTGGTCGCCAGCGGCTTGGCTCGCTTCGGTTATTACGGTAGCGTTCCGCGCAATGACCGTGAGACACGCCGGAGAGCGTTATGAAAAAGTGGCAATGTGTGGTCTGCGGATTTATCTACGACGAGCGTGAAGGTTGGCCCGACGACGGCATCGCGCCCGGCACCCGCTGGGAAGACGTGCCCGAAGACTGGCTGTGCCCTGACTGTGGCGTCGGCAAGATTGACTTCGAGATGATCGAAATCAACTGAGTTCACCCGAGAACCCAATCCAACAGGAACGAGCAATGAGCGACCCCGTGGTGATCATCGGCACCGGCCTGGCCGGCTACAACCTGGCGCGCGAGTTTCGCAAGTTGGACAATGAAACGCCGCTGTTGCTGATCACTGCCGACGACGGTCGCTCGTACTCCAAGCCGATGCTGTCCACCGGTTTCGCCAAGAGCAAGGATGCCGATGGTCTGTGCATGGCCGAGCCAGGCGCGATGGCCGAGCAGTTGGGCGCCCAGGTGTGGACGCATACGCGAGTCACCGGTATCGACCCCGGTCACAAGCGCCTGTGGATCGGCGAAGAGGCCGTGCCGTATCGCGACCTGGTGCTGGCCTGGGGCGCCGAGGTGATGCGCGTGCCCATCGAGGGCGACGCCCGCGACGAGCTGTTCACGGTCAACGATCTTGAAGGTTACGCGCGTTTTCGCCAGGCGGCGCTGGGTAAGCGTCGGGTGCTGATTCTGGGCGCCGGGCTGATCGGCTGCGAATTCGCCAACGACCTGTCGCTCGGCGGCTATGAGGTCGATCTGGTGGCGCCTTGCGAGCAACTGATGCCCGCCTTGCTGCCGGTAGAGGCTGCCGCCGCCGTGCAAGGCGGTCTGCAAGCTCTGGGGGTGCGCCTGCACCTGGGGCCGGTGCTGAGCCGCCTGGAGTACGCGAGGGGTGGGCTCGAGGCGCATCTGTCCGATGGCCAGGTGATCGCCTGTGATCTGGTGATCTCGGCCGTTGGCCTGCGCCCGCGCATCGACCTGGCTGCCGCTGCCGGCCTGGCCGTAAACCGCGGCGTGATGGTCGACCGCGAACTGCGTTCTTCGCACGCCAATATCTACGCCCTGGGCGACTGTGCCGAAGTCGACGGCCTCAACCTGCTCTACGTAATGCCGCTGATGGCCTGCGCGCGTGCGTTGGCGAAGACGCTCAGTGGCACGCCGGGCGAAGTGGCCTATGGGCCCATGCCGGTTACCGTGAAGACGCCCGCGTGCCCGCTGATCGTGTCGCCGCCGCCGCGTGGAACCCAAGGAAGCTGGACGGTCGAAGGAAGTGGCGCGGATATCAGGGCGCTGTGTCACGACGTATCCGGCGCCTTGCTGGGCTACGCGCTGACAGGTGCGGCGGTGCAGGAAAAGCTGGCGCTCAATCGTCAATTACCTGCCTTGCTGCCCTGATCGTTCTGTCGCCTGCTCGACAAAATGCCGGATTTAGCCAGGAACAGGACTGGCGAAGCCCTTTAGAGCGTGCCATTCTCCCCAGGCCTGCCCGCAGCGTAGAGCTGTCGCGGCGCCTTGGCGCTGCAGGGCACGGAACACAACAACAACAACCGTAAAAGAGGCATTTATGCGCAAACCGGAACTCGCCGCCGCTATCGCGGAAAAAGCTGATCTGACCAAGGATCAGGCCAATCGTGTACTCAACGCCGTTCTCGAAGAAATTACCGGTGCACTGAACCGCAAGGACAGTGTGACGCTGGTCGGTTTCGGCACCTTCGTCCAGCGCCATCGTGGTGCTCGTACCGGGAAGAATCCGCAGACCGGGCAGCCCGTCAAGATCAAGGCCAGCAACACCGTCGCCTTCAAACCAGGCAAGGCTCTAAAGGACTCGGTCAACTGAGCCCCGGGGTCTGTTGATGTCTCTGCGCAACCTGTAAGTCATCAGCGCGGCAGTTTTGATATGTCAGCAGACCCTCATCCCCCAGAGTCGGCGCTAGCCGTCATCCATAAGGCCGGCTGCCAGGCTTCCGGCAAGTCGCTACAATGCGCGGCCTTCGTATCTAGCCAACAGGCCATGTCATGAAATTCCGTTTTCTTCTGTGGATGCTGGGCCGTCTCATGGCCAGGGCAAGTCGTGACAATCCGGCGTTTCGCCAGCAATTGGAGGGGCGCGACCTGGTGTTCCAGCTGCATACGCTGGATGGCAAGATCGCCCGCCACTTCATCGTCAGCGAGCAACGCGTCAGCAGCAAGCGCGGTACGGTCAGCGAGCCGGCCTTCGCCATCGGTTTCAAGGATGCGGCCCATGGTTTCGCCACCCTGACGGCGAAAAACAAGCAACTGGCTTTCATGCAGGGTATCCAGAACAAGGACATCCAGATTCAGGGCAATCCTGCTCTGGTGATCTGGTTCCAGGGCCTGACCAAATACCTGCGTCCCAAGCGCCCGGCCGACAAGAAAGCGGCCTGATTCAGCGGGGAGCGTTCGCGGCCACAGGCAAGGCGAGTGGCCGCGGCTGCAGCGTCAGTTCGGCGAGCCGAACTGCTGCGAAGCGAGATCGCGCAGGGCGATCTCTGCGGCCAGTACCTTGCTCAGCGCTTCCTCGGCCTTGTCCCGGCTGATGCCCAGATTGTCGAGCAGGCTTTGCGGAATCTCGCGCTCGGGCCCGGTACCAATATCGTGGTTGCGCAGCAGGCTGACCGCCAGATAGACCAGGTTCGGGTAGGTGGAGTGGTTGCCGCTGTAGCTCGGGTCGTGCTGGAAGCGCAGGGCAACCGCCAGTTCCTCGGGCATGTCCCAGTAGCGCATCAGCCAGGAGCCGATCTGTTCGCGGCTGATACCCAGCAGATGCTGCTCGATGTAGCTGTGCGGCAGGTGCTGGTTGACCTCCAGGTGCCGGCAGATCAGCGAGAAGTGCGGCGGAAACACGTGGGCCAGCACCAGGTTGCCGAAGTTGTGCAGCAGGCCGGCCAGGTAGGTCAGCCCTGCTTCCGGGCGTTGCGCACGCGGCATGGCGCGGGTCAGCCCTTCGATCACGGCGGCAGTGTAGATCGCTTGTTGCCAGTAGGGCGTGGTCTGCTGGGGTTGATCCTTGGGCAGGCTGAGCGTCTTGCCCAGCGCCAGGCCCAGCGCCAGGTTGATCACCAGATCGAAGCCCAGCACGCGCACGATGGCGTCTTCCACTGAACGGATCTTGCCGGGTGCGGCGTAGTAGGGCGATGCCGCCCAGCTCACCACCTGGGCTGCCAGGGCCGGGTCGGTCTCGACCACGCCGGTGATGTCATCGACGGTGGCGTTGGGGTCGACCCGCAGCTTGATGATCTTCTGTGCGGTTTCCGCCAGGGGCGGAATCTCGATGGTCTCTTCCAGGCGCTGCTGGATACGCCGCGCCGTGAAGGCCTGAACCGCGTGATTGATCTCGTTGCGATCGTCATCAGGGCGGTTGAGGTTGGGCCGAACCTTGCTCACGGGTTCGCCGAAGCGGGCGGCACTGGCCTTGCCCAGCAGACCCTTGAAGGCATCGGTGTACAGTTCCAGCAGCACGCCGGGCTCGCCCGACTGGATATACAGGCTCGGCGCCTCGAGCAGGCGTTCGTCGTACAGGCAAGGCGAGCTGGTCAACGCGGGGATGCCAGGCAGCACGCGCAGGTCATGCTTGCCGAGCATGCGATCAAGGCGCTCGGGCTTGACTGCCGTCAGCTTGCGGCCGGTCAGTTCGGCCAGGCGATTGAGGTCGAGCAACTGGTTCTGCGGAAATAGCACCAGCAGGGCGCCTACGGCATCCTCGAGCAGAACGGTCTGCACGCGCTGTGCCGTCGGCAGCCCAGGCTGCTCGTTGCGTACCTGGTAGCTCAGACCGAGATTTTCCAGCAACTGACGAATCACCAGAGGCGGTTGGGGGGAGGTGTCGGCGATGGCTACTTCAGTCATGACGTGTTCCGTCGTAAAGGGGGCTCAGCCCCCAAAGTATAACCAGCAAGCTGACGATGCGGCCTCGTGAGCCGACCACCGTCCTGTGTAACGCTCAGACTTGCCCATATTGTTGCCCATGACGCAGCCAGCGTTCCAGCAGCGGGCTGACATGTTGTGGCCAGTGCTCCAGCAGTGCCTGCGCCGCATCGCGAACCGCCGGCAGCAGGTCGGCATCACGCATCAGATCGGCTACCTTGAACTGCAGCAGGCCGGTTTGTCGAGTGCCGAGCATTTCTCCGGGGCCGCGCAGTTCCAGATCCTTTTCCGCGATGATGAAGCCATCACAAGTTTCGCGCATGATGCCCAGCCGCTCGCGACCGATCTGTGACAGCGGCGGGTGGTAGAGCAGCACGCAGTGGCTGGCAGCGCTGCCACGGCCGACTCGGCCACGTAGCTGGTGCAGTTGGGCCAGGCCGAGGCGCTCGGGATTCTCGATGATCATCAGGCTGGCGTTGGGGACGTCGACGCCCACCTCGATTACCGTGGTGGCCACCAGCAGTTGCAGTTGACCCTGTTTGAACTGATCCATCACCGCAGCTTTCTCGGCGGGCTTCATGCGCCCGTGGATCAGGCCGACCTGCTGGCCGACAAGAGCGGCCGCCAGATCCTCGTAGGTGGTTTCTGCCGCCTGGCAGGTCAGCTCCTCGGATTCTTCGATCAGCGTGCACACCCAATAGGCCTGACGGCCTTCGTTGCAGGCCGAACGCACTCGCTCTACCACTTCGAAGCGACGGCTGTCGGCGACCAGCACGGTGTTCACCGGCGTGCGGCCTGGCGGCAGCTCGTCGAGGATCGAGGTGTCCAGATCGGCGTAGGCACTCATCGCCAGCGTGCGCGGGATGGGGGTGGCAGTCATGATCAGCTGGTGTGGGCAGAGGCGGCCACCCACACCTTTCTGGCGCAGAGCCAGGCGTTGCTGCACGCCGAAACGGTGTTGTTCGTCGATGATCGCCAGGGCCAGGTTGCGAAAGCGCACCTCTTCCTGGAACAGCGCGTGGGTACCGACCACCATGGGCGCACCGGCGGCGATCTGCTCCAGGGCGGCGACACGCGCCTTGCCCTTCAGCTTGCCGGCCAGCCAGGCGGTTTCCAGGCCCAGTGGCTGCAACCATCGTGTGAAGTTGAGGTAATGCTGTTCGGCGAGGATTTCCGTGGGTGCCATCAGCGCGACCTGGTAACCGGCTTCGATCGCCTGCAACGCGGCGAAAGCCGCGACCACGGTCTTGCCGGCACCGACGTCGCCCTGCACCAGGCGCAGCATCGGCTCGCCCTGGCTCAGGTCGTAGGCGATTTCCGCGCCGACCCGTTGCTGTGCGCCGGTGGGGTTGAAGCCGAGGTTGGCAAGGAACTGCTTCGGCAACTTTTGTGCGACAGGCAGCGCAGGTGCCCGCTGAGCGCGAGCGCTTTCTCGCAGGCGCTGCATCGACAACTGATGGGTGAGCAGTTCTTCGAAGGCCAGCCGGTGCTGGGCCCAATGACGGCCTTCGGCGAGCTCCTCGAGGTCGGCATCCGGTGGCGGACGGTGGAGGTAGCGGATTGCCTGATCCAGCGGCGCCAGCTGATAGTCGTCGGCCAGCTCGCGGGGCAGCCAGTCCGGCAGGCTGCGCGGGCCGAGCCGGGCCAGAGCCTGTTCGCTGAGCTGGCGCAGGCGCTGCTGGGTGAGGCCCTCGGTGGTCGGGTAGATCGGCGTCAGCGTCTGCTCCACGGTGACCGATTCGCCGCCGGATAGCGCGCGGTACTCCGGGTGGTAGATTTCCAGGCCGGAGGAGCCGGGGCGCACCTCGCCATAGCAGCGCACCTGGGTGCCACGTTTGAGGCCTTCCTTTTGCGCATTGCTGAAATGGTAGAAACGCAGGCTGAGCGTGCCGCTGCCATCGTTCAGGCGTACCAACAGGCTGCGGCGCCTGCCCATGACCACGTCGGCCCCCGCCACCACGCCCTCGACCACCGCATCCTGGCCTGGCCGCAAGGCACCGATGGGCACGATGCGGGTGCGATCCTGGTAGCGCAGTGGCAGGTGGAAAAGGATGTCCTGCAGGGTTTCCAGGCCAACCTTGGCGAGTTTCTCCGCCAAGGCCGCGCCAACGCCTTTGAGATCGGTGACGGAGATCGTCGACAGCTCGCTCATCGCTGCCCTCAGACGCTGCGGGGCAGTGGTTTGGCGACCGAGCACAGGCGGATGGAGTCAGCCAGCACCTCAATGGCCTTGGGCCGCGGGAAACTGGCGCGCCAGGCGATGGCCACGGTGCGGAAGGGCGCCGGTGGGCTGAGCGGGCGTACTTCGATCACGCCGGGGGCGTAGTGGTGGCTGTCTACCGCCGAGAACGGCAGGATCGACACACCGAGCCCGGAGGCGACCATGTGGCGGATGGTTTCCAGGGAACTGGACTCCACCGTGGTGTGCTTGGCCTGTTCCTCGCCCTTGCGCAGGGTCGGGCAGGCTTCCAGCACCTGGTCGCGGAAGCAGTGGCCCTCACCGAGCAGCAGCAGGCTCTTGTCGTTGAGCAGCTTGGTATCGATGGTCTTCATCGCCGTCCAGGGGTGATCCGCCGGCAGCAGCGCGTAGAAGGGCTCGTCATACAGCGGCAAGGTCAGCACGTCGGCTTCCTGGAAGGGCAGGGCGACGATGATCGCGTCCAGCTCGCCGGTGCGCAGCTTGTCGCGCAGCACATGGGTGAAGTTTTCTTCGATATACAGCGGCATCTGGGTGGCCACGCGGTGCAGCTGCGGGATCAGGTGCGGGAACAGGTAAGGGCCGACGGTATAGATGGCGCCGATCTTCAACGGTGCCGCCAGCTGGTTCTTGCCGGCCTGGGCCAGTTCGCGGATGCCCTGGGCCTGCTCCAATACCTTCTGCGCTTGAGTGACGATGCCTTCGCCGACCGGAGTCAGGCGCACCGCGCTCTTGCTGCGCTCGAAAATCAGTACGCCCAGCTCGTCTTCGAGCTTCTTCACGCCGACCGACAGGGTAGGCTGGCTAACGTGGCAGCGCTCCGCGGCTCGGCCGAAATGTTGTTCCTGAGCGAGCGTCACGATGTAGCGCAGTTCAGTGAGGGTCATAGTCTTAGTCCATTGAGATGCAGCCAAGCATAGCCGCTGTCTTCCATGTAACCAACCACTGAGGTTGCCCGGATACGTGTCTGCGGGGCGGATGTTGCAGGAGGGGAAGGGGTTCGAGGTATCCGCCCCGGCTTTCTGGCCGGGGCGGATATCGATGCGCATCAGCGACCGCGGCCGCGCTCCAGCGAGTAGATGAACGGCGCGACGATTTCCACGCTGCCATCCTTGAGCATTTCCGCTGGCGGTTTCGGCAGCGGCTGCGCGCGGCGGATCATCTGCAGCGTGGCCCGATCCAGGGAGGCGCTGCTGGATTTGCCGACCAGCGTGTACGACAGCACCATGCCATTGGCATCGACCACGAAGCGCAAGCGGTTGACGCCTTCAAGACCGCGGCGGCGCGCGTCTTCCGGGTAACGCTTGTACTTGGCCAAATGGGTGAGCAACTGGCTCTGCCAGGTGACTTCGGCCTTGCTGGGTGAGCTCACTGGCGCCTGCTGTGGCGCTGCCGGCTTGGCTTCGGCCGGTGCCGGAGGCGCGGGTGGCGCGTCTTCTGGCGGCTCGTCCTGAGGCTCCGGGGGCTTGGGCTCTGGTGGCTTGGGTTTCGGCGGCTTTGGTTTGGGCTTCGGCTTGGGTTTCGGCGGCGTCACCGCCAGCGTCGGCTTGGGTGCTTCGACCAGTTTCGGCTGAGGCTCGGGCTCCTCCGGAACGACTTCCGGTGGTGGTGGCGGAGCAGGCTTCGGCGCGGCTGGGGGCAGCGGTTCCAGTTCGACGATCATGGCGGCGGGCGGCAGCTCGATGGGCGTCGCCTGGGGCTGCCAGTACATGGCCCAGAGGAACAGGCCGATGTGCAGCCCAACCACGATGACCAGGCTACCGAACCAGGAGAACGTGCGGCTGGATTTCTTCATTGCGCGCCGACCGTCTCCAGGCCTACCAGGCCGATTTTCAGGTAACCGGTGCCGCGCAGGGTGTCCATGACTTCCATCAGGTCGCCATATTCAACGCCCTTGTCGCCGCGTACGAAGATGGTCTTGTCCTTGTCATTCTGCGTCAGCTTGTCCAGCGCCGCGCCGAGCACGGCCGGCTGTACCTCGTCGTTGTCGAGGAACAGCTTCTTGTCTTCCTTGATGCTCAGGTAGATGGGCTTGTCCGGCCGTGGCGCCGGCTTGGCGCTGGAGGCGGGCAGGTCGATCTTCACGTCGACGGTGGCCAGCGGCGCGGCGACCATGAAGATGATCAGCAGCACCAGCATCACGTCGATGAAGGGCGTGACGTTGATCTCGTGGTTTTCCTGGAGATCGTCGCCGTTTTCGTTGAGATGAAGACCCATGGCCTTAACCCGCCTTGACCATGTGAGGCTGCTGAGTGCGATCGCTGTTCGGCAGCATGTCCAGATCACGACTGACCAGCAGCAATACCTGGGCGGAGGCATCGGCTACCTGTGCCTTGTAGGCGCTGATCGAACGCGAGAAGGCGTTGTAGATGATGACGGCCGGAATCGCGGCAACCAGGCCCAGAGCGGTAGCCAGCAATGCTTCGGCGATACCGGGGGCGACCACGGCGAGGTTGGTGGTCTGGGTTTTGGCGATACCGATAAAGCTGTTCATGATGCCCCACACGGTACCGAACAGGCCGACGAACGGCGCGGTGGAACCGATGGTGGCGAGTACGCCGGTGCCCTTGCTCATGTCACGGCCACAGGCGCCGACCAGGCGCTCGAGACGGAAGCTGACGCGCTCCTTGATACCTTCCTTCTCGCGGCTGGTGGCCGAGAGTTTCAGTTCTTCGCGGGCGTCTTCGAGGAGGATTTCGCTGAAACTGTGCTTGGCGCGGGCCTGCTCGCTGGCCTGGGCCAGATTGCGGGCACCTTTCAACTCGACGATTTCACGGCTCAGACGACGGCGGGCGGTAACCAGCTCGATGGTCTTGGCGATCCAGATGGTCCAGGTCAGGATCGAAGCCAGTACCAGGCCGATCATCACGGTTTTGACCACCACGTCGGCGCCTTGATACATGCCCCATGGGGACAGATCGTGGAATACCGCTTCTGCTTCGGCGGCCGGATCTTGGCTCAGTGCCTGGGCATCGGCGCTCTGCTGGGCGGCGAGGGCCTGCTGCAGTCTTTCGGCATCCTGCGGCGCGATATCGTTTTCGCTGAAGAACTGCTGGCGCGCTTCGCTGAGCTGTTCCGGCGTGGCCTGAGGGCCCAGTGCTTCTAGCTTTTCGCCCAGGGCATCGACCTGTGCCGTGGCCTCAGGCGACAGCGGTTCGGCTTGCACTTGGGGGGCGTCGGCAGGCTGTTCGCCATTGGCGGGTGCCTGCTGCGCGCTTGCGGCTGGTTCGGCTGGCGCGGTGACCGATTGATCGGCGAAACTCGCGGTCGGCGCCAGCGTCAGGCTGAGCAGCAGTGCGAGGAGCGCGCCGAGGCGTTGCGGCCGAGCGACGACGATGGTTGGCTTAGCGCTATGGGCGGTAGAGTTCATGCTTGCCGGACCTAAGTGTGATGACGGTGACCTGCACAGGCGAAGCGCTGCGCGGCAAAAAAGGCTGAACATTATTGCAAGTAATTCTTGTTTATGAAAGCGATAACGTAACTGTATTACATTCAGGTCGTCGTATTAGAGCGTCCGCCGAGGGACAGAGGGGCAGTGATGAAAACAGTTGCAAGCGTGATGATCGCCGGGTGCGGGGATGTCGGAAGTCGCCTGGCCGTGCGTCTGCGTGACGCGGGCTGGCAGGTCTACGGCATGCGCCGGACGGTGTCCGAATTGCCCGAAGGCATCCTGCCGGTGGCTGGGGATCTGCACGAACCAGGTTGTCCCGACCAGTGGCCGCTGGGTGATCTGGATTATCTGGTGTATAGCGCGGCCGCCTCGCAGCACGATGAACCCGGCTATCGGCAGGCGTACGTCGACGGTCTGCGCCATGTGCTGAACTGGCTGCAATCCCGTGGGCAGCGCCCGAAGCGTCTGCTGTTCGTCTCCAGTAGTGGCGTATACGCCCAGGCGGATGGCGAGTGGATCGACGAAACCTCGCCTGCACGGGCGCAGAGCTACTCGGGTCGGGTGATGTGCGAGGCCGAACAGGTGGCCTGGAGCAGTGATATCCCGGCAACCGTGGTGCGCCTGACGGGTATTTATGGGCCGGGCCGCGAGTGGCTGCTCAAGCAGGTGCGCATGGGCTACCGCGTGTCGGTCGAGCCGCCGCTCTACGGCAATCGCATTCACGCCGATGACGCGGCAGGGTTGCTGGCGTTTCTGCTGCAGGCCGAGTCGGCAGGCGAGCCGCTGGATGACTGCTATATCGGTGTCGATGACGAACCGGCGCCGCTGCATGAAGTAGTGGGCTGGTTGCGCCAGCGGCTCGGGGTCGAGCATTGGGCGGAAGAGTCGGCCGTGCGCCGCTCCGGCAGCAAGCGCTGCAGTAACGCGCGGGCGCGGGCGTTGGGCTGGTCGCCGCAGTATCCCAGCTATCGCGAGGGCTATGCCGCGGTGTTGCGCGAGGGGTGAGGCAGGCCGCCCGGAGTGTGCGCTCCGGGCGTGAACCGTGGTCAGTCGATGACCAGGATGCCGTCCATCTCTACCTGTGAGCCCTTCGGCAGGGCGGCCACGCCAATGGCGGCGCGGGCAGGATAGGGCTGCTGGAAGTAGCGGCCCATGACTTCGTTGACGGTGGCGAAGTGGGAGAGATCGGTGAGGAAGATGTTCAACTTGACCACGTCCTTGAACGAGCCGCCGGCTGCCTCGATGACCGACTTGAGGTTCTCGAACACCTGCACGGTCTGCGCTTCGAAACCTTCCACCAGTTCCATCGTCTTTGGATCCAGCGGGATCTGCCCGGACAGGTAAACGGTATTGCCGGCCTTGATGGCCTGGGAATAGGTGCCGATGGCGGCTGGGGCTTTATCGGTGTTGATGACGGTCTTGCTCATAAGGGCTCCTTGGTGAAGATGCGCGAGGCGCATCGGTCATGGCTGGCCTGAGCGAGTCGGTCAGGCCTTGACGCGGGTGATGCGCATGACGCCGGGCAGGGTGCGCAGCTTCTTGATCACCCGGGCCAGGTGTACGCGATCGTGCACGCTGACCACCAGTTGTACCACGCTGACGCGCCCGTCGCGTTCGTCCATGCTGATCTTTTCGATGTTGCCGTCGGCGGCATTGACGCTGCCGGCCAGCAGGGCAATAAGGCCGCGCTGGTGCTCCAGCTCGACGCGCAGTTCGACATTGAACTCGCCCGTCACATCCTTGGCCCAGGACAGCTGGATGCATTTTTCCGGGTTGTGGCGTACTTCGCTGATATTGCGGCAGGTGTCCATGTGCACAACCATGCCCTTGCCGGCCGACAGGTGACCGACGATGGGGTCGCCGGGAATCGGCGTACAGCACTTGGCGTAGCTGAGCACCAGACCCTCGGTACCGCGAATGGCCAGCGGGCTTTCGGCGTTGGGCAGCTCCTCGCCCTCGCTGGCCAGCAGGCGGCGAGCGACCACGTAAGCCATGCGGTTGCCCAGGCCGATGTCCTCGAGCAGATCCTCGAAGGTCTCCAGGCGGTATTCGGTGAGCACCGCCTGCTGGCGCTCGGGCTGCAGCTTGTCCAGATGGCTTTCGAAGCTGGCCAGTACCTTGTTGAGCAGGCGTTCGCCGAGGTTGATCGACTCCGAGCGGCGCTGTTGCTTGAGGGCATGGCGAATATGGGTGCGCGCCTTGCCGGTGACCACGAAGTTCAGCCAGGCCGGGTTGGGGCGCGCGCCGGGAGCGCTGACGATTTCCACCGTGGAGCCGCTTTCCAGGGCCTGGGACAGCGGCGCGAGGCGGCGATTGATGCGGCAGGCGATGCAGGTGTTGCCGACATCGGTGTGCACTGCGTAGGCGAAGTCCACCGCCGTGGAGCCCTTCGGCAGCTCCATGATGCGACCCTTGGGCGTGAACACGTAGACCTCGTCCGGGAACAGGTCGATCTTTACGCTTTCGATGAATTCCAGCGAGTTGCCGGCGCGTTGCTGCATTTCCAGCACGCCCTTGACCCACTGGCGCGCGCGGGCATGGTTGCCCTTCGGCGTTTCATCTTCGTTGGATTTGTACAGCCAGTGCGCGGCGATGCCGTTGTTGGCCATCTCTTCCATCTCGCGGGTGCGAATCTGGATCTCGATGGGCACGCCATGCATACCGAACAGCGTGGTGTGCAACGACTGGTAGCCGTTGGCCTTGGGGATCGCGATGTAATCCTTGAAGCGGCCCGGCAGCGGCTTGTACAGATTGTGCACGGCGCCCAGGACGCGATAGCAGGTGTCGACCTTGTCGACCACGATGCGGAAGGCGTACACGTCCATGATCTCGTTGAAGGCCCGGCGCTTGCCGCGCATCTTCTGGTAGATGCTGTACAGGTGCTTCTCGCGGCCCATCACTTCGCCGCTCAGCCCCTCGCGCTCGAGGCAGTGCAGCAGCGACTCCTCGATGCGGGTGACGATTTCCTTGCGGTTGCCACGGGCGCGGCGCACGGCGGCGCGGATACGCTCGGAGCGCATCGGGTGCATGGCCTTGAAGCCGAGATCCTCGAATTCCACGCGCATGCTGTGCATGCCCAGCCGGTTGGCGATGGGGGCGTAGATTTCCAGGGTTTCCTTGGCGATACGCCGGCGTTTTTCGCCGGACAGCACTTCCAGGGTGCGCATGTTATGCAGGCGGTCGGCCAGTTTGACCAGGATCACGCGGATATCGCGGGCCATGGCCATGGCCATTTTCTGGAAGTTCTCGGCCTGGGCCTCGGCCTTGGTCTCGAAATTCATCTGGGTCAGCTTGCTGACCCCGTCCACCAGTTCCGCCACCGATTCGCCGAACTGCGCGTGCAGGGCTTCCTTGGCGATGCCGGTGTCCTCGATCACGTCATGCAGCATCGCGGCCATCAGGCTCTGATGATCCATATGCATGTCGGCGAGGATGCTGGCCACGGCCAGCGGATGGGTGACGTAGGCTTCACCGCTGCGGCGGCGTTGCCCGTCGTGCGCCTGTTCGGCGTAGAAGTAGGCGCGACGAACCAGGTTGACCTGTTCGTCACCCAGGTAGGTCGAAAGTCGATCGGCGAGGGCGTCTATGCTCGGCATGGGATGCTCCCTTGCCAGGCCTTGTGCACCTGCGACGTACGCTTTCGACCACGCATAGGCTTACAGAGGCTCGTTCGCCTCTTCGTCGAAGGCAGCGAACAGCGGCTCTTCTTCGATGATGTCTTCCTGAGCGACGATATCGGCATCTACCAGGCCGCTGGCGATTTCGCGCAGGGCGACCACGGTCGGCTTGTCGTTTTCCCACGCCACTTTAGGCTCTTTACCGCCGGTAGCGATCTGACGAGCGCGCTTGGTGGCGAGCATGACCAGCTCGAAGCGGTTATCGACGTTGTCCAGGCAATCTTCAACGGTAACGCGGGCCATGGTGTTCCTCGTAGCGAATGCAAAAATAAGCTGGGCCCAAATAAATGGGCGAGCGGACTGGATAGTCTAGCGCAGCTACAAGCTACAAGCTACAAGCTACAAGCTACAAGCTACAAGCTACAAGCTACAAGCTGAGGCGCCCCTCTGCTTTGCTCTTGCTTGCAACTTGAGGCTTGTAGCTTGTCGCTGTTTTCAGGCCAGCAGCTCGTTCAGCAATCCCAGGTGGCGCTGTTGCTGGGCCGGCTGCAGCAGTTGATTGGCGCGGAAGATCGACTTCAGGTCGCTGAGGGCGTGGGAGAAGTCGTCATTGATCACGATGTAGTCGTACTCGATGTAGTGGCTCATCTCGCTGACCGCTTCGCGCATGCGCTGCTCGATCACTTCGCCGCTGTCCTGGCCGCGGTTGGTCAGGCGGTGGCGCAGGGCTTCCTGGGTGGGCGGCAGGATGAAGATCGAGCGCGCCTGCGGCATCAGTCGGCGCACCTGTTCGGCGCCCTGCCAGTCGATTTCCAGAATCAGGTCGAACCCTTCCGCGAGGGTCTGCTCGACCCAGGCCTGGGACGTGCCGTAGAGGTTGCCGAAGACTTCGGCGTGCTCCAGGAAGGCATTCTTGTCGAGCATGGCGTGGAACTGCTCGCGAGCGACGAAGTGGTAGTTGACGCCGTCTGTCTCGCCCGGACGCATGGTGCGTGTGGTGTGGGACACGGACACGCGGATGCGCGGCTCGCTGTCGATGAGGGCTTTGACCAGGCTGGTCTTGCCGGCACCGGAAGGCGCAGAAACGATGTAGAGGGTGCCGGTAGTGGTGCTCATGGATCTGTCCTGAAACGGTTGGGTCGGGAGGTCGCGCAGCAGAGGCCGGGCGCCGATTATTCGATGTTCTGCACCTGTTCGCGCATCTGCTCGATCAACACCTTGAGGTTGACCGCCGCTTGAGTGCTGCGCGGATCGAAGGCCTTGGAGCCCAGGGTATTGGCTTCGCGGTTGAGTTCCTGCATCAGGAAGTCCAGGCGTCGGCCTGCCGCACCACCCGCCTTGAGCACGCGGCGTACTTCGCTGACGTGGGTGTTCAGGCGATCCAGCTCTTCGGCAACGTCGCTCTTTTGCGCCAGCATCACCAGTTCCTGCTCGAGGCGCTGGGGGTCGAGCTCGGCCTGCATTTCACGACAGCGCTCGAGAATCTTCTGGCGCTGCACGTCGAGCATCTGCGGCACCAGCTCGCGCAGGGCGGCCACTTCGTCCTGCATGCTGTCGAGGCGTTCGTTGAGCAGCTTGGCCAGCTCGGCGCCTTCGCGGCTACGGCCTTTCTTCAGCTCATCCAGGGCGCTGCCGAACAGGGCCAGGGCGGATTTATTGAGTGTCTGAGGGTCGCTGCTGTCGGCCACCAGTACGCCGGGCCATGCCAGCACTTCCAGGGCGTTGAGCGGAGCCGGCTGCTTGATCAGCGCGGCCACGCTTTCCGCGGCGGCGATCAGTTGCGTGGCCTTGTCGCGGTCGACCTGCAAGGGTTTGCCGGCGCTGTCTTCGGTGAAGCGCAGGGTGCATTCCACCTTGCCGCGCGACAGGCCCTGACGCAGCGCCTCGCGGATCGCGCCCTCGAGGTCGCGGAAAGCTTCCGGCAGGCGCAGATGGGGTTCGAGGTAGCGGTGGTTGACCGAGCGCAGCTCCCAGCTCAGGGTGCCGTTGGCACCTGCCTGCTCGGTGCGGGCGAAGGCCGTCATGCTGTGGATCATGCTGCTTACCTCGTGAAATTTTTCCGGTTTGGCGCGGGCCAAAGGCGGCGATTGTAGCGCAGTGCGGCGATGGCTCCCAATCGCGACCGTGATGGTCGGACGGGCGCGGTCGCGGCCAGACGGCAACAACCCCTATAATGCGCGGCAGATTCCCGATTCTATATAGAGCACGAGCAGGTATTCCTTGATGAAACGTCCCAGTGGCCGCGCGGCCGATCAGTTGCGCTCGATTCGCATCACCCGCAACTACACCAAGCACGCCGAAGGTTCGGTGCTGGTGGAGTTCGGCGATACCAAGGTGATTTGCACCGTCAGCGTCGAGCAGGGCGTACCGCGCTTCCTCAAGGGCCAGGGCCAGGGCTGGGTGACCGCCGAGTACGGCATGCTGCCGCGTGCTACCGGTGACCGCAATCAGCGTGAAGCGAGCAAGGGCAAACAGGGTGGTCGTACCCTGGAAATCCAGCGCCTGATCGGCCGCTCCCTGCGTGCCGCGCTGGACATGAGCAAGCTCGGCGAGAACACCTTGTACGTCGACTGCGACGTGATCCAGGCCGACGGTGGTACCCGTACCGCCTCGATCACCGGCGCCATGGTCGCGCTGGTCGATGCCCTCAAGGTGATCAAGAAACGTGGCGGCCTGAAAGGCGGCGACCCGCTCAAGCAGATGATCGCCGCCGTTTCCGTGGGCATCTATCAGGGCGAGCCGGTGCTCGACCTGGATTACCTGGAGGATTCGGCCGCCGAAACCGACCTCAACGTGGTGATGACCAGCGCCGGCGGCTTCATCGAAGTGCAGGGCACTGCCGAAGGCCAGCCCTTCCAGCCGGCCGAACTGAATGCCATGCTGGCCCTGGCGCAGCAAGGCATGACCGAGCTGTTCGCCTTGCAGCAGGCTGCCCTGGCCGAGTGACCGGCCGACGACCGAGGAGAGTCGCGATGTATGAGAGCAACCCGTTGACGCCCGCGCCCGAGCCCAGCAAGGAAGCGCGCCAGTGGGCGATGATCTGTCACTTCGCCGCGGCCCTCGGTTTCATCTTCCCCTTCGGCAACCTGATCGGCCCGCTGATCGTCTGGCAGATCAAGAAGGATCAGGATGCCTTCATCGACGAACAGGGCAAGGAAGCGCTCAACTTCCAGATCACCGTGGCCATTGCCGGCATCGTCTGCCTGCTGTTGATGCTGGTGCTGATCGGCTTCCTGCTGATGGGGCTGCTGTGCATCGGCGCCATCGTCCTGACCATCATCGCCGGTATCAAGGTGGGTGAAGGACGACCGTATCGCTACCCGTTCTGCTTGCGCCTGGTGAAGTGACGCGCCCCTTCGCCGCGATCAGGGGCGCTCCGGTGGGAGCCGCGCCCCATCTGGCGTGAACTGTGAACTGCTTCCGCGATGCGGGCTTTTGATGGCGAGGTGCCATGTGTTTTAATGCGCCGCTCTAGCAGCAGCGCTTGACACAGGGATGGAAACATGAATCTCCGCAAAGGGACTGCGGCCGTATGGCTTTGCCTGTCTTTTTTTCCACTGCTTGCCGATGCCCAGACGCCGGGGGATCAGGATCTTATCCGCGAGCGCCAGGAGCGCCTGTTGCAGGAGCAGCAGCGGCGCTTGCAGGAGCTGCAGCAGCTGCCGGGTCGCGAGGCAGACGCCCCCGCTGCGCCAACGCCAGGTGATGAGCGTTGCTTCGCGATCGAGCAGATCGAAATCAGTGGTGCCAGCTCGTTGTCCGAGGCTGACCGCTCGAGCATTCTCGCCCCTTTCGCCGACACCTGCCTGGGTGCCAGTCAGCTGAACCAGCTGCTCAAGGCCATTACGGATCACTACATCGATCGTGGTTATGTCACCACCCGCGCCTACCTGCCGCAGCAGGATCTGTCGGCGCGTACGCTGAAAGTGGTGGTGGTCGAAGGGTGCCTCGAAGGGCTGGACAGCTCCGCTCTGGCCAGTGATCGAGAGCTGGCGATGAGCTTTCCTGGCGAAGTCGGCGAGGTTCTGGATCTGCGAGAGCTGGAGCAGTTGGTCGAGAACCTCAATCGACTTCCCTCCCGTGCCGCTCAGCTTGAATTGATACCCGGCGAGCACGTGGGCGGCAGCCGTGTACAACTGCAGGGCGAGCGCAGCAAACCCTGGCACGCCAATCTCAATCGCCATAACGATGGCCAGCGCAGCACCGGTGAGCAGCAATGGGGTGCCGGCCTCGTCTGGGACAGCCCGCTCGGCCTCACCGACCAACTCAGCCTGCGCGCCTCGCGTGACGCGGTCAGCGACAGCTACCGGCACTCCCACAGCCAGAGCCTTTCCTACAGCCTCCCGTATGGGTGGTGGCGCTTCGACTACAGCTACAGCCAGAGCTATTACCGCACCCTCGGCCAGGGCAATGGCTTCGATTTCAAACAGGATGGCGACAGCCAGACCCACGCCCTGCGCGCCGAGCGCGTGCTGCACCGTGACAGCGTCAGCAAGACGGCGCTCAACCTGGGGTTGAGCCACGTGCGTTCGCGCAACTACCTGCTCGACAGTTTTCTGGAGCGATCCAGCCCCCACCTCACCGAGGCACAGCTGGGCGTCAACCATGGCCGCCGTATCGGCACGGCCTTCGTCAACCTCGATGCCGGCTGGCAGCGTGGCATCGGGTTGTTCGGCGCCCAGAGCAACGACAATGTCGGGCCTGACGACCCCATCGCGCGCTACAACAAATACAGCCTTACGCTGAGCTACCTGCAGCCGTTCAGGCTGTGGGAGGAAAGCTTCAGCTTCGACAGCCTGGTCACGGGGCAGAAAAGCGAAGACGTCCTGTACGGCCCGCAGCGCATCAGCCTCGGCGGCCTCAACTCGATACGGGCCTTCAAGGATCAGTCGCTGTCTGGCGACAGCGGCGCCTATTGGCGCAATCAACTGCGCTGGACACGGCCGGTCACGTTGCCAGCGCTGCAACCCTTCGTGCAGCAATACGGCGCCGCCCTGGCCTATGACCTCGGCGTGATCAGCCATGACCGCCACAACCCGGGCGCCAGCGGCCGTATGAGCGGCCATGCCCTGGAGCTCAGCGCTCGTGGCCAGCACCTTGCCACATCCGTGACCTTCGCCCACTCCCTGGAACGCCCCGATGTCATCGCCGAGCGCGAGCGGCCGGTGTATTTCCGCCTGGATATTTTCTTCTGATTTTGATGCGTCACGGAGTGACCTACATGGACGTTCGCAGCCCTTTCTTCCAGAACATCGCGTTGATTCTCGCCGGTGTCCTGTTCCTCAATCCCATCGTCGCCACGGCGGCACAACTGACGGTCGATGCCCAGGCCGGTGGCAACACCAGCCTCGGGCAGGCGGCCAATGGCGTGCCTATCGTCAACATCGCCACACCCAATGGCAGTGGCCTGTCGCATAACAAGTTCACGGACTACAACGTCGGGAAGCAGGGGCTGATCCTCAACAATGCCACCGAGCGGCTGCAGAGCACCCAGCAGGGCGGCATCATCATCGGCAACTCGAACCTGAACGGCCGGGCAGCGGGGGTCATCCTCAACGAGGTCACCGGCAGCAACCGCAGCCAGCTCAAGGGCTACACCGAGGTGGCGGGGCGTGCGGCCCACGTCATCGTCGCCAACCCCCATGGCATCACCTGCGATGGTTGCGGCTTCATCAACACACCACGCGCGACCCTGAGTACCGGTGCCCCGGTGATCGAGAACGGTCGCCTGGATCGTTTCGACGTCGATGGCGGCGACATCCGCATCGAAGGCGAAGGGCTCAACGCCAGTAATGTCGACCAGTTCGACCTGATCACCCGCAGTGCGAAGATCAATGCCGAGATTCACGCCAAACGCCTGAACATCGTCGCCGGCCGCAACGCGGTGGACGCTGGCACCCTTCAGGCCACAGCCAAGGCAGACGACGGCAGCGATAAACCGCAACTGGCCATCGACAGCTCGGCCCTGGGCGGCATGTACGCCGGGGCGATTCGCCTGGTGGGCACCGAACAGGGTGTCGGCGTGAAACTGGCGGGTGATATGGCGGCCAGCGCCGGGGATATCCAGATCGATGCCAGTGGGCGGCTGACGCTCAATGACGCCGCGGCCAGCGGGCAGATCGCCGTCCAGGCTGGGCAGGTGGAAACCCAGGGCCAGGTGTACGCCGGCACCCGGCTCGATGTTCAGTCCCGGGGAGATCTGGTGAACCGCGGCAGCCTGGCTGCCCGCGACCGGGTTGCGTTGAGTAGCGGGAAGACCCTGACGAATCAGGGCCACGTCGAAGCGGGGGTGAATGCCGACAACAGCCGCAACGAGGCCGGCAGAGTCGCAATCGCCGCCCAGCAGGTGCGTAACGCCGGCAGCGTGGTCGCCAGTCGTGATGTGCATGTCGAGGCCAAGGGTGAACTCGATAACAGCGGTGGCCATATCGCCAGCCAGG
Source organism: Phytopseudomonas daroniae (assembly GCF_004327285.1). GTDB lineage: Bacteria > Pseudomonadota > Gammaproteobacteria > Pseudomonadales > Pseudomonadaceae > Aquipseudomonas > Aquipseudomonas daroniae. The sequence continues at coordinate 94,176 of NZ_QJUI01000008.1, forward strand.
GCGATCTGGCTGCCGAGGTCGGGCAACTGACTCAGGTCGCCGGTGAACTGCTGGCCGAAGGCGATCTGCGCTTGACGGGGCAGCGTCTGGACAACCGGAAGGGCGTTGTCGCTGCCAATGGTCAGTTGGCCCTGACGGCGGACGCCATCGACAACCGTGGTGGGGAAATCTCCAGCCGCGGTACCGTGAGCCTGACCGCCACCAGCCTGGACAACAGCGACAGTGGCCGCCTGCTGGCGGCGCACCTCAACCTTGCTGCGGTGCGCCTGCTCAACCGCGACCAGGGGCTGATCTTCGGCCGTGATCAGGTTCACCTCAGCGGCGCCCACCTGAACAATGCCGGCGGCACCCTCGCCAGCGATACCCGCGTGCTGATCGAGCTCACCGCCCGCGCTGGTGATCCGGCTCGCGACGGCCAACTGATCAACAGTGAAGGGAAACTCAGCAGCGAAGGCACATTGAGCGTCAGCGCGGCTGGGGTCGACAACAGCCGCGGCAACCTTTCCAGTGCTGGCGCCATGCAGATCACCAGCCAGGGCGCACTGCTCAATCAGCAGGGGCGCCTGCTTACCGATGCCGGGCTGGTGCTGCGCAGCGCTGGTCTGGACAACCGCCATGGCCAGATCTCCGCGGTGGAGCATCTGAGTGTCACGACCGGGCGCTTCGATAACGACAGCGGCCGCCTGACCGGCAGCGCCACCCTCGATTTGCAGACCGGCCAGATCAGCAACGCCCAGGGACGTATAGCCGCCAGTGGCCCCTTGTCGGTGCAGGCCAGCGGTCTGGCGCAGCAGGGTGGTGAGCTGTTCAGCCAGAGCCGCCTCACCCTCGACCTCAACGGCGGGGATCTGAATAACGACGCTGGCTTGCTGCATGCACCCGACCGACTGCTGTTGAACAACCTGGGGGCGGTGAGTAACCGCCAGGGCGAAATCTCCAGCAGTCAGGGCTTCAGCCTGGCTGCGACGAGCCTGGACAACGCCCAGGGCCGACTGCTCTCCGAACGGAACCTGACCCTGCGTATCCAGGGCGTGTTGGACAACCTGGCGGGGCTGATCAGTGCCAAGGGCGTCGACCTGCGCGCCAAGGGTCTGGTCAACGAGGCGGGCACGCTGTTCGCACGCGATGACCTCGCCATCGACGTCACAGGCACCCTCAGCAACGCCAGCAAGGGCCTCATTCAGAGTGCCGGCGACTTGCGCCTCGCCAGCGGCATGCTGAGTAATGCCGGCGGCACGCTGCTGGCCGGCCAGGCTCTCGACCTGCGCAGCGCTGGCGCCGTGGACAATCGCAACGGCGGTCTGATCAACAGCCAGGGCACCTTGACCGTAGATGCCGCTTCGCTGGACTCCAGCCAGGGCGGTGAAGTCTCGGCCAAGGGCGACTTGCGGTTGAGCCTCGACCGCCTGACCCAGCAGCAGGGGGCCTTGATCGGCGAAAGCGCCCTGACCCTCGACTTGCGCCAGGGCGAGCTGGACAACCAGCAAGGCCTGATCACCAGCAACGGCCCGCTGACCCTCAGCAACCTGCGCGCTCTCGATAACCGTGGCGGTGAGGTCTCCAGCCTCGGCGTCCTGGCTCTGGCCGCGGCCAGCCTGAACAACCAGAACGGGCACCTGATCAGTCGTGAGTGGCTGCGCCTGAGCCTGGGCCATAGCGACAACCAGGGTGGCTTGCTCTCCGGCTGGCAGGGCCTGCAACTGATCGGCACAACCCTCGACAACCGCCAGCTCGGTACGCTCTCCAGCCGCGATGGCGACCTCGACGTGCAACTTACCGGCGCGCTGCTCAACAGCGGCGAAGGTGCCCTGGTGGCCGCTGGCCGTCTCGACGTCGATGCCGACAGCCTGGACAACAGTGATCGAGGCATCCTCTCCAGCGGTACCGGTCAGCACCTGCTGATCGCACAGGATCTGGATAACCGTGGCGGGCAGATCGACGTCGGTGGAAACCTGGTTATCGACACCGGGAGTCTGAGCAATGCAGGTGGTTCGCTGCTGGCTCGTCAGGATCTGACGCTCTCCAGTGGTGGGCTGGACAATGCCGGCGGGCGCATCAGCGCCAGCGGTGCCGCCACGCTCAACGTCGACGGCACACTCGTTAACACGGCCGGGCAGCTGGCCAGCGGCGGGCCACTGCGCATCGACGCCAAGACCCTGAACAACCAGGGCGGCACCCTGGCCAGCCAGAGCACCGGCCACTTCGCCGTCACCCAGTTGAACAACAGCGACAGCGGCACCCTGGCTGCCAACGGTGCACTCCACCTCGACGTCGCTGGGGCCGCGCACAACCGTGCGGACGGTCTGATCTACAGCCGCGATGCCAATTTGCACCTGAGCGCCGCCAGTCTCGACAACAGCGGTGGTGCCATCCAGGGGCAGGGCGACCTGCTGCTGAACATCGGCGCGACGCTGAACAACCAGAGCGGCACTCTGCAGAGCCGTACGGGTGCCGTCGAACTCACAGCCGCCAGCTTCGACAATCGCCAGGGCACCCTGGCCAGTCTGCAAGACTGGGTGCGCATTCGTCTTTCGGGTTGGCTGCGCAATGGTGCCAGCGAGCAGGGTGGCCTGATTCAGGGCCAGCACCTCGACCTGCTGGCCGCTGGCAACCTCGACAACACGGCCGGACGCATCCACGCCTTGGGCGGCGCGGCCACGCTGCAGGCCGGTGCCTTCGACAACCAGCGCGGTACTCTATATGCCCAGGGCGATCTGCTGCTGCGTGGCGGCGACCTGAACAACCGGAGCGGCAAGATAGGGGCGGCCAATATCGCCCTGGAACACGACAGCAGTGCCGTGCTGAACAACCAGCAGGGTATCGTCGAAAGCCGCGGCACCCTGCGCCTGCAAGGCGCCAGCCTGAACAACCAGGGCGGCCAGTTGCGCGCCCTGGGTACCGGCGGCAGCACCTTCTTCACCCTGGGTGGGCTGCTGGACAACCGCAGCGGCCTCCTTGAAACGGCCAACCGCGACCTGACCCTGAACCTCGGCAGCCTGCTCAACCAGAATGGCAAGCTGCTGCACGCCGGCAGCGGTGAGTTCGGTGTCGCCCTGGCGCAGGTCGCCAGGGCTGGCGGCAGCTTCGTCACGCAAGGCAGCCTGACCCTCAAGGCCGACAGCTGGAGCAACGACAGCATCCTTCAGGCCGGGCACCTGACCCTGGATATCGGCACCTTCGAGCAGACCGCCAACGGGCAACTGCTGGCCACCGGTTCGCTGACCGGCAAAGGCGGCAATTGGATCAACCACGGCCTGATCGCCAGCGACGGCCCCCTCAGCCTGACCCTCAGTGGTGGCTACAGCGGCAACGGTAGGGTCACCAGCCAGGGCGACCTCGACGTCAAGGCGGCGCGCTTGAGCCTGAGCGATACCGCCAGCATCACCGCTGGTGGCGCAGCCACCTTCGCGATCGGTGGTGCTCTGCTCAACCAGGGCCGCCTGACCGCCGCCGAAAACCTGACCCTCAGCGCCACCAGCCTGAACAACCAGGGCACCCTGGGCAGTGCCGGACGCCTGATCCTGACCACGCCGAGCCTGGTCAACGAGAACGGCCTGCTGTTCAGCGGCGACGACATGGCGCTGTACGTCGATACCTTCATTAACCGGTATGCGGATGTTTATAGCCTGGGGAATATTTTCCTGGCCGGGAATGCCTCAGGGGCCATGGCCAGCCGCCTGGACAATCTATCCGCGACGTTGGAGGCCGTCGGCGATACGACGTTGAGGGTCGGCATACTCGACAACGCGCGTGATCGTCTACTTATCGAATCAGGTATCTACAGCGCTCGTATCGACGAACGCTTCTGTGTCCAGCCAGGCATCGATTGCAGTGGAAAACGAAGTTCCTGGTTCGAGATCACCCAGCGTGATCGGTTGCAGGTCACCGAGGCAAGCGCCATGTCGCAGATCGTGGCCGGCGGTGATCTGCGTATTTATGGTGATGTGCTGAACAACAGCAGCAGTCTGATCAGTGCCGGCGGCGATTTTTCGGCCGACCTCCGCCGTTTGGACAACAGTGGCGTAGAGGAGGGGGAAATCCAGACCACGCGTATGTTCCGGCTGGTACGCATGGACGGCAAGTACATCGTTCGCCACCAGAACAATGCGCAGGCATTCACCCAGCAGTATTGGCATGAGAGCGCTGGATACGATCAGCAGCGCACGGGTGAAATCGCTGGCGCCATCAACCGCATCATCAGCGATGGCGATTTTGAACAGGAGCTTCATAGCTACGGCAGCCGCACCATCCTGAGTAGCGGTGATCAGCGTTATGCCGGGATCATCCAGGCGGCTGGCAACGTTGCCATCAATGCGCAGCAAAACGTCGGCAACGGTGTGACGCGTCCCGGTTCGACACACGTAATCAGTGGCAACCGTAGTGGCTCGACTAGCGCAGGGGCGGCGGATTCGTTCATTCCGATCACCCTGAACTCCCAGCTTCCCCCCGACCTCGCCCAACAACAAATCAATCCGCTGACCTTGCCAGGTTTCAGCCTGCCCAGCGGCCAGAACGGTCTGTTCCGCCTCAGTGACCAGGCCGGCAGCGACAGCCAGGTAGGTGAGTCGGCCAGCGGCCAGCAGTGGGCGTTGGCCGGTACGACTCTCGATCAGGCTCAGCGTGACAGCGCTAACGGCATGCAGATAGACGGTGTCTTTGTCGGCCAGCTGGGGCAGGCACCGGGTGCTGTACCGATTGCAACGAACCAGCCCCACAAATACCTGATCGAAACCAACCCGGCGCTGACCGAACTGAACCGCTTCCTCAGCTCCGACTACATGCTCGACCTGCTCGGCTACGACCCCGATCAGGCGCAGAAGCGCCTGGGCGACGGCCTCTACGAGCAGCGCCTGATCCGCGAGGCCATCGTCGCCCGCACCGGGCAGCGCTTCATCGCCGGGCTGGACAGCGACGAAGCCATGTTCCGCTACCTGATGAACAACGCCATCGCCAGCAAGGAAGCGCTGAACCTGGGACTGGGGGTGAGCCTGAGCGCCGAACAGGTGGCGGCGCTGACCCACGACATCGTGTGGATGGAAGAACAGGAAGTGCTGGGCGAAAAAGTCCTGGTGCCGGTGCTCTACCTGGCTCAGGCCGAAGGCCGCCTGGCACCCAACGGCGCGCTGATCCAGGGCCGCGACGTAGCGCTGATCAGCGGTGGCGACCTGAGCAACCAGGGCACCCTGCGCGCCAGCGGCGCACTCGACGTGCAGGCGGTCAATATCGCCAACAGTGGCCTGCTGCAGGCCAGCGAGCGCCTGCAACTGCTGGCCGAAGACAGCATCCGCAACGCCCAGGGCGGCATCATCGCCGGGCGCGACGTAAGCCTGGTAGCGGGCAACGACATCGTCAACGAGCGCACGGCCAACCTGCAGCAGAGCAGCCTGGGCGACCGCGCCTGGGCCACCAGCTTCGTCGACGGCGCTGCCCGCATCGAAGCGAGCGACAGCCTCAGACTGGCGGCCGGGCGTGATGTGAGCAACCTCGGCAGCGTGCTCGACAGCCGTGGCGATCTGACCATCGAAGCCGGTCGCGACGTGACCATCGCCTCGGTGCAGGACGTGCAGCACCAGTCGCGGGGCAGCAACTTCCTCAACGAGCGGGTGACCCAACTGGGCGCCGAAGTGAGTGCGGGGCGCGACCTGCAGGTCAGTGCCGGGCGCGATCTGGGCGTGGTTGCCAGTCAGGTCACTGCAGGCCGTGACCTCGATCTGGGGGCCGGGCGCGACCTGGTGCTGTCCAGTGCGGCGGACGAGAGCCACACCTATTTCAAGAGCAAGAAGGTCACCTCGATCAATGACCGAGTTACCCAGCAGTCCAGCGAAATCCAGGCTGGCGGGAATACCACATTGGTCGCGGGTGAGAGCATCACTGTTGTGGCCAGCAAAGTGGGGGCGGGTGCCGATATCGTGCTCAGTGCGGGTGAGGACATCAATCTGGATGCCGCGCAGAACGAGCAATACAGCTACTTCTACAAGAAAAAGAAAGGCGGGCTATTCAGCAGCAGCAAGGAGCGGATGAGTGAGAGTCAGAGCAGTGAAGCGGTGCTTAGTACCCTCTCTGCGGGCAATGACTTGGTCGTGCTTGCCCAGAACGACATCGCCGCTCGTGGTGCGCGACTCATCAGTGATCAGGATATCTATCTGAGTGCTGGAAACGATGTGGTTTTGGCTGCTGCCGAGAACTCTCAGAGTTCAGCCCAGGCCAAATCCAAGAGCCGGCTGTTTTCCAGCAAGGCCAGCAGCCAGAGTTCGGGTAGCACCACGGTGGTCGGCACCGAGCTCGAGGGGCGCAATGTCACCGTACAGGCGGACAACGACATCTTCATGCACGCTGCCGGCCTGCGTGCCGATAACGCCATCAGCCTGGAAGCGGGGCGTGACATCAATGTGGGTACGGCGCAGCAAGACCAGTATTCGAGCCAGGCCAGCAAGTCCAGTTCGCTGAAGTGGCACATCTTCGACTCCCTGGCTACCAATGGCTCCCTCACGCTCGAGCAGAAGGCCAAGGCGGCGCAGTCGACATCTTCCCTGGAGGTAGGCAGTACGCTGAGCGGCGCGACCATCGATATGGTCAGTGGCCGGGATACCGCCATCCGGGGCAGCACCCTGGTAGCCGACCAGGACATACGTGTCGACGCCGGTCGTAACCTGTTCATCACCAGCGGTGAAGGCAAGGACGACTCCAGCGCCAAGTCGAGTTCGAAGAAGTCCGGGGAGATCGGCAACTGGTGGCAAGGTGCGACGGGGGTCGTGAGTCTCAAACAGAGCAGCGAAAACAGCACCACCCAACAGTTGGGAAGCCAGATCGCCTCACTGGGCGGTGATGTCGAGTTGACGGCCGGTGAAGCTTATCGACAGCAGGCGAGCCAGGTGATCGCGCCGCAGGGCGATGTCGCTATCACTGCCAAACGTGTCTATATCGAGGCAGGCTACGACCTGCTCAGTGCCAGCCAGAAGCAGAGCATGAAGCGCACTGCCATTGGCGGCAGCGTCAGCTTACCACTGATCGACGCCGTGCAAAGTGCCCAGAAGATGGTCAACGCTGCAGGCGACACTCAAGATAGCCGGCTTACCGCGTTGGCCGCAGTCAATACGGCAATGAGTGGCTACCAGGCCTATGAGGGGGCACAAACGCTGGCCAGTGGTGACCTCACGGGCTTCAAGATCAGTGTCAACCTGAGCAACAGTAAAAGCCAGAGTAGTGGTAGCCAGTCTGGGCAGAACGTCGTTGCCAGCAGTATCGCCGCGGGGGGCGACATCTCCATCAATGCGACAGGGGACGGTGACAACAGCAACCTGAACATCGTGGGCAGTACCCTCGATGCGGGTCGCAACGTTTCGCTCAATGCCGATGGCAATGTCAATCTGAGTGCAGCCCAGAACACCGCCAACCTGCAGGGCAAGGATAGCAACAGCGGTTGGAGTGCGGGCGTAGGGTTCGGAGTAGGGCAGCAGAACGGGTTCACCCTCGAATTGGCGGCCAATAAAGGCAAAGGGATGTCTGAGGGGGAGGCGGCAACCTATGCCAATACGTTGGTGACCGCTGGCGAAAAAGTCACCCTCAACAGCGGCGGCGACACCCACCTCAGAGGCGCGATCGTCACTGCCAAGCAAGTCACGGCGGAGGTGGGTGGTGACCTGAACCTGGCCAGCCTGCAAGACATCGACAACTACAAATCGAAACAGCAAAGCGCAGGCGTTGGCCTCAGCCTGTGCATTCCGCCTTTCTGTGCGGGCGTGTCCACGGTCTCTGGAAGCGTCAGTCAGCAGAAAATCGACAGTGAGTACGCGAGCGTTGGTCAGCAAACCGGTATCAAGGCCGGCGATGGCGGCTTCCAGATCAATGTGGCGGGCAACACCGACCTGAAAGGTGCGGTCATTGCCAGCAATGACAAGGCTGTGGAAGACGACAAGAACCGTCTGACGACTGCAACACTCACCCATTCCGATATCGAGAACAAGGCGCAATACAAAGGCAGCAGCATCAGCCTGAGTGGTAGCTACAGTGGCGCTGCCCATGATAAGCAGGGCCAGGTCATCAACGGCACGGATGGCAAGCCTTTACACGAGGCAGGAGTTACCGCAGGTACACCCATAGCGCTGAGTGCCAGTGGCAAGGACAGCAGCACGACACATAGCGGTGTCAGTGCTGGTGCTATCACCATCACCAATGAAGCGAAGCAACAGGAACTGACAGGGCAGACGGCCGAAGAGGCAGTGGCTGGTGTTAACCGCGATGTCTCCAGCGACAAGGATGGCAGCAATACGCTCAAGCCCATCTTCGACCGCAAGGAAGTGGAGGCGGGTTTCGAGATCACCGAGCAGTTCGTGCGCAATGTGGGCACCTTCCTGGAGCAGCGCTCGCAGGAGTCCACTCAGGCCAAACGCGATCTGGAAGCGGAGTTGGCCAAGCCGGTCGAGCAACGCGACAACGCGAGGATCGAGCAGCTTGCCGGTACCGTCGAGAGCAATGCTACCTGGGAGGTCGGTGGGCTTGGGCGCACCCTGGTGTCGGCCATCAGTGGCGCGGCGGGTGGCAACGTCATGGGCGGTGGCGGGCAGCTTCTCCAGGGCGCGGCAGTCAACTACCTGCAAGGGCTGGCCACGGAACAGGTGAAGGCGATAGCCGACCATCTGGATTCGGAGACGGCGCGCACCGCCTTGCACGGCATCGTCGGTTGCGCGGGAGCCGCGGCACAGAGCCAGAGTTGTGGCGGTGGAGCGCTGGGCGGCAGCGCGAGCGTGGTACTGAACAACCTGCTCGACCAACTGAGCGATCAGACTGCTTCAGGGATGACCGATGAGCAGAAGCAGAACCGCCTGAACCTGATCGGCACTCTTGTAGCGGGCATCACGGCAGCGGCGGGTGGGGAAGCGGCGGTTGCGGCGAATGCGGCGCAGATCGAGACAGGTCATAACGACATTTCTCTGCCTTCCGGGATGGTGAGTTTTGGCCAAGCAGCTGCTTCGTTGGACACCTATATGGTGCAGAACGGTGCATCGCTTGAAGAACGAACCGAGGCGCAGAAGGCCATACGGGAGGGCGTGGGCTTCGAGGGGGTGCAGCCTGCCAATGAGTTCGTGATGGCTTGGGCTGAGTCCATGGTGGGCCAGGCAGTCGGTGGCATGGTGATCGCTGTTGCTGCTAGAGTTCTGGCTAGATTTGCGGTCGTTGGGGCAAAAGGAGTTCCAAGCGCCGACGAGTTTATCAACTTGGCGAGCAACCAGAGAACGCAGCACATTTTGCTTGGAGATGCTACTGGTGGTGGGCACCTATGGCCCGGTGCTCCAGGGAAAACACCTTTCCCTGCTTCTTGGAATAGCGATAAGGTCATGCACAATGTCTCTGACTTGGCTACTGACCCTAAAGCTTCATGGACGCAACTAACTGGAAAGCCTGGAGCGCAGTACACCACGACAGGTAAGCCTGTCCGTTGGGCGGTAGAAGGGATACGTGATGGTGTGAATGTGCGTGTAATTGTGGAGCCTCATGGAGAAGGCATTATTACTGCGTATCCTAAGTAGAGATAAAGATATGCGCGATCCGGAAAAAATAATCCGAGCAGCATTGGAAGAGCTTTCTGGATGCTTTGACGATGACACCGAGGCTAATGTCAGGGAGTTGCTTTCGTCTGGCGAGCCAGGGGTTGCGTTGGAAGTGCTGAGTTCTCAGTTGGTGGAGTTTGATATTGCTGTTTCAGAAAAAGTAAAAAAGCAGCTTGTTTTAGGAGCAAGAACCATGGAGATAGAAATTGAAGAATTACAAGACCTGAAGGTCTTGTAATTCCTTTGGGGCAAAAGAAGCTGGTAAGGCAGTTAGCCCAATTGTTCCAGGTGGTGGGCTTGCAGCTCATGAAGCAGCCGGTGGACACTTGATTGCAAAGCATGTTGGGCAATCAGAGGCACAGTTGCTCAGTCGTCTTTCGGCTGAGCCTAAAATTACCGGGTCATCATCTTTCTATGATCGAGCATTTGCTGAAAAGGCCGTTTCACAAACCTTGGATGTGAAGCAAATAGAAATTGCGAATTGGCTTTCTGGGAGCGCAAACCGTTTGAGACTCGACCACACATTATCAGACCCTGTTGGGATATCTGTTACTCGCGGCGTGTCTGGCGCAGTAGATGCAAACTCGGTCAGGGTCATACTTGTGCGTGACTCGAACATGCCAACAGGATATAAGGTTCTTACAGGATTCCCTACTGTGCCATGAATATGAAAAATTACAGCATTCTCGGTCAGTTGTTAGGTTGCTATTTTCATCAAGACTGGCCTGAAGAGTTCAGTGATAGCAGCGAGGTAATTCATGAGATTATTAATAGTGAACCTCATGATAAGTTGCTCGCGGGGGTTGATGAGCTTGATCAGTTGCTTGCTCTTAAACTTTCTGAAGAAGCCTGTCGCGAGATTATGATTGCTAAAATAGGGTGCTTCTTTGAGCCCGAGTCCGAAGGGCTGACATACGCAGATTGGTTGTTGAGGGTTCGGGTTGCTTTCTTAGAGCACTAGTTAGTTGGTGCAAAAGCAACTGCTACGGCTGCTGACAATGCTGCACATAACGCGGCAAGTTTCGCTCAGCTAAAGCTTGATCTTAAGACAACAGAATCGGCTAACGCTGTTGTTGATAGTCTTCGTGCTACGGGGCAGCTTCCTGCCAACTATGTAAATAAAGCTCAAGCAGCGCAGCAAGGTTGGCAGCCAGGAAAGGCTTTAAATAACAGTGTTCCGGGGGGGCAGATTGGTGGAGACGTTTTCCATAATACGACGAATGTACTTCCGTCGAGCCCAGGTAGAACGTGGTTTGAAGCTGATATTGGCTTGAATGCCACTATGTCTCGTAGCAATCAGCCTGGAACGAGATTGCTGTATTCAAACGATGGGCTGCTTTATATAACCACGGATCACTATAAAACCGTCGCTCCTATTGGATCATGGAAGTAGGGGACTATGGATATTACGATTGATGGCCGCGGAGTCGTTACAGAGCAGGATTTCCATCGTCAGTTGGCGGTGGTTTTGGGTGTCCAAGATTTCTACGGATATAACATGGATGCACTATGGGACTTACTCAGTGCAAGTGTTGAGCGGCCGTTACTCTTAATCTGGAAAGATCATGATTATTCCAGAAGAAGTATTCCTCACGAATTTAATGGGATTGTAGAGGTATTGGAGAGGGTGAAGCAGCAGGATGAGGGCTTCGGATGGGAAGATAAGTTCTCTTATGTTCTGGATTAGCCTCAAATGGAAATTTCCGGCAGCTTGGGCAGGGGTTTAATTTCAGTCTGTCGTTGTTGCCGGTCATTTCACATCGAGACTCCAGGTGCTTGAAAACATCCCCGGCGCAAGCCGGGGCTATTTGTTTCACTCCGCCGTAATCACCAAACAGCCCTGCATGACGCGGATTCTGATTTTCTGGTTAAAGGGGTCGGAGTCTGAGGAATCCCCACAAAATATTCAGGTTGATCAATCAGATAGCTTGAAAGAGCCTGCATGAGTCGGGCAGTTTGGTAGTCGCCAAACACACCAACCACCCGAGACTCATGCAGGCCGTACGATTTTTACACAACGCATTTTCCCAAGCATTCCCTACCGTTCACGATAAGCGCCTGAACGCTCTGATGAGTTGCGTCAGTGCCCTGCTTCAAGGGCACCGGCTGACTCTGACCGACCTGGGCAGGGCCATCCCCAGCAAGGCTTACACCAAGCATTCGATCAAGCGAGTGGATCGCCTGCTTGGTAACGCCCAGCTCCAGTCCGAACGCCTACTGTTCTACTGGAAGATGCTCAAGGCGTTGATTGGCAACTTGCCGCAGCCCGTGATTCTGGTGGATTGGTCACCGATTAATGCGGCCTCCGATCTTTATCTGTTACGTGCCTCTATACCGCTGGCTGGCAGAGCATTTCCGATTTACGAGGCTGTCCATGAGCGCGAGGGCTGCCCTAAACGGCAGTGCCAATTGCTCGATGCGTTGACGCTCATGCTTCCCGAGCATTGCAGGCCGATCCTGGTGACCGACGCCGGTTTTCGGCGGCCCTGGTTCCAGGCTGTCGAGGCCAGAGGCTGGTATTACGTAGGGCGTGTGCGTAACCGGGATCTCTATCGCAACCAGCAAGGCCAGTGGCAGCCGATCAAACAACTCTACGAACAGGCAACGCCTGTCGCACGTTCGCTCGGCCCAATCGAAATAACGCGCAGTGCGCCGCATCTCGTACCGCTGTATTGCGTGCACCAACCGCCCAAGGGGCGTAAGCATCGACGCGTGACAGGCAGTGTTGCCCGCAGCAAGCTCAGTCGACAGAGCGCCCGGCGTGAGCAAGAACCCTGGCTATTGGCGAGTAACCTTGCACAATCCCAATGGACTGCTCGAAGCATCGTAGCGATCTACCGCAAACGGATGCAGATCGAAGAAGGATTTCGGGACGTGAAAAGCCTGCGCTTCGGCTTTGCCTTCGACCTACACCGTACTCGCTGCCCTCGCCGCATTGAGATCCTGTTGCTGATCGCTGCGCTGGCCTGTTACGTCTTGTACTTGGCAGGCTTGCGAGCTCGGACAACAGGTCAGTCTCGTCGCTTCCAAAGCAACAGTGTCAGGCATAAACCCGTGCTGTCACTCTGGCGAGTCGGCCTCGAATACCTGAGGCGCTCAGCAAACGATTTGCCCAACTCCGTACTGGCTGAAATGGAACTACTGCTGCGTGATGAGGTGCGCCGCCAAGCTCAGCAACTGGAGTAGATTTGTGGGGATTCCTCAGACTCCGATCCCTTTGGTTCCCAAGCACTCTCCACGACCCACAGCAAGTGCCTGAGCGCCCAAAGTGCGATGTATATCGTAGTTCAGGTCTCGATACGTCCATCCAAGGCCGTACTTCGCTATAATCGCGCCCCGCTTCGCCAAGGATTGGTGTGCTGTGCCCATTGCTTCACACCTTGTGTTCATTATCGGTTCCGCCAGCCTTGGCGCTCGGTGGCGCCGCCTGCACGCGAGTGTACCGATGCCTCTGCTCCGCAATCTCTGCTGCGCCCTGCTGCTGCTCAACTTGGCCGGTTGTTACAGTCTGTCGCCCATCGATATCGACAAAAGCATTCGCCCTGCCGATGGTGGTTCCACCAGCTATCTGGTGGGCGTGGTCGGCGTTTGGCCAGGCACCAAGTACTCGCTGCATGAACAAAGCATTCAACTGCGCCAGAAGGGTGGCGGCGGTTTCGCCTCTGCCCGCTTGCGTAACAACGTTCACATGCGCACTCCACGGGACATCCGCGATGGCCAGCGCGGCATCGGCACGCTGTTCGTGATGCCGCTCAAGCCTGGGCGCTACGAGCTGTACAACGTCCTGTTCAAGCGCAGTAACGGCCCTACCGTCTGGAAGCGCGAGGATTTCTCCATCACGCTGCAATTGGAGCCCGGCAAGGCGTATTACATAGGCGACTTCCGTGCCGCCTGTATCGACTACAACGCTCACTGCTCGTTCATCCACAGCTACGACGTCGAACGGGATCAAGCCCTGACCGCCCGCAAACACCCCAATCTTCCACCGCTGCAGCGGCTTGAACTTGAGCACTTGGAGGGCGCCTATCCTTTCGTGCTCGACAGCAATGCTAAGAATGCCGCGATCTTCGAATCGATTTTCTCGGGGCAGGCGAAATGAACAATCCACTGCGCATCCTGGGCTTCTGCCTGCTGATGTTCCTGGGGGGGTGCCAGGTCAACCACACTCTCCCAGCGCCGACGCTGAATCACGAGCTGACGCTGCCACAAGTAAGCGTGCAGACCCTGGGGCCAATACCCGGCACTCTTATCCGTAACCACCTGCGTAGCGTGGGCGTCTTCGAACAAGTGCGCGGAGGATTCGACCCCGGCGGCTACAACATCCAGGTGCTGTCGGTCGGCGACTATTACGGCTTCAGCAACATTCCCACTCAGTTTCTCAGCGCTTTCAGCCTGTTCATCATCCCGGCTTCCGTATCCTGGGACTCGGAGCTGGTGTTCCGGGTGACCCGTGGCCAGGAGGAGGTAGCCACATACCGCATCGATAACAGAACCACGCATTACAACGGCCTGTTCGTGCACCCGGATGGCCGCGATGACAACATCCGCCGGATCATCGACAACTTCGCCGCGCGCGTTCAGGCCGATGCCGCGCTGTTCAAGCTCACACCACTGAAGCCCATGCACACGCCGATGCCGGTAGCACCGGCAACCCTGCAGCAGCGCACGGCGTTGACCGTCAGCTACGAAGTACACGCCGATGGCACCGTCAGGGATGTGACGGTCACTGGCGATGCGCCCGAGCTCGCCCGCTCGGCTGTGCAGGAAACGGTGCGGACGTGGCGCTATGAGCCCTGGACAGCCAGCCCGGAGGCACCGGCTACGCAACGAACCAGCCAGCGGATGATTCTCAAGCCACAATCCATGGTTCGCACGCAGGAGCAGAGCTGCGCCCAGGTCATCCAGGAACTGCAAACTTTCGAGCAAACGTCGCCTGGCAAACCAACGAGCGATCTGTCTACCTTCCAGCAGACTTCCGCACTGCTTTTCCTCACCGAGCTGCGCCAACAGAACAGCGCCTCGGCTACCGAGGTCGACAAAGCTTTCGCGCGGGCATTGCCGTGGATCATCGACCAGTGCCGGGCCAATCCACAGGCCGAGTACTGGCAATATGTGCACGAGGGGGTGAGGCAGCAGAGAGCGGCTGCAGGCCAAACTCACCCATAGCAGCCGCTCCCAGGTACGCGGCGACCGAATGTGTCGCCACCTGCCTGCTTCACTCTCCAAGAGTAAGCCACGATTGATCTTCAAGCCGTGGTTTGTTCCCTGATGACAGCGGATAGCTTGTGCCGTGTTACTCCGCCGATTCGATGCGCCAGCTCCAGTCCTCTAGCTCGCTTCGCGCCGAGGTCGGCACTCCCGCGTAGGGCGTGTGCGTCAACTCTTCTCTCCGGTGCCACTTTCGCGGCACCACTTTTCTCAGGTGGTTCCCCGTCTGATGGCGGCGGTATCCATGTCGATTGCAACTTGTTGGCGCCGTGCCGGCCTGCGCGCATCGGTCGCGCTCGCTCGTCGACAAGAATCATTATCATCTTGGTTGGGCCCTACATATGGGCTACCATCGTGCAGTCAACACAACATCTTGTGTACGGTGCGATGGTTGGGCTATCCGCCAGTCTATACGCACCAAGCAATACTCCGCCCTTGAACCAGGAGGTTCCCTGCAATGACCCAAGCAGCGAAGGTACGATCCATCAGCAAGGCCGTCGCCGATATCCCCATCCAGGATGCGTCGATGGACATCTGGGACAAGAAGTACCGCCTCAAGGCCAAGGACGGACGGGTCATCGACCAGACCATCGACGACAGCTTCCAGCGCGTCGCCAAGGCGCTGGCCGAAGTCGAGCAGACACCTGAACTGCGTAAGCTCTGGGGCGAGAAATTCCTCTGGGCGCTGCGTCGTGGCGCCATCCCCGCCGGGCGCATCACCTCCAACGCCGGTGCCTGGGAACACAAACCCGCCACCAGCACCATCAACTGCACCGTCTCCGGCATCGTCGCCGATTCCATGGACGATATCCTCGAGAAGGTTCACGAGGCCGGCCTGACGCTCAAGGCCGGTTGTGGCATCGGCTACGAGTTCTCCACCCTGCGCCCGCGCGGTGCCTATGTCTCCGGGGCCGGCTCGTACACTTCGGGGCCGCTGTCGTTCATGGATATCTACGACAAGATGTGCTTCACCGTGTCGTCCGCCGGCGGGCGCCGTGGAGCGCAGATGGCCACCTTCGACGTGGGCCATCCGGACGTCGCCGATTTCATCCGCGCCAAGCGCGAAGACGGCCGCCTGCGGCAGTTCAACCTGAGCCTGCTGATCACCGACGAATTCATGGCCGCCGTGCAGGCCAACGCCGACTGGCCGCTGGCCTTCCCGCTGAGCCAGAAGGAGGTCGAGGAAGATGGCATCGACACCACCGACGCCAGCCAGGTGATCTGGCGCGACTGGCCGCAGAAGGGCCCCTACATCAGCAACGACCAGGGCCTGACCGCCTGTCGGGTGTACAAGGTGATCAAGGCGCAGCGTCTGTGGGACATGATCATGAGTTCCACCTACGACTTCGCCGAGCCGGGCTTCATCCTCATCGACCGCGTCAACGAGATGAACAACAACTGGTTCTGCGAGGACATCCGCGCCACCAACCCTTGCGGCGAGCAGCCGCTGCCGCCCTATGGCGCGTGTCTGCTCGGTTCGGTCAACCTGACCCAGTTCGTGCGCGATCCGTTCACCGAGCGGGCGCGTTTCGACTGGGACGAGTACAAGGACGTGGTGCGCATCTTCACCCGCATGCTGGACAACGTGGTGGAGATCAACGGCCTGCCGCTGGAGCAGCAGCGCCGTGAAATCCAGCGTAAGCGCCGCCATGGCATGGGCTTCCTCGGCCTGGGCTCGACCCTGACCATGCTCAAGATGCAGTACGGCGATGTGCAGTCGCTGGCGTTCACCGAGGAAGTCGCCAAGCAGATGGCCGTGGTCGGCTGGGAAGCCGGCCTGGAGCTGGCACGGGAGAAGGGGGCGGCTCCGTTGATGGACGAGGACTTCGTCGTCAGCGCCGAAATGCTTGCCAAGCGCCCGGAAATGGCCGTGGACGGCATCAAGCCCGGGGATACGCTCAAGGGGCGTGTGCTCTGGGCCAGGTACTCGCGCTACATGCAGCGCATCGGCGAAGTCGCACCGCAACTGATCGAACAGCTGGCCGAGACGGGCAGCCGCTTCAGCCACCACAGTTCCATCGCACCGACCGGCACCATTTCCCTGTCGCTGGCCAACAACACCAGCAACGGCATCGAGCCGAGCTTCGCCCACCACTACTTCCGCAACGTGATCCGCGAAGGCAAGAAGTCCAAGGAAAAGGTCGACGTCTACTCGTCCGAACTGCTCGCCTACCGGCATTTCATCGACGCCGAGGCAGCGCCCGGCAACGGCCTGCCGGACTATTTCATCACCGCCGACGACGTCACGCCGAAGCAGCACGTGGATATCCAGGCGGCGGCGCAGAAGTGGGTCGACAGCTCGATTTCCAAGACCGCCAACGTGCCCAGCGACTATCCCTACGAGTCGTTCAAGGACATCTACGTGTACGCCCACCAGCAGGGTCTGAAGGGCTGCACCACCTTCCGTTTCAACCCCGAGGCCTTCCAGGGCGTGCTGGTCAAGGAGGCCGATCTGGCTGCCACCACCTACCGCTTCACCCTTGCCGACGGCCAGATCGTCGAAGCCAAGGGTAACGAGGAAATCGAATACGACGGCGAGATCCACAGCGCCGCCAATCTGTTCGATGCCCTCAAAGAAGGCTATTACGGAAAATTCTGAGGACGTGCCGATGAGCAACAAGACAATCCGCATCGACAGCAAGATCGTCGGCTACGAAGTGGTCAAGCCGCAGCAGGCCGCCGCCGATACCGGCCCGGTGCCGCAGGAAATCGAGCTGATGCACGAGAAGGTTCTGCGCCCCGAGGCGCTGGAAGGCTCGACCTACAAGATCAAGACGCCGCTGTCCGAGCATGCGCTGTACGTCACCATCAACGACATCGTGCTCAACCAGGGCACCGAGCATGAGCAGCGTCATCCGTTCGAGATCTTCATCAACTCGAAGAATATGGATCACTTCCAGTGGATCGTCGCCCTTACGCGCATCGCCTCGGCGGTGTTCCGCAAGGGCGGTGACTGCACCTTCCTCGCTGAGGAACTCAAGGCGGTATTCGATCCCAAGGGCGGTTATTTCAAGAAGGGTGGCAAGTTCATGCCGTCGCTGGTGGCCGAGATCGGCGATGTGATCGAAATCCACCTGCGCAAGATCGGCCTGATCGACTCCGAGCGCCTCGACGAACACCAGAAGGCCTTCATCGAGCAGAAGAAGGCGGAATTCAAGGCGAGCACCGCCAGCCCGGCGGACACCGGCTACCCGCCGGGCGCCGCGCTGTGTGGCAAGTGCCACAACATGGCGCTGGTGCAACTGGACGGCTGCCTGACCTGCCTGAACTGCGGGGACAGCAAGTGCGGATAATAGCCGCCTGCAGCCGTTGCAAGGGGCGCTACCGGGCAACCCGGCGGGGCGATACGATCCGGCAACGCAGTAGAGCGGATCAACCTTTGTAGCAAAGCGTCGCCGTGTTTGGTATCTACGTCGGTGTCGGGTTCGTTCGGCGGATCACGCCTTCGGCTAGGCTGCGCGCCCCGATCCGCCCTACGGTGCCGGGTGTCCATCAGGGGCAGGGTGCGATAGACCGGAACACCCTGCTGATGCCTCGGCGCTCTTTCAGCTGCGATCCGCCAGCACGCCGATCAGGAAGAACACCAGGAGCAGCACCGGCGCCAGGGTGTAATTGTTGAAGTGGCCGAGGCCCTGGGCCAGCAGAGGCGTGAGGTAGACCATCACCAGGCCGTAGCCGATTGCGCAGACCAGCACGAAGATCAGCGTGCGCAGAATGAAGTTGAGGCCGCTGATGCTGCGTTGCACCCAGGCATTGATGCCAGGGCCGAACAGCACGAGCAGGGTGGCCATCAGTGCCAGGGATATCTCGTAGAGGTGACCGCGGCTCCAGCGCGAAACGGTAGCGATCATATCCAGCAGCAAATCCATGGGGGCTCCTTGTGAGTTGAGAGGGCCGGCGCTGGGTGCGCCCTCGCTCGACGCTTACGGCAGAAAATACTGCAGCAAGTCATTGAGAAACAACTGGCCCTCGCGGGTTGCCGTGAGGCGAGCCGGATCCTTTTGCAGCAGGCCGCGGCGTTCCGCTTGCTCGCGTGCGGCAGCCAGTTGCTGCAGCGGCAGGCCGGTTCGTTGGCTGAACAGTTCGGCGGCGCAGCCATCGCTCAGGCGCAGTACGTTCATCAGGAACTCGAACGGCAGCTCCTCGGCGCTGAGGAGGCGCTCGCCAGCACTGTAGTGCTTGGCAGGGTCGAGGTAGTCCTTGGGCAGGCGGGTTTTCCAGGTGCGGCGGATGCGGCCGTCTGGTGTGCTCAGCTTGCCGTGGGCGCCGGCACCAATGCCGATGAAGTCGCCGAACGTCCAGTAATTCAGGTTATGGCGGGCGGCGCGGCCGGGCTGGGCATAGGCCGAGACTTCGTACTGGCCGTAGCCATGTTCGGCGAGCAGGGCCTGGCCGGCTTCCTGAATGTCCCACAGGGTGTCATCTTCCGGCAGCACCGGCGGCTGGTTCCAGAACACCGTGTTCGGCTCCACCGTCAACTGATACCAGGACAGGTGGGTCGGTGCCTGGGCGATGGCGATGCGCAGATCGCCCAGCGCGTCGTCTAGGGACTGATCCGGGAGGCCGTGCATCAGATCCAGGTTGAAGTTATCGAAACCGGCAGCACGGGCCATGTCGGCGGCGCGGATCGCTTCATCGCCATCATGGATGCGCCCCAGGGCCTTGAGTTTTTCTGCCTGGAAGCTCTGCACGCCGATCGACAGCCGATTGATGCCCAGGCGCCGGTAGGCGGCGAACTTGTCCTGTTCGAAGGTTCCCGGATTGGCTTCGAGGGTGATTTCGATGTCGCTGGCGAACGGGATGCGCCGCTCCACGCCTTCCAGCAGACGACCAAGGGCCTTCGCGGAGAACAGGCTTGGCGTGCCGCCGCCGAAGAAGATCGAGGTCAGCGGGCGGCCATGAGCCTGTTGCAGGTCGCTGTCGAGATCGGCGAGCAGGGCGTCGACGTAGGCCTCTTCCGGCAGGTTGGGGCCGGCGGCGTGGGAGTTGAAGTCGCAGTAGGGGCACTTGCGCACGCACCAGGGGATATGGACGTACAGGGCCAGGGGGGGCAGCTGGAACACAGGCGTTGGGTCACGGCAGGGTGATTGCGGGGCGCTATCGTGGCACGACTTGGGCAAAGCTCCAATGTTCGCGGACGAAACGCCCCTCTGGCGACGCCGTTACAAGCCCAGGCGCTGCTTGAGCAGACGCATGGCAATGGCGCGGTGGCTGAGGCTGTTCTTGTCCGTGGGTGACAGCTCGGCGCTGGAGCACTGGCGTTCTTCGACCCAGAACAGCGGGTCGTAGCCGAAGCCATGTTCGCCACGGGCTTCATGCAGGATGCTGCCGTGCCACAAGCCTTCGCAGAGGATCGGCAGTGGATCGTCGGCGTGCCGCACCAGGGCCAGGCAGCAGACGAACTGGGCGCTACGCTCGGCGTCCGGCACGTCCTTGAGCGCGGCCAGCAGTTTGGCGTTGTTGGCGGCATCCCCCAGGCCATCGGCGTAGCGGGCGGAGTAGATGCCCGGTGCGCCGCCCAGATGGTCGACCGCCAGGCCGGAGTCGTCGGCCAGGGCTGGCAGGCCGGACAGGCGCGAGGCATTGCGTGCCTTTAGGATGGCGTTCTCGACGAACGACAGGCCGGTTTCTTCCGGCTCCACCTGGCTGAATTCACCGATCGAGCGCAGGCGTACGCTGTCGCCGAGCATGGCCTGGAGTTCCTTGAGTTTGCCGGCGTTGTGGCTGGCGAGGACGAGTTCTGGGAAAGGCATCATGGCTCCGGAAAGAGTTCCTGGTTGAAGTCCAGGCGCTGGCCGTTCACCTGCAGGTTGAACAGCAGCACCTCGCGCGAGGTGATGGGAAACTGCGCCAGGTACGAGACGAATTCGCCCTCGCGCTGCTCGATGAACGTCAGTGTCTGGCCGTGGCCAAGCACGCTCTTCACTTCACCGCTGACCCTGGCCGGGCTGGATTTGCCCGCCCGCAGCACGCTGACGTTCAGCACGCCTTGCTGGCCGTTGCGCACCAGGCCACTGGCCTGGGCGATCTGCGGCTGCAGGTGGCTGGCGTTGAAGGCGCTGTAATGCACCTCGAGATCGCCCAGGCGCTGCATCCGCTCGGCGGCACTTACCGGCAGGCTCAGGCACAGGGCGATCACGATGGCTAGTGTAGTGTCACGCATCAAATGTCGTATCCGAACGATTGGGCTGAGTGGCTGCCCAAAGGCGCCAGCGGCCGCTCATCCCGTAGGGTGGATGACGCTCTTTTCATCCACCATTGCGATTGCAGAGCGGTGGACGGATCGGGCCGCGTAGGCAAGCGTCAGCTACGCGCCCCGATCCACCCTACGACAGGCCGCTTACGCCACATGGCTACCATCCCATATGACGATACCCCCATTCGCCGCCTCGGGCACATTGACCACCTTGGGCGCATGGGCGGCTCCGCTGCTCAGTTGGCGATGCGCACGTCGCGCGCATTGTGCCCGCTGATGCGGTAGATGCCGATCTCGCCCAGCAGGTTGGGCCAGGCGCGGCTGGCCCAGCCATGCCGGTGTTCATGGTCGACCGCCAGGCGCTCGAGTACCCGGGCGCTCTGCTGATGGCACAGGCGCTCGAAGTCCTCGAAGGTGCAGAAGTGGATGTTCGGCGTGTTGTACCAGGTGTAGGGCAGGAAGTCCGACACCGGCATGCGGCCTTTGCTGGCCAGGTACCAGCGGCAGCGCCAGTGGCCGAAGTTGGGGAAAGTGATGATGCAGGTCTTGCCGACGCGCAGCATCTCCGCCAGTACCTTGTCGGGGAAATGCAGCGCCTGCAGCGACTGGGTCATGACCACCACGTCGAAGCTGTCGCTGGCGAAGTTGCCGAGGCCTTCGTCGAGGTTCTGCTCGATGACGTTGACCCCCTTGACGATGCACTGGGCGATCTTTTCCGGGTCGATTTCCAGGCCATAACCGCTGACCTGCTTGTTGGCGCTCAGCCAGGCCAGCAACTCGCCATCGCCGCAACCAAGGTCGAGGACGCGGCTACCGGCGGGAATCCATTCCTGGATGATCTCTAGGTCGGCTCGCATGCTTACACCTCGATCCGTTTCATGTAGCTGCCGAAACCCTGCAGGTAGCGCGGAATCGGCATGAGGAAGGCATCGTGGCCCTGGGGCGCGTCGATTTCCAGGTAACAGACGTTCTTGCGTGCGGCGAGCAGGGCATCGACGATTTCTCGCGAGCGTGCCGGCGAGAAGCGCCAGTCGGTGGTGAACGAGATCACGCAGAAGTCCGCCTTGACCTGGCCAAGGGTCTTGGCCAGGTCGCCATCGTGCTCGGCGGCCGGGTCGAAATAGTCCAGCGCCTTGGTCATCAGCAGATAGGTGTTGGCATCGAAACGCCCGGAGAACTCCTCGCCCTGATAGCGCAGGTAGCTCTCGACCTGGAATTCCACGCTGTGGAAGTCGTAGTTGAGCTTCTCGTTCTTCAGGCCGCGGCCGAATTTCTCGCCCATGGCGTCATCGGACAGGTAGGTGATGTGGCCGACCATGCGCGCCAGCATCAGGCCGCGCTTGGGGATCACGCCCTGATCCTGGAAGTGCCCGCCGTGGAATTCCGGGTCGGTGAGGATGGCCTGCCGGGCGACCTCGTTGAAGGCGATGTTCTGCGCCGAGAGCTTGGGTGCCGAGGCGATGGCCAGGCAGTGCCGCACGCGCTCCGGGTAGCTGATCGTCCACTGCATGGCCTGCATGCCGCCAAGGCTGCCGCCGACCACCGCGGCCCATTGCTGGATGCCCAGCAGATCGGCCAGACGTGCCTGGCTGTTGACCCAGTCTTCCACGGTCATCACCGGGAAGTCGGCGCCGAAGGGCTTGCCGGTCGCCGGGTTGATGTCGGACGGGCCGGTCGAGCCGTTGCAGCCACCCAGGTTGTTGAGGCTGACGACGAAGAAGCGGTTGGTGTCCAGCGGCTTGCCGGGGCCGATGCAGCTATCCCACCAGCCCGGCTTGCGGTCGTCCACGCTGTGGTAACCGGCGGCGTGATGGTGGCCGGACAGCGCGTGGCAGATCAGCACCGCGTTGCTGGCGCTGGCATTCAGCTCACCATAGGTTTCGTAGGTCAGTTGGTAGTCGGCCAGGCTGCGCCCGCAGGCCAGGGCCAGGGGCTCGGCGAAATGGGCGATCTGCGGCGTGACCAGGCCAACGGAGTCTTGAGGAAAAACAGTCGGCATCGATCCTGCTCGGATAATGAAAGGTACGTAGGAAAGTGCAGCAGTCTAAAGAGCGCGCTGGTCAGCGGCAAGGAAAGCGCACGCCGCGATGCCCAGGCATCGCGTTATGTGGCGATTCTTGCTGAGCGCGAGTTACTGCCTAGTCTGCGTTGCCTTGCGGGCGCGGCATGGCGGACAGCGCCACCACCTTGCCCTGACGCTGGATCGGCGCGGGGCGGCGCATGCTGCGCAGCATGTCGCTGGCCTGAGCCAGTTGCTGTTTCAGCTCCTCGCCATACTGCGCCAGTTGCTGGCGGCGTTGGCGGCCGTGCTGGGTGTCCTGTGCCAGGGTCTTGAGGCGCAGCATGTGGCCTTCCAGTAACTGCTTGTGCTCCAGGGTGTGCTGCATCAGCGGCATCAGGGCTTCGTCGGCCCACTGCTCGGCGTCACGCCGCAGGCGGCGGTGCATGCCGATGACTTCCTGCACCAGAGTGGCGAAGAAGCGCCGGCTGAGGCTGCGTTGCTCGGTCAGCAGGGTCTTGAGACGCAGGCGGAAGCGATCGGCCTTTTTCTGCAGATGGCGCAGCTCGCGTATATAGCGCGCCAGCTCGAAGCTCGGCGCGTCGACGGCCTGCAGCGGATTCTCTTCATTGTGCCGACGGTAAATGGCGTCGACCATGCGGTTGGCCATTTCTGCATCGTGGGACAGGCTGTGCAGGTCGTCCTCGACGGCAGTGAAGAACTGCAGGATGGACTGGTTGATGCCCAACGTCGTCCAACTGCCGTTGAGCTGGCGGCGTAGCAGGTTGAGGTGAACGTCGAGTTTCTCTGGCTTCGCTGCGGCCTTCAGGCGTTCGCCCTGGTTGCGCATCAGGCGCTGGTTGGTTTTCAGGGCAACCAGGCGCTTGTGATGCACGCTGTGGTCTTCCTTGGTACGGGCGGTCAGCTCCAGCAGCATCTGTCCGTTGTCCTGGCGGCGTTCGTCGAGCAGCTCCAGCTGTTCGTTGACCTTGCTCAGGCGCAGGCCGAGCACGTGCTGGCTGTTGTTGAGCATGGTCAGCACCTGGTGTACCACGCGCTCTTCGAGCAGGCGTTCCTTCTGCGCCACGATGCGCTCGCAGAGCAGCGACTCCAGGCTGGCCATCTGGCTGCGGGCGAGCAATGCAGGATCCTTGCGCACCTTGGCGAGCAGCGCCTGCTTGGCCGAGAGCGGCAGAATGTCTTCGCTGTCGATGCCCAGGTGGCAGGCTGCCTGCATACGCACCCGCTCGATGGCGGTGGCGACGAAGGCATCGCCGGCAAGGTCGTCCCAGAGCACATCGATCTTGTTCAGCACGGCGAACAGGCAGCTCTGGGTTTCTTCGTCGAGGGGCTGGATGTGCTGTTGCCAGATGTCCAGGTCGCTGGCGGTGACCCCGGTGTCGGCGGACAGCAGAAAGATGATCGCCTGGGCGTTGGGTAGCATCGACAGGGTCAGTTCCGGCTCGCAACCCAGGGCGTTCAGGCCCGGCGTGTCGAGGATGCGCAGGCCCTGGCGCAGCAGCGGGTGATCGAAGCTGACGATGGCATGGCGCCAGGCCGGCACCAACACCTGGCCGGACGTGTCGGTGGACTCCAGGTTGTCCGGGTGAAACCCCAGGCCGATGGCTTTCTCCACCGCCATGGTCTTGCTGGCCGCCACCTGGGCGAAGGCCTTGGCCATGTTGTCCGGGTCGCTGGTGTCCAGCGGGATATTCACCCAATGGCGGGGCGTGCGTTTGAACTGTGCCACGCTGGCCTCGGCGATGCGCGTCTCGATCGGCAGCAGGCGGATGTAGGGGCGTTCGGCGCCTGGATCGAAAAGGATTTCCGTGGGGCACATGGTGGTGCGCCCGGCCTGGGAGGGCAGCATGCGCTGGCCGTATTCGGAGAAGAACAGGCTGTTGATCAGCTCGGTCTTGCCGCGGGAAAACTCGCCGACGAAGGCCAGGGTGATGTGGTCGGTGCGCAGCAGGCGCAGTGCCCGTTCCAGGCGCGCTTCGACGCCTTCACTGCTCAGCCGGTTGTGGGCCAGCCAACTGCGGTAGCGGGTGATCTCGAGAACCAGTTCGCGCTTCCAGGCGACGTAGGCATCTACCTGTTCACTGAGGCGTTCCATGCTCATGGGGGATTCCCTGACAGGGCATCGGGCGACGATGCGGGCTGCAGAGCATTATGCGAAGGGTGGTGTCGGCGTCAATGGGACGCGCGTGGCGATGGTACTGATGGTCGCTCAGGTGGGGCGAACGGTCAGATCGAGCTCGGTTGGCAGCCGCTTGGGAGCCTGGATGCGCACACGCTTCTGGCGGCTCTGCTGGCCGCTTTCCAGGGTGACCTGGCTCTTGGCGACGCCGAAGGCATCGGCCAGGAAGGCCAGCAGGTGCGCATTGGCCTTGCCGTCCACCGGCGGGGCGGTGAGGCGGATTTTCAGGCGCTCACCGTGCAGCCCGGCGAAGGCATCGTTGCTCGCCTTGGGCTGAAGATGACAGTCGAGGATCAGCGCGTCGCCGTCCCAGCGATGGAAACCCATGGGCTTAGAACCTGTTCACTATCTGCCGCGCGTCGCATGCAGACGTATCAAGGCGGTAGCAGCCGTAGGGTGGATCGGGGCGCGTAGCTGACGCTCTTTTCATCCACCATCGCGATTGCAGCCCGTAGGATGGGTGCAACCCATCAATTGCCGATGGGTTGCACCCATCCTACTGCTTCTGCCTTGTAGCGGTCTGTCAGGCAACCTTTGACTCTGGCTCGCTAGATCGTGAATAGGCTCAGATCGCCAGGCTCAGGCCGCTGAACATGCCGGTGCTGACCGCCAGGTTGCGGATTACCAGCATGTCGATCAGGTTGAGGATCAGGAACGCCACGATGGGCGACAGATCCAGGCCACCGAGGTTGGGCAGGATGCGGCGGATCGGCATCAGCAGTGGTTCGCAGATCTGATTGACCAGCAGGGCGGCGGGGTTGTGGCTGCCTTGTGCGACCCAGGAGAGGATCACGCTGATGATCAGGGCGAAGAAGAACACCTTGAGCAGCAGGGCGGTAACGCCAATGATCGACCAGACCAGAATCAGCAGCGGATCGCCGACGCCCACGCCCATCAGCATCAGGGTCAGCGCCATGAGCACGAACTGCACGATCAGCGCCAGCACCAGCGACGCCAGGTCGAGGCCGCCGAGGCTGGGGATTATGCGGCGCAGCGGTTTGAGCAGCGGATGGGTGGCGCGCACGATGAACTGGCTGAGCGGGTTGTAGAAGTCTGCTCGTACCAGTTGCAGGATGAAGCGCAGCAGCACGATCAGCAGGTAGAAGCTGCCGATGGTCTGCAGGATGTAAACGGCTGCGGTGTTCAGGCCGATCATTGATTGTCTCCTTATTGACCCAGTTGTTCGGCCAGTTCGGCCGAGCGGTGGTCGGCGGCCTTGACGGCCTGCTCGACCAGCGCTTCGAAGCCGCCGGCCTGGAATGTCTTGATGGCCGCTTCGGTGGTGCCAGCCGGTGAGGTCACGCGGCGGCGCAGCTCGGTGGCGTCCACATCGCTGTTCAGCGCCATTTGCGCGGCGCCCAGGGCCGTCTGCAACGTCAGTTTGGCGGCGACCTCGCGGGGCAGGCCGAGCTTTTCGCCGCTGGCGGTCATCGCCTCGATCAGCAGGAAGAAATAGGCCGGGCCGCTGCCGGATACGGCGGTCACCGCATCGATCAGTTTTTCCTCGTCCAGCCACACGGCCAGGCCGACGGCGCTGAGCAGTCGTTCAGCCTGCTGGCGCTGTTCGGCGCTGACTCGCGGGTTGGCGTACAGGCCGCTGGCGCCCAGGCGCAGCAGCGACGGCGTGTTGGGCATGCAGCGCACCACGGCGCGCGGGCCGAGCCAGCTTTCCAGGCTGGTGCTGGTGATGCCGGCGGCGATGGACACGATCAACTGACCGGACTGCAGGTGCGGCGCCAGGTCGAGGCACACGTCCTTCATCACCTGGGGTTTGACCGCCAGGACGATCACGTCGGCATCGCGGCAGGCCTCGGCATTGCTGGCCAGTACGTCGATGCCATGTTCCCGGGTGATCTTCTCGCGCTGCTCGGCGCCGCGGTCGCTGGCGCGGATCGCGCTGGCCGGCAGCCCCTGGGCGAGCATGCCGCCGATCAGGCTGGCAGCCATGTTGCCGGCACCGATAAAGGCGATGCGGGGAGTGGTCATGGTGAGGTTCCTATCTAGAGAGTCGAGATCGGGTGATTCAGGTCTTGCTGTAGTCACGTTCGCCGAACAGCGCCGTACCGATGCGCACCCAGGTCGCGCCTTCGGCGATGGCCGCTTCCAGGTCGTGGCTCATGCCCATGGACAGGGTGTCGAGATCGAGGTTCAGGCCGTCCCGCAGCGCGCGCAAGCGGGCGAATGCCGCACGCTGCTCGCTGGCATCATCGGTTGGCTCGGGAATTGTCATCAATCCGCGCAAACGCAGGTTGGGCAGTTGTGTAACCGCCTGTGCCAGTGCCGCCAGTTCGTCGGGCTGGCAGCCGGACTTGCTGTCCTCACCGCTGATATTGACCTGCAGGCAGATGTTCAGCGGTGGCAGATCGGGCGGGCGCTGGTCGCTCAGGCGTTCGGCGATCTTCAGACGATCCACCGAATGCACCCAGGCGAAGTGCTCGGCGATGGGACGGGTCTTGTTCGATTGGATGGGACCGATGAAATGCCAGGTCAGCGGCAGGTCGGCCAACTGCACCTGCTTGTCGAGAGCTTCCTGCAGATAGTTCTCGCCGAAATCATGCAGGCCGGCCGCCTGGGCCTCGCGGATGGCGTCGGCAGGCTTGGTCTTGCTCACCGCCAACAGGCCTATAGTGGCGAAATCTCGCTGCGAGGCTTGCGCCGCCTCACGGATACGCACACCGACCTTTGCAATATTCTCTACTATCGTGGACATTACCTGCGCCTGCCGCCTGAGCGTTTCTTGCGGGCTTGACGGTGGTCTCCAAAGGGCGTGCTCACGCAGCCGTATGGTGATCCCCCAAGACCCCCTATCCTGAGTTACGCGGCATTCTACCGTCATTAGGGAGTCCCATGGATATCACCGAGCTGCTTGCCTTCAGCGCCAAGCAAGGCGCGTCGGATCTGCACCTCTCGGCAGGCCTGCCGCCGATGATTCGGGTCGACGGCGATGTGCGCCGGATCAATTTGCCAGCCCTGGATCACAAACAGGTGCACGCGTTGATCTACGACATCATGAACGACAAGCAGCGCAAGGATTTCGAGGAATTCCTCGAGACCGACTTTTCGTTCGAAGTGCCTGGCGTGGCGCGTTTCCGGGTCAACGCCTTCAACCAGAACCGTGGCAGCGGTGCGGTGTTCCGTACCATTCCGTCCAAGGTGCTGAGCATGGAAGACCTGGGCATGGGCGAGATCTTCAAGAAGGTCTCCGACGTGCCACGTGGGCTGGTGCTGGTGACCGGGCCGACCGGTTCGGGCAAGTCGACCACCCTGGCGGCGATGCTCGACTACATCAACAGCAACAAGTACCACCACATTCTCACCGTCGAAGACCCTATCGAATTCGTTCACGAATCGAAGAAGTGCCTGATCAACCAGCGTGAGGTGCACCGCGACACCCTGGGCTTCTCCGAGGCCCTGCGCTCCGCGCTGCGGGAAGACCCGGACATCATCCTGGTGGGCGAGATGCGTGACCTGGAAACCATCCGCCTGGCGCTGACCGCCGCGGAAACCGGTCACCTGGTGTTCGGCACCCTGCACACCACCTCGGCGGCCAAGACCATCGACCGTGTGGTCGACGTGTTCCCCGCGGAGGAGAAGTCCATGGTGCGATCGATGCTTTCCGAGTCGTTGCAGGCGGTCATTTCCCAGACCCTGCTGAAGAAGATCGGCGGCGGTCGCGTGGCGGCCCACGAAATCATGATCGGCACCCCGGCGATTCGTAACCTGATCCGTGAGGACAAGGTGGCGCAAATGTACTCGGCCATCCAGACCGGCGGCGCACTGGGCATGCAAACCCTGGATTCGTGCCTGAAAACGCTCGTCTCCAAAGGGCTGGTCAGCCGCGAAAGTGCCCGAGAGAAGGCCAAGACACCTGAAAACTTCTGAGTCATGCCGGGCGATCCGTCGATCGCCCGTGCTCCTGGTCACCGGCGAAACACTCGCCTGGTAGCTGAACGTCGCTCCAGCGCATGTAGGTAGGCACCCATGGAATTTGAAAAACTGTTGCGCCTGATGGTCGAAAAAGGCGGCTCCGATCTGTTCATCACCGCTGGTGTGCCGCCGTCGATGAAGGTCAATGGCAAGATCATGCCGGTGACCAAGACGCCGCTATCGCCGGAGATGACCCGCGAAACCGTGCACGCGGTGATGACCGAGCAGCAACGCCGGGATTTCGCCGAGAACCACGAGTGCAACTTCGCCATCAGTGCCCGGGGTATCGGTCGCTTCCGCGTCAGCGCCTTCTACCAGCGCAACCTGGCTGGCATGGTGCTGCGCCGTATCGAGACCAACATCCCGACGCTGGATGACCTCAAGCTGCCGGAGATCCTCAAGAAGCTGGCGTTGACCAAGCGCGGCCTGGTGTTGTTCGTGGGCGCTACGGGTACCGGTAAATCCACCTCGCTGGCGGCGATGATCGGCTACCGCAACAAGAACAGCAGTGGTCATATC
This sequence comes from Phytopseudomonas daroniae, assembly GCF_004327285.1. Classification (GTDB taxonomy): domain Bacteria; phylum Pseudomonadota; class Gammaproteobacteria; order Pseudomonadales; family Pseudomonadaceae; genus Aquipseudomonas; species Aquipseudomonas daroniae. Next base: position 123,773 of record NZ_QJUI01000008.1, read on the forward strand.
ATCTCCATCGAAGACCCGATCGAGTACATCCACCAGCACCAGAGCTGCATCGTTACCCAGCGTGAAGTGGGCATCGACACCGACTCCTTCGAGGTGGCGCTGAAGAACACCCTGCGCCAGGCGCCGGACGTGATTCTGATCGGTGAGGTGCGAACCCGCGAAACCATGGATCACGCCGTGGCCTTCGCGGAAACCGGTCACCTGTGCCTGGCCACCCTGCACGCCAACAACGCCAACCAGGCGCTGGATCGGATCATCAACTTCTTCCCGGCGGATCGGCAGAATCAGGTGTGGATGGATCTGTCGCTGAACCTCAAGGCCATCGTCGCCCAGCAACTGATCCCCACGCCGGACGGCAAGGGTCGCCGCGCGGTAATCGAGGTACTGATCAATACCCCGCTGGCTGCCGACCTGATTCGCAAGGGCGAGGTGCACGAGCTCAAGAGCCTGATGAAACGCTCCACCGAGCATGGCATGCAGACCTTCGACCAGGCGCTGTACAACCTCTACAGTCAGGGCGAGATCACCTACGAAGACGCCTTGCTGTACGCCGACTCGGCGAACGACCTGCGCCTGATGATCAAGCTTGGCTCGGAAACCGATGGCGAGCATCTGACCAGCATGTCCCAGGGCCTGGCTCTGGAAATCACCGACGAGGATCCGGGCCGGCGCTTACTCTGACCTCATCCTGGCGAAGCGGTGGGCGCTGAATGCGCTTGCCGCTTTTCGCCGCCACCGCCTGGGCCTGCCCATCGGCCTGGGCACCTGCCCTGGCCTGGCTCATCAGCCTTGGAATCAACGGGCCTTCCGGCAGGTTGCGCCAGAAGCGTACCGGCATATTGGTTTCCAGCACGCTGCGATTGAGCCGCGCCGGGTTGAAGGTGCTGCCGTAATACGCCAGCCACATCGCTTCGTTGCGATCATCGGTGTCCTGCGCCAGTTGCTGCCATTCAGGCGGGCAGGGGTTGGCGTAATGCAGCTTGTCGCCATCCCAATATACGCCATCGTCGGGGGTCGCGATCATCCAGGTCTGCCGGCCCAGGCGCTCGGCGAAGTGCATGCTGGCACTGGCCAGGATGTCGTGCGCCGGCTCGTGCCAGGCTACCAGCTGCGGGCCTCCGGCAGCCGCATCCCGAGGTTTGAAGCGCAGGAACGCATGCAGGTGATGGGCTTCCCGGCGTACCGCCTTGAGGCGCATATGCAGCTCGCTGCCATCGATATCACCCGCCAGCATGGCGGCCTGATCGCCCTGGGCGACGCGCCAGAGAATACGGTACAGCAGCGCCCAGCGCTGAGCGCAGCGAAAGCGCGCGGCGCTTTCCAGCTGATCGAGCAGGACACGGGGCACGCGTACCGGGCGATCGGCGGTCGCGGCCGGTTGAGGCGCATCCAGTTGAGCGAACAGATCCTGATTTTCCTGGCTGTCCTGCACCCAGCTCAGTTGGTGCGGTGCCAGGCCGCGCTGCAGTTGCGCACGGGCGGCGTCGCGCCAGCCAGCGAAGCTGCCATCGAAGCGAACCTGGTGCATCACCACAGCCCCATCTGCCGGGGCGCATCGCTCAGTTGCTGGCGCAGCAGCAAGGATTCGCGAGTGGCCTGAAGTGGGCGGTAATCCTGGGTGACGATAAAAGGCTTGGCTTTCTCCAGGGCACAACGCAGGCGGCCGACATCCTCGAAACGGATGCGTTTCTGCCGACGCAAGGCGACCAGGCGCTGGGCGCTGAGCACGCCGATGCCGGGGATGCGGGCGATCAGGGTCACGTCGGCGCGATTCAGGTCGACGGGAAAGTGCTGGCGGTTGTTCAGGGCCCAGGCCAGCTTGGGGTCGATATCCAGGGCCAGGTTGCCGGGGCCATCGAGCAGTTCGGCGGCTTTGAAACCGTAACCGCGCATCAGGAAGTCCGCCTGGTACAAGCGGTGCTCGCGCAGCAGTGGCGGCGCCTCGAAGGGCACGCTCTTGGGGCTCTGTGGAATCGGACTGAACGCCGAGTAGTAGACGCGCTTGAGGCGGAAATCGCCATACAGCGACTGGGCGGTGTGCAGGATGGTGCTGTCGTCGGTGGCGTCGGCGCCGACGATCATCTGCGTGCTTTGTCCGGCCGGGGCAAAGGCTGGCGCACGTTTTTCGCTGTCCGCCTCCTCGACGCCGTCACGAATGGTGCCCATGGCCTGTTTGATCGGCGCCACGCTTTTCTCCGGCGCGAGGCGGATCAGGCTGCTTTCGGTGGGCAGCTCGATATTGACGCTGAGACGGTCGGCGTAGCGGCCTGCCTCGGCGATCAGTTCCGGCGACGCATCAGGAATGGTCTTGAGGTGGATGTAGCCGCGAAACTCGTGTTCTTCGCGCAGCAGCTTGGCCACCCGTACCAGTTGCTCCATGGTGTAGTCGGCCGAGCGGATGATGCCGGAACTGAGAAACAGCCCGCTGATGCAGTTGCGCCGGTAGAAATCCAGGGTCAGCGTGACCACTTCCTCGGGTGTGAAGCGCGCGCGGGGTACGTCGCTGGAGCGGCGATTGACGCAGTACTGGCAGTCGTACAGACAGAAGTTGGTCAGCAGCACCTTCAGCAGGGCGACACAGCGCCCGTCCGGCGTGAAGCTGTGACAGATGCCCATGCCGTCCGTGGCGCCCATGCCGCTCTGGCCTTTGGAGCTGCGCTTGGGCGCGCCGCTACTGGCGCAGGAAACATCATATTTGGCGGCGTCGGCGAGTACCGTAAGCTTGTCGATCAGTTCCATGGGCAGGATTCGATAACTGTATTTATGTACAGTATTCGACATGCTTGATTTGCATGCAAGATCGTCTCGTCGCTGTTTTGGGAAACCTGTGGCGTCGTTATTGATCCAAGCACTTGGAGCATTTCTCTGGAGGCCTCGATGCAGCGCCCTGACACTCACAGCAAGATCATCGGCTACCTGTTATGGATTTTCGGTTTTCTCGGCGCTCACCGTTTCTATTACGGTAAGCCGGTAACCGGCACCATCTGGTTTTTTACCCTGGGTCTGCTGTTCATTGGCTGGATCATCGACCTGTTCCTGATCCCGGCCATGGATCGTGAAGCGGATCTGCGTTTCACCGCGGGCAAGACCGATTTCAATATCGCCTGGATCCTGCTGACCTTCCTCGGCATCTTCGGTGTGCACCGCATGTACCAGGGCAAGTGGATCACCGGCATCCTGTATCTGTTTACCGGCGGGCTGTTTCTGGTCGGCGTGCTTTACGATTTCTGGACGCTGAATAACCAGGTATCGATCAAGAATGCGCGGGAGGGCTAGATCAGGGGGCGCTACAAGGCAGTAGCGGACGGTCGTAGGATGGGTGAAACCCATCGGAAATTGATGGGTTTCACCCATCCTACGGGCTGGTGGATGAAAAGAGCGTCAGCTACGCGCCCCGATCCACCCTATGTCCGCTAACGCCTTGCAGCCGTCGCTCGCGATCGCGACTCGGTAGGCTCAGGCGTCAGGCGTGGGGGCTCAGCCCTCGTAACTGATATGCCCATCGACCAGTGTGTAGCGCACCTGGCCTGGCAGGCAGTGACCGAGGAAGGGGCTGTTGCGGCCCTTGGAGTGCCAGGTTTCGCCGGCCATGGTGGAGGCCTGGGGATCGAAGAGCAGGATATCCGCAGCGCCGCCGACCTGCAGTTGGCCAACTGGCAGGCGCAGGGCCTGGGCCGGGCCGCTGCTGAGGCGAGCGAGCAGGGTGGGCAGGTCGAGCAGGCCGTCCTGCACCAGGGTCATGGCCAGCGGCAGTAGCAATTGCACGCCACTCATGCCGGGCTCGGTCTCGCCGAAAGGCGCCAGCTTGGCGTCGCGCTCGTGGGGCTGGTGATGGCTGGAGATGGCGCTGATCACCCCGCTCTTCACCGCTTCGCGCAGGCCGTCGCGATCAAAGCGGGTACGCAGCGGTGGTTGCACGTGGTAGAGGCTGGAGAAGTCGATCAGGGCTTCATCGGTGAGAATCAACTGATACAGCGCCACATCGGCAGTGACCGGCAAGCCACGCGCCTGCGCGTCGGCGATCAGTTGTGCGCCACGCGCGCTGGTGAGCTGGCTGAAGTGGGCGCGGACGCCGCTCTGCTCGACCAGCAGCAGATCACGGGCCAGGGCCACCGTCTCGGCGGTTTCCGGAATGCCCGACAGGCCAAGGAAGCTGGCCGTGGCGCCTTCGTGGGCCAGGCCGCCTTCGGCGAGGTCATGATCCTGGGAGTGAATGATTACCGTGAGGTCGAAGGTCGCCGCGTATTCAAGCGCGCGGCGCAGGGTGCGTGCGTTGCGGAAGTTGTTCAGGCCGTTGCCGAACGCCACGCAGCCGGCATCGCGCAGCGCGACCAGCTCTGCAAGCTGTTCGCCATCGAGCCCCTTGCTCAGAGCACCGATGGGAAACACCTTGGTATGGCCTGCCTCGCGGGCGCGGTCGAGGATCAACTCGGCAACCGCCGAAGTATCCAGCACCGGTTTGGTGATCGGTGGGCAGCACAGGCTGGTGACACCGCCGGCAGCGGCCGCCAGGGTTTCACTGGCGATGCTGCCTTTGCGGCTGTAGCCGGGCTCGCGCAGGGCGACGGACAGGTCGACCAGGCCGGGCGCGGCGATCAGGCCCTGGGCATCCAGCGTCTGGTCGGCCTCGAAGCCCGCAGGCGCTTGGCCGATGGCGCTCAGCTTGCCGCCTTGCACATAGAGATCCGCGACCTGATCGAAACCGCTGTTCGGGTCGATGACGCGGGCGCCGAGGATACGGGTACGCATCAGTTCTGCTCCTCGGAGTTGAGTTGTCGTTGCGCGTTCTGGCCGCTCATGGCCATGGACAGCACGGCCATGCGGATGGCGATGCCGTAGGTGACCTGATTGAGGATCACCGATTGCGGCCCGTCAGCGACGGCCGACTCGATCTCGACCCCGCGGTTGATCGGCCCCGGATGCATGACCAGGGCATCCGGCTTGGCCAGCTTGAGGCGTTGCTCGGTCAGGCCGAACAGGCGATAGAACTCACCTTCGCTGGGCAGCAGGCCGCCCGTCATGCGTTCGCGCTGCAGACGCAGCATGATCACCACATCGACATCCTTGAGGCCTTCGCTCATGTCGCTGTAGACCTTCACGCCGTATTGCTCGATCCCCACGGGCAGCAGGGTTTTCGGTGCGATCACGCGGATGTCCGGGCAGCCGAGGGTCTTCAGCGCGAGCATGTTCGAGCGCGCCACTCGCGAATGCAGGATGTCGCCGACGATGGCCACCGAGAGGTTCTCGAAGCCGCCCTTGTGGCGGCGGATGGTGAGCATGTCGAGCATGCCCTGGGTCGGATGTGCATGGCGGCCGTCGCCACCGTTGATGATCGCCAGGTTGGGGCACACGTGCTCGGCGATGAAATGCGCGGCGCCGGAATCGGCGTGGCGCACCACGAAGATGTCGGCGGCCATGGCTTCCAGGTTGCGCAGGGTGTCGAACAGCGTCTCGCCCTTGCTGGTCGAGCTGGTCGACACGTTCAGGCTGATCACGTCGGCCGACAGGCGCTGGGCGGCCAGTTCGAAGGTGGTGCGGGTGCGCGTGGAGTTCTCGAAGAACACGTTGCACACCGTCTTGCCGCGCAGCAGCGGGACTTTCTTCACCGCCCGGGCGCCGACTTCGAGAAAGGAATCGGCGGTATCGAGGATTTCCGTCAGCAGCTCGCGGGGCAGGCCGTCGAGGGACAGGAAGTGGCGCAATTGGCCTTGGTCGTTCAGTTGCAGCGGGCGCTTGGCATCGATTGGGGTCATTGCGGACGGCCTTGGTCGGAAAGCGTCTGAAGTTCGAGGGTGAAGGGGGCGGGGCCGGACAATTTTACCCGCTGATCGGCCGCCAGCGACAGGGTCGCGCCGACTACATCCGGGCGGATCGGCAGTTCGCGGGCATCCAGATCGAGCAGGCTGACCAGGGTCACGCTGGCCGGACGGCCGTAGTCGAACAATTCGTTGAGGGCGGCGCGGATGGTGCGCCCGCTCATCAGCACGTCGTCGATCAGCACCAGGTGCTGGCCTTCGATCTCGAACGGCAGCTCGGAGGGCTGTACCTGCGGGTGCAGACCGTTCTGGGTGAAGTCGTCGCGATAGAAGGAAACGTCGAGGATGCCCAGTGGCTCGTCGCGGCCCAGTTGTTCCAGCAGTGCCTGGGCGACCCATACGCCGCCGGTGCGGATGCCGATGAAGCGCGGCGTGAGGATCTGCCGCCGGTTCAGGTGGCTGATCAGCGAGGACGCCATCTGCGGCAGCAGCTCGGCGGGGTTGGGTAGGCTCATCGAAAGCTCCTTGTGGCCGTGGCTGGGTCAGCCCGGGCTGTTTTCTTCCAGCCAGCCCTGCAACAGCAAGGCGGCGGCCAGGGCGTCTACCGGGCGCTGGCGATAACCGCCGGTCTGGCCCTGTTGCAGGCGTTCGCCCTTGGCGGCGTAGGTGGTCAGGCGTTCGTCGTGGGTGAAAACCGGCAGGTTGAAGCGGCCGTTCAGGCGGCGGGCGAACTTCTCCGCGCGCTCGCTCATGTCGCTGGGCGTACCGTCCATGTTCAGCGGCAGGCCGACGACCAGGGCGTCAGGCTGCCACTCGCGGATCAGCGCTTCGACCTTCTGCCAGTCCGGCACGCCGTTCTGTGCCTTGAGGATGCACAGCTCGCGGGCCGAACCGATGATGGGCTGGCCCACGGCGACGCCGATCTGTTTGGTGCCGTAATCGAAACCGAGCAGCAGGCGCAGCGGTTTGCTGCTCGCCTCGGCCATCAGGCGTGCCCCGCCTGGGCGGTGAGCAGGTTGAGGTTGACCCCGAGCAGCGCGGCGGCGGCGCCAAGGCGCTGGTCGTACGGCGTTTCGAAGAGGATCGCCTGATCCGCCGGGCAGGTCAGCCAGACGTTGTCGGCCAGTTCTTCTTCCAGTTGGCCGGCACCCCAGCCGGCATAACCGAGGGCGATCAGGTGTCGGGCCGGGCCTTCGCCTTGCGAGATGGCGAACAGCACATCCTGAGAGGTTGACAGACCCAGGTCGCCCAGGTCGAGGGTCGCCTGGAACTGCGGGCCACTGGGGTGCAGCACGAAGCCGCGATCCGTCTGCACCGGGCCACCGCTGAAGATCGGCAGGCTCTGGCAGAGCACGGAAGGCTCGCTGTCGGGACGCAACTGTTCGAGCACATCGGCCAGGTTCAAGCCGTTGGGACGGTTGATAACCAACCCCATGGCGCCCTGATCGTTATGCTCGATCAGATAGATTACGGTGTGCGCGAAGTTCGGATCGGCCATATGCGGCATGGCGATCAAAAAGTGATGCTTGAGGATGCTCGGGGTAGCGTCTTTCATGGACGCTAGTTTGAAGCTGCAAGGCTCAAGCTACAAGCTGCAAGTGAGAGCGAAACGCGATTGATCGTCCGCTCGCCTCACCGGCCGAATTCTTGAGGCTTGAGGCTTGAGGCTTGAGGCTTGAGGCACTTCAGTTGCTCGACAGGCGGTCGCCGCGCTCGAAGCGCCAGGTACGGATGATTTCCAGGCGGTCGATGTCCGCCAGGTCGCCGGCGAATGGCGCGTAGGGCGCGGCCAGGCGGACGATGCGCATGGCGGCCTGGTCGAGCACCTGCTCGCCAGACGATTCCAGCACCAGTACTTCGTACAGGCTGCCGTCACGGTTGATCGATACCAGCAGCCTCAGGCTGCCGTAGATCTGTCGGCGTCGCGCATCGTCCGGGTAGTTGAGGTTGCCGATGCGTTCGACCTTCTTGCGCCACTCGTCCTTGTACCAGGCACCCTTGTCGCGCATGGTCGAGGCGGCGTTGAGGCGATGGATCTTCGGCCTTTTGGCGTACTGCTGCACCTCATTGGCCAGCTCCGCTTCCAGGCTGGCGATCTCGGCGGACAGCTGAGCGCTGTCGAAGGTGGGTGCTGCGGGGGCCGGTGGCGTGGGTTTGGTTTCCTCGGGCTTGGCCGGCGCCTTCTGGGCCTGGGGCGCTTTGCTGGTGACGACCGCCTTGGGCGCTTCCGGCTTGACCGCGGGCGGTGGCGGAGCGGCCGCTGGCGTCACCTTGCGCACTTCGGTGTCCTGGAACGGCGCCTGTTCGGTGGTGGTCGGCGCTGCCTTCTTTTCCAGGGTGCCGCTGCCCTGCTGGTTGTCCTGGGCAAGGAAGTCCGCCTCCTTGGGCTTTTCATCGCTCTTGAAGGTGGACAGGGTGATTTCCAGGGTTTTGCTGATCTGCCCGGGCTCGACGAACGTGAAGCCCAGGCCGAGGATCAGCGCGGCATGCAGCGCCGCCGCGAGGAACAGGGTAAACCCCAGGCGATCCGCCGGACGAACGCCGGAGGATGTGATATCGGGTGGGGTGGTTGCTGCGTTCATCGCGATTCTGTCGGTTCAGGATTGCCGCGCAGTCTGCCGAGGCGTCCGCGAAAAGTCTATGAAGCACTCCGCGCATTGAGCTTTTCGGCAATCTTGTCCATCAACTGTTCGCCGATGCGCGTATCGAAGGCCGCATCGATCTCGCGGATGCAGGTAGGGCTGGTGACGTTGATCTCGGTGAGGTGGTCGCCGATCACGTCGAGGCCGACGAACAGCAGGCCGCGTTCGCGCAGGCTGGGGCCGACCGCTGCGGCGATCTCGCGATCCCGATCGGTGAGTGGACGGGCTTCGCCGCGGCCACCGGCGGCCAGGTTGCCACGGGTTTCGCCGATGGCGGGAATGCGCGCCAGGCAATACGGTACCGGCTCGCCGTCGATCATCAGGATGCGCTTGTCACCATCGAGGATGGCCGGCAGGTAGCGTTGCGCCATGATCTGTCGGCTGCCATGAATGGTCAGGGCTTCGAGAATCACCGAGAGATTCGGGTCGCCTTCACGGTGACGAAAGATCATCGAGCCGCCCATGCCATCGAGGGGTTTGAGAATGATGTCACGGTGCTGTCGCGCAAAATCACGCAGAATGTCAGGTCTTCGGCTGACAATCGTCTCCGGCGTAAGCGTCGGGAAGCGGGTGGCGAAGAGTTTCTCGTTGCAGTCGCGCAGGCTTTGCGGTCGGTTGACCACCAGTGTGCCGGCTTCTTCGGCCTGCTCGAGCAGGTAAGTTGAGTAGACGAATTCGTTATCGAAGGGCGGATCCTTGCGCATCAGGATCACATCCAGTTCGGCCAGTGGCAGATCCTGCTCCTCGCCGAGCTCGAACCAGCGCTGCGGATCGGCAAATACCTGAAGGGCGCGCGTGCGGCCCCGGGCAACACCAGCGGCTTGGTAGAGATCCTTCTGTTCCATATAGAAGAGGCTCCAGCCGCGAGCCTGGGCAGCCAGCAGCATGGCCAGCGAGCTGTCCTTCTTGTAGGCGATCTGCGCGATGGGATCCATGACGATGCCGAGCCGAACGCTCATTGAGGTATCTCCGTGAAGGGCGGTAGAAAAAACCGCCGCAAAGGTAGCGGGGGTGGGCGCCAAGGTTGGCGCTGACAGGGCCGGTGGTCAAGGGGAACCGGGCCGATGGCTTGCATGAGGAGAGTGTGCTAAAAAGGCCCAGCGATGGGCCGGGCCCATTGATCTTAGGGCTTCCGGCACACTGGAAATGGCGTAACACAACGACTCACCGAAGTGGTGGCAGGGCAGACATGGAACAACATTCCGAAGGTTTGAGGGTGATGGTGATCGACGATTCGAAAACGATTCGTCGTACAGCGGAAACCTTGCTGAAAAAGGTGGGTTGCGAGGTGATCACTGCGGTGGACGGCTTCGATGCCCTGGCGAAGATCGCCGACACCCATCCGAACATCATTTTCGTCGACATCATGATGCCGCGTCTCGATGGCTATCAGACCTGCGCCCTGATCAAGAACAACAGTGCCTTCAAGTCCACGCCAGTTATCATGCTGTCGTCCAAGGATGGCCTGTTCGACAAGGCCAAGGGGCGCATCGTTGGTTCTGATCAATACCTGACCAAACCCTTCAGCAAGGAAGAGCTGCTCGGCGCGATCAAGGCCCACGTACCGGATTTCTCTCCGGTCGAGCAAGCATCCTGACGTCCGGCTGACGCCACTAACGCCTCTTCTTTATGTATTGGGAAACATCATGGCTCGAATTCTGATTGTTGATGACTCGCCGACCGAAATGTACAAACTGACCGCAATGCTGGAAAAGCACGGGCATCAGGTACTCAAGGCCGAAAACGGTGCTGATGGTGTTGCCCTGGCGCGCCAGGAAAAGCCCGATGCGGTATTGATGGACATCGTCATGCCTGGCCTCAACGGCTTCCAGGCAACCCGGCAACTGACCAAGGATGCCGAGACCAACCACATTCCGGTGATCATCGTCACCACCAAGGATCAGGAAACCGACAAGGTCTGGGGCAAACGCCAGGGCGCGAAGGATTACCTGACCAAACCGGTGGACGAAGCCACTCTGCTGAAAACCCTGAACGCGGTGCTGGCCGGCTGAACCCGGACAGCGCGCGACATACAGAAGAAGGTCACGGCAGGCATGTCTGAGACACGCACTCCTTTTCAGATTCTTCTCGGCATCGAGCAACGTTGTCGTGCGGTGGCGGCTGGCCTGCCATCGCAGCAGGTGGCGGTGCAGACCTGGAGCGGTATTGGTTTTCGCATGGGCGAACGGCTGTTCGTCGCACCGATGGGAGAGGTCGGTGAAGTACTGCACGAACCACGGCACACCTTGCTGCCCGGCGTGAAGAGCTGGGTAAAGGGCGTGGCCAACGTGCGCGGGCGATTGCTGCCGGTGATGGATCTGTGCGGCTTCTTCGGTAGCGAGCTGTCGCCGCTGCGCAAGCAACGGCGCGTGCTGGTAGTCGACCATCAGGATGTCTTCGCCGGCCTCACGGTCGACGAGGTGTTCGGTATGCAGCACTTCGCGGTGGATACCTTCTCCGAGCAGTTGCCACCGCTCGAAGCGTCCATCCAGCCGTTCATTCATGGTGTGTTCCAGCGCGAGCAGCCCTGGTTGGTGTTCAGCCCACACGCGCTGGCACAGGCTCCTGGGTTTATCGACGTTGCGTATTGAGAGCTTTTCGGTGGAGGCGGCGTAGCCAGCCTTCTGACGTTATATGGAATTCGAAGTGCGGTAGGGTCCAGGCGGGGGCCAGATAATGAAAAAAGTAACCTCAAACAATGTGCTGGCGGGGACACGTATTGGCGCCCTCGTAGCAGGGCTGTTCGTTGTCCTGATCATCTCGATCGTGATGCTGTTCGCCAACTTTGCGTACGTTAATACGCAAAGTAACTACGACACCGAGTACATCGGTCACGCGGGCGAGCTGCGCGTACTGTCCCAGCGTATCGCCAAGGATGCCACTGAAGCCGCCACGGGCACGCCCGCCGCCTTCGCCCTGCTGCGCGACGCGCGTAACGACTTCCAGGAGCGCTGGGCCTACCTGACCGATGGTAACGAGCAAAGCGGCCTGCCCGCAGCGCCTGCAGCGGTTCAGGCACAGATTGCTGCCGTGCAGCAAGACTGGGACGGCCTGCGGCAGAACGCCGATGCGATCCTGGCCGCCGAGCAGACCGTTCTGTCGCTGCACCAGGTTGCTGCCACGCTGGCGGAAACCATCCCGCAGCTGCAGGTCGAGTACGAAGAAGTGGTCGACATTCTGCTGGAAAGCGGTGCGCCGGCAGCCCAGGTTTCGGTTGCCCAGCGGCAGTCGCTGCTTGCCGAGCGGATTCTCGGTTCGGTGAACAAGGTTCTGGCCGGTGACCAGGATTCGGTACAGGCCGCCGACATGTTCGGTCGTGACGCCAGCCTGTTCGGTCGCGTACTGAGCGCCATGCAGGAAGGTAATGCGGCGATGGAAATCGCCAGGGTAAGCGACCCGGAAGCGCTCGAGCGTCTGGCGGAAATTTCCGAACTGTTCGAATTCGTTTCCGGTTCCGTGGACGAAATCCTCGAAACCTCGCCGGAACTGTTCCAGGTTCGTGAATCGGCCAACACCATCTTCACCCTGTCGCAAACCCTGCTGGACAAAGCCTCCGCCCTGTCCGAGGGTTTCGAAGACCTGGCTGCCGGTCGTGCGTTGAACACCATCGCCGGTTACGTGCTGGGTGCGTTGGCGCTGGGTTCGATTCTGATCATCGGCCTGGTGATGGTGCGCGAGACCAACCGCCGTCTCGCCGAAACCGCCGAGAAGAACGAACGTAACCAGACCGCGATTCTGCGTCTGCTCGATGAGATCGCCGACCTCGCCGACGGTGACTTGACCGTGGCCGCGACGGTAACCGAGGACTTCACCGGTGCCATCGCCGACTCCATCAACTACTCCATCGACCAGCTGCGTGACCTGGTAGCCACGATCAACCTGACCGCCGTTCAGGTAGCGGGCGCGGCCCAGGAAACCCAGGCCACGGCGATGCACCTGGCCGAGGCTTCCGAGCACCAGGCCCAGGAAATCGCCGGCGCCTCCGCGGCGATCAACGAAATGGCCGTGTCGATCGATCAGGTATCGGCGAACGCCTCGGAGTCCTCCGCGGTAGCGGAACGTTCCGTAGCCATCGCCAACAAGGGCAACGAAGTCGTACACAACACCATCACCGGCATGGATAACATCCGTGAGCAGATCCAGGACACCTCGAAGCGGATCAAACGCCTCGGTGAATCGTCCCAGGAGATCGGTGACATCGTAAGCCTCATCAACGACATCGCCGACCAGACCAACATCCTCGCACTGAACGCCGCGATCCAGGCCTCCATGGCCGGTGACGCAGGCCGAGGCTTCGCCGTGGTAGCGGACGAGGTACAGCGCCTCGCGGAACGTTCCTCGGGCGCGACCAAGCAGATCGAGGCACTGGTAAAAACCATTCAGACCGACACCAACGAAGCCGTTATCTCCATGGAACAGACCACCTCCGAGGTGGTACGTGGTGCTCGACTGGCCCAGGATGCGGGGGTGGCACTGGAAGAGATCGAGAAGGTATCGAAGACCCTCGCGGCGCTCATCCAGAACATTTCCAACGCTGCACGTCAGCAGGCGTCGTCCGCGGGTCACATCTCCAACACCATGAACGTGATTCAGGAGATCACCTCGCAGACCTCGTCCGGTACCACGGCCACCGCCAAGAGCATTGGTACCCTGGCCAAGATGGCCAGTGAAATGCGTCATTCGGTATCCGGTTTTACCCTGCCACAAGACGGCGAGCAGGCCTGACCGGCTGCCGGGCGGCGCATTGAACGATGTGCTGCGTGGCAGACGCAGGCGTGAGCGAGGTGCACGACATGCAGTCAGGCGTCTGGGCCCTGCAACCGCTGGCGGACATGTCCGCCACGGAGTTCCGCGACTGGCAGCAGTTGCTGGAGTCGCGGCTCGGCATGGTGCTCAACGAGCAGCGCCGGATTTTCCTGCAGACCAACCTCAGCGCCCGCATGCGCGAATTGGGTGTCGGTGATTACGCCAGTTATTACCGGCAGGTCACCGACGGCCCGCGCGGGGCGGTGGAGTGGGCGAATCTGCTGGATCGACTGACGGTACAGGAAACTCGCTTTTACCGGCATCCGCCATCGTTCGAGGTTTATCAGGCCTATGTCGCCCGTCGTGGCGAACAGGGACTGGACGAGCCTCTGGCGATATGGAGCGTGGGTTGCTCCAGCGGCGAGGAACCCTACTCGCTGGCCATTGGTGCCAGTGAAGTGCTGGGCTCTGAAGGGCTGTTCGGCGTCACCGGCACCGATATCAGCCGCAGTGCCCTGAGCAAGGCGCGTGACGGTCTGTATGACGTGCGCCGGTTGCAACAGATGGATGAAAGCCTGCGCGAACGTTACTTCCTGCAGCAGGCCGATGGACGGTTCAAGGTGGTACCAGGGCTTGCCGCGCGAGTGTGTTGCGCCAAGCTCAATGTGCTGGAGTTGGACAAAGCGCCAATGACCGGCATGGACGTTATTTTTTGCCAGAACTTGCTGATTTATTTTCGCCGCTGGCGGCGCCGCGAGATCCTCAACCGCCTGGCCGAGTGCCTGGCGCCTGGTGGCTTGCTGGTGGTCGGAGTGGGCGAGGTGGTCGGTTGGCAGCACCCGGATATGCTTCCGGTGGCCGATGAGCGAGTGCTGGCGTATACCCGCAAGGGCTAAGAGACGGAGTGTGTATGGGTGATCGGCACGACTATGTCGCCCTGGAGTGGGTCAAGGGTGAAATCGCAGAAACCCTGAAGCAGGCGCGACAGGCTCTGGAGGCGTTCGTCGAGAATCCGCAGGATTCGACACGCATGCGCTTCTGCCAGACCTATGTGCATCAGGTTCATGGCACTCTGCAGATGGTCGAATTCTTCGGCGCGGCATTGCTTGCCGAGGAAATGGAGCACCTGTCCCAGGCGCTGATCGACGGTCGTGTGGCCAACCAGGGCGAAGCGCTGGAAGTGCTGATGCAGGCGATCCTGCAACTGCCGGTCTACCTGGATCGCATCCAGACCGCCCGCCGCGACCTGCCGATGGTGGTACTGCCGCTGCTCAACGACCTGCGCGCCGCGCGGGGCGAGAAGTTGCTGTCGGAAACCAGCCTGTTCTCTCCTGATCTGTCCGCCCGAGCTGACGCCCTGTCGCCGGAGTCGCTGACCCAGTTGCGCACCGCCGAGCTGCCCGTTTTGTTGCGCAAGCTGCGGCAGATGCTCCAGGTCGCGCTGGTTGGCGTGATCCGCCAGCAGGATCTGGGCACCAACCTTGGCTACATGGCGCGGGTTTTCGCGCGCCTGGAAACCTTGTGCAAGGACTCGCCGCTGGAGTCGCTCTGGCAGATCGCCTCGGGCATGGTCGAAGGGCTGTCCAATGGCAGCGTGGCCAACGGTACGTCCGTGCGCACGTTGTTGCGCCAGGTCGACAAGGAACTCAAACGCCTGACCGAACAGGGCGCCGACGGCATCAACCAGCCCGCGCCGGACGAACTCACCAAGAACCTGCTGTTCTACGTCGCCAAGGCATCGGCGCAGTCGCCGCGCAATCGCGTGCTGCGCGACCGCTACAGCCTTGACGAGGCGCTGCCTGACCACGATGTCGTCGATGAGGAGCGCGCCCGTCTGGCCGGTCCGGATCGCGATGCGATGCGCTCGGTAGTCGGCGCCCTGTGCGAGGAGCTGGTACGGGTCAAGGACAGCCTCGATCTGTTCGTGCGCAGTGATCGTACCCAGGTCGCAGATATGGAAGCCCTGCTGGTACCGCTCAAGCAGATCGCTGACACCCTCGCCGTGCTCGGTTTCGCTCAGCCGCGCAAGGTCATCGTCGACCAGCTCGACGTGGTGCGCGCCCTGGCTCAAGGTACTCAGGAACCCAGCGATGCGGTGTTGATGGATGTCGCCGGCGCACTGCTGTACGTCGAAGCGACGCTGACCGGCATGGTCGGCCAGAACGACAACGCCAGGCGCGAGGAAAGCCACCTGCCCACCACCGATGTGGGGCAGATTCACCAACTGGTGATCAAGGAAGCGCGCAATGGCCTGGAACAGGCCAAGGACGCGATCATCGAATTCATCGCCTCGCAGTGGAATCACGAGCACCTGGCCCGTGTGCCGGGGCTGCTGACCCAAGTGCGTGGCGGGCTGGCGATGATCCCTCTGGATCGCGCCGCCGCACTGCTCAATGCCTGCAACAGCTACATCCAGGAGCAACTGCTGGCCCGCAAGGCTGTACCCAACTGGCAGAACCTCGACACCCTGGCCGATGCCATCACCAGCGTCGAATATTACCTGGAGCGCCTCTCCGAGGATCACGCGACCCAGGGCGACCTGATTCTCGATGTCGCCGAAGAAAGCCTCGCTGCGCTTGGCTATCCGCTGCAGGAAAAACCATCGATTCTCGATGCCGCGCCGGTCGACGAAAAACCGGCACCGCTGGACGATCCGCTGCACGATATCGACGTGCTGTCCGCGCCCGCTCTCGCTAGTGCTGTCGAAACCGAATCCGTAGAGCCGCCGAGCATCGAGGCGCAGCCATCTGGCGAGACGCGACTCGAACTCAGTGAATCCGATACCAGCTTTCAGACCGAGGACAGCTGGCCGCAGGCTGATGACGAGCAGCCGCAAGCGCTCCTTCACGCAGAGCCCGAGGCGTCGCCGTCATCCATTCCAGAAGTCATCGACCTTGGCGAGCTGAGCGGTGACCCCTACGCCGATGCGAGCGCATCGGTAGCAGACGACAGCTGGACGCTGGACGACAGTGATCTGCCCGCCGACAAACCCGATACCTTCGAGCCGCTGGCGCTGGATGACTCATCGCCGTCCTCAGCCGAACCCCTCGACCTTGGCCAGCTCGACGCGCCCACCGTAGCGGAGCAGGCACCCTCGCAGGCCGATGACGACTGGTCATTCGATCTCGACGCTGAACCTGCGGGTGCATCGCAAGCGTCCGATCCGGAGCAGTCGCAAGGCGCTGAAGATGACACTCTGTGGTCGCTCGAGGAGCTGGAACCCCGTCTCGACCTGGTTGATATCGAGCGTCCGGCGAGCGAATTGCCGCCTCTGGATCTACCTGCCGAGGGCTTTGAAAACCAGCCCGGGCAGCTGGAGTCCCTGAACTTCGATGCAGACAGCGACGTGCAGTGGGACGAGATCGACCTGACCGATCTGCAACTGCCGGAAGTCGAATTGCCCGGCATGCCCGAGCCAGCTGTGCTTGAAGAGCCGGCTGCCGAGAAAGCCATTTCCATGGCCGACGTGATGGCCGCTCCGGTGCAGGCGATCAATCCGCCAGCGCTGGACGTACCACCTAGCCTGCTGCCGCCTCCTGCCGACGAAGAACCGATCGACGAAGAACTGCGTGAAGTCTTTATCGAAGAAGCAGGCGAAGTGCTGGAAACCATCGCCGAATTCCTGCCGCGCTGGTGCGCCGATACCGAGGACAAGGACGCGCTGACCGAAGTGCGCCGCGCCTTCCACACCCTCAAGGGCAGTGGTCGCATGGTGCGCGCGCTGGTTATCGGCGAGCTGGCCTGGTCGATCGAGAACATGCTCAACCGCGTGCTCGACCGCAGCATCCAGCCGGATGCCGAGGTACAGCAGGTAATCGAGCAGGTCGTCGCCCTGATGCCGGAGCTGGTCGATGAGTTCGCCGCTCAGGCTCAACGCCAGCGTGATGACGTCGACCACCTTGCCGCCGACGCGCATGCGCTGGCCAAGGGGCTGAGTCTCCCAAAGCATGACGCCCCGGCTGCCGCGGTAGCCGAGCCCGCGGGCGAGATCGAGGCTGCCGCGCCCGTTGCCGAAGAGAGCGAGGGGCTGGATCCGCAGTTGCTGGAGATTTTCCGCAACGAAGCGGAAACCCACCTCGAGACCCTGTCCGCCTTTCTCGATGACTGCGCCCGGGAACTGCCGCAACCGGTGACCGACGACTTGCAGCGCGCCCTGCACACGCTCAAGGGCAGTGCCTATATGGCCGGCATCCTGCCGATGGCCGAGGTCGCTGCGCCGCTGGAGAAGATGGTCAAGGAGTTCAAGGCCAACCTGCTACCGCTGGATCTGGCCGAGGCCGAAGTGCTGGTCGAAGCCCAGGCGCTGTTCCGTCAGGGCCTGGCGCAACTGGAAAGCGATCCGTTGCAGCCGCTTCCCGGTGCCGATGAGTACCTGGAGCGCGTGCAACAGCTGCATGACAAGCGCCTCGAACATGCGGAGAGCCAGCGCCAGGATGTACAGGGCGAAAGCCGCGACCCGCAGTTGATCAGCATCTTCCTCGCCGAAGGCATGGACATCCTGCTGGACGCCGAAGACCTGCTGCACCGCTGGCGCGAGCATCCGTCCGAACGCCAGGAACTCAGCGCACTGCTGGAAGAGTTGACGACCCTGGGCCGCGGTGCGGAGATGGCCGAATTACCGCAGATCGACGAGCTGTGCGAAGTATTGCTCGATCTCTACGGCGCGGTGGAAGAGGGTCGCCTGGCTGTCAGCGAGCGTTTCTTCGATGAGGCCGAACAGGCCCATGAAGCGCTGGTCAGCATGATGGATCAGGTCGCTGCCGGCCTGGAAGTCAGTGCCAGTGCCGAGCGAGTCGCCGCGCTGCGCGCGCTGCTGGACGAAGCACTGGATCCTGCCAAGTTGGCACTGCTGTCGGGTGACGTGCCTGGCCTGCAAGTGGTCGACCTGGATGAAGCGACCCGTACCCTGGAGCAGTCGCTGGTCGCTGACGCGGCCAATGACGATGCCAGCCAATCCGCACAACCTGTAGACGCAGCCGACGACGAACTGGTGTCCATCTTCCTCGAAGAGGCCGTGGACATTCTCGACAGCGCCGGCCTCGCCCTGGAGCGCTGGTTGGCGGAGCCGGACAACCGTACCGCGCTGTCCTCGCTGCAACGTGACCTGCACACCCTCAAGGGCGGTGCGAACATGGCCGGGATCGCTCCGATCAGCGAGCTGGCTCATGAGCTGGAAGCGCTTTACGAAGGCCTGATGGATCGTCGTTACGACGTATCCTCCTTCGTCACCGGCAGCCTGCAGCAGGGCCATGCTCTTCTGGTGGCCATGCTCAACAGCCTGCAGGGTCGTCAGCCCGCACAACGTGCGGATGAGCTGGTCGCGACGATTCGCCTGTTCCGCCAGCGTGGTGGACAGGATGAGCAGCCCGTAGAAGCGGATGCTCCGCAGCCCGCCGAGTTGCCCGAGGTAACGGAGCCACAGCCGGACAGCGCTCCGCTGGCTGAAGTAGCGTCTTTTGAAGAGCCGCTCGTCGAACCGCTGAGTGTGAGCGAATACACCACGCCGACCCAACTGCAGCAACAGGCGCCGGTGGACGATGACCGTGATCCCGAGCTGGTGGAAATCTTCCTCGAAGAAGGTTTCGACATCATCGACAGTGCCGGTGCGGCGCTATCTCACTGGATGGATGACGTCGACAACAGCCTCGATCTGGAGTCGCTGCAGCGCGATCTGCACACCCTCAAGGGTGGCGCGCGGATGGCCGAGATCCGTGAGATCGGCGACCTGGCTCACGAACTGGAATTCCTCTACGAGGATCTCGGCAACGGCCGTCTGCGCGCCAGCCCGATGCTGTTCGAATTGCTCCAGGCTTGCCACGATCGCTTGGCGGAGATGCTCGATGCGGTGCGCGCCCATCGTCCAGTACCCGGCGGCGACGAACTGATCGAAACCATTCGCCGGCTGCGCGCCAACCCCGACGAACAACTGAGCATGCCCACGGCTGTTCCGCTGCGTGCCGTGCACGAAGAGGCGTTCGACGCCGAGGCGGATATTCTCGATATCTTCCTCGAAGAAGCCGACGATCTGCTCGAGACCATGGAAGCCGGCATTGGCCGCTGGGAAGAGCGTCGTGACGACGTCGGTGCCATCGATGAGCTGCTGCGCGTGCTGCATACCCTGAAGGGCGGTGCACGTCTGGCAGGTCAGAAACACCTGGGTGACCAGAGCCACGATCTGGAGCAGCACCTGACTGAAGCTCAGGCGCAGGGCGCACCCTGGCCAGAAAGCCTGTACCTCGACGTGCAGTCCGGTTTCGAAGGTTTGCAGAAGAGTGTCGACGAGTTGCGTCAGCGCCTGCAGCAACAGCCGCTGGACGAGCGTCCGGTCGAGCCGGAGCAGGTTCCCGTTCGTGCGGTCACCTCCATCGTCGCCGCCAGCGAGCAGCCGGCCGTGCAAGCGCAGCACCGTGTGCTGCCTTTCGTACAGCGCGCCGAGGTGGCCGCTGAAGAGGCCGCTGCCCGCCGTGCGCCGCAAGAGCTGGTCAAGGTGCCGGCGGATCTGCTCGAGGGCCTGGTCAACCTGGCGGGTGAAACCTCGATTTTCCGCGGTCGCGTCGAGCAACAGGTCAGCGATTTCGGTTTCACCCTGAGCGAGATGGAAGCCACCATCGACCGGGTGCGCGATCAGTTGCGGCGTCTCGATACCGAGACCCAGGCGCAGATCCTCAGCCGCTATCAGGCCGAGGCCGAGCGCGCCGGCTATGAGGACTTCGACCCGCTGGAGATGGATCGCCATTCGCAGCTGCAGCAGCTGTCGCGTGCGCTCTTCGAGTCGGCTTCCGACTTGCTGGATCTGAAGGAAACCCTGGCCTCGCGTAACCGCGATGCGGAAACCCTGCTGCTGCAACAGGCGCGGGTCAACACCGAGCTGCAAGAAGGCCTGATGCGTACGCGCATGGTGCCTTTCGATCGTCTGGTACCACGCCTGCGTCGTATCGTTCGGCAGGTCGCCAGCGAGCTGGGCAAGCAGGTCGAATTCATCGTCGGCAACGCTGACGGCGAGATGGATCGTACGGTGCTCGAACGTATCGTCGCGCCGCTCGAACACATGCTGCGCAACGCCGTCGACCACGGCATCGAAGGTAGCGCCGCACGCCGTGAGGCCGGCAAGCCGGAGCAGGGCAGCATCCGCCTGGGTCTGGCCCGCGAAGGCGGCGACATCGTACTGACCCTCAGCGACGACGGTGCCGGGATAAACCTGGACGCAGTCCGTCGCAAGGCCATCGAGCGTGGCCTGATGGATGCCGGTGCCGACCTCAGCGAGCACGAAATTCTGCAGTTCATCCTCGAGGCCGGTTTCTCCACGGCCGAGAAGGTTACGCAAATTTCCGGGCGTGGCGTCGGTATGGACGTGGTCAACGCCGAGGTCAAGCAGCTCGGCGGCTCCATGAGCATCGATTCCACCGCTGGCCAGGGCACCACGTTCCGCATCCGTCTGCCATTCACCGTGTCGGTCAACCGCGCGTTGATGGTGCTCTCCGGCGAGGATCTGTACGCCATCCCGCTGAACACCATCGAAGGCATCGTGCGGGTTTCGCCTTACGAGCTGGAGGAATACTACGGGCCGGACGCGCCGCGCTTCGAGTACGCCGGCCAGGTCTACGAGCTGCGTTACCTGGGGGATCTGCTGAACAACGGCCAGCATCCCAAACTGGTTGGCCAGAGCCTGCCGCTGCCAGTGATCCTGGTGCGTTCCAGCGAACACGCGATGGCCGTGCAGGTGGATTCCCTGGCCGGCTCGCGGGAGATCGTGGTGAAGAGCCTGGGGCCGCAGTTCGCCGCGGTGCATGGTATTTCCGGTGCGACCATCCTTGGCGACGGTCGCGTGGTGGTGATTCTCGATCTGCTGGCGACCATCCGCGAGCTGCATGCGCATCTGCAGTATCAGGTTCGGCCACGGCTGTCCGCCGACGCTGGCGCGGCGCCTGAAGTCGAGGTCGAGCGCCCGACGCTGGTCATGGTGGTCGACGACTCGGTGACCGTACGCAAGGTCACCAGTCGCCTGCTGGAGCGCAACGGCATGAACGTGCTGACCGCCAAGGACGGGGTCGACGCTATCGCGCAACTTCAGGAGCATCGCCCCGATATCATGTTGCTGGATATCGAGATGCCACGGATGGACGGCTTCGAGGTTGCCAACCTGATCCGCCACGACGAGGGCCTGAAGGATCTGCCGATCATCATGATTACCTCGCGTACCGGTGAGAAGCACCGTGAACGTGCGATGAGCATCGGCGTCAACGAATACCTCGGCAAGCCTTATCAGGAATCGCTGCTGCTGAGCGCCATCGAAAAGTGGACGAAGCGGCCATGAGCGAGCGCGGCGCGGCGCGTATCGCGGTGATCGCCGACACCTCGCTGCAGCGCCATGTGCTGCAGCAGGCGCTGAGCAGCAATGGTTATCAGGTGGTGCTCAACAGTGATCCGGCGCGGCTCGACGATGCGGCGCTGCAGGCCTGCGAGGCCGAGCTGTGGCTGGTCGACCTGGTGCAGTCCGATGATTTGCCGTTGATCGATGCGCTGATGGAGGATTCCAGGGTGCCGGTGCTGTTTGGCGAGGGGCATGCGCCCGAGCGCAGTTCCGAGAACTACCCGCGCTGGGAGCGACGCCTGGTCGGCAAACTGAAAAAACTGGTGGGTGATCCCGCTTTGGCAGTGGGTGCCGGCCTGGATGGTCTGCTCGCCGAAGTTCAGCGCCCTGGGCGCGTCGAGTTGCCTGCGGTGCTGGCCAATACGCCACTGCAAGCGGGCGAGCCGGCGAGGCAGATCTGGCTGCTGGCGGCGTCCCTTGGCGGTCCGGCGGCGGTGAAGGCCTTTCTCGATGCCTTGCCCGGCGGCCTGCCGGTAGGTTTCATTTACGCGCAGCATATCGACCCCAGCTTCGAGACGACGTTGCCCCAGGCAGTCGGCCGTCACAGTCAGTGGCGTGTTGGCACGGTGCGCGATGGCGACAGCGTGCGCTGCGGTGAGGTGGTCGTGGTGCCGGTCAGCAACGAGCTGGCCTTCAGCGATGACGGTGCCATGCAGGTCACTGCCCGACCCTGGCCAGAACCCTACAGCCCATCGATCGACCAGATGATGCTCAATCTGGCGCAGCGCTTTGCGGAGGGTAGTGGCGTTATCGCCTTCAGCGGCATGGGCAGCGATGGCAGCGCGGCAGCCGCCTATGTGAAGCGCCAGGGCGGCATGATCTGGACACAGCGCGCTGACAGCTGCGTCTGCTCGAGCATGCCCGACAGCCTGCGCGAGGGCGGCTACAGCAGCTTCAGTGCCGACCCGCGAGAGCTGGCTGCTGCACTGGTCGACCATCTTGCCGAGCAGTGCCGATAGGCCGCGGCTTCCCTTCATTGATTTCGCTGCATAACAGGACTTTTTCATGAGCCAAGCCGTCGTTACCCAGAACAGCGTCAGCAGCCTGACCGGTCTGGTCGTGCCGCTGGCCGATCGCACGTTGCTGCTGCCCAACGTGGCCGTGGCCGAGCTGATTCCCTATCGCGCCCCGCCAGCAATGCCTGGCCTGCCCGACTGGTTTCTCGGTCAGGTGGCCTGGCGTGACCTGAGCCTGCCCCTGCTGTCGTTCGAGGCCGCGTCCGGTGGCCAGGCGGTAGCTGGTGATGGCGCCCGTATCGCCATTCTCAATGCCCTAGGCGGGCGCCCGAACGTCAAGTTCATTGCCTTGCTGGTACAGGGCATTCCGCGTTCTCTGCGGGTCGCCGAGGATCTGCCGCGAGCCGATGTGCCGTTGGCGTCTTTGGAGCTGGCCGCGGTGAAGGTGGATGACACAGTGCTGCGCATCCCTGATCTGGAAGGGCTGGAGCAACTGCTTGCCGATGCCGAGCTGATCTGAACCTGCTCGCCTTCGGGCGGGCCTGGCCTGGTAGCATCTTGTAACAGGCCAAGCTTTTCTCTTTCGCCATGACTCCCAACTGAGTGTCGCCGGTCGCTAGAACCAGCGCATTCAACCGTTAGCCGATGGAGAAAAGACATGGCCACCCCGCTCACCGATATCAGCATTCTGCGTCAACGTGCCCTGGCATATGGCGAACGGGCTCAAGGCGAGCGTCGCGTCCGCTGAGTTTCTCGAACACGCTCAGCAGGAGTTGTAGCATTCGGATCAACTGGCCGAGCGCATCACCCAGCTCGGTGGCGAACCCGATTTCGACCCGTCCACGCTGACAGCGCGCTCCCACGCCGAATACGTCACCGGTGCGTCACTCAAGGAAATGGTCACCGAGAATCTGGTGGCCGAGCGCATCGCCATCGACAGCTACCGCGAGATCATCGCCTTTATCGGCAACGACGATCCCACTACTCGGCGAATCTTCGAAGAGATCCTCGCCCAGGAAGAAGAACACGCCAACGATATGGCCGATATTCGCGAAGACCTTTAGGTGCTCGGCTGGGCTAGGTTGTCGAAGAAGCAGCCGGCTTTCGATGGATTTCTGAAGTGAACGCGTTT
This sequence comes from Phytopseudomonas daroniae, assembly GCF_004327285.1. Lineage (GTDB taxonomy): Bacteria > Pseudomonadota > Gammaproteobacteria > Pseudomonadales > Pseudomonadaceae > Aquipseudomonas > Aquipseudomonas daroniae. Next base: position 147,376 of record NZ_QJUI01000008.1, read on the forward strand.
ACTGAGTCAGTGCTCAGAAATCGCCCCAGAGGTGCTGCGCGATCGCCAGCCCTGCCACGGGTGCCGTTTCCGTACGCAGCACCCGCGGCCCGAGACGCGCAGCATGGAAGCCGGCGGCTTGAGCCTGTTCGACTTCAGCATCGCTGAGGCCGCCTTCCGGGCCGATCAGAAAGGCCAGCGATTGCGGTTTGGCGTGGCTGGTCAGCGGTTCGGCAACCGGGTGCAGCACCAGCTTCAGCTCGGCTTCGCTCTGTTGCAGCCAGTCGTCCAGGGTGATGGGCGCGTGGATCATCGGGATCACCGAGCGCCCGCATTGTTCGCAGGCGCTGATCGCTACCTGGCGCCAGTGTGCCATGCGCTTGTCGGCGCGTTCATCCTTCAGGCGTACCTCGCAGCGAGCGCTGACGATCGGGCTGATGACCTGGGCTCCGAGCTCGGTGGCTTTCTGGATCGCCCAATCCATGCGTTCGCCGCGGGAAAGCCCCTGGCCAAGGTGAATGTGCAGGGGCGATTCGGCCTGACCGTCGAACTGCTCGCGCAACTCGACGCGCACCGCTTTCTTGCCGACTTCGATCAACTCGCCGCGAAATTCCTGCCCGCTGCCATCGAACAGCTGCACCACGTCGCCCGCGGCATGCCGCAGCACACGGCCGATGTAATGGGCCTGGGCTTCCGGCAACTGGTGCTGGCCGAGGGACAGAGGGGCGTCGATAAAGAAACGGGAGAGGCGCATGGCGGTAACGGGTATGACTTAGGACTTAGGGTTGGCAAGCATAACCGCGTGGTGTTTTTTCTGCAGGGCTGCCGCCGTTTACAGTGCTGTTGCCGTGTGGCTGGCCGGGATGCCCCCGGCCAGGTCGTATCAGAAGATATTCAGTGGGTATTCGACGATCAGGCGAACCTGGTCGGAGGAAACGTCCGACTTGCCATTGCCGATGCGGTGAGTGGCCTGGCGCAGACGCACCGACAGATCCTTGACCGAACCGCTCTGCACGACATAGCCAACGGCGAGGTCGCGCTCCCAGTGGTCTTCGCCGTCGGCGTAATAGGCATAGGGGCTGTTCTGATCCATCTTGCTGCCATCGACGTCGGTACCGCGGATATAGCGTGCGTGGAAGCTCAGGCCGGGTACCCCGTAGCTGGTGAAATCGAGGTCGTAGAACAGACCCCAGGACTTCTCGTTCGGGCCGTTGAAATCGACCAGTTGCGAGGAGTTGGCCAGGTAGATGGAGTCATGGTAGGTGCCCGGGCCCATTCCCAGGTAGTCGAACGGCTGGTCGCCGTCGATTTGCTGGTGAGTCAGTTTGAAGGTGTGCGCGCCGATGGTATAGGCCGCGGCGAACGACCAGGCCGTGACATCGATTTCACCAGCCAACTTGCGGCCTTCGTCATCCGAGCGATAGATGTTGAAGTCGAAGTTCAGGCTCTGCTCGTCGGTCAGTGCGTAGGTGTAGTTGGCGTTGGCATAGTACTGGCGCCAGATGTCCTTGTACTCGGCGCCGTAGAGGCTGACGCTGAGGTTGTCGTTGATCGTGTAATTGCCGCCGACGAAGTCCACCGTGTCGGTACTCACGCCCGCGTAAGCCGCGTAGAAGTCGTCGTCGTTGTTGGTGCTGTTAAAGTCCTTGGCTGCGGTGAAGTGGCCCGCTTCCAGAGCTAGGCCTTCCAGTTCGCTGCTCGTCAGCCAGAAGCCGGTGGCGGTACTGGGTACCAGGCGGGCGTCGGCCGGCGCGAATACCGGGTTGTAGGGACGCAGGTTGTTGCCATATTTCAATTCGGTGTTGGATAGGCGCATCTTCACCGCCGCCCCCGCCGAGCTGGCCTCGTCACGGCTACCCTCGCCGTCCGGCACCAGTACCCCGGCTCTGCCCGAGTAGCCTCGGCCGCCATCCAGCTTGATCAGCGCATAGGTACTCAGATCCACGCCAAAACCCACGGTGCCCTGGGTGTAGCCGGATGTGTAATCGAGGCGAAAGCCCTGGCCCCACTCTCGGTTGTCGGCACCGCCACCATGGCCGTCATGGTGCCAGTACAGGTTGCGGGTCAGGAAGTCCAGATGGCTGTCTTCGATAAAGCCCTGGCTTTCGGCCTGACTGGCCATGACCATAGGGGAGCCCGTAGTCGCAGCTATGGCTAGTGCCAGAAATGATTTTTTGCTGAATGACATTGCTTGCTCTCCATTTGCTTTTAGCTATCGTTGGCGGCAGAAAAAGAGTGTCGTTCCTTATTTAATGATTCAGGCGGGCTTGTCCGCTGGTTAAAAGTTGCGAGCCCTGGCCCAGCGAGACCATGCCTCAGCCTATGGTAAGGGCGCGTGGATATGGATGATAAGTGAGAGCGACAATCAGGCGTCTGAATCCGACCGATTCAGTGAGCAAACACGATCAGCAGCAACATGCTGACGTTGTTCCGGCTTGATGGATATCTGTTGTGCACCGGCGTGTTGGGCATCCTTGCCGCCACGCACTCAGCCCGGATCGCGAAAGCCTGGGTAGCGGTTATCACCGGTGGCCACGCTGATCGATGTACGGGTGGCCAGATCGATGCCCTCGCTGGCGACTTCGGCGAGAAAATCGATCTGTTCCTCGGTGATCACGTAGGGCGGCAGGAAATACACCACGCTGCCCAGCGGGCGCAGCAACGCGCCGCGAGTCAGGGCGTGCTGGTACACCTGCAGGCCGCGTCGCTCCTGCCAGGGGTAGGCGACCTTGCCGGCCTTGTCCTGCACCATCTCGATGGCCAGGGCCATGCCGGTCTGGCGCACCTCGGCCACGTGCGGATGATCCGTCAAGTGTGCGGTGGCGCTGGCCATGCGGCTGGCGAGTGCCTTGTTGGCCTCGATCACGCCGTCTTCCTCGAAGATATCCAGGGTCGCCAGGGCCGCCGCGCAGGCCAGCGGGTTGCCGGTGTAGGTATGCGAGTGAAGGAAGGCGCGCAGGGTGGCGTAATCGTCGTAGAAGGCGCTGTAGACATCGTCGGTGGTCAGTACCGCGGCCATCGGCAAGTAGCCTCCGGTGAGTGCCTTCGACAGCACCAGAAAATCCGGCGTGATGCCGGCCTGCTCACAGGCGAACATCGTTCCGGTGCGGCCAAAGCCAACGGCGATCTCGTCATGGATCAGGTGCACGCCATAGCGATCGCAGGCTTCGCGCAGCAGGGTCAGGTAGATCGGGTGGTACATGCGCATGCCGCCAGCGCCCTGGATCAGTGGTTCGACGATCACGGCTGCGACTTCGTGATGGTGTTCGGCCAGGGTCTGTTCCATCAGGGCGAACAGGGTGCGCGAGTGGTCTTCCCAGGTCACGCCGTCCGGGCGCAGGTAGCAATCCGGGCTGGGTACCTTGAGGGTGTCGAGCAGCAATGCCTTGTAGGTGTCGGTGAACAGCGCCACGTCGCCTACCGACATCGCTGCCACGGTTTCGCCGTGGTAGCTGTTGCTCAGGGTGATGAAGCGCTTTTTCGCCGCTTTTCCGCTATTGAGCCAGTAGTGGAAGCTCATCTTCAGCGCCACCTCGATGCCCGAGGAGCCGTTGTCGGCGTAGAACACCCGGTTCAGCCCTGGCGGGGTGATACGCACCAGGCGCTCGGACAGCTCGACCACCGGCTGATGGCTGAAGCCGGCCAGCATCACGTGTTCGAGCGTATCGACCTGCTCCTTGATGCGCTCGCCGATACGCGGGTTGGCATGGCCGAAGACGTTGACCCACCAGGAGCTGACCGCATCGAGGTAGCGCTTGCCTTCGAAGTCTTCCAGCCAGACGCCTTCGCCGCGGCGGATTGGAATCAGCGGCAGGCGCTCGTGATCCTTCATCTGTGTACAAGGGTGCCAGAGGACTTCCAGGTCACGCTGCATCCAGTGGTGGTTCAGGCTCATCAAGGTGTTCTCCCAATCATCAGCGGGCAAGCCTATCAGATGAACCGGGTCTTCGTTTTGTGATCGCGCCTTCCGCTGATCCATTGAAATCGACCGCTTACGACGAGCCGTTGAACTCTGTGATGGCAGATTTCACTAATGCGATTTGGCTGCAATATGCCATTCGAGATATCGTTTTTCTCGATATTTCAAAGCAGTAATTTCTGCTTTTAGTCGATAGGTTTGTTGCTAATCTCTCTCCACTCACTTTCCGGGATCAGGCCATGCAGTGGCGTAATTCGGCGTTTCGTTACGGTTTTGTCAGCATTTCCCTGCATTGGCTGGTCGCCATTGCCGTATTCGGTCTGTTCGGCCTCGGCTACTGGATGGTCGGGTTGAGCTACTACAGCGGCTGGTACCAGACCGCGCCGAACATCCACAAAAGCATCGGCATCCTGCTGTTCATTGTCATGGCAGCCCGTTTGCTGTGGCGCTGGATCAGCCCGCCGCCGCCAGCGCTGCCTGAGCATGGCCGGCTGACGCGGATCGCCAGCAAGCTGGGCCACGGCTTTCTCTACCTCGGCCTGTTCGTGCTGATGATCTCCGGTTACCTGATCTCCACGGCCGATGGCCGGGCCATCAGCGTTTTCGGTCTGTTCGACGTGCCGGCAAGCGTGACCAGTATTCCCAACCAGAGCGATGTCGCCGGCTTGATCCATGAGTACCTGGCCTGGGCTATCGTGATTTTTGCCGTCCTGCATGGTCTGGCTGCACTGAAGCACCATTTCATCGACCGTGATCGTACTCTGGTGCGTATCTTCGGGCGTTGATCCTCCAGCTGTTTCGGCGTTGCACCGCTACGCCGTCCATTTCATCTCACAAGGAGTTCCCATGTTGAAGAAGACTTTCGCTGCACTGGCGCTGGGTACCGCACTGCTGAGTGCAGGCAATGCAATGGCTGCCGATTACGCTATCGACAAGCAAGGCCAGCACGCCTTCGTCAATTTCAAGATCAGCCATCTGGGCTATAGCTGGCTGTACGGTACGTTCAAGGATTTCGACGGCAGCTTCAGCTTCGATGAGAAGAACCCGGAGGCCAGCAAGGTCAACGTTACCCTGAAGACCGAAAGCGTCGATACCAACCACGCCGAGCGCGACAAACACATCCGTAGCGCCGACTTCCTCAACGTCAGCAAGAACCCGACCGCGACCTTCGAGTCGACCGCGGTCAAGTCCACCGGTGAAGGCGCAGCAGACATCACCGGCAACCTGACCCTCAATGGCGTGACCAATCCGGTGGTGATCGCTGCCAAGTTCATTGGTCAGGGCGACGACCCGTGGGGCGGTTATCGCGCTGGTTTCGAAGGCAGCACCAAGCTGAAGCTGAAAGACTTCGGCATCGAGAAGGATCTGGGCCCTGCTGCGCAGGAAGTCGAGCTGATCATCTCCGTGGAAGGTGTGCGCAAGTAAGCCTGACGCGAGTTACGACAACGCCGGCTCCCAGCCGGCGTTGTCGTTTCCGGGCTTCGCACATGAAAACGCCGGCACTTGGCCTAATGCCAGTCAGTTAAGCGTTTGGCCCGCAAAACGGCGGTTTGTCCTGGCCCTGTAGGAGCCGCGACCCCGCGGCGAATAGTGAGCACGCCGCGGATTTTGCAGGATGGCCACCATCGTATCGCGCCGAGGACGACGCTCCTACACGGGCGGCGGTTTGCCGCTCATCTGTAGGTGCCCCCGGCTCCATACAAAACCTTATCTGATCGGCATCAGGCACTTGGCCGGCGTTTTCAATGAGCCAATGCTCAGCTGTCGCGGTTGCGCGTCAGCAGGGCTGGCTTCTCGCCGCGTGGGCGGCTGCTTTGTAGCTGATCGAGCTGCTCAGGCGTCGGCAGGCGGTCGCTGCGCGAAGTCTTGTGCACGATGACCGGCTGCTTGTCGCGGTTGCTGCGTACGGCAGGTTCCTGACGCGGCAGTTCATCACGGTTGAGCGAGGTAGTGGTATCGCGCTGCTGGCCGCGACCACGGCTGCCCGCACCGCCACGACCCTTGCCAGCGCCCTGGCCTTGGCCCTGACGTTTGCCCGCACCTGCACCGCCGCTACGCGGGCCTTTACCCTGACCACGAGGGCCCTGGCCAACACCGTTGCTGGCGCTTGGGCCGCTACCGGCGGTACCGGGACGACGACCACGGCCCTGACCATTGTTCTGGTTCGGGCTTACGTAGTCGACACGGTTACCGAAATTGTCGATCTCGTCATCGCGGAACTCGTCCGGCGCGCGATCCGGAGGCAACGTAGGCACGGTTGGCGCGTTGGCACTGGCCGAACCACGCGGTTGTTGTTCACGAGCGGGCCTGGCTTTGCTCTGGGTCTTGGCTTTGCCGCCATCCTTGCCCTTGTCCTTGCGGCCGCCGCCGTGGCGTTCGCCATCCGGCTTGGCGCCGCGTGGCGGGCGTGGTTTCTGCGGCTCGCGCACTTCAGGGCGCTCGGCCTCGACCTTGCTGGCATCGAAGCCCAGCAGATCGCCGTCCTGGATCTTCTGCTTGGTCATCCGCTCGATGCCCTTGAGCAGCTTCTCCTCGTCCGGCGCGACCAGGGAAATCGCCTCACCGCTGCGCCCGGCACGGCCGGTACGGCCGATACGGTGCACGTAGTCTTCCTCGATGTTGGGCAACTCGAAGTTGACCACGTGTGGCAACTGGTCGATGTCCAGGCCGCGGGCGGCGATATCGGTGGCGACCAGGATGCGCACCTTGTTCGCCTTGAAGTCGGCCAGGGCCTTGGTACGGGCGTTCTGGCTCTTGTTGCCATGAATCGCCACGGCCGGCAGGCCATGCTTGTCCAGGTACTCGGCCAGGCGGTTGGCGCCGTGCTTGGTACGGGTGAACACCAATACCTGTTCCCAGGCGCCGGCGGTGATCAGGTGTGCGAGCAGGGCGCGCTTGTGACTGGCCTGCAGGCGGAATACGCGCTGCTCGATGCGCTCGACCGTGGTGTTCGGCGGCGTGACTTCGATGCGTTCCGGATTGTGCAACAGCTTGCCGGCCAGATCGGTGATGTCTTTCGAGAAGGTTGCCGAGAACAGCAGGTTCTGCCGTTTGGAGGGCAGTTTGGCGAGCACCTTCTTCACGTCATGGATAAAGCCCATGTCGAGCATGCGGTCGGCTTCGTCGAGCACGAGGATTTCCACGTGCGAGAGGTCGATGGCGCGCTGGTTGGCCAGGTCGAGCAGGCGGCCCGGGCATGCCACCAGCACGTCGACACCCTTGGCCAGGGCTTGTATCTGCGGGTTCATGCCAACGCCGCCGAAGATGCAGGCGCTGACGAATTTCAAATCGCGGGCATACAGCTTGAAGCTGTCGTGCACCTGGGCGGCGAGTTCGCGGGTGGGCGTAAGCACCAGCACGCGTGGCTGTTTCGGGCCGTGGCGCTGTTCGCGATCCGGGTGACCGTTGGGGAACAGTCGCTCGAGAATCGGCAGGGCGAAACCGCCTGTCTTACCTGTACCCGTCTGGGCCGCCACCATCAGGTCGCGACCTTGCAACGCGGCGGGGATGGCCCGCTGTTGCACCGGAGTGGGCTGGGTGTAGCCGGCGGCTTCGACCGCGCGGACCAAAGCCTCGGAGAGACCGAGGGAGGCAAAGGACATGTGCAATCCTGTCTGGTGAGGGCGTGGCCCTATAGGTGTAGTGCCTGGCTTGAATCGCACGTGGGGCGCGCAATCCCGTCCGGTACTGCTGGCCTCTGGGGGCAGCATCCGGGCGCAAGCCTGGCGGGAAGGCCCGAGTGTAACAGGATTGCGGGCAATGGGCACAACTTGCCGCCGACCGGCTTCCGTACGCCTCGGCCACCTGCCTGGATACGGGTATCCGCCGGTATCCAGAGTGAGTGGCGATATGGGTCATTCGCCCAGGGCGTCGGCATCCTCGCGTTTGGCCAGTTTGTGCTGATCTTCGCTGCTGCCGAGCTTCCAGTAGCTGGAGATATACAGGCTCTTGCGCTCGACCTGGCGCTCCTCCCTGAAATGCTGACGCAGGGCACGCATGGCAGTGAACTCGCAGGCGGCCCAGATGCTTGGCTGGCCCGGTAGCCAGTCCAGTTGGCGTACCTGGTTGACCAGTAACTGGCTGTCTTCGCCGGGGTGCGGGTTGACCAGCCAGTGCAGGCGGACTCCATCCGGGTGGCGTAGCGGCTGGATGTCGTGTTCGTCGATCACCTCGATCACGGCATGGCCGCGGGCGTCGGCCGGCAATTGTTCGAGGTTGACGCTGATTGCCGGCAGTGCGGTCATGTCGCCGACGACGAGGAACCAGTCGGCACTGTTGTCCACCAGCTTCTTCGGGCCGGGGCCGCCAACCACGATGCTGTCGCCCGGCCTGGCGTTCTTCGCCCATTCGGCAGCGGGGCCAGCGTCATGGTGCAGCACGAAGTCGACGTCGAACTGGTCAGAGCGTTGGTGGCGCACGGTGTAGGTGCGCATCAGTGTCCTGTCGCTGTCCGGGGCGGGGAAGATCAGTTTGATGTAGGCGCTTTCCTGATCGGCGGGGAAACTGTCTATTTCCGTGCCGCCCAGGGTGATGCGCAGCATGTGCGGGGTGACTGGAGCGGATGAAATGACCCGCAGGGTGCGGGGAGCAGGGCGTGGCATTGAATTCTCCTGTTGCGACGGCAGTGATCGCTGCCGATTGATGTGAGAATTATTATCACTTAATGTCTTCGCCTTCCAGCATGGGGGTAACGGATGAGCGACGACATCGTGGGCGGGTTGTACCGCGAGCACAGTTCCTGGCTGCAGGGCTGGCTGTACCGGCGAGTCGGCAATTCCAGCCAGGCTGCCGATTTTGCCCAGGACGTGTTCGTGCGCCTGCTCAGCGTCCAGCACAAGGCTGGTGCACTGCCGGATTTGCAGCGCCCGCGCGCTTATCTGGCGACCATCGGTCGCCATCTGGTACATGATCATTTTCGCCGCCAGTCGCTGGAGCGCGCCTACCTGGAGGCCCTGGCCGCCTGGCCTGAAGAGGTGGCGCTGTCCGCCGAGGAGCTGGTGCTGATTCAGGAAACCCTGGAGCAGGTCGACCGACTGCTCGCCCGTTTGCGCCCGCTGGTGCGCCAGGTGTTCCTGCTGTCCCAGCTCGAAGGCCTGAACTACGCGCAGATCGCCCGGCGCCTGGACATTGGCGAGCGCTCGGTCAAGCGCTACATGGCCCAGGCCTTCGAGGCCTGTGTGCTGTACGTGGAGTGAGCATGGACGCCGGAATCGATCGCGAGGTCGCTCGCCAGGCCGCACACTGGTTGATGCTTCTGCACAGTGGCGAAGCGGCCGAGCAGCAACTGCGCGACTGTGAGCGCTGGCGCCAGGCCAACCCCGAGCATGAGCGGGCCTGGCAGCGCGTGCGCCAGGTCCAGAACCGGCTCGGCCTGCTGCCACCCGCGCTGGCGATGAACACCCTGGGTCGTGAACGGCGTCGGGCGCTGAAGAGCCTGCTGTTGCTGGCGGCGGCTGCGCCGCTCGGCTATGCCTCCTATCGGTTGAGTGATCGCCAGCCATGGCTCGCCGACCAGCGTACCGGCGTCGGCGAGCGTCGCCGTCTGGTGCTGGAGGACGGCAGTCAGGTTCACCTCAACAGCGGCAGCGCCATCGATGTACGTTTCGACCGGGAGCAGCGACTGATCGTATTGCGCCAGGGTGAGGTTCTCGTCGACAGCGGTGCCGATGCGCAGCATGTCAGCTTTCGACCGCTGCGCGTCGAAACCGACCAGGGGATGATGCAGGCGCTCGGCACACGTTTCTCCGTTCGGCGCCTGGAGGAGCAGGGTCTGACCCGGCTCGCGGTGTTCGACGGTGTGGTACGCATCGACCAGCAGCGAGGAGGCAGCCTGACGCTCACTGCCGGGCAGCAGGTGAGCTTCGGTGGGCAAGGCCCTGGCCTGATCAGCGCAGTCAACGAAGATGCCGTCGGCTGGACGCGTGGGCAATTGATCGCCGATGACATGCCACTGGAGGATTTTCTCGGCGAACTGAATCGCCACCGCTCCGGCTGGCTGCGTCATGCGCCCGAGGTGGCGAATCTGCGCATCAGCGGCACTTTCCAGCTGAGCAATATCGACGCCATTCTCGCTGCCTTGCCGCACACGTTGCCGGTGCGGGTCGAGCAGCGCACGCGTTACTGGGTAACGGTAAGCGCCCGCTGAGCATCTCGATGCGAATACGAAACATTGTTGGCCCCTTTTTTCGTCTCGTCAGTCCTGAACAGATAAATCTGCTCACAACACAGGATGTCGATGCGATGAAACACACCAAAGGAGCCCGGCAGTTGCTGGCGCTTTCCCTGCTGGCCGCCGCCCTGGGCGCTCACTCATCGAGTGCGCTCTCCCAGCAGCCAGCTCATTATCAGATCGAGGCAGGCAGCCTGACCCAGGCGCTCAACCGTTTCGCTGCCGAAGCCGGTGTGACCCTGCAGTTCGCGCCCGAACTGACCCGAGGCCTGAGTGCCCCAGGGTTACATGGCCAGTTCAGCATCGAGGAAGGGCTTGCCGCCTTGCTGGCCGGTTCCGGTCTGCAGGCGCTGCGACATGGTGATGGCATCTACGTGCTGAGCCCTCGGGCAGAGAGCGGTGCACTGGAGCTGGGGGCGACGAATGTCAGCAGCACCTCGATCCATGATTCCTCGACCGAAGGCACCGGCAGCTACACCCAGGTAGGCCCGAGTAGCACCGCCACCGGCCTGAACCTCAGCCTGCGCGAAACACCGCAGTCGGTCACCGTGATGACGCGCCAACGGATGGACGACTTCAAGCTGGAGACCCTGGCCGACGTGATGGCGCAAACGCCAGGTGTGACGGTGGAGCGCCAGGCCGAGATGACCAACTTCACTGTGCGTGGCTCCAGCGTCAACCTGCAGACCGACGGCAATCGTCAGCTCACCAGCGGCTGGGGCTGGAACAGCCACATCATGTATTCCCTGGACGACATGGCGGAAATCGACCGTATCGAGGTGCTCAAGGGCTCGTCCGGGCTGATCAATGGTGACGGTGCCTATGGCGCCACGATCAACCTGATCCGCAAGCGACCGACCGCTGATTTCCAGGCCAACGTGCGGGCTGGCGCTGGCAGCTGGGATACCTATCGCAGCGACGCCGATGTGTCCGGCCCGCTGAGTGCCGATGGTAGCCTGCGTGGACGCATGGTCGCCGCTTACAAGGATGGCAACAGCTTCCTCGACCACCGTACGAACCGCAATTCGCTGTTCTACGGTACGCTGGAGTACGATCTCACGCCCGATACTCTGCTCGGCGTAAGCGTCACCTACAAACAGCGCGAGCTGCGCGGCGCGGCCGGCACCACGCCAATCCAGGCCTTCGACGGCAACGGTAACGCGGTGCCACGTATGTCGCGATCCTTCAACATCGGGGCGCCCTGGGCCGGTTACGAACAGGATTCGCTGAACCTGTTCGCGCGCCTGGAGCACAGTTTCGCCAATGGCTGGACGGCCAAGCTGCAGGTCGCTCAAGAGCGCATCGAGACGCCCGAGATGCTCATCGGCTCGCTGCGCTTCGCCTTGCCCGGCCAGGTTCAGTACGGCGCCTACAAGGACATCGAGGATCGCAACGAGAGCGTCAGCCTCGATCTGCAGGGGCCGTTCCAGCTGTTCGGCCGTGAGCATGACCTGCTGGTGGGTGCTGGCCTGTCGAAGAACCGCACGACCCTGCTGCGCGGTGCGGGCAGCAACGTGTCGCTCGGTGCGCTTGGCATCGAATATGCCCAGGGCGGCGGCGCCATTCCGCAGATCGACTGGGGCAGCCTGACCTATTCGGATGACCGGTTCAGCCGCAAACGCCGCTATGCCTACAGTGCCGCCCGTTTCAGCCTGGCCGACCCGGTCAAGCTGATCGTCGGTGTGCGCACCACCGACTACCAGCAGAAGGATGTCACCGATATCAGCTGGTACAACTACGACATGCGTGAAACCGGCGTGGTGACACCCTACGCCGGTCTGGTCGTGGATGTCAGCCCCCATGTTTCCCTCTATGCCAGCTACGCCAGCATCTTCGAGGCGCAAAGCAGCAAGGACATGAACGAAAGCTCGTTGCCGCCCAAGGAGGGGCTGACCTACGAGGTCGGCGCCAAGGGCGAGTTCTTCGACAGGCGTTTGAATGCCAGTATCGCCCACTTCTGGATGCGGGTGGACAACGAAGCCGAAGTGGTGGGTCTGACGCCCTCTGGCGAAACCGCCTACCGCGCCGTGGCCGGCGCCATAACGCGCGGCTACGAGGTGGAGTTGTCCGGGGAGCTGGCACCCGGCTGGCAGGCGCAGGGCAGCTACGTGATGAACAGCAGCACGCTGGATAGCGCCAGCAGCAATCCACAGCACCAGTTCAAGCTGGGTAACACCTATGCCTTCGAAGATGGTGCCCTGCAGGGGCTGACCGTCGGCGCCGCGACTCGCTGGCAGAGCGGCATTTCCACCAGCCGAGACCAGGCCAGGCTGCAGCAGGAGGCCTACTGGTTGTTCGATCTGATGAGTCGTTACCAGGTCAGCGAGCAACTGAGTGTCAGCGCCAACGTCAACAACCTCTTCGACAAGCAGTACTTCTCCGGCGTGACCAACTTCAACGCTCAGGGGCTGTTCTATACCTGGGGTGAGCCGCGCAATTTCAACCTGAGTGCGCGCTACGACTTCTGAGCTCGATCGCGCGCGGTTTTCGGCTTGGAGTAACGTTTCGTTCATCCAGGTTACGGGCTGGCTGACCGCTCAGCGGTGGACAAGCTTCGCGTTGTCCACCCTACGGTCTTATGCCGCTGTCAGCTGACTACCCGATAGCACGGCTCGTAGGCAGTGCCGCCGGGCAGTTTCATGCGGTGCTGCTCGACGAAGGACTGCAGCAGGCGATCCAGAGGCTGCATGATGCTTTTTTCACCGCGCAGTTCGTAGGGTCCATGCTCCTCGATCAGGCGGATGCCCTTGTCCTTGACGTTGCCCGCGACGATGCCGGAGAAGGCGCGGCGCAGGTTGGCGGCCAGCTCGTGTACCGGCTGCTCGCGGGTCAGGTTGAGGCTGGCCATGGCTTCGTGGGTCGGCTCGAAGGGGTGCTGGAAGCTCTCATCGATCTTCAGCAGCCAGTTGAAGTGGAAGGCATCGTTACGCTCGCGGCGGAACTGCTCCACCGCCTTGATGCCAGCCGCCATATGGCGGGCCACTTCAGTTGGGTCGTTGGGGATCAGCACGTAGCGGTTCTGCGCCTCGACACCGAGGGTCTCGCCAATGAAGGCATGCAGCTGCTGCAGGTAGGGCTCGGCGCTCTTCGGCCCGGTCAGCACGAGCGGGAAGGGCAGCTCGGCGTTGTCCGGATGCATGAGGATGCCGAGCAGGTAAAGAAACTCTTCGGCCGTGCCCGCGCCACCGGGGAAGATGATGATGCCGTGGCCGACGCGGACGAAGGCCTCCAGGCGCTTTTCGATATCCGGCAGAATCACCAGTTCGTTGACGATCGGGTTCGGTGCTTCGGCGGCGATAATGCCCGGCTCGGTCAGGCCCAGGTAGCGGGCGCCGATGATGCGCTGTTTGGCGTGAGAAATAGTGGCGCCTTTCATCGGCCCTTTCATTACGCCCGGGCCGCAGCCGGTGCACACGTCCAGGGCGCGCAGGCCCAGCTCGTGGCCGACCTTCTTGGTGTACTTGTATTCTTCGGTGCTGATCGAGTGGCCGCCCCAGCACACCACCATCTTCGGCTCGGCGCCGGCACGCAGGGTGCGAGCATTGCGCAGCAGGTGGAAGACGTAGTCGGTCAGGCCGCTGGAGCTGTCCACGTCGACACGTTTGTTTTCCAGCTCGCTCTGGGTGTAGACGATGTCGCGCAGGGCGCTGAACAGCATCTCGCGGGTACTGGCGATCATCTCCCCGTCGACGAAAGCATCGGCCGGAGCGTTGATCAGCTCCAGGCGAATGCCGCGATCCTGCTGGTGGATCTTCACTTCGAAGTCCGGGTAGGCCTCGAGGATGGTCTTGGCGTTGTCGCTGTGCGAGCCGGTGTTGAGAATCGCCAGGGCGCACTGGCGGAACAAGGCGTAGACGCTACCGGATCCGGTTTCGCGAAGTTGCTGGACTTCACGCTGGGAGAGGGTTTCCAGGCTGCCTTTGGGCGAGACCGAGGCGTTGATTTTCTGGCGAGTGAGCATGCAGGCATCCCGTGGTAGCGCGACAACTCGAGCCGATCCTGGCTGATCGCGCGGTAAAGAATTCAGTCCCGGTAATAGTGACCCATTATGGGGCGTCCGGATAATGGCGCTGTACTGTCGACCAGCGGAGGACTCCGGGTCAACGGGTACCGAGTTAACAGGCTGTTGAAAGCGATGGCGTTGCCGCTGCCTCGCCCGAGTTTTCAGCAGACTGTTAGAACCTGTTTACGATCTAGCGAGCTAGAGTCATGCAAGGCAAAAACAGGCGAGGAAGCGGAGTTTACTGATGTAAATGAGCATTCCGAGCCTGTTTTTAACGCAGCAGGGCCGACGCGCAGCAGATTGTGAACAGGTTCTTGGGAAAGACGCGGGCCGCGAAAGTTCTAACATTCGCGGCCCTGGCAATCAGCCTTGCAGGTTCTTCCACACCGCCAGGCTGGGGGCGGCCTGGTTGAGGGTATAGAAGTGCAGGCCCGGTGCGCCGCCTTCGAGCAGGCGTTCGCACATGCCGGTGATCATCTCTTCACCGAAGCGCTGGATGCTGTCGGTGTCGTCACCATAAGCCTCCAGTTGCTTGCGTACCCAGCGTGGCAGCTCGGCGCCGCAGGCGTCGGAGAAGCGCGCCAGTTTGCTGTAGTTGGTGATCGGCATGATGCCCGGTATCACCGGGATGTCGACGCCCAGTTTGCGCACACGTTCGACGAAGTAGAAGTAGCAGTCGGCGTTGAAGAAATACTGAGTGATCGCACTGCTGGCGCCGGCCTTGGCCTTGCGCACGAAGTTGGCGATATCGTCTTCGAAGTTGCGTGCCTGTGGGTGCATCTCCGGGTAGGCAGCCACTTCGATATGGAAGTGATCACCGGTTTCGTGACGGATCAGCTCGACCAGGTCATTGGCATGGCGCAGTTCGCCGCTGGACATGCCCATGCCCGAAGGCAGGTCGCCACGCAGGGCGACGATACGGGTGATGCCCTTGCTCTTGTACAGATTGAGCAGCTCGATCAGCTCGGCCTTGCTGTCGCCGACACAGGACAGGTGCGGTGCGGTCGGCACCTTCACTTCGCCGTCGAGTTGCAGCACGGTATTCAGCGTTCGGTCGCGGGTGGAGCCGCCTGCGCCGTAGGTGCAGGAGAAGAAGTCCGGGTTGTAGCCGGCCAGCTCCCGAGCGGTATTCAGCAGTTTTTCGTGTCCGGCATCGGTCTTCGTCGGGAAGAACTCGAAACTGACATTGGTTTTTTTCTGGGTCATGGAGAAGGTTCCCTTCTCAGCGGCAAGCCTCAAGCCTCAAGCTGCAAGTGGAGTCGGCTCCCTCTTGCAGCTTGTAGCTTGTGGCTTGTAGCTGTGGTTAGTAGCGGTAGCTGTCCGGCTTGAACGGGCCTTCGACGGTGACACCGATGTACTCGGCTTGCTTGGGAGTCAGTTGGGTAACCACGCCACCGAAGCCTTTCACCATTTCCAGCGCCACTTCCTCGTCCAGCTTCTTCGGCAGTACTTCGACGGTGATGCGCGAAGGTTTGTCGCCAGCCGGCAGCCTGGCGAACTTGCCGTTGAACAGGTGGATCTGCGCCAGCACCTGGTTGGCGAAGGAACCGTCCATGATGCGGCTCGGGTGGCCCGTGGCGTTGCCCAGGTTCACCAGACGGCCTTCGGCCAGTAGGATCAGGTAGTTGTCATTGCGCGGGTCGAACTGGCCGGCGCCGGTGCGGTGGATCTTGTGCACCTGCGGTTTGACCTCTTCCCACGCCCAGTTCTTGCGCATGAAGGCAGTGTCGATCTCGTTGTCGAAGTGGCCGATGTTGCAGACCACGGCGCGCGCTTTCAGCGCCTTGAGCATGCCGGCGTCGCAGACGTTGGCGTTGCCGGTGGTGGTGACGATCAGGTCGATCTTGCCCAGCAGGGCCTTGTCGATGCTGGCGTCGGTGCCGTCATTGCAGCCGTCGATGTATGGCGAAACGAGTTCATAACCATCCATGCAGGCCTGCATGGCGCAGATCGGGTCGATCTCGGAAACCTTGACGATCATGCCTTCCTGACGCAGCGAAGCAGCCGAGCCCTTGCCCACGTCGCCGTAGCCGATGACCAGCGCCTGCTTGCCCGACAGCAGATGGTCGGTGCCGCGCTTGATGGCATCGTTGAGGCTGTGACGGCAGCCGTACTTGTTGTCGTTCTTGCTCTTGGTGACCGCGTCGTTGACGTTGATCGCCGGGACTTTCAGGGTGCCGGCCTTGAGCATGTCGAGCAGGCGGTGCACGCCGGTGGTGGTTTCCTCGGTGATGCCGTGGACGTTCTCCAGCACCTGTGGGTACTTGTCATGCAGGATCTGGGTCAGGTCACCGCCGTCGTCGAGCACCATGTTGGCGTCCCACGGCTGGCCGTCCTTGAGGATGGTCTGCTCGATGCACCACTCGTACTCTTCTTCGGTTTCACCCTTCCAGGCGAATACAGGCGTACCGGCAGCGGCGATGGCGGCAGCGGCCTGATCCTGGGTGGAGAAGATGTTGCACGACGACCAGCGCACTTCGGCACCCAGGGCGGTCAGCGTCTCGATGAGTACGCCGGTCTGGATGGTCATGTGGATGCAGCCGAGGATCTTCGCGCCTTTCAGCGGTTGCTCGCTGGCATATTTGCGGCGCAGGCCCATCAGTGCCGGCATCTCGGATTCGGCGATGATCAGCTCTTTGCGGCCCCAGTCGGCCAGGGAAATATCAGCGACTTTATAGTCGGTAAAAGCAGCGCTCATACAAAGCTCTCCATTCGTTGTCTGCGAATGGGCGCCGTTGATGCGTTTGGTTAACGCCCCATCCGAGCCTGACAGGTCAACCCTGCTGCAGCGCCCCTCGGACAGGTGGCGGGCACGACCGGGCTGTGCCGGGCGCGTGAAACCCGGCGATTATAGCGGCGCCGGCACGCGAGCCCAAGGTTTTCCGTCGAGATGTAGCGGGTATTCGTGCACGGGTTACCGGCAGGCTACAGTCTCCTTTCATCTCTGTTGGAAAGTTGCCATGACACTGGCCTATTGGTGCGTCCTGATCGCCATCTTCCTGCCCTATCTCGGCACTGTCGCGGCCAAGGCTCTGGGAGGCGGTTTCACGCCGAGAAACAACCATCATCCACGGGCATTCCTCGGTACGCTGAAAGGCCGCGCGGCCCGCGCCAACAGCGCTCAGCTCAATGGCTTCGAAACCACGCCGGCCTTCGCCGCGGCGGTGATCATCGCTCACCTGGCCGGCGGCGCGGCGCAAGCGACCCTGGATACGCTCGCAGTCGTCTTCATCGTCAGCCGAGTGCTGTATCTGATCTGCTACCTGGCTGACTGGGCGTCGCTGCGTTCGCTGATCTGGTTCGTCGGCATGGGCATCATCGTCAGCCTGTTCGTGGTGGCGGCCTGAGTGTTTGATCGTGGGCATGGTCTTTCTTTATCGAGCCGATTGAAGCACCTGCCGCGACAAGGGGGGCCGCCCTTTGCGATCATGACTCGCGAACCGATAGCGATGTACAAGGAGTACGTATGAACTTCCACACACGCAAGTGGGTAAAGCCCGAAGACCTCAACCCCAATGGCACCCTGTTCGGTGGCAGCCTGTTGAAATGGATCGATGAAGAGGCGGCGATCTACGCCATCATCCAGCTTGGCAGCCAGCGCGTGGTGACCAAGCTGATCTCGGAGATCAACTTCGCCAGCTCGGCGCGGCAGAGCGACATCATCGAGCTGGGTATCACCGCGACCGACTTTGGCCGCACCTCGCTCACCATGCGCTGCGAAGTGCGCAACAAGATCACCCGCAAGAGCATCCTTACCATCGACAAGATGGTCTTCGTCAATGTCGACGAAAGCGGTCAGCCAGCACCCCATGGCAAAACCGAAATCACCTACATCAGGGATCAGTTCAAGGAGTGAGCCTTGCGACAACGACAGGTCTTGGCCGCTGGTGCAGCACTGGTGATACAGGATTTTCCCGAAACCGATGACGTACGCTTTCCTTCCTGTTGTTGACGTGCCTGCTACTCAGCGCCTGCGCAGATGTCGATCCCGAATCGCCGGAAGCTCGGCGTCAGGTACTTGCTTACCGGTAGTGAAGAGATGGACGGCAGGCAGTGTGGGCGACTGACCTTCAATGCTTACTGATTCAGAAGCCCTCGACGCCAGCCAGGCGCAAGCGGTCTGCCAGGGCTACGACCTCCTCGTGCTGGAAAAATGCCTGCAACTGAGCGGCTCGGGTTGGGCCTATCCCCGGTAGCTTCTGCCACTCGGCCAGGTTGCGCTGTTGTAGCTGCGCCCAGTCGTTGGCGGCCAGGTTATCCGGGTCGATCGGCGTGCCCAGGGCGCGAAGCCAGTCTCTGAAAGGCCGTTGCCGGGCTTCGGCAAAGCGACGGTTGAGAGTGGCGGCGCTCTGTTGGCCGATGCCTGGCACCGTGAGCAACTGCTCTTCACTGAGCTCAAGCCAGTCGAGCAGGCTGTCGATATGTTGGGCCTGTAGTAGTTTCTCCCACGTGCCGGCACCGATACCGGGCAGATTCAGTGCCTGCTTGCTGCTGAGCCAGTTCAGGCGGGCTTGGAACTGGCTGGCGCAACTGTCGGATGCTCGCAGGCAGCTCAGCGGGTGGTAATCGTCACGACGCGGAATGTCGAGTTCTGGGCGGGTTGCCGTTTGCACTATCACGCTGTCCAGTTGCGGGATGGTTTGTCCGGCAAGGCGAATGGCGACCTGGTCGCCCGGGCGGATATCCAGTTGCTGCCAGCGTTCCAGTGAACCGACGCTGACGACGCGAATGGTACGGTCGTCCAATTTCACCGGATGCAGATGCAGTAGCGGAGTAATTCGGCCACTGCGGCCGATGCTGAACTCGACCTTTTCGACCAGCGCCAGGGCCTCGCTGGCCGGGTGTTTCCAGGCGGCAGCCCAGTGTGGCGGCTCGGCCCGCCAGCGTTCGCCGGAGGGACGCTGGCCTTGGCGTAGCACCACGCCATCGGTGGCGAATGGCAGTGGGGCGCGGTACCAGCGCTCGCGCCATTGCCGGGCTTCGGCAATGCTGCTGACCGGCTGGCTGTAGTGGCGGCTGTCGTGAAAGCCCAGCTGTTCCAGGCGATCGAGACGCTCCTGCATATCGGCCGGGCCATTGGGCCAATCCCAGACGAACAACCCGATACCGTTCGCCTGGGTGACTTGCAGATCCTGGCGTGCCATCAACCCCGCGACCGTACTGCGTGCCGAAGCGCCGCCGTGTTTGGCCTGAATATGCTCCGGGCGCTGCAGGTACAGCTCGCCTTGCAGCACGAGTTCAGTGTTATCGGTGAGGCGCTTGGGAATGGCGGCGATCCGGCTGGCTTGCGACGTCCAGTCCTGGCCCGTATTGCCGTCCCCGCGGCTGATCACCTGCTGCAGGTGGCCGCCTCTGTAAACCAGTGTGACTGCCACACCATCGACCTTGGGTTGAATCCACAAGGCCTGGCGTGAAGCCATCCAGCGCGTCACTGCGCGTTCATCCGCCAGCTTGCGCAGGCCGGTCTGGGTGACCGGATGCCGCACCGGGCCACCCGCGCCGCTCAGTGGGTTGGCCGTGGGTGTGTCGCTCAGGCAGCTTTGCCAATGCTCCAGGCGGGCGCGGGCCTGGTCGTAGAGTTCATCGCTGACCAGCGAGCGACCCTGGCGATGGTAGGCATCGTCCCATTGGGCTACCCGGGTGGCGAGTTCACTGAGTTGGCGATCGTGTGCGGTTGTCGGTTCAGGGCATGTGTCGGCGCGGGCAAGCGCGACCAGCAGGGCGGGAAGGGCGGCAGCTATCCAGCATTTCATGGGCGGAGCATCCTTGCTCGGGCGATGATTTCTGCAGGCTAGTCGCAGAACCTGCAGGCCGCAACTGCCGGTTTTCCCGAGGCGAAATGGGGACTGGACGACATTTCCGAAAGCATGAGTTTGTCGATACAGCAAAGGCAGTGATAAGGTTTCACACCCCGCACATCAAATGGACTTGCCCGGCGGCGGGAACGGCATAGCCGGGCCTCATTTCTGAAGGTCTAGAGTCTCATGCGTCTTTCTATCCTGTTCTGCTCTGCTGCCCTGGCCCTCGCCAGCACCTTCGCTCACGCCGCTGAAGATGCTCAGCTCAAGTGCCAGCAGAAGCTTTCGGCCAATGCCGAGAAGATCGCTCAGGTCAAACAGCTGGCCGGCCTGCTGGGTAACCAATCCGTCAACGACACCGTTGCCCAGGTCGACGGTAGCTGTGACCAGTTGGGTGCCAATGCCACCGCTTCCGCGCAAGCCGCGCCGCAAACCCAGGGTGATTCGACTGCTGACGGTATTACCGCCGCTGCCGAAACCCTGAAAGGGCTGGGCTCGCTGTTCGGTAAGCAGCAATAAGAAAACCTGCCTTGCAGGTGTGAAAAAGCCTCCGTGGACATCGCGCCCACGGAGGCTTTTTTGTGCCCATTGCCCGGCTCTCGCCGGGCATCTCGGGTTTCAGAGGCCGGCAGCGGCGCGCAGCTCGGCGGCCTTGTCGGTTCTTTCCCAGGTGAAGCTGGTGAAGCTGTCGTCACCCACGGTCAATTGCTGCGGCTCGCGGCCAAAGTGGCCGTAAGCGGCGGTCGGCTGATACATCGGGTGCAGCAGGTCGAGCATCTTGGTGATGGCGTAAGGACGCAGGTCGAACACGTCACGCACCAGTTTGATGATGGTCTCGTCCGCCACCTTGTTGGTGCCGAAGGTATTGATCGAGATGGAGGTCGGCTGGGCTACGCCGATGGCATAGGACACCTGGATCTCACAGCGCTCGGCCAGGCCGGCGGCAACGATGTTCTTGGCCACGTAGCGACCGGCATAAGCGGCGCTGCGGTCGACCTTGGAAGGATCCTTGCCGGAGAAGGCGCCACCACCGTGGCGGGCCATGCCGCCGTAGCTGTCGACGATGATCTTGCGGCCAGTCAGGCCGCAGTCGCCCACTGGGCCGCCGATCACGAAGTTACCGGTCGGGTTGATGTGAAACTGGGTGTCCTTGTGCAGTAGCTCGGCTGGCAGGGAGTGCTTGATGACCAGCTCCATCACCGCTTCACGCAGATCGCTCAGGCTGACGTCCGGGTTGTGCTGGGTGGACAGCACCACTGCATCGATGCCGACTACCTTGCCGTTCTCGTAACGGCAGGTGACCTGGCTCTTGGCGTCCGGGCGCAGCCACGGCAGCAGGCCGGATTTGCGGGCCTCGGCCTGGCGCTCCACCAGAGCGTGGGAGAAGCGGATCGGCGCAGGCATCAGCACGTCGGTTTCGTTGCTGGCGTAACCGAACATCAGGCCCTGGTCGCCAGCACCCTGGTCTTCCGGCTTGGCGCGGTCAACGCCCTGATTGATGTCCGGGGACTGTTTGCCAATGATGTTCATCACGCCGCAGGTAGCGCCGTCGAAGCCGACGTCGGAGCTGGTATAGCCGATGTTGCAGATCACGTCGCGAACGATCTGCTCCAGGTCGACCCAGGCGCTGGTGGTGACTTCGCCGGCGATGATCGCCACGCCGGTCTTGACCAGCGTTTCGACGGCCACGCGGGCGTGTTTGTCCTGGGTGATGATGGCGTCGAGAACGGCATCGGAAATCTGGTCGGCGATCTTGTCCGGATGACCTTCGGACACGGACTCGGAGGTAAACAGGGAGTATTCGCTCATCTATCGGTTGTCCTGGCGAGTGAGGGCCTGTCGGCCACGTGCGTGAGTGGATGAGTGCGCTGGAAGTGCCGCACCTGAATTTGAAAGCCATTGCGCAGGCCGACGTACAGGCTTTCGCCTGGGGTCAGTCCGGCGGAGACGGCCCAGTGGGCCAAGTCGTCCTGTTCGAAGCCTAGCCAGAGATCGCCGCAGGTATCGCGGGCCCAGCCCTGGTTGTGACTGCACAGTTCGGTGATCAGCAGGCTGCCGCCACTGTTGACCTGGCTGGCGAGTTTGCGCAGTGCCTGGGCCGGCGCAGCAAAATGATGCAACACCATGTTCAGTACTACGCAGTCGGCGCTGGGGTAATCGTCGAGCAAGGCGTCGGCCAACTGCAGCTGGACGTTGCCCAGACCGTCCTTCTCGCAGCGCTGGCGCGCCAGTTCGAGCATGGCCGGGCTGTTGTCCAGGGCGGTGACCTGTTCGAAGCGGCTCGCCAGCTCGGGCAGGAAACCACCATCGCCGGGGCCGATTTCCAGCGCGTGGGCGGTCGTGGCGAAATCCAGTGAGTCGAGCAGTGCCAGCACGCTGTCGCGGTATTGCGGCAGCCCGGCGATCAGATCCTGCTGGGCCTGGAAGCGTTCGGCGCTGCGCGCGAAGAAGTCCTGGCTGGCAGTGGCTCGCTGCTGATGCACCTGGGCGATGCGTTCGCGCACCTGTACCGGCAGGGTCAACCGGTCGACTTCCTGGAGCAGGGCGCCATGCAGTGTGCCGCCAACGGTTTCTGCGTGAGCCAGGGCGCGACGATAGAAGATCGCATTGCCTTCCCGGCGTGTCGCCACGAGCCCTGCCTGGGCCAGCACCTTGAGATGATGGCTGATGCCCGACTGGCCGATCGCGAATATCTGCGCCAATTCCAGCACGCCGAACGAGTCATTGGCCAGGGCGCGCAGGACGTTCAGGCGCAGGGGATCGCCCGCGGCCTTGCACAGGGCGGAAAGAGCGTCGGCGGGCTCGAAATCGAGCTGGGAGGCACGCAGAGTCATAGGTTGCGCAGTCTAGTCGGTCATTTTTAGTGCAGCAAGGCCAATATCAAAAAGTTTTGATATTGGTATCTGCCGAGGTTGTTTTTGAATCGCTGCCGAACGGTCTTGATCAGGCCCCATTCGCCTGGCAGGACGGTTTTCTCCCGGAAATCCGCCGGAATCGTTCGACTAACGACCATCTGTGATTGCCCCGCGGGGGGTGGCTGGGCGAAAATGGCCGCCTTTTTCCGACCTAGCTGCCCCGGCAGCCACCCCGCAGGAGATTCAGCGATGCCCAGCCGTCGTGAGCGTGCCAATGCCATTCGTGCCCTGAGCATGGATGCCGTGCAAAAAGCCAACAGCGGCCACCCCGGTGCCCCGATGGGCATGGCGGATATCGCCGAAGTGCTGTGGCGTGACTACCTGAAACACAACCCGGCCAACCCGAAATTCGCCGACCGTGACCGCTTCGTGCTGTCCAACGGCCACGGCTCGATGCTGATCTATTCGCTGTTGCACCTGACCGGCTACGACCTGTCCATCGATGACCTGAAGAACTTCCGTCAATTGCACAGCCGCACGCCGGGTCACCCGGAATACGGCTATGCGCCGGGCGTCGAGACCACCACCGGTCCGCTCGGTCAGGGCATCGCCAATGCCGTGGGCTTCGCCCTGGCGGAAAAAATCATGGCGGCGCAGTTCAACCGCGACGGCCACAACATCGTCGATCACTACACCTACGCCTTCCTGGGCGACGGCTGCATGATGGAAGGCATCAGCCACGAAGTCTGCTCGCTGGCCGGCACCCTGGGCCTGGGCAAGCTGATTGCTTTCTATGATGACAACGGCATCTCCATCGATGGCGAAGTGCACGGCTGGTTCACCGACGATACTCCGGCACGCTTCGAAGCCTACGGCTGGCAGGTGATCCGCAACGTCGACGGCCACGATGCCGATGAAATCAAGATGGCCATCGATACCGCGCGCAAGAGCGAGCAGCCGACCCTGATCTGCTGCAAGACCATCATCGGTTTCGGCTCGCCCAACAAGCAGGGCAAAGAAGAATCTCACGGCGCCGCGCTGGGTCATGACGAAATCGCCCTGACTCGCGCTGCCCTGAACTGGAACCACGCGCCGTTCGAAATCCCGGCCGACATCTATGCCGAGTGGGATGCCAAGGAAGCCGGTCTGGCCGCCGAAGCCGAGTGGGATCAGCGCTTCGCTGCCTATTCCGCTGTCTACCCGGAACTGGCCAACGAGTTCGTCCGCCGTATGGCCGGTGATCTGCCTGCCGATTTCTCTGCCAAGGCCAGCGAGTTCATCCGCGCCGTGGCCGAGAAGGGTGAAACCATTGCCAGCCGCAAGGCCAGCCAGAACTGCCTGAATGCCTTCGGCCCGCTGCTGCCGGAACTGCTCGGCGGCTCCGCCGACCTGGCCGGTTCCAACCTGACCCTGTGGAAGGGCTGCAAGCCGGTGGTCGCCGAGGATGCCTCGGGCAACTACATGTACTACGGCGTGCGCGAATTCGGCATGAGCGCGATCATGAACGGCGTCGCCCTGCATGGCGGCCTGGTGCCTTACGGCGCAACTTTCCTGATGTTCATGGAATACGCCCGCAATGCCGTGCGCATGTCCGCGCTGATGAAGCTGCGCGTGCTCTACGTGTTCACCCACGACTCCATCGGCCTGGGCGAAGACGGCCCGACTCACCAGCCGGTCGAGCAACTGACCAGCCTGCGCACCACGCCGAACCTGGATACCTGGCGCCCGGCGGATACCGTCGAAGCCGCGGTGGCCTGGAAGCATGCGGTCGAGCGCAAGGATGGCCCGAGCGCGCTGATCTTCTCGCGCCAGAACCTGCCACATAACCTGCGTGACCACGAAACCGAGAGCGCCATCAGCCGCGGCGGTTACGTGCTCAAGGACTGCGCCGGCGAGCCGGAGCTGATCCTGATCGCCACCGGTTCGGAAGTCGGCCTGGCCATCCAGGCTGCCGACAAACTGAGCGAGCAGGGCCGCAAGGTACGTGTGGTGTCGATGCCGTCGACCAACGTCTTCGACCAGCAGGACGCCGGCTACAAGCAGTCGGTGCTGCCACTGCAGGTCACGTCGCGGATCGCCATCGAGGCGGCCCATGCGGACTTCTGGTACAAGTACGTCGGCCTCGAAGGTCGTGTTATCGGCATGGAAACCTACGGTGAGTCGGCCCCGGCCGGCGAGCTGTTCGAGCACTTCGGTTTCACCGTCGAGAACATCATCGGCACCGCCGAAGAACTGTTCGACGCCTAAGTGAGAACGACGCCGTAGGGTGGATCGGGGCGCGCAGCCGATGCGTTTTCATCCACCGTTACAGCGCCCGGTGGATCGATAAAACGCGATCCACCCTACGGGTTCATCCGAGATCTCCGATGTCCTATCGCCCTTACCGCGTCGCTCTGAACGGCTACGGCCGCATCGGTCGTTGTGTGTTGCGTGCCCTGCACGAACGTGCCGGCGAGGCGCGCCTGGAAATCGTCGCACTCAACGATCTGGCCGACCAGGCCAGCATCGAATACCTGACCCGCTTCGACTCCACCCACGGGCGTTTTCCCGGTGAGGTGAAGGTAGTTGGCGATTGCCTGCACATCAACGGCGAGCGCGTGCGTGTCTTACGCCAGCGCGAGCCGGAGGGTGTCGACTGGGCGGCGCTGGATATCGACCTGCTGCTCGAATGCTCGGGGCAATACACCACGCGCGAGCAGGCCGAGCGTTTTCTGCAGGCGGGCGCGCGGCGGGTATTGCTGTCGCAGCCGATGGCCAGCGAGAGCGATGTCGATGCCACCGTGGTTTACGGCGTCAACCAGCAGCGCCTGAGTGGCGCCGAACGCCTGGTGTCGAATGCGTCCTGCACCACCAACTGCGGGGTGCCGCTGCTCAAAGTGCTCAACGAGGCGATCGGGCTGGAGTACATCTCGATCACCACCATCCACTCGGCGATGAACGACCAACCGGTAATCGACGCCTATCACGACGAAGATCTGCGCCGTACGCGCTCGGCCTTTCAGTCGGTGATTCCGGTTTCCACGGGCCTGGCCCGAGGCATCGAACGGCTGCTTCCGGAACTTGCCGGGCGAATTCAGGCCAAAGCCATTCGGGTGCCGACGGTCAACGTGTCCTGCCTGGATATCACCTTGCAGACCGCCCGCGATACCAGTGCCGAAGAGATCAATCGGATCTTGCGTCAGGCCGCCGAACAGGGGCCGCTGCAAGGTCTGCTGGCGTACACCGAGTTACCGCACGCCAGTTGCGACTTCAATCATGATCCCCATTCGGCCATCGTCGACGGCAGTCAGACGCGGGTTTCCGGGCCGCGCCTGGTCAATCTGCTGGCCTGGTTCGATAACGAGTGGGGCTTCGCCAACCGTATGCTCGACATGGCCGTGCATTTTCTCGATGCCGCCGCTTCCCTTTCAACAGCCCCTGTTAAGGACTGACTCAATGACCGCAGCTTCCGTAAACATCACGAAAATGGCCGACCTCGACCTGCAAGGTAAACGCGTGCTGATCCGCGAAGACCTCAATGTGCCGGTCAAGGATGGCGTGGTGAAGAGCGATGCGCGCATCCTCGCGGCGCTGCCGACCATCAAACTGGCCCTGGAGAAGGGCGCCGCGGTGATGATCTGCTCGCACCTGGGACGTCCTACCGAGGGCGAATTCAGCGAAGAGAACAGCCTGGCGCCTGTGGCCGACTACCTGAGCAAGGCCCTTGGCCGTGAGGTGCCGCTGATCAAGGATTACCTGAATGGCGTCGAGCTGAAAGCCGGTGATCTGGTGCTGTTCGAGAACGTACGCTTCAACAAGGGCGAAAAGAACAACGCCGACGAGCTGGCCCAGCAATACGCCGCCCTGTGCGACGTGTTCGTCATGGATGCCTTCGGTACCGCCCACCGCGCCGAGGGCTCGACCCATGGCGTGGCCAAGTTCGCCAGGGTCGCTGCCGCCGGCCCGCTGCTGGCTGCCGAACTGGATGCATTGGGCAAGGCCCTGGGCGCACCGGCTCAGCCGATGGCGGCGATCGTCGCCGGCTCCAAGGTATCGACCAAGCTGGACGTCCTGAACAGCCTGAGCAGCATCTGCGATCAACTGATCGTTGGCGGCGGCATTGCCAACACCTTCCTCGCCGCAGCCGGTTACCCGGTGGGCAAGTCGCTGTACGAAGCCGACCTGGTCGATACCGCCAAGGCCATCGCCGCCAAGGTCAGCGTGCCGCTGCCAGTGGATGTGGTGGTCGCCAAGGAGTTTTCCGAAGCCGCGACCGCTACCGTCAAGGCGGTGGCCGATGTGGCCGACGACGACATGATCCTCGACATCGGCCCACAGACCGCAGCGCAGTTCGCCGATCTGCTCAAGGCCTCGAAGACCATCCTGTGGAACGGCCCGGTCGGCGTATTCGAATTCGATCAGTTCGGTGAAGGCACCAAGGCCCTGGCCCTGGCCATCGCCGAAAGCCCGGCGTTCTCCATCGCCGGTGGTGGTGACACCCTGGCGGCCATCGACAAATACGATGTGGCTTCGCGCATTTCCTATATTTCCACCGGTGGCGGCGCTTTCCTCGAGTTCGTCGAAGGCAAGGTGCTGCCGGCAGTGGAAGTGCTGCAGCAACGCGCAGCCAAATAAGGCAATTCGGCTAAACCTTGGCTGCTGCAGGCGGTCACTACCCTTGTATGGAAATCAGCCTGCAAGGAGTGACCGATGCGTAACGTAGCCGTGGTATTGACCTTATGTGCCGTCCTGGGTGGTTGTGCTGGTGGCGGATCGCCGCGTGATGAAGCGTGCAGAGTGTTGAGTCCGGCAGAAATCGATCTGCCGACCACGCGTGACGAGCCGCGCATCGAAGGACAAAGTACCGGTGATCCGACGCCGCCCGTGGGCGAGCAGAACTGCTAAGTGACAAGGAGAGTGCGATGAATCGTTATAAAGGCGCCGCCGCGTTGCTCGGTCTGTTCATGCTCGCCGGTTGTGCCGGCAAGGACTACGCCGACAGTCAGGAGTGGAACCGCTGGGTGTGCGACAGTCAGGCCGAAGTGTTCTGGCGTTATGCCGACAGTACCCACGAGAAAGTCGATGTGCGTATGGGCGGCAGCGATATCGTTCATCGTTTGAGCCAGGAGCCTGCCGGTTCCGGCGTGTTGTACAGCGACGGTACGCTGTCCCTCCATACCAAGGGGGAGGAAGGCCTGATCTATCGTACCGCCAATGATGATTTGCTCGGGCGTGGCTGCAAGGCGCCCTGAAGGCAGTGACAAGCTGCAAGCCACAAGCTGCAAGTGGGGGTTGGATACTTCGGCTCTTCCTTGCGGCTTGAAGCTTGTAGCTTAGCGCTGTAGCAGTACTTGAATAGCGCCTGCCACTGCGGCAGGCTTGCACGATTAACGAGCCCTATCGGGAGATAGCAAAACATGGCACTTATCAGCATGCGCCAGATGCTCGACCACGCCGCCGAATTCGGCTACGGCGTGCCGGCTTTCAACGTCAACAACCTGGAGCAGATGCGCGCCATCATGGAAGCTGCCGACAAGACCGATTCGCCGGTCATCGTCCAGGCTTCCGCAGGTGCCCGCAAGTACGCCGGTGCGCCTTTCCTGCGTCATCTGATCCTCGCCGCCATCGAAGAATTCCCGCATATCCCGGTGTGCATGCACCAGGATCACGGCACCAGCCCGGACATCTGCCAGCGCTCGATCCAGCTGGGCTTCAGCTCGGTGATGATGGACGGATCGCTGAAGGAAGACGGCAAGACGCCGTCCGACTACGACTACAACGTCCGCGTGACTCAGCAGACCGTGGCTTTCGCCCACGCCTGCGGAGTGTCGGTAGAAGGTGAGCTGGGCTGCCTGGGCAGCCTGGAAACCGGCCAGGCTGGTGAAGAAGACGGTGTCGGCGCCGAAGGCGTGCTGGATCACAGCCAACTGCTGACCGACCCGGAAGAAGCCGCCGACTTCGTCAAGAAGACCCAGGTCGACGCCTTGGCCATCGCCATCGGCACCAGCCACGGCGCCTACAAGTTCACCAAGCCACCAACCGGCGACGTGCTGTCGATCGAGCGCATCAAGGAAATCCACAAGCGCATCCCCAACACCCACCTGGTGATGCATGGTTCCAGCTCGGTGCCGCAGGATTGGCTGGCGATCATCAACGAGCACGGTGGCGAGATCAAGGAAACCTACGGCGTGCCGGTCGAGGAAATCGTCGAAGGCATCAAGTATGGCGTGCGCAAGGTCAACATCGACACCGACCTGCGTCTGGCCTCCACCGGCGCCATCCGCCGCTTCCTGGCCGAGCACCCGAGCGAGTTCGACCCGCGCAAGTACTTTGCCCATACCATCACCGCCATGCGTGATATCTGTATCGATCGTTACGAAGCCTTCGGCACCGCCGGCAACGCCTCGAAGATAAAACCGATCTCCCTGGAAGGCATGTTCCAGCGCTACGCCAAGGGTGAGCTGGCCGCCAAGGTCAACTGATCGGTCATCGCGATCATCGGTATAACGAAGCCGTTTACTCTTTGCAGGGTAAGCGGCTTTTTTGTGCCTGGATGTTCGCCAGGGGCAGACGACTGAAAGGCGAGAACGGCCATTCTTAGAATGGGTCGATCCGCGCAGGTGAAACCCATCAGCGATTGATGGGGTTCACCCATCCTGCTGTAGCGGTATTGCAAGCGGTGGGCTGAGGCGGATCGCCGCCTGGCCCACCCTTGTCTCTCGACTACAAGCTTCTCAAGAGGCGATAGTTCCCGACTGATCATCGGGGAGCCATGCGGGTCTTAGCGGCTCTGGCGCTGTTGCAACAGGAGATTGCTGAAGCCGTTGGCGGCCAGGGCTTTCTGCGACCGGGCCAACTGTTCGCGGTTGGCGAACGGGCCGACGAGCACGCGGTGCCAGGTTTCGTCGCGCACCGTGCCGGACTCCACGCGTACGTTCTGGCCGAGCAGGGTGATTTGCGCACGCACGCTCTCGGCGTCGTCCTTGCGGCGGAACGAGCCGGCCTGCAGGAAGAACTGCGTGCTCAGCGGCGCCTGCACGGCGGGAGGCGCCGTCGCCACTGGCGGGGCTGGCGGTGGTGTTTCGCCATTCAGTGCAGCCAGGGCGCGGGCGGCGTCGATCTTCGCCGCTTCCTCGGGTGTTACGGCAGGCGGTGTCCGCGTGGGCGGCGGAGGTACGGCGTCCGGCGGCACGATGACTTCCGACTCCGGCAGCAGCGTGTAGAAGTCGTACTTGGGCTTGCCCGGCTCCTGGCTGGTGGCCGACGGCGTCGGTTTGGGCGAGGTGCTGGCGCGCTCCGGCTGGGGCTTGTCACGCTTGATTGCATCGCTGCCTGGCTGCAGGTTGAACAGCAGCATGGCGAACACGCCAACCACCAGCCCGCAGGCCAGCCAGATCCAGCCCGGTACCGGGCGTTTGCTCGGGGCCTTGTAACGGCTGGCGCCGCGTTTGGGTGCGGGCTTCTTGCGGGTTGCCACTTACATGCGCTCCAGAGTTTCCAGGCCGAGCAGTTGCAGGCCTTGCTTGAGGGTACGACCGGTCAGTGCGGCGAGGCGCAGGCGGCTCTGGCGAGTGGCCTCGTCCTCGGCGCTCAGTACCGGGCAATGCTCGTAAAAACTGGAGAACAGCCCGGCGACGTCATACAGGTAGGCACACAGTAGGTGCGGCGTGCCCTTGTCGGCGACGTTGGTCAGCACTTCTCCGAACTGTGCCAGTTTGCCGGCCAGTTCGATTTCCTGGGGCGCTTGAAGTTCGATGCGGCCATCGACTTGTTCGAAGCCTTTGCCCAGCTTGCGGAAGATGCTCGCTACCCGGGTGTAGGCGTAGAGCAGGTATGGTGCGGTATTGCCCTCGAAGCTGAGCATCAACTCGAAGTTGAAGCTGTAGTCGCTGGTACGGTGCTTGGACAGGTCGGCGTACTTCACCGCACCGATGCCCACGGCGCGGGCGATCTGGCGCAGCTCGTCTTCGCCCAGTTCGGCGTTCTTCGCCTTGACCAGCTCGTAGGCGCGCGCCTCGGCCTCGTCGAGCAGATCGATGAGCTTTACCGTACCGCCGTCGCGGGTCTTGAACGGGCGGCCATCGGCGCCGTTCATGGTGCCGAAGCCCATGTGTTCGAGCTGCATGCCGTCGTGCACGAAGCCGGCGCGGCGCGCCACTTCGAAGGCCATCTGGAAATGCAGGGCCTGGCGCTGATCGACGAAGTACAGGGCGCGGTCGGCCTTGAGCACCTGGCTGCGGTAACGCATGGCGGCCAGGTCGGTGGTCGAGTAGAGGTAGCCGCCGCCGGCCTTCTGCACGATCACCGGCAGCGGGTTGCCTTCGGCGTTCTTGTAGTCGTCGAGGAAGACGCACTGGGCGCCGTTGTCCTCGGTCAGCAGGCCTTTCTCGCGTAGTGCCTCGATCACGCCTGGCAGCTCGGCGTTGTAGGCGCTTTCGCCCTTGACGTCGGCCGGGGTCAGTTTGACGCCCAGGCGGTCGTAGGCCTTCTGGCAATGGCTCAGGGAAATGCTGTTGAAACGGTGCCACAGGCGCATGCATTCCGGCTCGCCAGCTTGCAGCTGGACGACCAGGGCGCGGGCGCGTTCGGCGAATTCGGCGGAGTCATCGAAGCGCTTCTTGGCGGCGCGATAGAAGCCTTCGAGGTCGGCCAGCTCGCTTTCCGCAGCAGCCGGGTTTTCCTCCATGAAGGCCAGCAGCATGCCGAACTGGGTGCCCCAGTCGCCGACGTGGTTCTGGCGGATCACTTCGTCGCCGAGGAACTCCAGCACTCGCGCCACGGCATCGCCGATGATGGTCGAGCGCAGGTGGCCGACGTGCATTTCCTTGGCCAGGTTCGGCGAGGACAGATCGACGACCACGCGCTCGGCGGCACCGCTCTTGCGCACGCCAAGGTGATCGTCGGCCAGCGCGGTTTCCAGGCGCTCGGCCAGGGAGTCGTTGTTCTGGAAGAAGTTGAGGAAACCCGGGCCAGCGATCTCGACCTTGGTGATCTGCGTATCGGCGGGCAGGGCATCGATCAGCTTCTGCGCCAGGTCGCGCGGCTTCATCGCCGCCGGTTTGGCCAGCATCATGGCGATGTTGCTGGCGAAGTCGCCGTGGGTCTTGTCCCTGGTGTTCTCCACCTGGATCGTCGGGCTCAGGCCTTCGGGCAGCACGCCTTCGGCGGTCAGGCGGGTCAGGGCTTGCTGGATCAGGTGGCGAATACTGTCTTTCATGGTCTGCTCATTCGGCCGCGAGATGCGGCGCCGCTCGAAAGCGTGGGTTGAAAACCCCGCATTATCGACGGGGCAAGGGCGCAGCTTCAAGCCATAACGGCTGCGGGGTGTTTCGGCAGCGAGCGCTGCTGCTCAGAATAGATCGATCGGATCGACATCCAGCGACCAGCGCACGGCACGCCCACTGGGCAGACTCTCCAGCACCAGCAGCCAGTGGGCGAGCAGTTTGTGCAGGGGCGCGCGGGCGTTGCCTTGCAGCAGCAACTGGGCGCGGTAGCGACCGGCGCGACGCTCCATCGGTGCGGGCACCGGGCCGAGCAGTTCGATGCCGCTCAGGCCCAGCTCTCCCAGCAATTGCTCGGCCTCGTTGCAGGCTTCATCGAGAAAACCTTCGGCTTGCCCGGGTTTGTGCGCTTCGGCGCGCAGCAGGGCCAGGTGGCAGAACGGCGGTAAACCGGCGGCGCGGCGCTCGCTGAGGGCCTGATCGGCAAAGGCGAAGTAGCCCTGCTCGGTCAGTTGCACCAGCAGCGGGTGGTCGGCCAGATGACTCTGGATGATCACCTTGCCCGGCTCTTCGGCGCGCCCGGCACGACCAGCCACCTGGACGATCAACTGAGCCATGCGCTCGCTGGCGCGGAAGTCCGCCGAAAACAGGCCGCCGTCGGCGTCGAGGATGGCCACCAGGGTCACCCGTGGGAAGTGGTGACCCTTGGCGAGCATCTGGGTGCCGACCAGGATGCACGGCTCACCACGCTGCACGGTGTTGAACAGGGTGGTCATGGCTTCCTTGCGCGAGGTGCTGTCGCGATCTACCCGTAGCACCGGTACCTCGGGGAAGAGGATCTCCAGGCGTTCTTCGGCCCTCTCGGTGCCGGCTCCGACCGGGCGCAGGTCGACGTTGTTGCAGCTCGGGCAGTTGCTTGGCTGGCGTTCGGCATGGCCGCAATGGTGGCAGCGCAGCTCGCGGCTGCGCTGATGCACGGTCATGCGCGCGTCGCAACGTGGGCATTGCGACAGCCAGCCGCATTCGTGGCACAGCAGGGTCGGTGCGAAGCCGCGGCGATTGAGAAACACCAGTACCTGCTGGCCGGCGGCCAGGGTCTGGGCGATGGCCTGCTGCAGTGGCGGCGACATGCCGGCGTCGAGCGGGCGACTCTTGATGTCCAGGCGCAGAAAGCGTGGCGGATGGGCGCCACCGGCACGCTGATTCATGCGCAGCAGGGCGTAGCGGCCGCTGTGGGCGTTGTGCAGGCTCTCCAGCGAGGGGGTGGCCGAGCCGAGAACGATCGGTACGTTTTCCTGATGGGCGCGCACCACGGCCAGATCGCGGGCGTGGTAGCGCAGGCCTTCCTGCTGTTTATAGGACGCGTCGTGTTCTTCGTCGATGATGATCAGGCCCGGCCGCTTCATTGGCGTGAACAGTGCCGAGCGTGTGCCGATGATGATGTCGGCCTCGCCATCGCGAGCGGCCAGCCAGGCATCCAGGCGCTCGCGGTCGTTGACCGCTGAGTGCAGCAGGGCGATACGCGCGTTGAAGCGGCGCTCGAAGCGCGCCAGGGTCTGCGGGCCCAGGTTGATCTCGGGAATCAGCACCAGCGCCTGCTTGCCGGCCTCCAGGGTTTCGCGGATCAGTTGCAGGTAGACCTCGGTCTTGCCGCTGCCGGTGACACCAGCGAGCAGGAACGCATTGAAGCTGTCGAAGCCGGCGCGCACCGCCTCGGCCGCGGCGCGTTGCTCGGCATTGAGTGGCAGCTCGGGCTGGGCCAACCAGTTGGCGTGGCGCTCGGGGCTGCTCAGGCGGCGGACTTCGACGCGCACCAGGCCTTTTTCCTGCAGCAGTTGCAGGCTGTCGCGGTTGATCTGCAACTGACTGAGCAACTGATGGGCGACGCCGTGGGGGTGTTGGGCGATGGTCTTCAGCGCATCGCGCTGACGGGGCGCGCGAGCCAGACGTGGGTCATCCAGATGGGCGTCCTTGGCGATCAGCCAGAAACGCTCCTGGCGCGCCTCGGCCGGCTCGCCCTGGCGCAGCAGCACTGGCAATGCCCAACTGAGGGTGTCGCCGAGGCTGTGCTGGTAATACTGCGCCGTCCACTGGCACAGGCGCAGCAGTGCTGGCGGCATGGGCGCCTGCAGGTCGAGCAGTTGCAGGGCGGGCTTGAGTTTGTCGGCCGGTACCTCGCTGTGCTCGCTGACTTCCACCAGAATGCCGATCATCTCGCGACGGCCGAACGGTACGCGCAGCCGCGCGCCAGGACGCAGGTCACGAGTCGACACGCCAGGCGGGGCGAGGTAGTCGAACAGGCGGCGCAGCGGCGAGGGCAGGGCGAGTCGCAGGATGGCGTCGGGCACGCGGAGGGCTCCAGGCAGGCGAGGCGCGATATTAGCAGGCCATTGAAAAACTACCTACGTTGCCATCGCTGCGTTAAAAACAGGCTCAAAATGCTCATTTACAGCCAGTAAACTGCGCTTTTTCGCCTGTTTTTGTCTTGCGCTGGCTGCCTCGCAAACGTTTTTCAACGGCCTGCTAGCATGCCCCCTGGCGACGACCGGCAGAGCCTGTGGCTTGCATCGCAGGTTTGCTCTGGTATGATCCGCGGCCAACCTACGTGCGGTACCCGACATCCAGTCTGGTGGCGGCACAAGACCTGAGGAAGAATTCATGAAAGCCGATATCCATCCGGAATACGTTGCCATCGACGCTACCTGCAGCTGCGGCAACGTCATCAAGACTCGCTCCACGCTGGCCAAGCCGCTGAGCCTAGACGTGTGCTCCGAGTGCCACCCGTTCTACACCGGCAAGCAGAAAGTGCTGGACGCTGGCGGCCGTATCGATCGCTTCAAGCAGCGTTTCGGTGTGTTCGGCGCCAAGTAAGCGACCGAGCAGCGAAGAAAGCCCCCATGGCTGTTTTCGCACTATTGAAGAAGGCGTCCCTCGTGGGCGCCTTTTTCGTTTCTGTCGTTTGCCTGCCGGCGCAAGCCTTCTGCCCGTCACCAGGCAAGCTGGCGCAGATCAAGGTGCAGCGCGTGGTGGATGGTGACACCCTGCGCCTGACGGATGGTCGCAGTGTTCGGTTGATCGGCCTCAACAGCCCGGAGCTGGCGCGCAAGGGACGGCCAGCAGAACCTTTCGCCGAGGCCGCACGGGATCGCCTTAGCCAACTGGTCGTCGCCAATGGCGGACGAGTAGGGGTGCAGGTGGGCGAGCAGAGACGGGATCGTTACGGCCGAACCCTGGCCCATCTCTACGGCAGCAGCGGCGATAATCTGGAAGCGCAGATGCTGGCCGAGGGTTTCGGCCAGGTGGTGGCCGTCGCGCCCAATGTAGCGCTTGTCGCTTGCCATCGTGAGGCCGAGCGCCAGGCGCGTGGCGCACGGGCAGGGCTTTGGGCGCAACTGCAACCTTTGCCAGCACGGGCCGTGCGCAGCGCTGGGTTTGCCTTGCTCGAAGGCCAGGTGCAGCGGGTCGAACGCAACCGGGGTGGTGTATGGATCGAGCTGGGCCATTCCGTGGTGTTGCGTATCGCCCCGCAGGTGCTGGATACATTCGATCCGTCGCTGCTGCGTGACCTGCAAGGCAAGCGCATCGAGGCACGGGGCTGGATGATCGATCGTTCTCGAAGTGGCGGCCTCAAGGCTGGCCAGGCACGCTGGATGTTACCGTTGACCCACGGCGCCATGCTGGAGGTATTGCGATGATGCTTCGTCTGTTTTTCATGCTGTCGATTCTGGCGCCACTTGTAGGCTGTGCGGTGAACCCCGCCACCGGGCGCAACGATTTCGTGATGATGAGCGAGGCCCAGGAGCTGGCGCTCGGGCGCGATGCCCATCAGCAGATTCTTCAGCAATACCCGCGCTACGCCGACGAGGCGCTGCAGGCTTACGTGCAAAGTGTGGGCGAGCGGGTGGCACGGTACAGCCATCGTGGTCAGCTGGACTACCGTTTCACGGTGATCGACAGCCCGGACATCAACGCCTTCGCCCTGCCGGGCGGCTACATCTATATCCACCGTGGCCTGCTCGCCTATCTCGGTTCGGAAGCTGAGCTGGCGGCCGTGCTAGGGCATGAGGTCGGGCACGTGACGGCGCGCCATGGTGTACGCCAGCAGAGCCAGTCGACGGCCTGGAGCATTCTCGGTCAGGCCGTGGCGATGGGTACCGGCGTCGGAGCGGCAGGGGATGTGACTGGTGCCCTGGGCACGGCGTTCGTACGCGGTTATGGTCGCGATATGGAGCTGGAAGCCGATGGCCTGGGAGCACAATACCTGGCGCGTGGCGGCTATGACCCGCAGGCGATGATCGAAGTGGTCAAGGTGCTCAAGTTGCAGGAGGATTTTGCCCGCGATCAGGCTGCCAGGCGCGGCGAGGAGCAGCCGGTCAGTGGCTACCACGGCCTGTTCGATACCCATCCGGATAACGACCGGCGTCTGCAGCAAGTGATCGGCCCAGCGCAGGCGTTGGTTTCCGGGCAGCAGGAGGTCAACCGCGAGGCTTTTCTGCAGCGCCTGCAGAACCTGCCCTTCGGCGATTCGGCCGAGAGCGGCATCCGTCGTGGTGAGCGCTTCTATCACCGTGACCTCGACTTCACGCTGGCCTTCGCCGCGGGCTGGAGCATCATCAACCAGCCACAGGCATTGATCGGCCATTCGGCGGACGAGCAGGTCTTCGTCGCCATGACCCTGGAAGACAATCCCCGTCAGTTCGATGCCGCGACCCTGCTGCGTCAGCGTATCGGCGGTAATCGTCTGCGTGACGAAACGCCGCTGCAGCAGGCAGGCTTGCAGGGGCACATGGGCTTGATCGACGGCAGTGCGCCGCGCCGGGTAGCGGCTATTCTCAAGGGTGGCAAGGCGTATCTGTTCGTCGGTGCGGTCAAAGGTCGCGCATTGCGAGCGGAGGACGATGCGCAGTTCGTCGCTGCGATCAAGAGTTTCCGACCCTTGCAGGCCGCCGAGCGTAAACTGGCCGAGCCGTTGCGGCTGCAACTGGTACGCGTGGAGAAGGGCCAGACACTCAAGGCCCTGGCGACGGAAAGCGGCCTTTCCGGCGATGCCGAAGGCAGCCTACGCCTGCTCAACAATCTTTATCCACAGGGCGAGCCCCGTCCTGGTGATTGGTTGAAGACGGTTCGCTGAGACACGTTTGCAGGCTGACTGCATAGTCTTGTGCAGGCCCCTGCAACTTGCGTATCCTCGGCCGCCTGCCAGTCAATAGCCCAAAAAAGCGGAAATGCCACTATGTCTGATCTGAAAACTGCCGCTCTCGAATACCATGAGAAGCCCCGTCCAGGTAAGTTGAGCGTCGAGCTCACCAAGCCTACCGCCACTGCCCGTGATCTCTCTCTGGCCTACAGCCCGGGTGTGGCCGAGCCGGTGCGTGAGATCGCTCGCGATCCGGAGCTTGCCTACCGTTACACCGGTAAAGGCAACCTGGTAGCAGTCATTTCCGACGGCACCGCGATCCTCGGCCTGGGCGATCTCGGCCCGCTGGCCTCCAAGCCGGTCATGGAAGGCAAGGGTGTCCTGTTCAAGCGTTTCGCCGGTGTCGACGTGTTCGATATCGAAGTCGATGCCGAGAGCCCGCAGGCCTTCATCGACACCGTCAAGCGTATCTCCATCACCTTCGGCGGCATCAACTTGGAAGATATCAAGGCACCCGAGTGCTTTGAGATCGAGCGCGCCCTGATCGAACAGTGCGACATCCCGGTTTTCCACGATGACCAGCACGGTACCGCGATCGTGACCGCGGCCGGCATGCTCAAC
Source organism: Phytopseudomonas daroniae (assembly GCF_004327285.1). Taxonomy (GTDB): domain Bacteria; phylum Pseudomonadota; class Gammaproteobacteria; order Pseudomonadales; family Pseudomonadaceae; genus Aquipseudomonas; species Aquipseudomonas daroniae. The sequence continues at coordinate 185,057 of NZ_QJUI01000008.1, forward strand.
GCCCTGGAAATCGCTGGCAAGACCCTGCCGGAAGCCAAGATCGTCTGCCTGGGTGCCGGCGCTGCGGCCATCTCCTGCATGAAGCTGCTGGTGAGCATGGGGGCCAAGGTCGAGAACATCTTCATGATCGACCGCAAGGGTGTGATCCACGCGGGCCGTGATGATCTCAACCAGTACAAGGCGGTATTCGCCACCGAGACCAGCAAGCGCACTCTGGATGACGCCCTGACCGGTGCTGACGTATTCGTCGGCCTGTCCGGTCCGGATCTGCTGAGCGCCGAAGGCCTCAAGCTGATGGCGCCCAACCCGATCGTGTTCGCCTGCTCCAACCCCGATCCGGAGATCGCTCCGGAGCTGGCGCATGCCACCCGTAACGACGTGATCATGGCTACCGGTCGCTCCGATTACCCGAACCAGGTCAACAACGTTCTGGGTTTCCCGTTCATCTTCCGTGGCGCACTGGACGTTCGTGCCAGCCGTATCAACGAAGAGATGAAGATCGCCGCCGCCAACGCCCTGCGCGAACTGGCCAAGCTGCCGGTACCGCAGGAAGTCTGCGACGCCTACGGCGGCATCGCTCTGGAATTCGGTCGTGAGTACATCATTCCGAAGCCGATGGATGCCCGTCTGATCACCGTGGTCTGCGATGCAGTGGCCAAGGCTGCCATCGAAAGCGGTGTGGCGACTCTGCCGTATCCGAAGCACTACCCGCTGCAGTCGGTCAACGACGTGTTCAACGGTTGATCGATCAGTTGGTGACATAAAAAAACCCGCTTCGGCGGGTTTTTTTATGGGCCGGATTCGTTCGGCGCGGGTGGGTGTGCGACGTTGCTGCCTGTGCGTCGCCCGACTCATCAGCCGATAGTCAGCGTCATGACAATGGAGGCAGCGAAAGCAGCTGTCGGCTGTTGGGCGGTGACCAGCGCCGAAAGCACCCTGCGGCTGCAAGCTCACAATGAAGCACGCTTCTGAGTGTGGCTTGCAGCGGGTGCTCTAGAACAGATCGATCGGCGCGGTCTCGTCGGCAGGCAGCGGGCTTCCTGGCGCGCCCATGCCCGGGTCGAACTCGTTCATCGGCGGTGGCGAGTCTTCGCTCTTGAACAGCTCGAAGTAGGCATCAGGCGTACCTGGCGCCGCAGCACGCCCACTGTGCGGATCGACGCGCAGGGTGAGGATGCCGTCCGGCTCGCTCGGTGCGTGGCTGGGCTTATCCTTGAGTGCGGCGGCCATGTAACTCATCCAGATCGGCAGGGCCACGGTGCCGCCGTACTCGTTGCGACCGAGGCTTTCCGGCTGATCGAAACCCGCCCACACGGTCGTCACGTAATCGGCGTTGTAACCGGAGAACCAGCTGTCCTTGGATTCGTTGGTGGTACCGGTCTTGCCTGCCAGGTCGGTTCGTCCCAATGCCATGGCCCTGCGTCCGGTACCGCGCTTGATCACATCCTGCAGCATGCTGTTCATGATGTAAGCGGTGCGCTCGTCGAGAACGCGCTCGGCTGCCGCTGGCTCTGGTGGCTCCGGCAACTGTTCCGGAGTCGCCTGCGCCGTACTCATCACACCTTCCTCGCTGACCGGTGGCGGCACTTCGGGTTGCACACTGTTGGGCACGGTCGGCGGGTTGGCGATGAACAGCGGATCACCGTGGCGATTGTCGATGCGCTGGATCAGATACGGCTGAACCTTGTGCCCGCCGTTGGCGAACGTCGTCCAGCCGACGGCGATCTCCATCGGTGTGAGGTTGGCAGTGCCGAGCGCCAGGGACAGGTTGCGTGGCAGATCCTGGCGGTTGAAGCCAAAGCGCTCGATATAGCGCAGTGTTGGCTCTATGCCCATGGCCTGCAGCAGACGAATCGATACCAGGTTGCGCGACTTGTACAGCGCCTCGCGCAAACGGATGGGGCCGAGGAAGGTGTTGTTGTCATTCTTCGGGCGCCAGACCTGATCCATGTAATCGTCGACGAAAACGATGGGGGCGTCGTTGACCAGGCTGGAGGCGGTGTAGCCATTGTCCAGCGCAGCGCTATAGATGAACGGCTTGAAGCTCGAACCCGGCTGGCGTTTGGCCTGGACGGCGCGGTTGTAGTTGCTCTGCTCGAAGGAGAAGCCGCCGACCAGCGCACGAATCGCACCGTTCTGTGGGTCGAGCGAAACCAGAGCGCTTTGTGCGCTGGGTAGCTGCGCGAAGCGCAGGGTCTCGTCGTCCTGGCGCTGCACGCGAATCAGATCGCCGATCTGCACCACGTCGGCCGGTTGCTGTGGCCGTGGCCCCAGGCTGTTGGTGTTGAGGAAAGGCCGAGCCCATTTCATGCTGTCCCAGGACACGGCTTCTTCGGTGCCACGACGGGTCAGCACCAGAATGCCGCTTTTCTCGACCTGGGTAACGATGGCGGGATCCAGCCCGCCACGTGTGCCCTGTTTGTTCAGCTCAGTCTGCCAGGTTTCCCGGGTCATGCCGGGCAGCCGACTTTCCGGGCCGCGATAGCCGTGGCGCTGGTCGTACTCGATCAGGCCGTCACGCAGGGCTTTGTTGGCCATCTGCTGGAGATCGCTGGGCACCGTGGTGGTGACGTTGAAGCCCTGGGTGTAAGCATCGCTGCCATAGCGGCCGACCATCTCGGCACGTGCCATTTCGGCCACGTAGGGCGCCGGTACTTCCGGTGTCGGCACGTGGTAGCTGGCGTCCATCGGCTCGGCGAGCGCAGTTTCGTAGCGGGCCTGATCGATGCGACCCAGCCGATGCATGCGGCCGAGGATCCAGTCACGACGTTCTTTGGCGCGAGTTGGATTGGTCAGCGGGTTGAAGGCCGAAGGCGCCTTGGGAAGACCGGCTATCGTCGCAAGCTGGGACAGGCTCAAGTCTCGGATGGATTTGCCGTAATAGACTTGGGCAGCGGCTTCGATGCCATAAGCTCGATGGCCCAGGTAGATCTTGTTGACGTACAGCTCGAGGATTTCGTTCTTGCTCAGCTCGCGTTCGATCTGCAGGGCCAGGAGGATTTCGGTGATCTTGCGCGAGAAACTGCGCTCACTGGTGAGGAAGAAGTTTTTCGCCACCTGCATGGTGATCGTGCTGCCGCCCGACTGAATTTGCCCGGTTTTCAATAATTGCGTGGCAGCGCGCATCAGGCTTGTAAGATCAACGCCATAATGGTTTGCGAAGTTGTCGTCCTCGGCGGCGAGCAGCGCACTGGTGAAGTCAGGCGGAATATCGGCGAAGGCGATGGGCGAGCGGCGCATTTCTCCGAATTCTGCGATCAACTTCCCGTCGCTGCTGTAGACGCGCAGCGGGATTTGTAGCTCTATGCTGCGTAGCGCGTCGACAGACGGCAAGGTCGGGCTCAGGTAGAGGAAAGCGCCGCTTAGACTGAGTAATAGCGCACAAAAAACGGCGATAACGGACCAGCAGAAAAACTTCAGCAAACGCATCAAGATTTTTAGATTTCCAGATAAAAGAATGAATTAAGCGCAAGACAAAAGCGAAAAGATAAAAACTGATCACATTATAAGCGTTTTTTTTGCTGGGGAGCCATTTGCGCTTCTGTCAAGTCTGTTATTTAATGTGGAAAAACATAAATCATCCGTAAGTTACGGATGTCAATAGGAAATCGGTCGTGCTAGGGCTCTTCAGTAAGAAAGCGAATACGCTTTTGGGGATCGATATAAGTTCGACCTCCGTCAAACTCCTCGAATTGAGTCGCTCAGGAAGCCGCTACAAGGTAGAGGCTTATGCTGTCGAGCCGCTCCCCGCCAATGCTGTCGTCGAAAAAAATATTGCCGAACTCGAGGGTGTCGGTCAGGCGCTATCGCGCGTGCTGGCCAAGGCCAAGAGCAATGTGCGCACGGTCGCTGTTGCGGTCGCCGGATCCGCGGTCATCACCAAGACCGTTGAGATGGAAGCGGGTATGTCGGACGACGAACTGGAAAATCAGCTGAAGTTGGAAGCTGATCAGTACATTCCCTATCCGCTGGAAGAAGTGGCTATCGATTTCGAAGTCCAGGGTGTTTCTCCGCGTAGTTCGGAGCGGGTCGAAGTGCTGCTGGCCGCCTGCCGCAAGGAAAACGTCGAAGTTCGCGAGGCTGCCCTGGCGCTGGCTGGGCTGACCGCCAAGGTGGTGGATGTCGAAGCCTACGCTCTGGAGCGTGCCTACAACCTGCTTTCCGAACAGCTCGGCGGTGTGCACGATGAGCTGACCGTGGCGGTAGTCGACATCGGCGCGACCATGACCACCCTGAGCGTGCTGCACAACGGGCGCACCATCTATACCCGGGAACAGCTGTTCGGTGGTCGGCAACTGACTGAAGAAATTCAGCGTCGCTACGGTCTTTCCGTCGACGAGGCAGGCCTCGCGAAAAAGCAGGGCGGCTTGCCCGATGACTACGAAAGTGAAGTGCTGCAGCCGTTCAAGGATGCCCTGGTGCAACAGGTCTCCCGTTCACTGCAGTTCTTCTTTGCCGCTGGCCAGTACAACGATGTCGACTACATCCTGTTGGCGGGCGGTACGGCCTCGATTCCGGATCTCGATCGCCTCATTCAACAGAAGATCGGTACCCAGACCTTGGTCGCCAATCCGTTCGCGGACATGGCCCTGAGTGGCAAGGTCAACGCGGGTGCGCTGGCCAGTGATGCGCCGGCACTGATGATTGCCTGCGGCCTGGCGATGAGGAGTTTCGACTGATGGCGCGGATTAACCTCCTTCCCTGGCGTGAGCAGCTGCGCGAAGAGCGCAAGCAGCGCTTCCTGGTTTGCCTTGGTGGCCTGTTGGTGGCTGCCGCGGCTGTAGTCTTTTTGGGTGATCAGTACCTCAGCGGTGAGATCGAGAACCAGCAGGCGCGCAATGCTTATGTGCGCAAGGAAATCGCTGTGCTGGATACGCGAATAGCCGAAATCAGTGAGTTGCGTACGCGCCGTCAACAGCTGCTCGAACGCATGAAGATCATTCAGGATTTACAGGGCAATCGCCCGATTATTGGTCGTGTGTTCGATCAGTTGGTGCGAACCCTGCCCGATGGCGTGTATTTCACCGGGGTGAAGATGACCGGCAAGACTATCGCGATTGTTGGCGCAGCCGAATCGAACAGTCGTGTTTCCAAACTGATGCGTGATATGGATGCCTCCGACTGGCTGGCAGCACCCAACTTGACCGAGGTCAAGGCCGTTACCGCTGGCGCGGTGGATCAGGCCAATACCTTCCAGTTGACCGTGCAACAGTCGCGGCCTGCCAAGGAAGAATCGGAGGTCAAACCATGAGCCTGAGTGAGTCCCTGGCGAGCTTGCGCAAGATCGACGTCAATGACCTCGATCTCAACAACATCGGTTCTTGGCCGGCAGCCGTTAAAGTCATTGCCGGCATCCTGGCCGTGGCACTGGTTCTGGCGCTCGGTTACAACTTCCACCTGAAGGATTTGCAAGCCAATCTGGAACGGTTGCACATGGAAGAGGAGACGCTCAAGCAGCAGTTCTCCACCAAGGCTTTTCAGGCTGCCAACCTGGAGGCCTATCGCGAACAGATGAACGAAGCCGAAGTGTCGTTCGGCGCCCTGCTCAAGCAGCTGCCCAGTGATACCGAGGTACCAGGGCTGCTGGAGGATATCACTCGAACCGGCTTGGACAGCGGTCTGGAGTTCGAGGAGATCAAGTTGCTACCGGAAGTCACTCAGCAGTTCTACATCGAGTTGCCCATCCAGATTAAGGTGGTTGGTGGCTACCATGACCTGGCTACCTTCGTCAGTGGTGTCGCCAGTCAGCCGCGTATCGTGACGCTTCATGATTTCGAGATGGTTCCAGCAGAGCAAGGCAGCACCTCCAAGCTGCGCATGAGCATCCTGGCGAAAACCTATCGCTACAACGATAAGGGAGCACAGCCATGAAGCGCGTCTTCCTGTCGAGCTTGCTACTGCTTAGCCTGGGGGGCTGTGGTGGCGGTGATTTCAGTGATCTTCAGGCCTACATGGATGAGGTGCGGGCTCGACCGAAAGGTCAGATCGAGCCGCTCCCTCAGCCCGAACCCTATGAGAGTTTCACCTACAGTGCTGCTGCCCTGCGTGCTCCGTTCCAGCCACCCGTGAAGATCGACCTGGTCAACCGGGCGAAGGGAAGCAAGGAAATCAAACCGGATGAAACCCGGGTCAAGCAGTTTCTCGAAGGGTTCAATATCGAACTCTTCGAAATGGTGGGTACGCTGGCAAATGACCATGGCTCGTTCGCCTTGGTCAATGGTGCCGGTGGCGTTCATCGCGTCAAGGTCGGGGATTACCTGGGACGCAATGAGGGCCGGATCATATCCATCGACAGTGCCAAGATCGACGTGGTCGAAATCGTCCCTGACGGTGATGGTGGCTGGCTCGAGCGCCCCCGTACCCTCACTCTGAAGGAGCGCTCCTGAGGAGCGAGGTAAACCATGAACAGAAAAAACCGGTCTGCCAAACGGAATCCAAGCATGAACAGCTCTTTTTCACGTCTCAGCGTTTCGCTGCTGGCGATTTTGCTCTCTCCCGCAGCCCTGGCAGCCAACCTGCAGGCGCTGGATGTTGCTGCTCTGCCGGGCGACCGTGTCGAGCTGAAACTGTCATTCGACGAGCCGGTAACGGCGCCGCGTGGCTATACCATCGAGCAGCCAGCCCGTATCGCGCTGGATCTGCCTGGGGTCACCAACAAGCTGGGGGTGAAGAACCGCGAGCTGGGGATGGGCAATGCGCGTAGCGTGACCGTTGTCGAGGCCAAGGATCGCACCCGTCTGATCATCAACTTGACCAATCTGGCGCCCTATAACACCCGTACTGAAGGCAACGACCTGTTCGTGCAGGTTGGAACCGGTGTCGCCACGACAGCCGCTGCTCCAGCAACGGCCCAACCTGCACCGGCCGCTGCCACGCCTGCCGCAACTCCGGCCGCACCCAAGGTGTTCGGCGCGGTGAGCAAGGCGATCCGCAGTGTTGATTTCCAGCGTGGTGAGCAGGGTGAAGGCAACGTCGTCATCGATCTGTCGGATGCCTCGGTGAGCCCCGATATTCAGGAGCGCGGTGGCAAGATCATCCTGAATTTCAACCGAACTCAATTGCCCGAAGCCCTGCGCGTTCGTCTTGACGTCAAGGACTTCGCCACGCCGGTGCAGTTCGTCAGTGCCAGCGGCACAGGTGACGATGCGAGCATCGTCATCGAGCCAGTCGGTGCTTACGACTACCTGGCTTATCAGACCGAGAACAAGCTGACCCTTAGCGTCAAGCCGTTGACTCAGGAAGATGCCGAGAAACGCCAGGCTGAGCGGTTTGCCTACTCGGGCGAGAAACTGTCGCTCAACTTCCAGGACATCGACGTGCGTTCGGTGCTGCAGTTGATCGCCGACTTCACGGATCTCAACCTGGTCGCCAGTGACACGGTGGCCGGCAACATTACCCTGCGTCTGCAGAATGTGCCGTGGGATCAGGCGCTGGATCTGGTGCTGAAAACCAAGGGCCTGGACAAACGTCAGGTTGGCAACGTGCTGCTGGTAGCGCCGGCTGCAGAGATCTCCGCTCGTGAGCGCCAGGAGCTGGAGTCGCAGAAGCAGATCGCCGAGTTGGCACCCCTGCGCCGTGAGCTGATCCAGGTCAACTATGCCAAGGCTGCGGACATGGCCAAGCTGTTCCAGTCGGTGACCAGTGCCGATGGTGGCGCGGCTGACGATCGGGGTTCCATCACCGTCGACGAGCGCACCAACAGCATCATCGCCTACCAGACTCAGGAGCGCCTGGACGAGCTGCGCCGCATCGTGGCCCAGCTCGACGTGGCAGTTCGTCAGGTGATGATCGAGGCGCGTATCGTCGAAGCCAACGTCAACTATGACAAGGCGCTAGGCGTCCGTTGGGGCGGTGGTGCGAGACGCGGTGGGTGGGATGTAAGTGGTAAGGATGGGGTTCAGGCCTTTGACCCGGACACTGGTCAACGTCTGACCGTGGGAACCGATCAGGTTGGCAGCACGACGTTGGAGGATGGGCTGGCCCGCTTGCCTTTCGTCGATATGGGAGTGGCCAATAGCACATCAGGTATCGGTATCGGTTTCCTGAGCAACAACGTCGTACTGGATCTTCAGCTTTCGGCGATGGAAAGTTCGGGCAATGGCGAGATCGTCTCCCAGCCCAAGGTGGTTACTTCGGACAAAGAGACCGCGAAGATCCTCAAGGGCCAGGAAATTCCCTATCAGGAAGCCAGCTCCAGTGGCGCGACCAGTACCTCCTTCAAGGAAGCCGCACTATCCTTGGAAGTCACGCCGCAGATCACTCCTGACAATCGCATCATCATGGAAGTGAAAGTGACCAAGGATTCTGCTGATTACCAGCGGGCGATCAATGGTGGCGCGCCGCCGATCAACAAGAACGAAGTCAACGCCAAGGTGCTGGTCGCCGACGGCGAGACCATCGTGATCGGTGGCGTGTTCGAGAACACGCAAAGCAAGGCTGTGAGCAAGGTTCCGTTCTTGGGCGACGTGCCTTACCTGGGGCGTCTGTTCCGCCGTGATATCGTGACCGACAACAAGACCGAGTTGCTGATTTTCATCACCCCGCGCATCATGAACAGTCAAGCGGTGGCCGTGAGTCGGTAATTTGTGCGTAATTTGATCCTTGTTGGCCCGATGGGAGCTGGGAAGAGCACCATCGGGCGTTTGCTTGCCAAAGAGTTGCGGTTGCCATTCAAGGACTCCGACAAGGAGATCGAACAGCGTACCGGTGCCGACATTCCCTGGATTTTCGATGTCGAGGGTGAACAGGGCTTTCGTGAGCGCGAACAGGCGGTGATCTGCTCGCTTTGCGAATCCGATGGTCTGGTGTTGGCTACCGGGGGCGGCGCAGTGCTGCGACCACAGAACCGGCAAGCGCTGAGAGCTGGCGGGCGAGTGGTCTATCTGCATGCTTCCGTCGAGCAACAGATCGACCGCACGGCACGTGATCGAAATCGTCCATTGCTGCGCGCGCCCAATCCTGGGCAGGTACTGGCGGATCTGCTCGCCATTCGTGATCCGCTGTATCGGGAAATCGCCGATGTGATCATCGAAACCGATGAGCGCCCACCGCGTATGGTGGTTCAGGAAATTCTCGAGCGACTGGAAGCGCTAGCGCCCCGTTAATGACTGGGCCGAACTGCGTTATCCTAGAGTCCTTTTTCAATTGGGGGCTCCATGCAAACACTTCATGTCGATCTCGCCGAGCGCAGCTACCCCATTCATATCGGTGCTGACCTGCTCGGTCGTGCCGATCTGCTGGCACCGCATATCGTGGGTCGCCAGGTGGCAATCGTCACCAACGAGACTATCGCACCCTTGTATCTGGCTGCGCTGGAAGCGACTCTTGCGGATTATCGCGTCACCTCGATCGTGCTGCCCGATGGTGAAGCCTTCAAGAACTGGGAAACCCTGCAGGCCATCTTCGACGGATTGCTCGGGGCGCGACATGATCGTCGTACCACGGTCATCGCGCTGGGTGGCGGTGTAATCGGCGATATGGCCGGGTTCGCGGCGGCCTGCTATCAGCGTGGCGTGAACTTCATCCAGATCCCTACGACGCTGCTGTCCCAGGTCGATTCTTCGGTAGGCGGCAAGACCGGTATCAACCATCCACTCGGCAAGAACATGGTCGGTGCCTTCTATCAGCCTCAGGCGGTGCTGATCGATACACGCAGCCTGGATACTCTACCGCCACGCGAGTTGTCGGCAGGGCTGGCTGAAGTGATCAAGTATGGCCTGATCTGTGACGAGGCTTTTCTCGGTTGGCTCGAGAAGAACATGGCTGCGTTGCGCGGCCTGGATCAGGTGGCATTGACTCTGGCCATCGAGCGCTCCTGTGCAGCCAAGGCGCGTGTGGTCGGGGCCGACGAACGGGAAACCGGCATACGCGCTACCCTGAATCTCGGGCATACCTTCGGTCACGCCATCGAGACCCATATGGGCTATGGCGTCTGGTTGCACGGTGAAGCGGTAGCCGCGGGAACGGCGATGGCCCTGGAGATGTCTCATCGCCTGGGCTGGATCACTGCCGATGAACGCGACCGGGGCGTTCGCCTGTTTCTGGCGGCAGGCCTGCCTGTCGTGCCGCCGCAGGAAATGACCCCTGCGGATTTTCTCGAGCACATGGCTGTCGACAAGAAAGTACTGGATGGCCAGTTGCGCCTGGTGCTGCTGCGTTCGCTGGGCGAAGCGGTAGTGACCAGTGATTACCCGCGAGACATCTTGAATGCCACTCTGGCCGCCGACTACCCGGCGCTGGTGGCTCGGCTTAACAATCAGTGAGTATTCAATGACCAGTTTGCACGCCGACGAAGCGTTTCTCGACCACTACCAGTTCACCCACGATCCCTTCGCGGCGCGGGTGCCGGGCTTCAAGTTCTTCCCGGCGCAGCGCAAGCCCGTGCTTGGGCAATTGCACCACCTGGCTCGCTACAGTCAACTGCTGCTGGTGGTGACGGGGCCCGAGGGCAGTGGCAAGACCCTGTTGCGGCAGGCGCTGGTCGCCAGCACCAACAAACAGGCCGTGCACAACGTGGTGGTTTCCGCTCAGGGGGCTGCCGACCCGGCGACATTGATGCGCCATATCGCTCAGGGTCTCAATACCCAGCAGACGGATCGCGCGTCGTTGCTGGCCCAGGTTGGCCAGCTGTCGCTGACGGGGCAGGAAGTTTACCTGCTGATCGATGATGCCGAAGAGCTCAGTGAGGCTGCGCTGGAGGCTTTGCTGGTGCTGGCTCAGGGTGATTCGGAAGGGCGCCCCCATGTCTTTCTGTTTGCCGATAGCGATCTCATCTCGCGCCTGGATGCCTTGGCCGATGCAGAGGAAGTGTTCCACGTCATCGAGCTGCAGCCCTACACCGAGGATGAGACGCGCGAGTATCTGGCGCTGCGTCTGGACGGCGCTGCTCAGGGCATCGAGCTGTTTTCCGATGAGCAGATCGAACTGATCCACGAGCGTTCCGGTGGCTGGCCGGGTGAAATCAACCGGGTGGCACGTGATGTCCTGATCGATGCCATGGCGTCGCGCCGTGGGGCGGCGAAGGGCGGCGGTTTCTCCTTCAATCTGCCGAAAAAACATCTGCTGGCGTTGGGTGTGATTGGTATCGGTGTGGTCGCGGCCTTGCTGATGCAGGGGCGCTCGGATTCCACGGATGCTCCGGCCCCTCAAGCACAACTGCCTATTGGCGCTTCGCAGCAGGCGCAACAGCAACCCGAAGCGCAGGCGACCCAGCCTGGTGCTGAACAGGGCGCCGATGGTCGTCCGGCCATCGAGTTTGCCGGTGGCAATCAGCCGCTGCCCTTGCCCCTGGTTGGGCAGTCGCAACCGGTGATTCGTCAGCCGCTGGCGCAGGCTGCGGGAGAAACGGACGGTGAGGCCAATGTCGAGTTGCCCGAGCCAGTGACAAGCACGCCGGTGACCGTTCCTCCGGTGGCGTCGCAGCCGACTCCGCCCGCCACGCCGGCTCCCCAAGCGTCCCAGCCGGTCGCACAGCAACCCAAGCCTGTTGAACAGCCCAAGCCAGTGTCACCGCCGGCACCAGCGTCCAGGCCGACGCCTGCAGCTCAGGCGCCTGCGACGGCCAGCGCAGCGCAAGACAGTGGCTGGTATGCGGCACAGACCAAGAGCCACTACACCCTGCAGATTCTTGGTACCAGTACGGAAAGCAGTGCGCGTTCCTTCGTCAGCCAGAATGGCGCGCAATACCGGTATTTCAAGAAGATGCACCAGGGCAAGCCGCTTTTCGTCATCACTTATGGTAGTTTTGCCAGCCGCGATGCTGCCCAGGCAGCCGTGAAGACCCTGCCGGCCAAGGTTCAGGCCGGTAAGCCCTGGCCGAAAACCTTCGCCAGTGTCACTCAAGAGATGGCGCCCTGACAGAGTCAGGCCCGTCACTGGGGGCAGTCATCTGCCCATGCGACGGGCTCTCTTTCATTTTTGCGACATTTTATTCCGGTTTTTCGTCACATTGTTCTTTGTGACGCTTATCCCGCTATGTACAATGGCCTCCGTTTGCCTGCGTAAAGCCGGGCGCATCGACCTGCGCGCAGGGTAATTGATTGAATTAGAAAGAAAAATGCCGAGTAAGGCAGTCTGGTGAGAGTTCCCTATGAAAGCAGGTCTATACCATCCTGATGAGTTCAAGGATAACTGCGGCTTCGGCCTGATCGCGCACATGCAGGGTGAGGCCAGCCATCACCTGTTGCAGACGGCGATAGAAGCACTGACCTGCATGACCCACCGTGGCGGCATCAATGCCGACGGCAAGACGGGTGATGGCTGTGGTTTGCTGATTCAAAAGCCCGATCTGTTCCTGCGCGCCGTCGCCAAGGACACCTTCGGCGTCGAACTGCCCAAGCAGTATGCCGTGGGCATGGTCTTTCTCAATCAGGACGAAACCAAGGCCAGCGCTGCCCGCGACAACATGAATCGCGAGATCCAGGCCGCCGGCCTGACCCTGGTCGGCTGGCGCAAGGTGCCGATCGATACCAGCGTACTCGGCCGCCTGGCCCTGGAGCGCCTGCCGCAGATCGAGCAGGTATTCATCAGCGCCGATGGCCTGAGCGATCAGGACTTCGCCATCAAGCTGTTCTGCGCCCGTCGCCGCTCTTCGGTGGCCAATGCCGCGGACAGCGAGCACTACATCTGCAGCTTCTCGCACAAGACCATCATCTATAAAGGCCTGATGATGCCGGCCGACCTGCAGCAGTTCTACCCGGATCTGGGTGACGAGCGCCTGCAGACCGCGATCTGTGTGTTCCACCAGCGCTTCTCCACCAACACCCTGCCGAAGTGGCCGCTGGCTCAGCCGTTCCGTTTCCTCGCCCACAATGGCGAGATCAACACCATCACCGGTAACCGTAACTGGGCACAGGCACGCCGTACCAAGTTCGAGAATGGTCAGATTCCTGCCCTCGAAGAGCTCGGCCCGCTGGTCAACCGCGTGGGCTCCGACTCCTCGAGCATGGACAACATGCTCGAGCTGATGGTCACTGGCGGCATCGACCTGTTCCGCGGCGTGCGCATGATCATTCCGCCAGCCTGGCAGAACGTCGAAACCATGGACGCCGACCTGCGGGCGTTCTACGAATATAACTCCATGCACATGGAGCCCTGGGATGGCCCGGCCGGCGTAGTGCTGACCGATGGCCGCCACGCCGTGTGCCTGCTCGACCGCAACGGCCTGCGCCCGGCGCGTTGGGTGACCACCACCGATGGTTACATCACCCTGGCCTCGGAAATCGGCGTGTGGAATTACCAGCCCGAAGACGTGGTCGCCAAGGGCCGTGTCGGGCCGGGTCAGATCCTTGCCGTCGATACCGAAACCGGTCAGGTGCTGACCACCGACGACATCGACAATCGCCTCAAGTCCCGCCACCCCTACAAGCAGTGGCTGCGCAAGAGCGCGCTGCGTATCCAGGCGACCATGGAAGACAACGACCATGGTTCGGCCTTCTACGAGGCGGATCAGCTCAAGCAGTACATGAAGATGTTCCAGGTCACCTTCGAGGAGCGTGACCAGGTGCTGCGTCCGCTCGCCGAGCAGGGCCAGGAAGCGGTCGGCTCCATGGGCGACGATACGCCGATGGCCGTGCTGAGCCAGCGCGTGCGCTCGCCGTACGACTATTTCCGCCAGCAGTTCGCGCAGGTCACCAACCCGCCGATCGACCCGCTGCGCGAAGCTATCGTCATGTCGCTGGAGATCTGCCTCGGTGCCGAGCGCAACATCTTCGACGAGTCGCCGGAACACGCCTCGCGGGTGATCCTCAGCTCGCCGGTGATCTCCCCGGCCAAATGGCGCACCCTGATGAACCTGGAGCGCCCAGGTTTCGAGCGGCAGATCATCGACCTCAACTACGACGAGTCGATCGGCCTGGAAGCGGCCGTGCGCAACATGGCCGATCAGGCCGAGGAAGCCGTGCGCGCCGGCAAGGTGCTGCTGGTACTGAGCGACCGTCACATCGCGCCGGGCAAGCTGCCGGCTCATGCCGCGCTGGTCACCGGTGCGGTGCACCACCGTCTGACCGAGACCGGTCTGCGTTGCGACTGCAACATCCTGGTGGAAACCGCCACCGCCCGTGACCCTCATCATTACGCGGTGCTGATCGGTTTCGGCGCTTCGGCGGTGTATCCGTTCCTGGCCTATGAAGTGCTGGGCGATCTGATCCGTACCGGTGAAGTACTGGGCGATCTGTACGAAGTCTTCAAGTATTACCGCAAGGGCATTTCCAAGGGCCTGCTGAAGATCCTCTCGAAGATGGGCATCTCCACCGTCGGCTCCTACCGCGGTGCTCAGCTGTTCGAAGCGGTCGGCCTGGCCGACGAGGTCACCGGCCTGTGCTTCCGTGGTGTGCCGAGCCGCCTCAAGGGCGCGCGTTTCGTCGACCTGGAAGCCGAGCAGAAGGCACTGGCGGGCGAGGCCTGGAACAACCGCAAGGCGATCCAGCAGGGCGGCCTGCTGAAGTTCGTATACGGTGGCGAGTACCACGCCTACAACCCGGATGTGGTCAACACCCTGCAGGCGGCGGTGAAGCAGGGCAGCTACGAAACCTTCAAGGAATACACCAAGCTGGTGGATACCCGCCCGGTGTCGATGCTGCGCGACCTGTTGCAGGTCAAGCTGGCCGATACGCCGCTGGCTCTGGACGAAGTCGAGCCGCTGGAGTCGATCTTCAAGCGTTTCGATGCCGCCGGTATCTCCCTGGGCGCGCTGTCGCCGGAGGCTCACGAAGCCCTGGCCGAAGCGATGAACCGCCTCGGTGCGCGCTCCAACTCCGGTGAGGGCGGTGAAGACCCGGCGCGCTACGGCACCATCAAGAGCTCCAAGATCAAGCAGATCGCCACGGGCCGTTTCGGGGTCACCCCGGAATACCTGGTCAATGCCGAAGTGCTGCAGATCAAGGTGGCTCAGGGTGCCAAGCCGGGCGAAGGCGGCCAGTTGCCGGGTGGCAAGGTCAACGGCCTGATCGCCAAACTGCGCTATGCGGTACCGGGTGTGACGCTGATTTCGCCGCCGCCGCACCACGATATCTATTCGATCGAAGATCTGGCTCAGCTGATCTATGACCTCAAGCAGGTCAACCCCAGTGCCCTGGTGTCGGTCAAGCTGGTATCCGAAGCGGGCGTCGGCACCATCGCGGCCGGTGTCGCCAAGGCCTACGCCGACCTGATCACCATTTCCGGTTACGACGGCGGCACCGGCGCTTCGCCGCTGACGTCGATCAAGTACGCCGGCGCGCCGTGGGAACTGGGCCTGGCGGAAACCCACCAGACCCTGCGCGGCAACGACCTGCGCGGCAAGGTGCGGGTGCAGACCGACGGTGGCCTGAAAACCGGCCTGGACGTGATCAAGGCCGCCATCCTCGGCGCCGAAAGCTTCGGCTTCGGTACCGCGCCAATGGTTGCCCTGGGCTGCAAATACCTGCGCATCTGCCACCTGAACAACTGCGCCACCGGCGTGGCCACGCAGAACGACAAGCTGCGCAAGGATCACTTCATCGGCACCGTCGACATGGTGGTGAATTTCTTCACCTACGTTGCCGAAGAAACCCGCGAGTGGCTGGCCAAGCTGGGCGTGCGCAGTCTGGGCGAGCTGATCGGGCGTACCGATCTGCTGGAAATCCTGCCGGGCGAAACCGCCAAGCAGAACCACCTGGATCTGACCCCGTTGCTCGGCAGCGATCACATTCCCGCGGACAAGCCGCAGTTCTGTGAGGTCGACCGCAACCCGCCGTTCGACCAGGGCCTGCTGGCCGAAGAGATGCTGTCCATGGCCAAGTCGGCGATCGACAGCGCCAGCGGTGGCGAGTACGAACTGGACATCTGCAACTGCGACCGCTCCATCGGTGCTCGCATATCCGGCGAAATCGCTCGGGTGCATGGCAACCAGGGCATGGTCAAGGCGCCGATCACCTTCCGTTTCAAAGGTACTGCCGGGCAGAGCTTTGGCGTGTGGAACGCCGGCGGCCTGAACCTGTACCTCGAAGGCGATGCCAACGATTACGTCGGCAAGGGCATGACCGCTGGCAAGCTGGTGGTCGTGCCGCCGAAGGGCAGCCCGTTCAAAACCCAGGAAAGCGCCATCATCGGCAACACCTGCCTGTACGGCGCTACCGGCGGCAAGCTGTTCGCGGCCGGTACCGCCGGTGAGCGTTTCGCGGTACGCAACTCCGGCGCCCACGCGGTGGTGGAAGGTGTGGGTGACCACTGCTGCGAGTACATGACCGGCGGTTTCGTCTGCGTGCTGGGCAAGACCGGCTACAACTTCGGCTCCGGCATGACCGGTGGTTTCGCCTATGTGCTCGACCTGGACAACAGCTTCTATGACCGGGTCAACCACGAGCTGGTGGAAATCCAGCGGATCAACAACGAGTCCATGGAGGCTTACCGTAGCCACCTGGAGCGTGTGTTGGCCGAGTACGTCGAAGAGACATCGAGCGAGTGGGGCCGTAATCTGCTGGAGAACCTGGACGACTACCTGCGCAAGTTCTGGCTGGTGAAGCCGAAGGCCGCGAACCTCAAGTCGCTGCTCTCCAGCATCCGAGCCAACCCGCAATAAAACAGCTGCAAGTGGCAAGCCTCAAGCTGCAAGTTAGGAGCAGGGGCATGCCGGCCACCGTGATTGTCTTGCGGCTTGCAGCTTGCAGCTTGCCGCCGCTGTTAAGAGGTTTATGACATGGCTGAACGTCTGAATAACGACTTCCAGTTCATCGAGGTCGGGCGCAAAGACCCGAAGAAGAAGCTGCTGCGTCAGCGCAAGAAAGAATTCGTCGAGATCTACGACACCTTCAAGCCGGCCCAGGCCGGCGACCAGGCGCACCGCTGCCTGGGCTGCGGCAACCCATACTGCGAGTGGAAGTGCCCTGTACACAACTTCATCCCCAACTGGTTGAAGCTGGTCTCCGAGGGCAACATTCTGGCCGCTGCCGAGCTCAGCCACCAGACCAACACCCTGCCGGAAGTCTGTGGCCGCGTGTGCCCGCAGGATCGCCTGTGCGAAGGTGCCTGCACCCTCAACGACGGCTTCGGCGCAGTGACCATCGGTTCGGTGGAGAAGTACATCACCGACACCGCCTTCGCCATGGGCTGGCGTCCGGACATGTCCAAGGTCAAACCGACCGGCAAGCGTGTCGCGGTGATCGGGGCCGGCCCCGCAGGCCTGGGCTGTGCCGATGTTCTGGTGCGCAACGGCGTGACCCCCGTGGTGTTCGACAAGAACCCGGAAATCGGCGGTCTGCTGACCTTCGGCATTCCCGAGTTCAAGCTGGAAAAGAGCGTGCTGAGCAATCGTCGCGAAGTTTTCAGCGGCATGGGCATCGAGTTTCGCCTGAACACCGACGTGGGCAAGGACATCACTCTCCAGCAACTGCTGGATGAGTACGATGCCGTGTTCATGGGCATGGGTACCTACACCTACATGAAGGGCGGTTTCCCGGGCGAAGACCTGCCGGGCGTACACGATGCGCTGGATTTCCTGATCGCCAACGTCAATCGCAACCTCGGTTTCGAGAAAGCGCCGGAAGACTTCGTCGACATGAGGGGCAAGCGCGTCGTGGTTCTCGGCGGTGGTGACACCGCGATGGACTGCAACCGTACCTCGATCCGCCAGGGTGCCAAGGCCGTGACCTGCGCCTATCGCCGTGACGAAGCGAACATGCCGGGCTCGCGCAAGGAAGTGAAGAATGCCAAGGAAGAGGGCGTGAAGTTCCTCTTCAACCGCCAGCCCATCGCCATCGTTGGCGAGGACAAGGTCGAAGGTGTGAAGGTGGTCGAGACCCGTCTCGGCGAGCCGGATGCCCGTGGCCGTCGCAGCCCCGAGCCGATCCCGGGTTCCGAAGAGATCATCCCGGCGGAAGCGGTGCTGATCGCCTTCGGGTTCCGCCCGAGCCCGGCGCCCTGGTTCGAGGAGTTCGATATCCGTATCGACACCCAAGGCCGTGTGGTCGCGCCGGAAAAGGCCACCTTCAAGCACCAGACCAGCAATCCGAAGGTGTTCGCCGGTGGTGACATGGTGCGCGGTTCCGACCTGGTGGTAACGGCCATCTACGAAGGCCGCAATGCGGCGGAAGGGATTCTCGACTACCTCGGTGTCTGAGCAGTACGCCTTCCGACGAGGCCGGCAGCATGCCGGCCTCGTCGTTTCTGACCCTTTGCTGACCTGAGGCAATACGCCGCGTTCATCGCGCCTTTACAGTACCTCCAGGGTTTTCTCTGGAGGTTCCCATGCTGACTACTGCCATCTTTCCATCCCGTTATGTGCAGGGCCGCGCTGCGCTCGAGCAACTCGGTGTCGAACTGTCGCGCTTCGGCGGCAAGGCATTGGCGCTGCTCGATCCTTTCGCCGACGATCACCTGGGCGATCTGCTGGAAAAGACCTGCGCTGGTCATCTCGATTGTCAGCGCGTGCGTTTTGCCGGTGAGTGCAGTGACGAGGAAATCGCCCGGCTGGTAGCGTTGGCGCAACAGGGCGAACCCGAGGTGATCCTCGGCATGGGCGGCGGCAAGGCGCTGGACACTGCCAAGGCCCTCGCCCATGAGCTGGGCCTGCCCGTAGCGGTGGTGCCGACTCTGGCCTCCAGCGATGCGCCGTGCAGCGCGTTGTCGGTGATCTACACCGCCGAGGGTGCCTTCAAGCGTTATCTGGTGCTACCGCGTAATCCGGATCTGGTACTGGTCGACAGCCAGGTGATCGCCCAGGCGCCGGCGCGCTTTCTGGTTTCCGGTATGGGCGATGCCCTGGCTACCTGGTTCGAGGCCGAAGATTGCCGCATCAGTGGCGCCGCGAACATGACCGGCCGCCAGGGGCCGCGTACGGCCCATGCGCTGGCGCGCTTCTGCTACGACACGTTGCTGGAGTACGGGCCCCTGGCATTGCAGGCCTGTCGCCAGCAGGTGGTGACGCCCGCGCTGGAGCATGTCATCGAGGCCAATACGCTGCTTTCCGGCCTGGGTTTCGAGAGTGGCGGCCTGGCCGCTGCCCACGCGATTCACAATGGCTTCACGGCCCTTGAAGGTACGCATGCCTACTGGCATGGCGAGAAAGTCACCTTCGGCGTGCTGAGCATGCTGATGTTGCGCGACAGCGCGCCGGCACTGATCGATGAGGTCTACGATTTCTGTCTCGCCGTTGGCTTGCCGGTCACGCTGGCCGAAATCGGTCTGCCCGAGGTCAGCGATGCCGACCTGTTGCGCGTCGCCGAGCTCGCCTGTGCAGCGGGTGAAAGTATCCACAACGAACCCTTCGCGGTGGATGCAGCAAGCGTGCTCGCTGCCATGCGCACCGCCGATGCAGAAGGGCATCGGCGCAAGGCGCTGCTACGCTAGGTCTGATCGGTGGCGATGTACTCGCGGCGCCGGGCCGGTTGTGGACGATAGTCGCGAGGGTCAATGGCGAAACTATCCAGGCGCGAGCGCAAGGTGGTGGGTTTGAGATCAAGGAGGCGAGCCGCGCCTTGAGCGCCGGCTATCTTGCCGGCACAGGCGCTGAGCGCCGTGATCAGGTTGTCGCGCGTTTGTCGGCGTAGCTCGCCTTGTGTGAGGATGCGCGTGTCCTGTTCTCTCGGCAGGGGCCCCGGTAGCTCATCCGGACTTTCGCTGGGCAGATCCAGGCGTAAGCGCGTGCCGGGTGAGATGATCACGGCGCGCTCGATAAGATTCTCCAACTCCCGGATGTTGCCCGGCCAGGAGTAGGCCTGCAGATGCTGGATATCGGCCAGACGCAGGCTGGGCTGCGGACGATTCAACTGACGGCAGACGCGCTCGAGAAAGTGCTGTGCCAGGGACGGGATATCCTCCGGGCGTTGGCGCAGCGGCGCCGACTCGATGGGAAAGACATTGAGGCGAAAGTACAGATCCTCGCGGAAACGCCCGGCGCGCACCTCCTGGCGCAGGTCGCGGTTGGTGGCGGCGATCACCCGTACGTCGACCTGACGCGTGCGCGTATCGCCGACCCGTTCCAGTTGCTGTTCCTGCAGTACGCGCAGCAGCTTGCTTTGCAGCTCCAGAGGGATTTCACCGACTTCGTCGAGAAACAGCGTGCCGCCATCGGCCAGTTCGAAACGCCCGACCCGATCGTTCAGCGCGCCGGTGAAGGCGCCGCGGATATGGCCGAAGAACTCGCTCTCGAACAGCTCGCGTGGCACCGCGGCGCAGTTCACCCGAATCAGCGGCCGGCTGCTGCGGCCACTGTTGTCGTGGATGGCGCGGGCAATCAGCTCCTTGCCGGTGCCCGATTCGCCGGTGATCAGCACGTTGGCGCCGGTGGGGGCGACCAGCTCGATCTGGTGGATCACCTGCTGCATGGCTGCGCTGCGCCCGACCAGATCGTGCTGGGCGTATTCGCCGCGAATCTCTTCCTGCAGGTAGGCGTTCTCCAGCTCCAGGCGCTGCTTGAGCTGCTGCACCTCGCTCAGGGCCTGGCGCAGCCTGCGCTCGGTCTCCAGACGCTCGCTGATGTCGCGGAACACCACCACCGCACCGACCAGTTCGCCGTCGTCGCGTAGCGGCGTGCTGGTGTATTCCACCGGGATCGGTTTGCCGTCCTTGTTCCAGAACACCTCGTCCGCCACCTGGTGCACCTCGCCGTCGTTGAACGCGGCGTAGATGGGGCAGGTGTGGCCGTCGTAGGTGCTGCCATCCGGATGGTGGTGGTGGATGAGGTCGTGAATGTTGTGGCCGATCAGGTCTTCGCCGCGCCAGCCGAGAATACGTTCGGCGGCGGGATTGACGAAGGTGGTTTCGCCGTCACGGTTGACGCCGTAGATGCCCTCGCCGGCAGCGCCGAGGATCAGATGGTTCTGCCGTTCGAACTGGCGGAAGATGCGTTCGACCCCCTGCCACTCCAGCAAGCCCTGGCGCTGATAACGTTCGGCTTCGGCCAGCCCGCGCAGGGCGTCGAGCTGACGCCGCTCCTGAATCAGCAGGCCGAGCAGGATGGCGCCATCATGCTGCAGACGGCTCCCACTGATCTCCACCTCCAATCGTTCGCCATCCCGGCGCAGCAGTCCCAGGCCGTCGCGCCAGGCATGGCCGCGTACCTGCACCTCTTCGGTGAAGGTCACCAGGGAGCCCAGGTCGTGAGCCCAGAGGCGGCTGGCGCGTTGCGTGAGCAACGCGTTCATCGGCCAGCCGAGCAACTCGCTGCAGGCAGGGTTGGCATGCAGGATGCGATCGCTCGTCGGGTCGATGACCAGGCTGGCGCTTTGCATATGGCGCAGCAGCAATGTGCTCGCCGTGGTTGGGTCGGGCATGGTGGTGTCCGTGTGGCTTTACCTTGCTCAGGCTCTATCAAGGGTCGTGCCATTTGACGAATAGTCGTTTTTTGCTGTGACGAAATATCGTTTATTACGATATTTCGTTATTTTTAAAATCTATAAAAATCATTATTTATCAATCTATTACGTGATTATTCGAGCTGGTACAGCTCCTGCAATAGCTGATATGAACCGGCCGCCAATGGCCCAGCCCAGTCAGTGCCCGCCTCACCAATTTGGGGCAGGCCATCGCAGGAGTGATCACGATGAGCGTCAACAGCCTGGACGATCCATTCAGCCCCGACAGCGAGCTGTCCCACGCTGCCGGGTGTGCCTGTCAGCGCTGCACGCCCAGTGCCGGCGCGCTGCCTTCGAGCAGCGAGGAAATGCTCGATCGCGCCGTGGAGAATGCCATCGTGCGTGGCGTGTTCGGCCATGACGAGTGCTCCCGGCGCAGTTTCATGGGGCTGATCGGCGGCGGCGTCGCGGCGGCGATCCTTGGCAGCCTGATCCCGCTGGATGCGGTCAAGGCCGCGGTCAAGGACAGCCTCGGCCCGCTGGAGAAAACGCGCCTGAAGATCGGCTTCGTGCCCATTACCTGCGCCACGCCGATCATCATGGCCGAGCCGATGGGCTTCTACGCCAAGTACGGGCTGGACGTGGAAACGGTGAAGACCGCGGGCTGGGCCGTGGCGCGCGACAAGTCGCTGGCCGGCGAGTACGACGCTTCGCACATGCTCTCGCCGATGCCGCTGGCCATCACTCTCGGCCTGGGTTCGACGCAGACGCCTTTCGTCATGCCGGTGCTGGAGAACATCAACGGCCAGGCCATCGTGCTGGGCATGCAGCATCAGGACAAGCGCGATCCGAAGCTGTGGAAGGGCATGCGTTTCGGGGTGCCCTTCGAGTACTCGATGCACAACTTCCTGCTGCGCTATTACGTCGCCGAGCATGGCCTGGATCCGGATCGCGACATCCAGATCCGTGTGGTGCCGCCACCGGAGATGGTCGCCAACCTGCGCGCCGGCAACCTCGACGGCTTTCTCTCGCCTGATCCGTTCAACCAGCGCGCGGTGTGGGAGAAAGTCGGCTTCATCCACCTGCTGACCAAGGAGCTGTGGCCGGGCCACCCGTGCTGCGCCTTCGCCTGCAGCCAGCGCTTCGCCAGCGAGAATCCCAATACCTATGGCGCGCTGCTGCATGCGCTGATCGACGCCACGCAGTATTCCTCCAAGGCCGAGAATCGCAAGGAAGTGGCCGAGGCGATCTCTACCCGCAATTACCTCAACCAGCCGGTACCGGTGGTGCAGCAGGTGCTCAGCGGGCGCTACGCCGATGGCCTGGGCAATATCCATGACGAGCCGCAGCGTATCGACTTCGACCCCTTCCCCTGGCAGTCGATGGCGGTGTGGATTCTCACCCAGATGAAGCGCTGGGGTTACCTGCAGGGTGATGTCGATTACCGCAACATCGCCGAGCGGGTATTCCTCGCGGCCGATGCCGGCAAGGTGATGAGCGACCTCGGTCTGCCGGTGCCGGCCGATGCCTACAAGTCCTTCAGCGTGATGGGCAAGCCGTTCGATCCGGCAGACCCGGAAGGTTACCTGGCCAGCTTTGCCATGCGGAGGTCATGATGAAAGCGTCCATTTCCCTGCGCGCGGCGATCCTCTCCGCGTTTCTGCTGGTACTGCTGCTCGCCGTCTGGGAGGTGCTCTGCCGGGTGCCGGCTGGCGCGGCGGTGAGCGCCGATGACGAATACGCCATGCTGATGGGCGAGGCCGAGCAGGAAGCGCGGGTGCCGCCGCCTTCGGTGGTGCTGGCGCATGCCTATGCCGAGCTGAGCCAGCCGTTCTATGACAACGGGCCGAACGACAAGGGCATCGGCATCCAGCTCGCGCATTCGCTGTACCGGGTGCTGACCGGCTATCTGCTGGCGGCGCTGGTGGCGATTCCGGTCGGCTTCGTCATCGGCATGTCGCCACTGATGTATCGCGCGCTCAATCCCTTCATCCAGATCCTGCGACCGATCTCGCCGCTGGCCTGGATGCCGCTGGCGCTGTTCGTGATCAAGGATTCGCAGACCTCGGCGATCTTCGTGATCTTCATCTGCTCGGTATGGCCGATGCTGCTCAACACCGCGTTCGGTGTCGCCGGTGTACGGCGCGACTGGATCAACGTCGCCCGCACCCATGAACTGGGGCCGCTGCGCACCGCGTTCAGCGTGATCCTGCCCGCCGCGCTGCCGACCATCCTTACCGGCATGCGTATCTCGGTGGGCATCGCCTGGCTGGTGATCGTCGCCGCCGAGATGCTCGTCGGTGGCACCGGCATCGGTTACTACGTGTGGAACGAGTGGAACAACCTGAACCTGGCCAGCGTGATCTTCTCGATCCTGATGATCGGCGTGGTCGGCATGCTGCTCGACCTTCTGCTGGGCAGCGTCGCCCGTCTCGTCAGCTATCAGGAGTGATGTCATGTCCCGCTATTTTCTCGATGCCCGCCGCCTGGCCAAGCGTTTTCCGCAGCCCGGCAGCGAGCCGCTGACGGTATTCGAAGATGTCAGCTTCGGTCTCGATCAAGGTGAGTTCGTCTGCATCATCGGCCATTCCGGTTGCGGCAAATCCACCATCCTCAATGCGTTGGCCGGGCTGGACAGCTTCAGCGAAGGCACGCTGGAGATGGCCGGCAAGGAAGTCGCCGGCCCCAGCCTCGAACGCGGTGTGGTGTTCCAGAACTACAGCCTGCTGCCCTGGCTCAGCGCGCTGGAGAACGTCGAGTTCGGCGTACGCGCGCGCTTTCCCGGCTGGTCGAAGGAGCAGCGCCGCGCGCACAGCCGCAAGTACCTGGAAATGGTCGGTCTGGGCGGCTCCGAGGCGCGCAAGCCGGCGCAGCTGTCCGGTGGCATGCGCCAGCGCGTGAGCATTGCCCGCGCCTTCGCCACCCAGCCGCAACTGTTGCTGCTCGACGAACCCTTCGGTGCGCTGGATGCCCTGACCCGCGGGGTGATCCAGGACGAGCTGCTCAAGATCTGGAGCGCCACCAAGCAGACGGTATTCATGATCACCCATGACGTCGACGAGGCGATCCTGCTCTCCGACCGCATCCTGCTGATGACCAACGGCCCGCAGGCGCGCATCGCCGAATCGGTGTGCATCGACCTGCCACGGCCACGCCAGCGCGACCAGGTCATCCACCACCCGGCGTACTACCGCATCCGCAACCACCTGGTGGATTTTCTGGTGAACCGCTCGCACGAGCTGCGCGGGCGCACTGTCGCCGACGAGCAGGGCTTCCCGCCCGAGATCAACCCCGCCCTGGACGAGCCGGCCGCTGCCGCCAGGGCTGTACCACTGACCCCCGTGAAGGAGCTTCACCATGGATAAGCAACAGATGCGCACCACCATTAGCGCCGCCAGGGAACGCCTTGGCCTGGACTGGGCGGCTCTTGGCCAGGGTATCGGCATGTCACCGGTGTGGACGACCTCGGCTTGCCTGGGCATGAACAGCATGCCCAAGGTTCAGGCCGACGCCCTGTGTGAAATGCTCAAGTTGCCCGAGGAGGTCTCCGCCGCGCTGCAGGCCTTCCCGCACAAGCATTGGGACAAGGCCATCCCCACCGATCCGCTGATCTATCGGTTCTACGAGATGATCAACGTCTATGGCGAGACCATCAAGGAGCTGATCCATGAGGAGTTCGGCGACGGCATCATGAGCGCCATCGACTTCAGCATGGATATTTCCCGTGTCGCCGACCCGAAGGGCGACCGTGTGCAGATCGTCCTCAACGGTAAGTTTCTACCCTACAGAAGCTGGTGACAGAGTCGCGGCATATCGTCGCGATGGACGAAAGGCACGGCACTCGCCGTGCCTTTTTTTTTGCGCTCTGCGAGAATGCCCGCACTTTTTTGTCGATTACTTGTGTTCGGGAACCGCCATGACTGCCCTGAAGAACGACCGTTTCCTGCGTGCTCTGCTCAAGCAACCCGTCGACGTCACGCCGGTGTGGATGATGCGTCAGGCCGGTCGTTACCTGCCCGAGTACCGGGCCAGCCGGGCCAGGGCCGGCGATTTCATGAGCCTGATGATGAACCCCGAGTTCGCCTGCGAAGTCACCCTGCAGCCGCTGGATCGTTATCCGCAGCTGGACGCGGCGATCCTGTTCTCCGACATCCTCACCATTCCCCACGCCATGGGCCAGGGCCTGTATTTCGAGACCGGCGAGGGGCCGCGTTTTCGCAAGGTGATCGACAACGCCGCCGATGTCGACGCGCTGCCGATTCCCGATCCGGAAAAGGATCTCGGTTACGTGATGGATGCGGTACGTACCATCAAGTCGGCATTGGGTGGCCGTGTGCCGCTGATCGGTTTCTCGGGCAGCCCGTGGACGCTGGCGACCTATATGGTCGAGGGCGGCTCGTCGAAAGACTTCCGCAAAATCAAGGCCATGCTCTACGACAACCCGCAGGCCATGCACGCACTGCTCGACAAGCTGGCGCAGTCGGTCACGGCCTATCTCAACGGGCAGATTCGCGCGGGCGCGCAAGCAGTGCAGATATTCGACACCTGGGGCGGCAACCTGTCGTCAGCGGCTTACCAGACGTTCTCCCTGGCTTACATGCAGAAGATCGTCGACGGCCTGATCCGCGAGCATGACGGGCGCACCATCCCGGTGATCCTGTTCACCAAGAATGGCGGATTGTGGCTGGAGTCGATGGCGGCTACCGGTGCCGACGCGCTGGGGCTGGACTGGAGCTGTGACATCGGCGAAGCGCGCAGCCGCGTCGGCGCCCAGGTGGCGCTGCAAGGCAATATGGATCCCACCGTGCTGTATGCCAAGCCTGCGGCGATCCGCGCCGAGGTCGCGCGCATTCTCGCCAGCTACGGCACTGGCAGCGGCCACGTGTTCAACCTGGGACACGGCATCACCCCGGAAGTCGACCCGGCCCATGCCGGCGCCTTCCTCGAGGCCGTGCACGAGCTGTCGGCGGCGTATCACCGCTGACCGTTCGAGAGGGGGCGCTTGCATGTCCTTCGATACCGGTATCTTCATCGCGCTTCTGGCCTTGCTGGTTTCCTGCGTCAGCATGGGAGTCAGCCTATACAACGTCGTGCGGGATCGGGCTCGGATAAAGGCCTATTCGTCCATCTACTACGACCACTCCCGAAGCCTGGAGCCCGATCCAAGCCTGCGTATTCGTGTCGTCAATGTAGGAAGGCGGCCGGTGATGCTCGCCTACCTGGTGAAGTCAAGCCGAGAGGGGGAGTGGGCCAGCACATTGCGGCCGATACAGCCGCCTGAGGAGAGTGGAGGTCAGCTTGGCGTGTGGATCGATAAGGCTATGCTGGCTCAGCATTCCGCCCTGCGTCTTGCCGAAAGAGAGGTATTCGAGATGCTGATCCATCGGGAAGATTATGGTTTCCACTTATGCAATTGCTCTGGAGATAGTGTGCTGGAGGCCGAGAAGCTCTATGTCGAGGACGTCCAGGGGCGCCGCTATTTCGTCAAGGGTTCCAGGAAGAACATTGCGCGGCTGATCTCGTAATCGGAGTTGGCCGATTCCCAGCCGAGATCCCGATCTTTTCGCAAGTCCATTGGCTTGACCCATGCCGTCCACTTTCCTTCCAACCATAACGTTCTGTCATGGTAACGCTCCTGGTTCTGGTGGTGCGCCACGCTGATGATCGTGGTGTTCGGCCAGCAGCAGGTAGAGGTTGTCTTCGTTGGCGTTGTCCAGTGCCAAGATGGCTTCGTCGAGGAACAGGTAGTCGGGGCGGTGCAGCAGCACGTGGGCGAAGGCCAGGCGTTGCTGTTCGCCGGGGCGGCAGGCGTTTTCCCAGTGGTCGCTGTGCGCCAGCTTGCCGGCAGCCGTGCAGTCGCACCTGCTCCAGCGCTTCGGTGCAACGCTGGTCGTTGAAGGCATCCCTCGGCGGCGGGGTAGCAGAGTGCACCTCGCATGCGCCGCTAAGGCTGCTCGCTCACGGGGCGGCAAGTCTGCTGTTTGCCCGGGGCTGGTGCAAGCGTACGCCGATCAGGGTGTCGTCTTCACCGTGCTCGAACTGGGCGTCCTTTGGCTTGGGCTTGCCCTTGAACAGGGACGGGTTGCTGGAAAACCCGACTGGCTCGAGGGGAATTCCTCGCGGGCTGAGGTCGAGTCGGCCGTTACCGTTGCTGTCCTGAAACAACTGCAGGGCGAAGCGCCCGGGGGGCACGTCCTTGAGGATCAGTTGCTCCCCTTCGCCCTGCAGCTCACGCAGCATCGGCTCCCAGCTTTCCTGATCGGCGGCCACCAGGGCCAGGTACAGCGTGGCGGCGCTCTGGTTGTCCTCCACGCGTATCAGCAGATCGCCCGCCTGTGCCGATAAAGACCCGAGCAGGAGAACCACTACGCAGACCGTGCAGCCTTTGGTTACGATTTGAAGAATTCTCTGTGGCATAATCCGCCCATTTTGCAGGGATTCGCTTTAAATGCGTCAGGTTCTAGTCGTTCACTTCTCACAGACTGGCCAATTGAACCGCCTGGTGCAATCGGTCTGTGCGCCGTTGCAGGCGAGTGACGGCATCCAGGTGGATTTCCTGGCGCTGGAGCCGGCCAAGCCTTTTCCCTTTCCGTGGCCCTTTCTCGGCTTCTTTCGGATCTTCCCGGAAACCGTGCTGATGCAACCGCAGCCCCTGTTGCCGCTGGCAATCGATGCCGACAAGGATTACGACCTGGTGATTCTCGCCTATCAGGTGTGGTTTCTGTCGCCGTCGTTGCCGTTCACCAGTTTCCTCGCGACGCCCGAGGCCGCGCGGCTGTTGCAGGATACGCCCGTGGTGACCCTGATCGGCTGCCGCAATATGTGGCTGATGGCCCAGGAAAAGGTCAAGACGCGCCTGCAGGCGTTGGGCGCAAAACTGGTCGACAACGTGGTGCTGACCGATGCCTGCGGCACGGCGGCGAGTTTCCTGGCCACTCCGTTGTGGATGTTCACCGGTCGACAGAAACCTTACAGCTGGGTGCCGCGCGCCGGTATCGACGAGACGCAGATGGCCGATGCCAGCCGCTTCGGCGATGCCATGGCGCGCCGCCTGCTGGCTGACGAGCAGCCCATCGAGCAGCCGATGCTCAGCGGCCTGGGTGCGGTGAAGGTGGATGAAAAGCTGATCGCCAGCGAAAAGGTCGGCAATCGCAGCTTCACCCTGTGGAGCCGGCTGCTTGCCGCCCTCGGCCCGCAGCAGAGCAAGCGCCGTGGCGCCGGGCTGGTGGTGTACATCGTGTTCCTGATCTGCCTGATTCTGACCGTGGTGCCGATCAGTGCCCTGTTGAAAAAAGTGTTGGCCCCGCTGTTCAAGGCGCGAATCCAGCGTGAAAAGGCCTACTTCGCCGGCCCGTCCGGCGAGTGAAGTGGTTCGAGGTAATTCCGTGGTAACCCCCGTATTCATCAACCGCATCAGTGCTTGCCTGCCCCATGACCCGGTCGACAACGAGCAAATGGAAGCTCGTCTCGGCATGGTCGGTGGCAAGCCGTCGCGCGCGCGCAAGCTGGTTTTGCGCCGTAACGGCATCCAGCAGCGCCACTACGTCATCGACCCACGCAGCGGCGAGCCGAGCATGAGCAATGCGCAGCTCAGCGCCGAGGCGATTCGTGGGCTGGCAGGCGCGGGCTTCGCGCTGGACAGCCTGGATTGCCTGGTCGCCAGCACCTCCTCGCCCGACCAGATGATGCCCGGCCACGGCGTGATGGTGCATGGCGAACTGGGCAATCCGCCCTGCGAGGTGGCGACCACGTCAGGTATCTGCCTGTGCGGGATGACCGCGCTGAAATACGCCTGGATGAGCGTGGCCAGTGGCGAAAGCCGCAACGCCGTGGCTTGCGGCTCCGAAGTGGCGTCGACGCTGATGCAGGCGCGCAACTTCAATGCCGAGTACGAGAGCCGCGTCGACGAACTGGAGAACCATCCGGAAATCGCCTTCGAGAAGGATTTCCTGCGCTGGATGCTGTCCGACGGCGCTGGCGCCGTGCTGCTGCAGGGTCATCCCAACGCCAGCGGGTTGAGCCTGCGTATCGACTGGCTGGATATTCTCTCCTTCGCCGACCGGATGCCGGCCTGCATGTATGCCGGCGCCGATATGGAAAACGGCAGCCTGCGTGGCTGGAGCCGCTACGACGCCGATGAGCGCGCCCGGCAGTCGGTAATGGCGATCAAGCAGGACGTCAAACTGCTCAACGAAAACATCGTCAAGTACACCGTGGAAGAGGCGCTGCGGCGCATCATGACGCGCCGTGAGCTGCGCGTGGCGGATATCGACTGGTTCCTGCCGCACTATTCCTCGGAATTCTTCCGTGAACGCTTGGCCGTGGGCCTGGCCAATGTCGACCTGCCGATTCCCACTGAGCGCTGGTTCACCAACCTGACCAGCAAGGGCAATACCGGCGCGGCGTCGATCTTCATCATCCTCGACGAGCTGTTCAACGGCGGGCGCTTGCGCAGCGGCCAGAAGCTGCTGTGCTACGTGCCGGAAAGCGGGCGTTTCTCCAGTGCCTTCATGCATCTCACGGTGGTCGGCCATGAAGCTTGACGAGGTTCCTCAGGATCACAGCTCCACCTATGGCGGCCACAGCAAACTGGTCTATGCCGTGGATGCCAGCGGCCATTACCAGGGTACCCAGAGCGATGGCTGGGAGCCCGAAGCCTATGCCACGCAATTGGCGGTGGCCGAGCTCGAGGCCCAGGCGGCCGAGGCTGAGGCGGCCTGGCGTCGCGGCGAGCTGTCGCCGCTGAAATGCCTGATGTACCGCTACCGCATGGACGAACCGGCGCTGGCGCAGATAGCCGGGCTCTGGCAATGGCGCGTGCGGCGGCATTTTCGTCCGGAGATCTACCGGCGCCTGAGCACCGCGCTGCTGGCGCGTTATGCCGAAGCCTTCGGCCTGTCCGTCGACGAGTTGCGTCGCTATCAGAAGGAAACACCATGAGCGCGTTCGAGCACCGTCAGAGCGCCCACTGCGAAAGCGGCGTCATGGCCAGTCTGCTGACCCATGCCGGCCTGCCGATGAGTGAGCCCATGGCGTTCGGCCTGGCATCCGGCCTGGCTTTTGCCTACCTGCCGATCGTCAAGCTCGGCGGCATGCCGCTGATTGCCTACCGCATGCCGCCCCGTCACCTGATCAAGACCCTGAGCAAGCGTCTGGGCGTGCGCCTGACCAGCCGTACCTTCTCCAGTCCCGAGGAGGGCCGTCTCGCCTTGGATGCCGCCCTCGACAGCGGTCGCCTGGCCGGGCTGCAGAGTTCGGTGTTCTGGCTGCCGTATTTCCCGCCAGAGATGCGCTTTCACTTCAATGCTCACAACCTGCTGGCCTATGGGCGCGAGGGCAACGAATACCTGCTCAGCGATCCGGTGTTCGAGACGCCGGTGCGTTGCGCTGCCGAGGATCTGCAGAAGGCGCGTTTCGCCAAGGGCGCCCTGGCGGCCAAGGGGCTGATGTATTACCTGGACGACGTCTCGCCCGACCAGGACTGGGAGCGGCTGATTCGCAAGAGTGTGTTGTCCACCTCGCGCATCCTCGATGGCATGCCATTGCCGTGGATCGGCATTCGCGGCATCGGGCACCTGGCCAAGCGCGTCGAGGCGCTCGATCCGGTGCAGGTCAAGTACAACCGTCTGTACCTCACCCATATCGTGCGCATGCAGGAAGAAATCGGCACCGGTGGCGCGGGTTTCCGCTTCATGTACGCGAGCTTTCTGCAGGAGGCCGGCGAGAAGCTCGGTGATGCCACGCTGCAAGAGGCCTCGGTACGCATGACCGCGGTGGGCGATGACTGGCGCCAGTTCGCCTCGGCGTGCGTGCGGGCCAGCCGTAGCAAGGGCGAGGCGCCGGATTTCAGGCCGATCGCCGAGATGCTGCGCGGCATTGCCAGCCAGGAACGTGTCTTGATGAAAGAACTCGGGGCCTGGGCCAGGCGCAAGGGTTGAGCCAGGGCTGCAGTAAGGCGATAGCGGCCGTTCGAAATTTGTATCGGATGTGCCGGCCAAATGTCGGATTACGCTTCGCTAATCCAACCTACGAGGCCATGGCACGAATGTAGCCTGGATTAGCCGCAGGCGTAATCCGGGGCCGAAGGCCTGATCCTTCGTTCAATGCGGATCATCGACTGGCCGCTCCCGCCATACAGCAGTCGCTTTTTATAGCTGCAACAGCAGCACGTCGATCCCCGCCGTTAGCTCGGCAAAATCTGCCGCTTTGCTCAGCCCATTGATCAGCACCGCCTGGGCTACGAACTCGTCGTTCTCGTCGATCACCACCAGCAGCGCCTGGCTGACCAGGCCGTCGGCCAGATCCAGTCCGGCCAATGCCTGCAGCTGTTTCCAGGCACGCGGGCCGGCGCCGATAAACAGGTTCGGTCCCTCCAGCCCCAGTTGGGCCGCGACGTGGAAGCCGGCAGCATTGCTGACGCTGTTGACGAATTCGAAGGGCTTGGGCTGAAGCTGGCGGACACACACCGCGTCGAGCAGTGAACCCATGGTTACCCGTGCCGGGTAGCGTGATGCCAGATACAGCCCGCAATCTCGACGCACCTGCGCCTTGAGAGGGGCGGTGCACAGCAGCGCCTGGAGAATCAGCCGATCGATGCGCCGCGGCGGGCTGTTCAGCCATTCACCCAGGGCGGCCTTCAGATCCTTATCGGAGCAGCTGGCGTTGCCGCGAACGCTGCAGGCGGCAATGGCTGCGCTCATGACGCTTCTCCCGTGCAGCGCTGCAGCACCAGGCTGGCGTTGTTGCCGCCGAAGCCGAAGAAGTTGGCCAGCAGCAGGCTGTCATCGGCGATGGCGAGCGGCCCGGCCGGCAGTGGAAGCAGAGCTTCGTCGGTGTAATCGCACGTCGGCAGATGCGCGAGGTTGTGCACCAGCAGCAGGGTTTCAGCGAGGCCGCAGGCGCCCAGGGTATGTCCGAGCCAGGGCTTGAGCACGCACAGTGGCGGCAGCGCAGCGCCGTACAGCAGGCGCACGCCGTTGCTCTCGGCTCGGTCGTTGGCGCCGGTGGCGGTGCCGTGCAGTTTCACCAGACCGATCCGCTCGGCGCTCGTGCCAGCGCTGCGCAGGGCTTGGCGCATCACCCAGTCGATATGGCTGCCATCTTCGCGGGTGGTGGTCAGGTTGCTGGTGTCGCAGGCGCTGAAACCGCCGAGCAGCCTGGCCAAGGGGGCCGGGCCGGGCTCCAGCGCCAGCAGCGTGGCCACGTAGGCCTCGCCGAGAATCAGGCCATCGCGTTGGGGGTGGAAGGGGCGGTAGTGGCCACTGGCAGAGATCAGATCCAGCGCGCCGAAGCCTTGCTGAGCTACTGCGCTGGGCGTCTCGAAGGCCAGCACCAGGGCGCGGCGGTAAAGGTTCGCGCCGAGCAGGCGGGCGCCATACAGCAGGCCGTTGGCGGCGCTGGTGCACGCGGTGTTCAGGGTAAAGGTATCGGCGAAGCCCCAGCGCTCGCGGAGTTGCTCGGCGATCAGGTCGAGGGAGGTCGAGTGATCGGGGTGGAAGCCGCCGTCCTGGCCCACGCGCTCTTCCAGCTCGTTGATATCCAGGCTGGTGCTGGCGACGATCAGCAGGCAGTCGTCCAGCGCACTGGCATCCTCGCCAAGTGTCTCGCGGATCAAACGGTCGAAATGCTGATCCCGGCTCTCGCCCGCCGGCACGCTCAGGTAAGGGCGCGGCTGCTGCAGTTCGTGCAATACGAAGGTATCCGCGTCAGGTAGCACGCCACGCTGCAGAGCCTCACTGGCCGCGCGCAGATCGGCGCCGAGTGCACTGTGCAGAGCGCCATGCTGAAGATAGACGGGCGTCACTGCTTCTGCCTGATGAAGGCCGCGATGCTGGCGATGCTGCCCAGGATGCGTCGGCCGTCCTTGGCACCTTCGATGCGCACGCCATAATGCTGTTGCAGTGCCAGCGAGACCTGCAGCGCGTCCAGGCTATCCATCTGGATACGGCTCTGCTGGCCGAACAGTGGCTCGTCGTTGTCGATGCTTTGCCAGTCGATGTCGTCTTCCTTGTCGCACTCTCGAATCAGCAATTGCTTGAGCTTTTCTTCTAGTAGTGTGTCGTCCATTGCGTTTGCTGTACTCGTTTGTGGAACAGGAACAAGCCGCTGGCGCCCGCCAGTGCTGCGAACAGCAGCAGGCGCCCGCACCAGGGGGCTACGTCGTTGAGTGAGCCGTGGCCCACCAGCAGAGTGAGAAAGGCGTCGAGCGCCCAGCTCATCGGGGATACTTCCGCCAGTTGGCGCATGGCCTCCGGCATCACGCTCTTGGGCACCATGATGCCGCCGATGGCCGCGAGGATTATATTGATCCCGCCGCCAAGCAAAAGCGCTTGTTCACTGCTGCGTGCCAGTGCCGCCAGCAGCAGGCCGAGGCAACTGGTGGCCAGGGCGATGCTTGCCGCCACAAGTGCGTAAGCCGCCAGGCTGCCATTCAGTTCCAGCGCTGGCAGCCCGAGCAGCGGCAGGCCGTGCATGCCGATGCCCAGGAGCAGCACGAACTGCAACAGGTTGATGGCCAGGTAAGGCAGCATCTTGCTCAGCGCCAGGGTTCCGAGTCCCAGACCCAGGCAACGAAAACGCAGCAGCGCGCCGCTCTGTTGCTCGCGCTGGAAGCTGCCGGCCATCGGCAGCACGACGAAGAACATGCCGAAGATCAGCCAGGCCGGTACGCTCATCTGCGTGGCATTGGCCTGGTTGCTCAGGTCGCCGCTGGCCAGGCGCTCGCGCTCGTCGATATGGCTCTCGGTACGTTGCTGGATCAGTTCGAGCTGTTCGGCCGGAG
This sequence comes from Phytopseudomonas daroniae, assembly GCF_004327285.1. Taxonomy (GTDB): domain Bacteria; phylum Pseudomonadota; class Gammaproteobacteria; order Pseudomonadales; family Pseudomonadaceae; genus Aquipseudomonas; species Aquipseudomonas daroniae. The sequence continues at coordinate 219,086 of NZ_QJUI01000008.1, forward strand.
TAAGGTTTTCATCCAGCGCGCCGCTGTCCTGCAAGTAGGCGAGCAGTCGGGTTTGCGCCAGGGCGATGGTCACGGCGCCGTGCAGGCGCTGGCGCGAGAGGCGATCGAACTGGGCGGGGAAGCTCAGCGCCGGGCCTTGGTGAGGCGTATCCAGCAGCCTGTCGTCGAAGTCGGCGGCCAGGCTGATGCGTGCCATCTCCGGCGGGCCGCTGGCAAGCAACTGGCTGTCGGGTAATTGCGCCTGCAGCGCACTCTGGAAGAAGCGGCTGGAATCGCTCTGCTGTGCTGCTTCGAGCACCAACTGCAGGGGTGGGAGGCGATCCTGCAGGTAGCTGGACATGGCCCCGGCCATGATCACCAGAAACAGCGTCGGCATGATGAACAGCACCGCCAGCGCGTGTGGATCGCGCAACAACAGGAGGATTTCCTTGCGAACCAGGGCGCGCAGTCTCATAGCCGACCTCCATTGAGGTGCAGGTAGAGCTGCTCCAGAGACGGGCGACCAAAGCGCAGCAGACTTGGCGCCTGCGCTTGCTCGGCGATGCAGCGGATGATCGCCAGCAACTGCACCACGTTCAGCGAGGCGATGCGTACGCCGTTGGGCAAATGCTCGACATTCAGGCCCAGCCCATCGAGCAGCGGCAGCAGCGCTTCAGGTGCGCGTTCGGGCCATTCCAGGAGCAGGCCCGGTTGATCGCCGAGCAGTTGGTGCTTGTCGATATCCAGTTGCACGCGGCCTTCATGGAGCAGCAGGATGCGATCCGCCACACGCTCCACCTCGTCGAGGTAATGGCTGGTGTAGATCACGGTCTTGCCTTCGGCGACCAACTGCTGGACGGCCTCGAGCAGCATCTGTCGGCTAGTGGCGTCGACGCCCACGGTGGCTTCATCGAACAGATACAGCTCTGCTGGTTGCAGCAGGCCGATGGCGAAGTTGAGGCGCCGCTGTTCGCCGCCAGACAGGCGTTCGGCGCGGCGTTCGAGCTTGTCTTCCAGGGCCGTACTGGCGATGCAGCGATCCAGACGCTGGCGACGTTCAGGGCCGCGCAGTTCATAAAGATCGGCAAACAGTTCGAGGTTTTCCTTCACCTTCAGCCCGGCATAGAACGCCAGTTGCTGCGGCACCAGACCGAGGCGCCGCTCGCCTTGCCAGACGATCTGCCCGCTCAGCGGCTGCAGCACGCCACTGAGCAGCGACAGCAGGGTGGTCTTGCCGGCGCCGTTGCTGCCGAGCAGGCCCAGGCATTGCCCTGCCTGCAGGTGCAGGTCGATACCTTGCAGCGCCGGCTGGCGGGCTTCGGGGTAGCAATAGCCGAGGTCGTTGAGCTCAAGCACGGACGAGCACCAGCAGGAGTTTGCCATCGAGCAGCAGGCATCCATCGGCGTGCACGCTGAAACCATACAGGGCGCCCGCCGGGCTCAGCGTTTCCTGGATCGCGCTGATCAGCAATTGGCCGTCGCGCTGTGTCGGCTGGTGATGCAATTGCAGGTGCGAGAGCTTGCCGACGAGGGCCATTTCGATGGCGTCATCGTCGCCGTATAGGGCACCATGTGCAGCGCACAGTTGCGCGGCGGCTTCGAACAGCAGGCAAGGCGAAGCGTTTTCGCCCAGGCTGTCGAGGTGGTGCCAGCCACTCAGGCCGCGGATGCTGCTGGCGTCGTGTTCGAGCAGCGAGTCCAGCCAGAGCGCCTTGCCCTGGTGCGGCAGCAGTGTGTGCAGTTGGGTGCGATCCATGGCGAGCGTCTGGGCGTGCGAGCGCAGCAGTGTAACAGAGGGCGATTGGGGAGGAATGTGGTGGGGGTCTGGCAATTACTGGTTTTCGTGGTGCTGAGCATCGTCCTGACGGGTATTTCCTGGCGGTCGCTGGGTAACCCGCGCAGCCATGGTTTTTATCGCTTCATCGCCTGGGAGGTGATGCTGGTATTGCTGGTGCTCAATGCGCCGTTCTGGTTCGAGAACCGCGATGCCACCCATCAGCGTATTTCCTGGGTGCTGCTGACGGCTTCACTGCTGGTGTTGTTCGCGGGCGTGTACCAGATGCGTCGCTTCGGGCGTGCCGACGAGCGGCGTCAGGATGATGAGCTGTTCGCCTTCGAGCGCACGTCGAGGCTGGTCACCAGCGGCATCTTCCGCTACATCCGCCATCCGATGTATTGCTCGCTGCTGCTACTGGCCTGGGGCATCGCCTGGAAACAACCGACGGCCGTGACTCTGGTGCTGGGAGTGCTGTCCAGCGTGCTGCTATGGCTGGCCGCCAGGTGTGAAGAGCGCGAGTGCCAGGCTTATTTCGGCGATGCCTACCGCGACTACATGGCGCGCAGTCGGATGTTCATTCCGTTCATTTTCTGAGGGCTTGTTCACGATCTGCTGCGAGTCGGCCTTATCGCGTTAAAAACAGGCTGGATCGCCAGCCCGGTCGGACTGCCCATTTACAGCTCGTAAACTCCGCGTCCTCGCCTGTTTTGCGGAGACGCCTAGTGTCGCGGCAACGGTTATGTGTCGGTCTAGGTGTTCGATGTCCGTGAGGTGGTGAACGGAACACGCGTGATGGGCGATGGTAGCCATAAGGCGATGCGGCCACTCGTAGGGTGGATCGGGGCGCGTAGCTGACGCTTTACCTACGCGGCCCGACCCGTCCACCGTTTTGCGATCACAATGGTGGATGAAAAGAGCGTCATCCACCCTACGCCTGCTCAGCCCGTTCGCTTGGATGCGACACTAGTCCTTGTATGGCTCTAGCTCGCTAGATAGTGAACAGGCTCTGAGCTTGGCGCTCAACGGCCTGGTGGCTGGCTTTCGATCATGGGCCGGCGGTAGACGCGTTGATAAGCCTCGTAGTCCAGGTTGATATGAAAAAGCCGCCCACAGGCGGCTTGGTTTGCTACGACCGGGCAGCGCTTACTTGACGCTGGCGTACTTACCCTTCAACGCCACGCCGGCCATGATGGCACCAGCGTGGCATTCGTATTTGCTGTTGTCGCGGTATTCCTTGCTCTTGTAGTAGCTGGCCAGGTCGACCACGGCGTTGGCGCCAGCGGCCTTGGCGGAATTCTGCAACTTGATCAGCGCCGATTGCAGAACCCAGCTGCAGGCTTCCTCGTCACTTTTACCGAAGGCATTGGTCTTCTGGTTGGTGGTGACGTTGGCATTGATGATCTTGGCGCCAGCCGGCGTCTTGTTCAGGTAGAACTTCACCGAACCGTCCAGGCGACCGGCCTGGGTGGCTTCATTGATCACCGACTGGAAGTCCAGGAAGTGTGCAGTGTCACGGGCCTGGCTGACGGCAGGCAGCAGGGCGACGGTGAGAAGTGCAGCAGTGGTCCAGATTTTCGCTTTCATGGGTATCTCCTTGAGTTCACTGGGGCAAATAGAGTGAGGGGCTGCTCAATTCCTGCTGGATGCTGCGATCCAGATTCTGGATCCACTTGTTGTAATTGCGATGGATCTTGCCTTTGCGGTAGTCGAGGTTGTGACTGTCGCGGTAGCGGATCGAGTAAGTCGATGCGGTATAGGGAATGGTGATTTGCGCCTGGTGGCTGCGGCGGGTGATCAGTGCCAGGATCTGCCCCTGATCGGCGCGTTCGACTGTCCACTGACGGCGTTGCAGGGCGGTGAGGATCGCCCGACGCATGTCATCCTGGCCCTTGAGCGCAGCAGGCGGTGCGCTGTTTTCGATGTTCACCACAGGCTTCGAGGTGCAGGCGGTGATGCCCAGCAGCAGAAGGGCGAGCAGGGCAATGCGGTTGAAACGAGACATCATCCATGGTCCTTGTCAGTGAAAAATCTGCTTAGTGCCAGCGGCGGAAAATCAGCGATGTATTGACCCCACCAAAGGCGAAATTGTTGTTCATCACGTATTCGTTGTTCATCTCGCGGAATTCGCCGCGCAGATAGTCCAGTTCGCCACACGCCGGGTCGACCTGATCCAGGTTGAGCGTATGCACGTAGCTGTCGCTGTTGAGCATTTCGATGCTGAACCAGGATTCCAGCGCGCCGCAGGCGCCGAGGGTGTGACCGAGGTAGCTCTTCTGCGAGCTGATCGGCATCTTCGCGCCGAACAGGTTGCTGGTGGCCTGGGTTTCCGCCACGTCACCCTGCTCGGTAGCGGTGCCATGGCCATTGACGTAACCGATGGCGTCCGCTGCCAGCGCGGCATCTTCCAGCGCGAGTTCCATGGCGCGGCGCATGGTAGCCTGTACCGGCTTGGTGGCGTGCTGGCCGTCGGCGTTGCAGCCGAAGCCGACGATTTCGGCATGGATGGTGGCACCGCGGGCGAGCGCATGCTCGAGTTCTTCGAGTACCAGCATGCCGGCGCCCTCACCGATCACCAGGCCGTCGCGACCGTTGTCGTAGGGGCGCGGGCTGGTGTGCGGCGCGTCGTTCTTCAGGCTGGTGGCGTAGAGCGCATCGAAGACCATGGCCTCGGTCGGGCACAGCTCCTCGGCGCCACCGGCGAGCATCAGCGGCAGGCGCCCGAACTTGATCGACTCGTAGGCGTAGCCGATGCCCTGGCTGCCGCTGGTGCAGGCGCTGGAGGTCGGAATCAGCCGGCCGGTAAGACCGAAGAAGATGCTGATATTGGCTGCCGTGGTGTGCGGCATCATGCGGATGTAGGAGTTGGCATTGAGGCCGTCGGCGACCGAGTTGAGCAGCATGTTGCCGAACGCCTTGATTTCCTCGGTACTGCCGGTGGACGAACCGCAGGCCACGCCCATGCGTCCGTCACCGATAGTCGCGTCGCCGAGCAGTCCGGCATGCGCCAGGGCGCGCTCGGCGGCGTAGACCGACAGCCGCGATACGCGGCCCATGCTGCGCAGTTGCTTGCGCGTCCAGTGGCCGGGCACGACGAAGTCGTCCACCGGGCCGCCCAGGCGGGTGTTCAGTTCGCTGAAACGATCCCACTCGTGCATGACGCGAATGCCGCTGCGATTGGCGCGGAAATTCGCCGAGATACTGTCCCAGCTATCGCCCAGGGAGGTAATGCCGGCCATGCCGGTAACGACTACGCGCTTCATCGTGCCACTTCACTCTTGATCAACACAGACCGCCATTCACGGCGATTACCTGGCGGGTGATATAGGCCGCCTCTTCGGACATCAGAAAATTCACCGCGCCAGCCACTTCTTCCGGGGTGCCCATGCGCGCGGCGGGAATCATCTTGAGAATCTCCTCGAGCGGTACGTGCTCGTCGAGAATCTCCGTATCGATCAGCCCTGGCGCCACGCAGTTGACGGTGATCCTGCGCTTGCCCAGCTCGATGGCCAGCGCCTTGGCGGCGCCGATGATACCGGCTTTGGAGGCGCTGTAATTGACCTGGCCGCGATTGCCGATCAACCCGGAAACCGAGGTGATGCAGACGATACGCCCTGGCTGGCGGCGGCGCACCATGGGCATGGTCAGCGGCTGCAGGACGTTGTAGAAACCATCCAGATTTGTGCGCAGCACCACATCCCAGTCCTCTCCGCTGAGTGCCGGGAAGGCGCCATCGCGGGTCAGCCCGGCGTTGCACACCACGCCGTAATAGGCGCCGTGGATTTCCACGTCGGCTTCCAGGGCGCTGCGGCAGGCCTCGCGGTCGGCCACGTCGAACTGCAGGATGCGGGCGCTCTGGCCGAGGGCTGCGATCTGCGCCTGTACGGCCTCGGCTTCGTCGCGGCGCGAACGGCAGTGCAGTACGAGATCGAAACCGGCGCGCGCCAGGCGCAGGGCGATGGCGCGGCCGATACCGCGGCTCGATCCGGTGACCAGAATGGTCTCGCTCATGGGAGCGGCTCCTGAGAAAGGGTCTGAGTAAAGGGCGGTTCCTGAATGTAGCTGGCCACGTCGCGGGGCTGGAATACGTTCAGCCGGGCTTCGACGAGAATGTCCGGGCCTTGCAGGCGGCATTCGAACACGCACATGCCATTGTCATCCTGCAGCGAGCGGGTGGCGCTGATGTGCAGGGTACTGCCGGCCGGGAAGCGCTCGACGTTGCAGGTGAAATTGCGCGTGCCGAGCAGGAAACCGAGTTCCACCGCACGGCCTTCCCGACGCGCGTGGCAACCGGCGAAGGCGGCCACGCTCTGGGCCATCAGCTCGATGCCGACCGATGCCGGCAGGCTGCCGTCTGAATGGCTGAACAGGCCGCCTGGGCGAACCTCGAGGCGCGTCTCGATATGCTCGGCATCGAACGCCAGCACTTCGTCGATCAGAATCATGTCGCCAGCGTGGGGCACCAGCTCGGCGACGGGCCAGACACTCACGGCAGGTCTCCTAGGGTCTGTTGACGTTTCAGCGCAAGCCGCGTTGCTGCGAGAAATCTCGCCAGGCGAGGCGGAGGACGCAGGGAATGGCGTTCCCTTTTCAAGTCCTCCAACGACGCATGGCGAGATTTCCCGCGCAACCCGTAGGGCCGGGCCAGTTTTGGCGCGATGCTGCGTTTCTCGGTGACTCATTTGGCCAGCCAAACTTCGCACCTCGTGCCTTGCCTCGCGCAAAAACTGGCTCCGGCGCGGTCGTGCTGAAGCGTCAACAGACCCTAAAATCAAGGACAGGTTGTTGCCACCAAAGGCGAACGAATTGCTCATCAGGTAACGGCGGCCACCCGTTGGTAGCTGGTCATGGACGTTCGCCTCGACCAGGTTCAGGCGCGGCAGCTGCGGGTCTGCCTGGCCATCCCAGACATGCACGGGCAGCTTACCGGCGGGATTGTAGTGGCTCAGGGTCAGCCAGCAGAACGCCGCTTCCAGCGCCCCGGCGGCGCCGAGGGTATGACCGGTCAGTGATTTGCTCGACGAACAGGCCACGCCGGCGGGAAACAGCGCCTGCACCGCCAGGCTCTCCATGGCGTCGTTATGGGTGGTGGCGGTGCCATGCAAGTTCAGATAGCTGATCTGCTCGGCCGCCAGGCCCGCAGCGCTCAGCGCCTTGTGCATGGCTTGTTGGGCGCCGATGCCCTGTGGATGCGGCGCGGAAATATGGTGCGCGTCGGAGCTGGCGCCGCCGCCGAGCAGGGCAATGCCCGGGACATGATCGTCGTCGTGCGCGCGGGTCATCAGGAACAGTGCTGCGGCTTCACCGATATTGATGCCATGACGGTTGATCGAGAACGGATTGCAGCGTTCGTCGGATACCGCTTCGAGGCTGGCGAAGCCGTTCAGGGTCAGCTTGCAGAGGCTGTCGACGCCGCCGCACAGCACCGCATCGCAAACACCCAGTTGCAGCAGGCGCTGGGCGCTGAGCAGGGCGCGGGCGCTGGAGGTGCAGGCGGTGGATTGGCAATACACCGGCCCGCTCAGCCCCAGCCAGTCGGCGAGAAAAGTGGCAGGCGCCACGATTTCCTGACGGCTGTAGTGGTACTCGGCAGGCAGGACGCCGCTGTTCACGTATTCGGCGATATGCTCGCCCGCCTCGGCGATACCCGAGGTGCTGGTGCCGAGCATCACGGCGATGCGCCCGGCGCCATGGCGGGCAATGGCAGCCTGGATCTCGTCGTGGATTTCCAGGGCTGCGGCCAGCAGCAGCCGGTTGTTGCGGCTGAGGGCGTGTTCCTGGCCGGCGGGCATGGCCGGCAACGGCGTCTCGACCGCGCCGACGGTCACGCTGCGCTCGGGTATCCAGCCGGCCTGGCGACGCATGCCACTGGTGTCGCCGGCGAACAGGGCATCAGCCACCGCCTGCTTGCCCTGACCGAGGGCGCAGATAACGCCGAGGGCGTCGAGTCGAGCGATCATGGTTGCATCTCCAGTGGGCTCACCCGGTAGTGCTGCTTGCCGTTATCCAGTTCGATGACCAGCGGCGCCTGGTAATGGATACGCCAGTGCGGCGCGAGCTGGCGATTGTCAGTGCCTTGCTGCTGCCAGTTAGCCTGATCGTAGTTGCGCGCCAATTCATCGGTCGGGGTGAGGGCGAACAGCAGGGCGGCGAACAGCTCCCGCGCCTCGCCATTGGGCGGCAGCAGGCCGTCGTTGTGCCAGGCACCGCCAGCCAGGGATTGTCGGGCCAGGGGCACGCCAAGCGGGTCGAACAGTGACCAGCGCAGTGCGCTGCCTTCGGCCTGGATCACCAGCAGCCAGACTTGACCATCGGCCGTGCTTACCTGCAGCGATATCGGTAGCGGCTGAACCAGCGTTGGCGAAGACGCGGGCAGCGGCGTGCGGGCGGCACAGGCCGTCAGCAACAGCACGCAGGCGAGCAGCAACAGCTTGTTCATGTCGGCGTCTGCTCGAAGGGTTTGCGCACCGCCGCATTGACCAGGGTTTCATTGCGCTGGCCAAAGGGCTTGGGCCGGCGAATGCCCCAGCGTTCCAGCAGGCCGAAGTCCTGCGAACGGCTCCACCACAGGTAGGGATAGGACACGTTGCGTTCGCTGAACTCGAAGCCCTGGTCGCGCAGCATGCCCAGGTATTGTTCGGCGCTCTTCTGCACCTCCATCGGGTGGCGGAACAGCCAGCGGATCACCCAGGTATCGATGTAGTACTTGGTCGACTCGGCGAACAGCAGCAGGCCGCCGGGCTTGAGCACGCGCCAGAATTCGGCCAGGGCCTGCTCCTGTTCGACCAGATGATGGAAGGTCTGGTGACAGAAGAGGATGTCGACGCAGGCGTCGGGCAGCTGGATCGCCGCACAATCACTGGCGATCAGTTGCACGTCCAGCTCCAGGCGATCCGCTTCGGCGCGCGAGCAGTCGAGGCTGTGCGGGTCGGCATCCAGGCCGATGATGCGTGCGGGCTGAAAGGCCCGCTGCAGCAGGGAGAACGATTTGCCCTGGCCACAACCGGCATCCAGTACCAGCGGAGCGCTCGGCAGCGGGCCGCTGATCAGCTTGTGCAGATCTTCGACGGCCACGCGTAGCACATGGTGCTGCCACACATGGCTGCGCAGGAACCAGAAACCGAAACCGGTCTCCTCGACATAGGTGGCCGCGGCGCGGTTCATCGAAGCGTTCTCAGACACTGGCGCACAACTCCGCGAGAACCCGCAGGCGTCGCCTAGGCTCGGCCACGTAGGGGTTGCGCTCGTCCCAGGCATAGCCGGCGAGGATCGAGCTGATCATGCTACGGATCTCGGGTGAAGCATTGGGGTAATAGATCACGTCCTGGAAGCTGCCGTCGTACCAGCCTTCCACGTAGACACGGAAGGTGTCGACGCCGCGTTTGAGCGGGGTGGCGAAGTCCAGTTCCCAGTCCACGCTTTCGCCGCTCAACTGGCGGTGCAGCAGGTTGGCGGCCATGCTCGCCGAGCGCATGGCGATGGTCACGCCGGAGGAGAACACTGGGTCGAGGAACTCGGCGGCGTTGCCCAGCAGGGCGAAGCCGGGGCCATGCAGGGTCTTGACGTTGGCCGAGTAGCCCTTGATTTCGCGCACCGGGGTATCCCACACGGCATTGCCCAGTACCTTGGTCAGGCTCGGGGTTTCCTCGACGAACTGCTTGAGGGCGGCGTCCATGTCTTCCGGGTAGCCGTCGAAGCGCTCGGCCAGGCCGACCACGCCGAGGGAGCAGCGGCCGTTGCTGAACGGGATCGTCCAGAACCACACATCGCGCAGCGTCGGATGGGTGGTGATGAGGATCTTCTCGCGGTCGAAGTCCGGGTGATCGATACGGTCTTCGATATGGGTGAACAGCGCCTTGCGCATCGGCAGGTTGGACGGCAGTTCGAGGTCGAGCAGGCGCGGCAGCAGTCGGCCATAGCCACTGGCGTCGAGCACGAAGGTGCAGCGCACCTGGTACTCGTGGCCGTCCGCGAGACGACGCACCGACAGCAAGGGTTGTTCGCCGCTGAAGTCCACCGCGACGATTTCTTCTTCGTAGCGGATGGTCACGCCCTGGCGCTCGGCTTCGTCGGCCAGCACCTTGTCGAAGGTGGCGCGTTGCACCTGGAAGGTCGAGCCGAAGCTCGGCGTGAAGGTCTCGCGGAAGTCGAAGTCGGTGTAGCGGTCGCCCCAGGCGAAGGCCGCGCCGTGCTTGATCTGAAAGCCTGCGGCGCGCACCGCGTCGAGCATGCCGGCTTCTTCGACGAAATCCAGGCAGTGCGACAGCAGGCTCTCGCCGATCGAGAAGCGCGGGAAACGCTGGCGTTCGAGAATCAGCACCTCGTGGCCCTTGCGCTTGAGGATGGCGGCGGCGATGGCACCGGATGGGCCGGCACCGACTACGACGATCTGATGCTGTTGGACTTCAGGAGACTTCATAGCGGCTTTTCGCCTCGCTTGTATAAGCGCGCCGGCCCAGCAGGGCTGGCAGCAGGGTAGAGAACAGGCTCATCAGCAGCAGGCCGAAATAGACCATGGCATCGATCAGCTGCAGTTGCAGGAGCAGGTTGAGAAACACGATTTCGGTCAGGCCGCGGATATTCAGCAGCAGGCTTTCGCGCCACTTGATCTGCGCCGAGGCAGCCGGCTCCGCCCAGTGCAGGCCAAGCCAGCTTCCCAGCACTTTGCTGACCACCGGTACCACCAGCAGTACGCCGACCGACAACCAGGAGTAATGCTCATCGATGCCGTGGAAGTCCACGCGCAAAACGCCGCAGGTGAGGATCAACGGCACGGCCAGGCCATTCATCAGCAGCTTCCACAGGTGTTCCGGCAGCGGCAGGCGCAATGGCTGGCGGATCCAGGCCAGGCACAGCATGTAGGCGATGCCGAATACCAGGGTGTTGAGCTTGAGGCTATGGAACAGCAGCATCAGCGCGAAGAACGGCAGGCTGAAGAACAACGGGTGGCGCAACTTCAACAGGTGCAACAGCATGGGCAGGGCGGCGGCCAGCAGCGGCCACAGCAGGCTTGCCGGATGGCTGCTGCCCTGGGCCAGGCCGAACAGGCTCCAGCACATGAAGTCCATCAGGATCGCCGCGTGCAGCAGGCGTTTGGTCGCCGCGGGCGGATAGCCGATGTTCTGCAGGAACAGATAGAGCACCGGGATCGCCGTGATGGAAAACAGCAGGCCGATGCCCACCGCGCTCAACCAACTGCGTTCGCCAGGTAACAGCCAGAGGGCACAGGCCAGACCGGCGAGCAGCGGCACCAGGAAGCTCGGCAGGGCGATCTTCAGGCACGCCGGGCTGAGTTCGAGGTCGATCACGTCGCTGAGGATGTAGCCCAGCAGCAAGGCGAAGCACAGGCCGTAGAGCAGGTTCAGCCAGGTTGGCGCGAGCAGATCCGCGGCGCCCAGCTGCAGGTGCGGCTCGACCCAGCCGAGCAGCATGGCGGGTATCGCCAGGCTGGCGACCAGCAACTGGCCGACGATGGGAATCAGCCGGCGACCGCCAACGCTGCCGACCAGGGCGTAGACTGCCAGAGCCAGCAGCCAGAAACCGAGCACGCTCACGCGACGACCTCCTTGTCGGGACGCGGTGCGGCCCAGGGCGACAGCAGAAAACAGAACATCAGCCCCAGGCTGATGGCCAGGCCGAAATTGGCGATGGCCGGCGTCTGGCTGATCAGCAGCAGGCCGAACGACAGCCAGCTGGAGATCGCCGAGAGCAGCGTACCGAGCAGGCTGACGGCGGGGCCTCCGATGTTTTCGCGCATCAGGATGGCGTAATCGACACCGATGGCGGTGATCAGCAGCAGGCCGAACAGGCTGAACAGGGTCAGTGGCTGGCCCAGCCAGCCCAGGCAGGCCAGCGCGGCGAGGGCCGCGAGCAATGGCAGGCAGACCACCCGCAGTGCGCCGCCGATGCCGAAGGGTATGCACAGCAGCAGCACGATCGCCAGGCAGGAGATCAGCTTGAGTTCGGCGGCGCTGATCTGGGTGGCGGCGAACAGGCTGTTCAACTCGCCCAGGCGGTCGACCAGTTGCACGCCGTCGAGGCCGTCTGCGGCGGTTTGCAGCAGTGCGCTGTCGGTCTGCCCCTGCAGGCTGACGATGGCGGCAACGCCATTTTCATCGCGGCCCAGCCATAGTGTGCGCCAGGGCTCGGCCAGGGGGCTGGCGAGGGCTTGATCCAGATCCGCTTGTGGCTGTTCCAGCAGTTGCTGCAGCTCGGTCTGCAACGCGGCGGCCGGTACGCCCAGGTCGAGCAGCGCTTGCCAATGCGTTGGCAGTTCTGCCAGGGCAGTGCGTAGCGACTGCAACTGGGCGGCGGGCGCTATCAGTTGGTTGAGCGACAGGTAGCTGCGCAGCTGATCGCTCTTCACCAGTGTGTCGAGACGTATGCCGAGGGCGTGCTGACGCTGCAGCAGTTGCGCCTCATCGGCCGCACGTACCAGAAAGAACTGGCTGGTGGGCTGCTGCCCGGTGAGCTGCACGATGCGCTGCGACTGGGCGAACAGCGCCGGATCCTTGCCCAGCCACTGGCGCAGATCGTTCTGGCTGTGCAACTGCCAGATACCGCCCGCGCAGAACAGCAGGAACAGGCCGAGTAGCCAGAAATTACCGCTGCCTTTCTGTATGCGGCTGTGCCAGCTCAGCAGGCGCGTGGCCACGGCCAGCAGGCGCGGAGCCGGGCGCAGCTGCATGCCATCCAGCCAGGCGGGGAGCAGGCAGACCGAGCAGAGATAGGCACCGATCAGGCCGGCAGCGGAGAACGCAGCGATCTGCGTCAGGGCCGGGAACGGCGTGAAGGCCAGCGCCAGGTAACCGATCAGGTTGGTACCCAGGCTCAGGCTGAGGCCCGGCAGGGTACTGCGCAACGCGCTCCAGCTGCGCCACTCGGTGTGGCCCCAGCTCTTGCTCAGGTAATGCAGCGGGTAGTCGGCGGCAACGCCGATCAGGCTGGCGCCAAGCACCAGGGTCAAGGCGTTGATCTGGCCGAACAGCAGTACGCAGGCGGCGGAACCAGTGAGCAGGGCGACGCCGATCGGCAGCAGGCTGAGCAGAACCCGCGGGCGCCGGAAGGCCAGCAGCAACAGCAGCAGGGTGCCGAGGCTGGCGGCACCGCCAATCAGGGTCATCTCGCTCATGGCTTTGTTCTGGCCCGCCGCGGCGTACAGTACGCCGCCGGTGGCGAGCAACTGGCCGCCGGCTGCCTCGGTAGCGGCACGCGCGGCTTCGATACTGTGTGCGATGGCCAGTGGCGCCTGCATATCGAAGGCGTCGCCGTGGCTGCGCAGGTGCAGCACGGCCCAGCTCATGTCGGATTCCTGAACCAGCAGGGTGCCACTGGCCAGATCCGGCTGTACCCGGCCGGCAAAATTGAGCGCCTGCTGGGCGCGTGCGCCGAGGCCCAGCCAGTCCTGTTCCGGCGGCAGCAGGCTGAAGGAGGCGAACGGATCGAACAGCCCGGCAGCGCGCTGGTGGATGAAGGTTTGCGGCTGCTCGATCAACAACTGGCGGTCGGCCGCGGGCAGCAGGTTCAGGCGGTTGTCGCGCAGATGCTGGCGCAGGGCGTCGAGGTCGCTGTCGAGTCTCCAGCGCACCTGTTCGAAGTGGCCGCTGTCGCGCCATTGCAGGCCCAGGGTGGCCGCCAGGGCGACGGCACGTTCGCGCTCGGGGTGGCCGACCAGTACCAGCAGGTCGTGCTGAATCGGCTCCTGCATGCGCGCTTCGGCCTGTTGCAGCCGCGCATCGCCGGCGCCGCTGGGCAGCAGGGCAAGCATGCTGGCAGCCACCGGCGGGCCATTGCGCCACTGCCAGGCGGTCAGCGCCAGCAGCGCCAACAGCAATACGGCGAACAGCCGCGGCAGTCGGCGCTCGATGAGCGCGTTTCTCGGTTCAGCGGGCAAAGTCGCTACGCTCCTGCTCGCTCAGGGCATCATCCACGACACTCGCGGGCATGCGCATCAGCGTGCGGTCGCCCTGGGTTTCGTGTAATTCGATACGCTCGACCAGCTCGCCACCGCTGATGTCGATGCGGCTGAACACCTGCTTGAGCAGCAGCGAGGTCGGCGACAGGCTCAGCGTCCAGGCCTTGGCGTCGCCGCTCAGCTGCAGGTCGAAATCCCGCGCCAGGCCGCTGTGGTTGCCCTTGAGCACGTCGAGAAACAGGCGGCTCTGCTGCGCGGCGACGTCGCGTCCCGGTTGCATCTGCCAACCGTCGACGGTGCGCCGGGCGATACCGGTGGCGTCGATGCGGTAGTCCTGCTGAAGTGGTTTGCGCAGCTTCCAGAGCAGGCCGGCATCGGCGGCGAGCACGAAGTCGCCACTGCTGGCCAGCGGCTGGGGCAGGGCGCGCAGGTGTTTTTCCTGGATGAACGGCCCACGCACCACGGCGTGCTGCGACAGCTGCTTGCTGAGCCCGTCGAGGGTCAGTGTCTCGGCCTGGCTGTTCAGGGTCGCCAGCGCCAGGCCGAGCAGCAGGGCGAAGCGCGCCATGGCGATCATCCGATCACCCGTTGCACGGCATCGATGAATACCTGCGGTGAAGCCAACTGCATTTCCCGGCTGGCGATTTCCACTGCCACCTGCACACTGCTGCCGCGGGTCATGCGTTCGCCACTGGCGGTGTCGCTGATCAGGTAGTGGATCTTCAGGCGGTTTTCCCATTCGACCAGATCCGCGCACACGGTGATGCGCTGGCCGAATTGGGCGCCGCGGATGTAGCGCAGCTGCAGGTCGATCACCGGCCAGGCGTAGCCGCTGTCACGCATCTGCGGGTAGCCGTGGTCGAGCCGGTCGAGCAGGGCACAGCGCGCCTGCTCGAAGTACTTGACGTAGTGGCCGTGCCAGACGATTTCCATCATGTCCACGTCGAAGAACGGCACGAGGATTTCCACCTCGGCCTGCAGCACGCCTTTGCTACGCATGATGGCTTCGTCCCTGTAGGCGCTGGCTTGCCAGCGAAAGCGATTCGCGCGGCAACACCGAAGCAGATTTCAACGTCGTTATCGCCAGCATGGCTCCTGCAAAGCATGGGTTACGCATAGAGGCTCCAGTGCTGGGCACGGATACGTTGCAGGCACAGGCGCAGTTCGCCTTCCAGGGCGCGATCTTCGATCAGCGGCGGGAAGTCTTCGCCGAGTTGCCCGTGCATGTCCGCCAGGGCTGCCGGCAGGACGGTCGATTCGGCGCGCTGGCGCAGCCACACGCCCTGGTTGGCAGCGAGCAACGTGGCCGCGGCGACCTGCTCGGCCAGTTCCAGGCTGCGCAGGGCGTCGCGGGCGGCGATGGTGCCCATGCTCACCTTGTCCTGGTTGTGGCATTCGGTGGAGCGCGAGAATACGCTGGCCGGCATGGTGTTCTTCAACGCCTCGGCGGTCCAGGCGCTGGCGCCGATCTGCACGGCCTTGAAACCATGGTTGATCATCGCCGTTTCGGCCGGGGCGCCGGACAGGTTGCTCGGCAGGCCGTGGTTGTAGCGGGTGTCGACCAGCAGGGCGAGCTGGCGGTCGAGCAGGTCGGCGAGGTTGCCGATCAGGTTCTTCAGGCTGTCCATGGCGAAGGCGATATGCCCGCCGTAGAAGTGCCCGCCGTGCAGCACGCGCTCCTCATCGGGGTCGATCAGCGGGTTGTCGTTGGCGCTGTTCAGCTCGGTTTCGATGAACTGGCGCAGCAGCCCCAGGCTGTCGGCCAGCACGCCAAGCACGTGCGGTGCGCAGCGGATGGAGTAGCGATCCTGCAGGCGATGCAGCGGCGCGGTCGGCGCGTCGATGGCCAGATCCTGGCGAATCCAGGCGGCGACCTGATTCTGGCCCGGATGCGGTTTGGCGGCGAACAGGCGCTCGTCGAAGTGTTCGGGATTGCCCTGCAGGGCGATCACATTGAGCGCGGTAATGCGCGTCGCCAGCTTGAGCAGGTAATCGGCGCGGGCATAAGCCTGGCAGGCCAGGGCGGTCATTACCGCAGTGCCGTTCATCAGTGCCAGGGCTTCCTTGGGGCGCAGTACCAGCGGCGTCCAGCCCAGTTCGGCGTGCACGTCAGCGGCACTGCGACGCTCGCCGCGATACATCACCTCGCGCTCGCCGCACAGCGTCGCGGCAATGTAGGACAGTGGCGTCAGGTCGCCGCTGGCGCCTACCGAACCTTCTTCCGGGATCAGCGGCAGCACATCGTGTTCGATGAATGCCTGCAGGCGCTCCAGCAGTTCCAGGCGAACCCCGGACATGCCCTGGCACAGCGACTGCAAACGGGCAGCCAGCACTGCGCGGGTGGCCGGCTCGTCGAGCAGCTTGCCCAGGCCGCAGCCGTGGAAGGTGTACAGATGACGGGGCAGCGCCTCGACCTGGTGCAGCGGTACCGCCACCACGCAGGAGTCGCCGTAGCCGGTGGTGATGCCGTAGATCATGCCTTCACGATCCAGCAGGCTGTCGACGAAGCGTGCGCCGCGGCCGATGCGGTCACGCCATTCGGCACTCGTGTCCAGGGCGCCACGCGCCGTGCGCTGGGCCAGGCCGACGATCTGTTCAAGACGCAGCGGCTGAGCGCCGAAGGTCACCGTTTCAGGCTGATGGGTTGTCATGTTCGTTCCAGAACGGATAGAAGTTGAACCACTGCTGCGGGGCTTGCAGGCAGCGTTGGGCAAGGTGATCGGCGTAGCGTTGCGCCCAGCCCTGGATCACCGCATCGCGCTCGCTGCGTTTCCACTGCACGGAGTCGGTAAAGGGTTGCAGCATGATCTGGTAGCGGCCATCGATCTTCAGGCAGTCGATCAGGTTGACCGGGCACTGCAACAGCCCGGCGAGCAGCCAGGGGCCCTGGGGCAGGGGCGCCGACTGGCCGAGAAACTCCACGTTGACGGTGCGCTCGCCGTGCAGCGGCACGCGATCGCCGGCAATCGCCAGCCATTCGCCGCGCTCCAGGTGATCGGCCAGGCGCATCATCACCGCCGGATCCAATTCGCTGACCTGAATCAGCCGCAGGTTGTCGGCACCGGTTTCCTTGAGCAGGCGATTGAACTGCTCGGCATGCCGGGTATGAACGAGCACGTTCATGCGTACCTGGGCGCCCAGCTCGGCCAGAGCGCGGCACACTTCGAGATTGCCCAGGTGGGCGCCGACCAGCAGTTGCCCACGGCTGCCGCTCATCTGGCCGTGCAGGCCGTGGGGGTCGATCAGCTCGATGTCGGCGAAGTGCAGGCGGCCGCTCCACACGTCCAGCTTGTCCAGCAGGCTGTCGGCGAAAGCCATGAACTGGGCGAACACCGAGCGGTGAGTCGGGCGCAATGCCGGGCGGGCGCTCCAGCTCGCCAGGTTGTTCTGGTACTGGCGAACGCTGCGCCGTGCCCTGGCGCCGAACAGGAAGAAATAGCCGACGATCAGGTACAGCAACGGGCTCAGGGCACGGCGCCCCAGGTAGCGCGAGGCCAGGGCGGTGAATTTCATCAGGGCGAAACTGCCGCGCTCGCGCTGCTCGGCCCAGTGCCTGCTCCGATTCATCAGCGCCACCGCCGATAGAGCAGCCAGGGCGCGCGGCAAAGCATGCCGAAGAACAGCCGCGCATGCATTTTCGAGATCAGCACGTTGTCCTGCCACAGGCGGAAATGCGAGACGCCGTTCGCTGGGTAATGCACGCAGGTCGGTAGCCAGCGCATGGGCTGCCCGCGCCAGGACAGACGCACGAGAATCTCCGAATCGAAGTCCATGCGCGTGCCCAGTTTCGCCGAGTCGATCAGTGCCACGCTGGTGGCCAGTGGATAGACACGGAAGCCACACATGGAGTCGCGGATCTGCAGCGACAGGCTGTTGATCCACACCCAGACGTGGGTCAGGTAGCGCGCGTACAGGCGGCCCTTGGGCACGCTGGCGTCGTACTGCGGGTAGCCGCAGACGATCGCCTCGGGATGATCGCGGGATTCGTCGAGAAAGGCCCGTACCGCCTGCAGATCGTGCTGGCCGTCGGCATCTACCTGCAGGGCATGGCTGAAACCCAGGCGCTGCGCCTCGCGCAGGCCGGCCATCACCGCGCCGCCCTTGCCCTGATTGTGGGGCAGGCGCAGCAAATAGGTATCGGCCTCGCTGGCGAGCCTGTCGATCACCGCCGCGCAGCCCGGGCTGGAGGCATCGTCGACCAGCACGCAAGGCAGGCCGGCCTCGAGCAAGGCGGCGACCACCGCGGGCAGTGCGTGCTCATGGTTGTACACCGGAATCAGTGCGCAGGGACGATGGGCGGCTGCAATCGTACTCATGGCGCGGCCTTGAGCAGGATGCGGCCGGAGGAGCAACTGGCCTCGCCGTTGCGGAAGGTGAAGTACAGCTTGTTGCGCTCGGCGTCGAAACGCAGGGTCAGTTGCAGACGGTCGCCGGGACGCACCAGTTGCTGGAACTTGAGCACTTCCATGCCGCCGAACAGCGGCGGCAGGTCGCTGATCAAGGCGCGCGCGAACTGCTGGGCCCAGTCGATCTGCACCACCCCCGGGAGCACCGGGGTGCCTGGAAAGTGGCCGCTGAAATGGGCCAGATCCAGGGGCACGTCCAGCTCCAGGTGCCATTCGCCGTCTTCTTCCCGCGCGCAGCTCGGCTCGACTCGTGTGGGGCGGGCGGCGGCCAGCAGGTCGTTGACCTGCGCCTGGCCCAGTTTGCCCTGGCTGCTGTAGGGCAAATGGGGCAGCAGGCGCCAGCGGCGCGGCAGGGCGATGCTCTCGCAATGGTCGGCAAGGTGCTGGCGCAGGCCCTCGGTCAGGTGGCGACGGCCCTGATTACGCAGCACGTGCAGGCCTTCGGGAGACAGCGCGACCAGTGCACCGAGAAAGGCACGGCCCTGCTGCAGCACGCCAAGACGCGCCTCGCTGACCCAGCCGTGCAGGGTCAGGGCCTGTTCCAGCAGGGGCAGGGAGATACGTTTTTCTTCCAGCTTGACGATGCGATCCAGGCGCGCGCCGAGGATGAAGCGACCATCGGCCTCGATCTGCACGGCGTCGGCCATCTGTTCCCAGTGGCCAGCAGGCAGATAGGGCGAGCTCAGGCGCAACGCGCCCTCGTCGTTCAGCTCGAGCTGCACGTCAGCGAACGGCTGCCAGTGCTCGCCGCCCTGGCGCCAGGCGATGCCGCCGGTTTCCGAGCTGCCGTAGATTTCCGTCGGCCACTGATCCAGGCGCTGTTGCAGCGAAGCAGCGGCCTCGGCCGGCAGGGCTCCGCCGGAGGAAAACACCTGACGCACGCGGCTCAGCGCCGACCAGTCGAGGTTGTCGCCCATGCGCTTGAGCAGCGCCGGGCTGGTGACCCAGGCAAACGCCGGGTGGGGCAGGCTGGCCAGTTGCAGGTCTTCGGGGAAGGGCAACGTCTTGGGCAGGAAGGCGCGCCCCGCGCACAGCGGCCAGAGCACGCGGAACAGCAGCCCGTAGATGTGCTGGGCGGCCACACTGCCGATGATCAGTGCATCGCCGAGCCTTTCACCCCAAAGATTTTCCAGCGCCTGCACTTCGTTGGTCAGCTGCCCGAGGCTCTTGTCGATAAGCTTGGGCTCGCCACTGGAGCCGGATGTGCACAGGGTCAGGCGACAATGTTCCAGATCCAGCGCACGAGCGGGCAGTGGCGCTGCCGTCATCGAATCATCGAGCCGCTCCAGCCACAGATCGACCTGGGCGCCCAGGCGCTGACGGGTCTGCGGCTGCGCATCGGCCGGCAGCAGCACATGGATATCGGCCTGCCAGGCAGCGAGCAGGGCGATGGCCAGCTCGGCGGCATCCTCCAGGTGCAGGGCAACGCGCTGCACGCCCGCAGCCTGCCAGTGGCCGGCCAGGTTCAAGGCGCGCTGGCACAGTTGCGCGTGGTTCAGTTGCGGCGTTATCTGACGGCTGGCATCCGCCTCCAGCAGCAGGTTCTCGAGGCTCAGCCAGTTCATGCGAATCTCCTTACACGTTGACGTACCAGCCATTCGCCGGCGAATAGCAGGCCCATCAGGCAGTAGGAAATCAGCCCGGTGTAGAGCGCCCACCAGGACAGCGGTGCCCACAGATTCAGCGCGACCACCACCAGGCCGTTGGCGAGCAGAAACAGTGCCCACACCTCGGTCACTCGGCGGGTGTAGCGCACGGCCACTTCAGGTAGCTCGGGCTCGCGCAGACGTGCCAGGCGCTCGGCCATCGGCATGCCGATCTTCAGGCTGCTGGCGAACAGCGCCAGCAACAGCGCGCTGACCAGCACCGGGTACCAGCGCAGCAACGCCGGCTCGTCAGCCAGGGCAAGCAGCAGGCAGAAGACCAGAACCACGCCGGTCATCCTGCGGCTATTGCTGTCGCGCGGGTTGGCGAGCAGGCGGGCCAGCCACAAGCCACCGAGCAGCCCGGCGAACAACCCGGGCGAAAGGTGGCCCGCGCCGAAATATACGGCGAACGGATACGCCACGC
The DNA here is from genome assembly GCF_004327285.1 of Phytopseudomonas daroniae. GTDB lineage: Bacteria > Pseudomonadota > Gammaproteobacteria > Pseudomonadales > Pseudomonadaceae > Aquipseudomonas > Aquipseudomonas daroniae. The sequence goes on from NZ_QJUI01000008.1 coordinate 239,229, forward strand.
TGACCAGGGCTACCAGCAGGCCGAGCAAACGGCTCATGCGGGATCCGCGTTGACCAACTGATACACCGCTTCGACCACGTCGCCGACGGTACGCACCGATTTGAACGCTTCGGCGGCAATCTTCTTGCCGGTCTGGCGCTTGATATGGTCGATCAGGTCGACGGCGTCGATGCTGTCGATTTCCAGATCTTCGTAGAGGTTGGCGTCCAGGCTGATCCGCTCGGGGCTCAGCTCGAACAACTCCACCAAGGCGTCGTGCAAGGTGGCGAAAATTTCGTCACGGGTTTGCATGGTGGTCGTCCTCAGGCTGCCTGGCGGCTGGCAACGAAGGCTGCCAGGCTGGTCACGTTGGCGAAGTGGGTGCGGGTGTCCTTGGATTCGGCGTCGATCTTGATGCCGAAACGCTTCTGGATCGCCAGGCCCAACTCCAGAGCATCGACCGAGTCCAGGCCGAGGCCTTCACCGAACAGGGTGAGGTCGTCGCCGATGTCCTGAGGCGTGGTGTCTTCGAGTCCCAGGGAATCGATGATCAGTTGTTTGATCTCAAGCTGTAGAGCGCTCATCTCTTGCGAGCTCCTTTATGAAGTGCTGATGCAGATAGTCGTTGAGTTTGCGTGATGCGACCGGTGCCGCGCCCATGGCAGCGAATCGCGCTGGATCGATGTCCTGGCCCACGCGCAGACGGACGTGAAAACGCCGCGCTGGAATCCGGTACCAGGGCTCCGCTTTGGTCAGAGTGGTAGGTGTGACGCTGATCACCACGGGGGTGATCACATTGGCGCCGCGCAAGGCGATGGCCGCGGCGCCGCGGTGGAACTCCGGCGCACGACCGGGCGTGGTGCGCGTGCCTTCCGGAAAGATGATCAGGGTCTGGCCCTGCTGAAGCGCATCGGCGGCTTCGTCGAGCATGTCCATGCTGCCGCTGTTACTGATGTAGCCCGCGGCACGAATCGGCCCGCGCATGCAGGGGTTGTTCCACAGACTTTGCTTCACCACGCAATTGGCGTTGCGGGTGAAGGCAATCGTCACCACCACATCGATCAGCGAGGGATGGTTGGCGATGATCATCTGGCCGGGGCGGCCCAGGCGTTCGGCGCCTTCGACTTCATAGGTGAGTACGCCGCTGCGGTGCATGAATTTGACGAAGGTGCGGAAATTCCAGCTCACCACTTGCCTGGCACGGCGCTGATGGGCTGCGGCATCGCCCGGCAGCAGCGACAGCACGGGGAACACCAGCACACGCAGCAACAGGCCGCCGATGCCGAACAGGGTAAAGCTCGCCGCTGTCGCGATCAGCCGCCACCAGTAGGGCGCGCTGTAGCGCTTCACGGGGTTTTGTGTGACCAGATCCATTGGCGTTCTTTCCAGGTGTGTTCGAGGGTGGTGCATTCGTTGCAGAGACCTTGTATCAGGCTCAGCGGGTGCGGCCACTGGGTGCGTGGCCCTGTGCCCGGGCGTAGCTGCAAATTCCAATCGTCACCAGGTACCAGCAACAAGGCCAGCGCGTAGGGGAACGGAACGTCGTCGATGAACGGAGCATAAAGCGCCGGCTGTGCTTCTTCGCCGATCACCAGCAACACCGCCGGGGCGCCATCGGCGAGGAGCGTGGCGGCTTCCAGCATGGCCATCTCCAGGCCATCGCCTTCGCCGGCCAGGGCGGTCATCTCGCTGGTGTCGCCGCGCAGGATCGACCATTGGCCGATGATCGCGTTGTGCACGGAAAGACTGAACTGTGTCGGCGACAGTGGTTCTGCTACTGCAAGGTCTTGAAGAATGGCCAAGCTGCGCGGGGTTTCGCCATGCCGCGAAACGAACACCAGGGGCAGCGCCGGGTGCCCCTCGGCAAGCGGCCAGGCGACCTGGAAAACCATGCGCGCCAGGCGGCTCAAACGGCGGCGCTGCAGGGCCGGAAGGAAGCTGACATCGGGTTGTTCGCCGCAATCGTGCAGGCGTTCGGGGGCCTTGCTCCAGGCGAGCCAGTCATCCGTACTGTCCAGGCCAGGAGCCCAGGCACGCCATTGATCGATCCTGAAATGCATGTCTAGATGAAACTCTGCTTGGCCCGCCGGGCATTTCCTTGTCTATGCGACTGTCCTGTGCGACAAGAGCCTTGTCGATGGGAAGCGATGCTGCGCGGGCATTATCCGGGGGATGACTTGGCCTCGCAAACATTAAGTAGCGGTTTTCTGATGGATGACGCGTTTCCCCGGCTTCGCGCTACTGTCATCAGGCTATGCCTAGTATCAATGTACTAGGGGCCTGTTGATATTTCAGCGCAACCCGCGTTGTTGAAGCGTCAACAGACCTAAAGAGGAGGTACGGATGCGGCGCGTGATTTTCAATCAGAAGGGCGGAGTGGGTAAATCCAGTATCGCCTGCAACCTGGCGGCGGTGAGCGCCTCTCAGGGTTACCGGACGCTGCTGGTCGACCTGGATGCGCAGGCCAATTCGTCCCATTACCTGACCGGTCTGACCGGTGAGGACATCCCCATGGGTATTGCCGACTTCTTCAAGCAGACGCTTTCCAGCGGGCCGTTTTCCAAGAAGGGCAAGGTCGATATCTACGAAACCCCCTTCGACAACCTGCACGTGATCACCGCCACTGCCGAGCTGGCAGAACTGCAGCCCAAGCTGGAGCAGAAGCACAAGATCAACAAGCTGCGCAAACTGCTCGAAGAACTCTCCGAAGACTACGAGCAGATTTACCTGGATACCCCGCCGGCACTGAATTTCTATACGGTTTCGGCGTTGATCGCTGCCGAACGCGTATTGATTCCCTTCGACTGCGATACCTTCTCGCGCAATGCCCTGTATGGCCTGCTGCGGGAAATCGAGGAGTTGAAGGAGGATCACAACGAAGCGCTGGAAGTGGAGGGCATCGTGGTCAACCAGTTCCAGCCGCGCGCTACGCTGCCGCAGCAACTGCTCGACGAACTGGTCGCCGAAGGCTTGCCGGTGTTGCCGGTGAACCTGATGAGCTCGGTAAAGATGCGTGAATCACACCAGGCCTGCACGCCGCTGATCTACCTCGATCCGCGGCACAAGCTGACCCTGCAATACGTCGCACTGCACGACCTGCTGCAGCAGGCTTGATTGTCGCGCTGCCGCGCTAAGGGCGCTGCTGCTTGCTTGGGTAACCCGGTGTTGAGCGAAGCGATACCCGGGTTGCGAGGCTAGCGAACCACGAACACGTCGCAGGGCGCCTTGTGCAGGAAGTGCTGGGCCAGGCTGCCGAGCAGTGCCTGGGACAGCGCACCTCGGCCGTGGCTGCCCAGCACCAGCAGATCGCTGTCGCGACTTTTCAACTGTTCCTGCAGGCAACGCAGGATGCCACCCTCGTGAACCGTATGGCTCAACTGCGGCCCTGACGGCGGTAGATTTTGCGTTTCGTCCTGCAGCAACTGGTCGATCAGCGCATGCTGGATTTCCACCTGGCTGCGTACCTGATCGGGTGTGCCCTTGTCCGGCTCGAAAACATGTACCGCGTGCAGCTCGGCGTCCTGGGGCAACAGTTCATAGGCTCCGGCCAGCGCGCTGCAGGCGCACAAGGAAAAGTCGATGGCAGCCACGGCCTTCTGATAGGGGCCTTTGCTCGAATGCGCGACCAGCAGGAGCGGCACCGGGCAATGGCGGGCGATGCGGTCGAGGCTGGTGCCGGAAAAGAACTCGTGGCGTTCCAGGTGACCGCCGAGTACCAGCAGGTCGTAATCGCCTTCCTGCAGGTGCTGGAGCACCACCTCCGACGGTTTGCCGCTGCGCAGGTGCAGGGTGCTGCCTGGCGGCGCAGATTGGCTGATGCTGCTGTCCAGCGCCTGCCTGGTCTGGTCGTGCGCCTGTTCATTCTGGCCCGGATCGAGCACATGCAGCACGCTCAGGCGGGCGCCATGCTGCTGCGCCAGTTGAGCGGCCCGGCGTAGCGCCAGTTCAGCGGTACCACGCAGATCATGGGCAATCAGAATGTGCTTGAACATGGCGCTCTCCTGCCTGGCGATGCCCCACCGGTGCGGTGGCTCGCCTGGCTATTGTGTTCCATGGATTAGCCTGCTTTTTGACCTCTTGCAAGGTCAGGTGTCAGTCGGCTCGCTCGCGATTCATCAGACTCCCTGGGTGTTCAGCCAGGCGAGCAACTGCGGCAAGGGCAAAGCACCGCTTTGCCGGGCCACCTCCTTGCCGTCACGAAACAGAATCAGGCTGGGAATCGAGCGGATACCCAACTGGGTGGACAACTGCGGGTTGGCTTCGCTGTCCAGTTTGCCCAGCCGGCAGCGGGTGCGCAGTTCGCTGGCCGCTTGCGTGAAGGTCGGCGCGAAGCTGCGACAGGGCCCGCACCATGAGGCCCAGACATCCACCAGCAAGGGCAGATCGCCCTTGAGCTGCGTGGCGAAGTTGCCCTGGCTCAGGTCGAACGGTATCCCCGGCAACACCTCGGCCTTGCAATGGCCACAGCGCGGCGCCTCGCCCAGGCGTGCGGCGGGTATGCGGTTGAGGCTGCTGCAGCTGGGGCAGGGGATGATCGGTGAATCGCTCATGACAGGCTCCGGAAAAGTCGTGCAACTTTCCGGCAGCCTATGGGCTGCGGCCCGTCATCGCAAGGCGCAGGTTCTTACGTCAGACTGGCGTAGATGTTGTACCCACTGATCAGCGTGATCAGGCAGCCGACGATGGTCAGCAGGGTGCGTGCCGACAGCGTCTTGCACAGCAGCGCGGCCAGCGGCGCGGCGAACATGCCGCCGAAGACCAGGCCGGCGACCATCAGCCAGGTATCCGGCTGACCGGCCAGGAGGATGAAGGAGGTGGCGCTGGTGATGGTCAGGAAGAATTCGGCGAAATTGACCGAGCCGATGGTGGTACGCGGGTCGCTGCCCGAGCCGAGCAGGCTGCTGGTGACCACCGGGCCCCAGCCACCGCCACCGGCGGCGTCGACGAAGCCGCCGAACAAGGCCAGCTTGCCGACGTGTTTGGGCTCCTTCTTGACCAACCGCACGTGGCGATAGGCCTTGCGCAGGATGTACAGGCCCATCAGCAACAGGTAGGCGGAGATGAAAGGCTTCATCACGTCGCCGTCAAAGGTGGTGATCAGCACCGCGCCGAGAATCGCCCCGATCATGCCCGGCAGCAGCAGGCGCAGAAAAAGCGCCTTGTTGACGTTACCCAGCTTGGCATGGGAAATCCCCGACAGGCCGGTAGTGAACACCTCGGCGATATGCACGCTGGCACTGGCCGCCGCAGGTGTGGCGCCGGTGCTGAGCAGGAAGGTCGTGGCGGTGATGCCATAGGCCATGCCCAGTGCGCCGTCGATGACCTGAGCGAAGAAACCGACCGCCACGGCGCTCCAGAAGGCGCGGCTGGTCAGGGCATCCTCGATGATTTCCAGGCCGGTGCTTTCATGATTGCCGAAGAACAGGCGCCAGGCGAGAAACAGCAGCAGGCCAGCCAGGGTGAGGATGGCGAACCACATGGCGGCACGCAGGATCGGGTGGTTGTCCGGGTGGGAAACGAAGTCTTCCACGGGGGGTAATCCCAGCGCCTGGTGTTCATCGTTGACCGGGCTGTTGCTGAGATCGAGATTGCGAATTTTCATGCGGTGTAAAGGCCTGACAGCGGGTGGTAGAACAGGCGTATTGAAGCGGCGCCGACGATAGACGGCTTTTGTCGATGAGTCTAAGAACCTTTGGAAAGGTCTATATGCCTATTCGGTTTAATAGATAAGCAAATGTTGAATGGTCGGCTATAGCAAGACTGCGCACCAACGTTCGTGCGTAACGAGGGTTATCATGGATCGTTTGTGGTCCGGGAGATTGAAGCATGAAGGCGGTGGTGAAGAAGTGGGTGCGCCTGACCGGGTTGGTTGTCGCTGTGACTGCACTGACCTTTTTCGCCTTGCGGATTTACGATGCCCAGAGCAAGCCCGACCTGAGCCCCTGGCACACCTTCGTGCCCCACGAGCTGAGCGCCAACGAGCTGGATGCCGGGAGTTGGCAGGATTATCTGCTGGCCGAGCAGGCACTGTTCGCCTCGCTACCGGACAAGGTCTACCAGCGCCTCGATGATGCCGAGCGCGTGCCGGATAACCGTTACTTCGCCGATAGCCCTCTGAATGCCTCGCGCTTCGAGTGGGACTGGAACCGTTCTTACGTGCTGGAGCCCGGTGGCAAGCCAAAAGGCGCGGCGGTCATGCTGCACGGGCTGAGCGATTCACCCTATAGCCTGCGGCATATCGCCAAGGTGTATCGCGACGCCGGCTTCATCGTCGTAGGCCTGCGTCTGCCGGGGCATGGCACCACGCCCGGCGCGCTGACCGATGTGACCTGGCAGGACTGGCTGGCGGCTACGCGCCTGGCCGTTCGTGAAGCCAGGCGTCTGACCGACGCCGGTGATCCGCTGCATCTGGTCGGCTATTCGGCAGGCGGTGGCCTGGCCCTCAAGTACGCCCTAGATGCACTCGGCAACGATGAGCTGGCGCGGCCGGATCGCCTGACGCTGATCTCGCCGATGATCGGCGTGGCCGGCTATGCCCGCTTCGCCGGGCTGGCGGGGCTGCCGGCGGTCTTCCCGGCTTTTGCCAAGGCCGCCTGGCTGGACGTGCTGCCCGAGTACAACCCGTTCAAGTACAACTCCTTCGCCCTCAACGCCGCGCGCCAGTCCTACCTGTTCACCACGGCGCTGCAGGAACAGATCGCTACGCTGAGCGAACGTGGAGCGCTGCAGGATCTGCCGCCGCTGCTGACGTTCCAGTCGCTGGTCGATTACACCGTCAGCACACCCGCAGTGGTTGGTGCCTTGTATGGTCACCTGTCCGACAATGGCAGCGAGCTGGTGCTGTTCGACCTCAATCGTTTCGTCGACTTCGGGCCGTTGCTCGGTGCCCACGCCAAGTCGCCCACCGACCTGCTGCCACCCGCGCCCCGCGATTACCGAACCACGCTGGTCGGCAATGCCTCGCCGCAGACGCTGGATGCTGCTGCCCGCATCACCGAGGCCGGCGCGTCGGACGAGCAGGTGACGCCGCTCGGCCTGGCGTTTCCCCGTGAAGTGTTCTCCCTGTCCCACGTCGCCCTGCCATTTCCGCTGAGCGACTCGTTGTACGGTTTGCAGCCCGATGAACCGGAAGACTATGGCGTGCACCTCGGTGCATTGTCAGTGCGCGGCGAACGAGGCGTGCTGCTGGTCAGCATGGAGGCGCTACAGCGGGTGACGTCCAATCCCTTCTATCCCTATATGGTCGAGCGCCTGCGCGAGCATGCGGGGCTTGAGGCGGCCAGGCGTAGGGCGTATTAGCCGAAGGCGTATCCGCCACCTGCTCCAGCCATTACGCAGTAAACCGCAGATTACGCTTCGCCCCGCGAGTAGCCCTACACGATTAGCTGGATAACGCCGCTACCCTGGCTCTGGCCGCATGCAGCTTCTTGTAGCTATCGATCAGGCGCAGATGCCTGTCGAGGCCTTCCAGCTTCATGCTCGTCGGCGTCAGGCCGTAGAAGCGTACGCTGCCGTCCACCGAGCCGATGGCGGCGTCCATCCGCTCGTTGCCGAACATGCGGCGGAAGTTGGCTTCGTAGTCCGCCAGCTCCAGGTCTTCATCGAGCTGCATTTCCAGCACTGCATTGACGGCCTGGTAGAACAGGCCGCGCTCGACGGTGTTGTCGTTGTACTGCAGGAACATTTCCACCGCCTCTTTCGCCTCGTCGGTCTTCTGCAAGGCGAGATAGATCAGCAGCTTCAACTCGAGGATCGTCAACTGGCCCCAGGCCGTGTTGTCGTCGAACTCGATGCCGATCAGGGTGGCGATATCGGTGTAATCATCCAGCTCGCTTTCCACCAGACGCTCGGCCAGCGACTCCAGCTCGGCGTCGTCGAGACGGTGCAGGTTGAGAATGTCGGCGCGGAAGAACAGTGCCTTGTTGGTGTTATCCCAGATCAGATCGTCCACCGGATAGATTTCCGAGTAGCCCGGCACCAGGATGCGGCAGGCCGTGGCGCCCAGGTCGTCGTACACCGCCATGTACGCCTCCTTGCCCATGCCTTCGAGGATGCCGAACAGGGTCGCGGCCTCCTGGGCATTGGCGCTTTCTTTTTCACTGGAGCCGCCCTGGCCGGAGAAGTCCCACTCGACGAACTCATACTCCGACCTGGCACTGAAGAAGCGCCACGAGACCACGCCGCTGGAATCGATGAAGTGCTCGACGAAGTTGTTCGGCTCGGTGACCGCGTGGCCTTCGAAAGTAGGCTGGGGCAGATCGTTGAGGCCTTCGAAACTGCGACCCTGCAGCAATTCGGTGAGGCTGCGTTCCAATGCGACTTCAAAGCTGGGGTGCGCGCCGAACGAGGCGAACACGCCGCCGGTGCGCGGGTTCATCAGGGTCACGCACATCACCGGGAATTCGCCTCCCAGGGACGCGTCCTTCACCAGCACCGGAAAGCCCTGGGCTTCCAGGCCCTGGATACCGGCGAGGATCGCGGGATATTTCGCCAGCACATCCGCCGGTACATCCGGCAGCGCGAATTCACCTTCGATGATCTCGCGCTTCACCGCCCGCTCGAAGATCTCCGACAGGCACTGCACCTGAGCTTCGGCCAGGGTATTACCGGCGCTCATGCCGTTGCTGAGGTACAGGTTCTCGATCAGGTTGGAGGGGAAATACACCACCTCGCCATCCGACTGGCGCACGAACGGCAGCGAGACGATGCCGCGCTCTTCATTACCGGAGTTGGTGTCGAACAGATGCGAACCGCGTAGCTCGCCATCGCGGTTGTAGATATTCAGGCAATACTCGTCGAGGATCTCCGCCGGCAGCGCGTCCTTGCGGCCGGGCTGGAACCAGCGCTCGTTCGGGTAATGCACGAATGGCGCGTTGGCGATGTCTTCGCCCCAGAACTGATCGTTGTAGAAGAAATTACAGTTCAGCCGCTCGATGAATTCGCCCAGCGCCGACGCCAGCGCGGCTTCCTTGGTGGCGCCCTTGCCATTGGTGAAGCACATCGGCGAGCTTGCATCGCGGATATGCAGCGACCATACGTTGGGCACGATATTGCGCCACGAGGCGATCTCGATCTTCATGCCCAGGTCGGCCAGGATGCCCGACATATTGGCGATGGTCTGCTCCAGTGGCAGATCCTTGCCGGCAATGAAGGTACTGGTTTGCGCACCGTCGCTCGGAATCAGCAGCGCCTGGGCATCGGCATCCAGATTCTCCACTTCCTCGATGATGAACTCCGGCCCGGCCTGCACCACCTTCTTCACGGTGCAGCGGTCGATGGAGCGCAGGATGCCCTGGCGATCCTTGTCGGAGATATCGGCGGGCAGCTCGACCTGGATCTTGAAGATCTGCGCGTAGCGGTTTTCCGGGTCGACGATGTTGTTCTGCGACAGGCGGATGTTGTCGGTGGGAATGTCACGGGTCTGGCAGTACAGCTTGACGAAGTAGGCCGCACACAAGGCCGACGAAGCCAGGAAGTAGTCGAACGGCCCCGGCGCCGAGCCATCGCCCTTGTAGCGGATAGGCTGATCGGCGATCACCGTGAAGTCATCGAACTTGGCTTCAAGTCGAAGGTTGTCGAGAAAGTTGACCTTGATTTCCATGCGCGAGCACCAGCGAGTAAAACGAATGGCCGGCATTATCCGGGTTTTCAGTGGGAAGTCTTGTGCGGGGTGGGGATGGCGGCTGAGTGGCTTCCGAGGATCTGTCTGCTGGAATCAGGGCTGCCAGCGCGCATACTGGCCTGCGTCACAAACCATCGGGGGAGTCTTATGTCCGCTATCTATGATTCTCATGCCGCCAAGCGAGCTGCTAGCGTCAGAATAAATGGGGATTTACTCAACAAAGCCAGGGGCCTGAGACATCGACTTGTCTGCGGTTCTGGAGGAGGCGCTGATTGAGGCTTTTAGGGACAAGCAGCGTGGGCGATGGCTGGCAGAGAATCGCCAGGCTATTGCTGCTTACAATCGACACGTGGAATCGAATGGCGTGTTCAGCGACGATTTGCGGAGCTTCTGACGCTTCTGTTCGTTGCCTACAACCCGGTAAGACCTGAGTTAGCCCGTAGGGCGTATTAGCCGCAGGCGTAATCCGCCGAAAGAAAGTGGCATCACCGCGCCCCGAACAGCAGAGCGGCCCACACGAGGTGAGGCGTTCAGCCTATCAGCGTATATAGCCGATTCGCGGTAAACGACGGATTACGCTTCGCTAGGGCCTGTTGAGATTCATCGTGAATTGATAATGGCAGCGGCAAGATTGACCATGGCGCAAAAGCTTGCATCGGTCTTGTCACAGCGCATTGCAATACGCTTGAACTCCTTGAGTTTGCAAAAGA
>NZ_QJUI01000009.1 GCF_004327285.1 Phytopseudomonas daroniae
GGAGCGCGAGAGTCGTGGGGGCGGGGAGATGTATATAAGAGACAGCGTGAGGATATCACCGGCGGCCATGGCCGGCGCCACGGGTGCCGCCGTCAGCAACGCCACCAGGCCGATGGCGGCCAGCGGGCGAAGCGCTGCACGGCGGCGGCCGCTTGCGCCCTTGCCCCGCCCCCGGGCGGTTTCGGCCACGGCCTGGCAGACGCCCAGGGCGCGATTGAACACGGTGCGGTAGATATGGTTCATGGGTTCCCTCCGGACTGGCGCCAACCGGTGCCTTGATGAATGGCACGCTGGCCAAAACCGCGATTGTGGCGGGGGCGTTCGGGCTTGTATGTCCCTCGGATTAGCGACAAGCTGGCACTTTTTCGGGGTGAGGCGGTCTCGGCCGCTTCGGCGGGGGCGCAGGATGGATGCAGGCATGGCAGGACGTGACGCGATGATCCGTGTGGCGATGGTCGAGGACGATCCGTCGTTCCGCGAGTCGGTGCGCGCGGCCGTGGCGCGGGCGGGCGACGTAACCCTGGTGGCCGAAGCGGCGACCCTGGGCGAGGGCCTGGCGCTGTTCGATGGCCCGGCGGCGGATGTGCTGCTGGTGGATCTGGGCCTGCCGGACGGTTCCGGCATCGAGGCGATCGCCGCCGCGCAGGTGCGCTGGCCGGGTTGCGCGGTGATGGTCGCCACGCTGTTCGGCGACCAGGAGCGGGTGTTCGCCGCGCTGGCGGCCGGTGCCTGCGGCTACCTGCTCAAGGATGCCCTGGCGGCGGGTATCGTCGAGGAGATCCGCACCCTGCATGCCGGCGGCAGCCCGATCAGCCCGATGATCGCCCGGCGCCTGCTGCAGCGTTTTCAAGAACCGGTCAGGCTCGCGCAGCCGCTGGCGCTATCGGCCCGCGAGCAGCAAGTGCTCGAACGGGTTGCCCGTGGTTATTCCTATCCTGAGATCGCCGGGTCGCTCGAGGTTTCACCCTGGACGGTACAGACCTATGTACGGCGGATCTACGAGAAACTCGGGGTGAGCTCCAAGGCTGCTGCCATCAGCTCTGCCTACCGTCTGGGCCTGTTGTCGTCGGGCGAGCAGTGAAAGGCGTTCTGCTGTTGGTGCTCGCGCTCCTGCTGCTGGCCGATTCGCTGCAGGCCAGCGGTCGGGCCGATCCGCTCCAGCTGGTTCAGGCACTGCGTCTGATCGAGAACGTGGCCGAGCCTGGATTTGCCGAGCCGGGCGAGCGTTTGCCCGGCTTGCCGTCCGGCGCTTGGCAGGCTGTGGCGCTACCGGATGTGAACATGTCTCGCAGTACACTGCCTGGCGATGATGCGGGCGTACAAACCACCTGGTACCGCCTGCAATTGCCCGCGTCCGTGCTGCGCTCCGCGGTGCATCCCTCTCTTTACCTGCCGCGCTGGCAGACGGTAGGTCAGGTAGCCATTTACCTGGATGGCGAGCTGCTTTGGCGTTCCACGGGCGACCCGGTGTGGAACGGCTTCAACCAGCCGGTTCTACTCGAACCGGGCTCGGGTGGCGGTGGGCCGCGAGAGCTGGTGATCCGCATGGATAGCCTGCAGGGGCTGGGTGGTGGGATCAGCACCTTGTGGCTGGGGGAAGAGGATCAACTGATCTGGCGCTACTGGACGCGCAGTGCTCTGCAGAGCGTTGTACCGCCCGCCATCGGCGTGGCTTTTCTGGCGCTTGGCCTGTTTACCCTGGCCATCTGGGTCAGGCGTCGGCACGAAGTGGCGTATCTGCTGTTTTTCTTCTGTTCGCTGTTCTACCTGTTGCGCAGCCTGCATTACATCGGGCCACTGGATACGCGTCTCATCTCCTCGTCGTGGTTCGGCTGGTTCACCGTCAACTCGATCATCTGGCTGGCGATAACCGGCCTGGTCTTCAATTTCCGCCTGAGTGGATACCGATATCGCTGGCTGGAGACAGGCATGCTGGTCAGCACCCTGTCCTGCGCTGTGCTGACCCTGCCTTGGCTGCAGTCGAGCAGCTATCTCGCCAGCATCGGCGTCGTGGCGCACTTGGCGATGCTGGTCTTCTTCATCCTGACGATACCGCTGCTGATGGGCGTGGTATGGCGCGATGGGGTCTGGACGGCACGGGCCATGGCGCTTTTGTATCTGCTGGCGATCCCCCTGGCCGCTCATGATCTGGCGCTGCAGAATTATTGGCTGAGCCTGGAGCAGCCTTACCTGCTGCCTTACTGGGAAATCAGTTTCTGCCTGCTGTTCGCCAGTGTCTTGCTGCAACGTTACCTGTACAGCATCGATGGCCTGGAGCGTAGCCAGGAAGTGCTGGCGCTCAGGCTGGCCGAGCGCGAAAGCGAACTGCGGCAAACCTACCAGCAACTGCGTGAGGCGGAACGACTGGAAACCCTGGCCGATGAGCGTCGGCGGCTGATGCGCGACATGCACGATGGCCTCGGTTCGACCCTGGTCGGCGCCTTGCGTATGGCCAGTGCCGGCCAGGGGACGTCGAACGATATCGAGCACCTGCTGCGCGACTGTATCGATGAACTGAAGCTGACCATCGATTCGCTGGATCCGGTGGAGGCCGACCTGACGTTATTGCTGGCGACCTTGCGCCATCGTTTGCAGCCTCGCCTGGAAGCCGCCGGTCTGGCAATGCACTGGCAGGTACAGGCTTTACCGAGACTACCCTGGCTGAGCCCGGGAAACTCACTGCATGTGTTACGCATCCTGCAGGAACTGGTGACCAATATCATCAAGCATTCCGTGGCACGTCGGATAACCGTCAGTACGCGCGAAGATAGTTCGGGCGTCCGGATTCTGGTGGAAGACGATGGCAAAGGTTTCGAGCCCGGGGGAGGAGGGCCGGCAGGTGGTCGTGGCCTGGCCAACATCCGCAGTCGCGCCCAGGCGTTGGGGGCGAAGGTGGAGTGGGTGGCGCAGCCAGCAGCGGGAACGCGCTTCAGCCTTTGGTTGCCCCTGAATCAAACCGTGACGGGGAATGCATCTGCTGAATCGCCTGGAACCACCTGATCCAGAGGAATCGGGTGCACAGGATGAGTGGCTGCCGAAAGGCGAGAGCAGACGTAGACGTAGGGTGGACAACGCTCTTTTTGTCCACCATTACGATGGTAAGTGGTGGACGGATAAAGCGTCGTCCACGAACTGCTTTAAGGTGGAAGCGACCGGTCGATGATCCGCGTTAAAAGAAGGATCAGGCCTTCGGCCCCGGATTACGCCTGCGGCTAATCCAGGCTACGTTCTGCCAATGGCGTAGAGGCTATCGAACGCCGCTCCAGCCGTTCAGGCCTGCTCGAAGATCACGTATACCTTGCGGCACGGCTCCAGCACTTCCCAGGTGCCGACGAAGCCGGCCGGGATCACGAAGCGGTCGCCGACACGCACCGTCTTGGCGTTGCCTTCCTGGTCGCGCAGCACGGAAACGCCCTGGAGGATCTCGCAGTATTCGTGTTCGCTGTAGTTCACCGTCCACTGGCCGACATCGCCTTCCCAGACGCCTGCGTTGAACTGGCCGCAAGGGCTGGCGTAGTGGTTGCGTACCTGCTGCAATGGGTCGCCCTTGAGGATCTTTTCGGGGGCGGGGCGGTACTCTTCGGCGCTGCCGCCGCCCTGGGCGAAATCGACAATCTGTTGGATATTCATATTCGCTTCCGTGGTCAATCCGAGAACGTGCAGCGATCATCCCATGCCTATCGACGGCTTGGGGCGATGCGGCGTAACAGGCTGTTGAAGAACGACCTAATTCAATTGCCTGATAACGATTCGTTCGAGTCTATGTTTTATAAATTGAACGCAGCAAGGGCATTTCCCGATCAAGTGTCAAGAATATTGAAAATCCTGCGGGCGCTGGTTTAGTGTGGTTCGCAGTTTCCAAGGCGCTCGGCGCCTTCACCGACTAAGAGGATGATCGAATGACCCGTTTGACTCGTGCCGACTGGGAACAGCGTGCCAAGGATCTGAAGATCGAGACCCGTGCCTTCGTGCAGGGCGAGTATCAGGCCGCCCAGAGTGGCGAAACCTTCGATTGCATCAGCCCGGTCGATGGCCGGGTACTGGGCCAGGTCGCCAGTTGCGATCTTGCGGACGCCGAGCTGGCGGTCAAGTCGGCCCGTGCAGCGTTCGACTCCGGCGTCTGGTCGCGCATCGCGCCGGCCAAGCGCAAGGAGAAGATGATCCGCTTCTCGGAACTGCTGCTGGCCAACGCCGAGGAGCTGGCGCTGCTGGAAACCCTCGACATGGGCAAGCCGATCGGCGATTCGCTGAGCATCGACATTCCGGCGGCCGCCCACGCTATCCGCTGGAGCGCCGAGGCCATCGACAAGGTCTACGACGAAGTCGCCCCGACGCCCCACGACCAGCTCGGCTTGGTTACCCGCGAGCCGGTCGGCGTGGTGGCCGCCATCGTGCCGTGGAATTTCCCGCTGCTGATGTCCAGTTGGAAGCTCGGCCCGGCGCTGGCCACCGGTAACTCGGTGATCCTCAAACCGTCCGAGAAATCCCCGCTGACCGCCATTCGCGTCGCTGCCCTGGCCGTGGAAGCCGGCATCCCGGCTGGCGTATTCAACGTACTGCCGGGCCATGGTCATACCGTGGGCAAGGCCCTGGCGTTGCACATGGACGTCGACACCCTGGTGTTCACCGGCTCCACCAAGATCGCCAAGCAACTGATGATCTACGCCGGCGAGTCGAACATGAAACGCGTGTGGCTGGAGGCCGGCGGCAAGAGCCCGAACATCGTCTTCGCCGATGCGCCGGATCTGCAGGCCGCTGCCGAATCCGCCGCCAGCGCCATCGCCTTCAACCAGGGCGAGGTATGCACCGCGGGCTCGCGCCTGCTGGTGGAAAACTCCATCAAGGAGCGTTTCGTACCGATGGTGGTCGAGGCCCTGAAAGGCTGGAAGGCCGGTAACCCGCTGGATCCGGACACCAATGTCGGCGCTCTGGTCGATACCCAGCAGATGAACAGCGTGCTCGGCTACATCGAGGCCGGCCACAATGACGGCGCCAAGCTGGTGATCGGTGGCAAGCGCACCCTGCAAGAGAGTGGCGGCACCTATGTCGAGCCGACCATCTTCGACGGCGTGACCAATGCCATGACCATCGCCCGTGAGGAAATCTTCGGGCCGGTGCTCTCGGTGATCGGTTTCGACAGCGCCGAGCAGGCTGTGCAGATCGCCAACGACACCGTTTACGGCCTGGCGGCAGCGGTGTGGACGGCGGATATCTCCAAGGCGCACCTGACCGCCCGCGCGCTGCGTGCCGGCAGCGTCTGGGTCAACCAGTACGACGGTGGCGACATGACCGCGCCGTTCGGTGGCTTCAAGCAATCGGGCAACGGCCGTGACAAGTCGCTGCACGCCTTCGACAAGTACACCGAACTGAAAGCGACCTGGATCAAACTCTAAACAGCAGCGGCAAGCTGCAAGCCTCAAGTAAAAGCGCAAGAGCTGACGCTTGACCGCAGCGATGAGGCTAGTGTCGCGTCACACATCAAATGTCGTATCCGAGCGATCGGGCTGAGTGTCGCTCAAAGGGGCGAAAGCAGCCGTAGGATGGGTGAAACCCATCATTGGCCGATGGGTTGCACCCATCCTACGACCTGTTCCTGCACGGATAAGGCTCGCCTGCAAGCGAGCTCGATCGACCCAGCGGCCGGGCTCCATGGAGCCCGGCCGCTGTGCTTTGCCTCTGGAGTCAGTGATGCGTTGGGGAACCTACTTCGCCGTGTGCGCGGCGGTGATCAGTATCGGCCTGGCGTTGGGCACGACCATGCCGCTGGTGTCCTTGCGCCTGGAGAGTTGGGGCTATGGCAACTTCGCCATCGGCGTGATGGCGGCCACGCCTGCGGTTGGCGTGCTGCTCGGCGCCTCGCTGGTCGGCTGGCCTCGCGTTGCCCCACGCCGCG
The DNA here is from genome assembly GCF_004327285.1 of Phytopseudomonas daroniae. Taxonomy (GTDB): domain Bacteria; phylum Pseudomonadota; class Gammaproteobacteria; order Pseudomonadales; family Pseudomonadaceae; genus Aquipseudomonas; species Aquipseudomonas daroniae. Next base: position 5,894 of record NZ_QJUI01000009.1, read on the forward strand.
GCTGATGCAGTTGTGCCTGCTGACCGGTGCGCTGTCGGTCACCGGCCTGGCATTGATGCAGAATTATGGCGTGTGGCTGTTGCTGCGCCTGCTGCTTGGCGTGACCCTGACCGTGGTGTTCATCCTCGGTGAAAGCTGGATCAACCAGTTGGCCGTGGAAAAGTGGCGTGGTCGCCTGGTGGCGCTGTATGGCACGGGTTATGCGTTGAGCCAGCTATGCGGGCCGTTGCTGCTGAGCGTGCTCGGTACCGATACGGACTTGGGCTTCTGGTTCGGCACCGTGCTGCTGATCGGCGGCTCGCTACTGTTGATCGGCCGCAGCGGTGCGCCGGTGGTCGACGCTCACAGTGCCTCCGGGCGCGGTTTGCTGGTGTTCTGTCAGCGCCTGCCGGCGATCGCCTGGGCGGTGATGCTGTTCGCTGCCTTCGAAGCGATGATGCTCACGCTGTTGCCGATTTACGGCCTGCGCCAGGGCTTCACCCAGGAAGTGGCATTGTTCATGGCCAGCGTGGTGGTGGTCGGTGATGCGGCGCTGCAACTGCCAATTGGCCTGCTCGCCGACCGAATCTCGAGGGTGGCGCTGTTCCGCGGTTGCGGCGTGGTCTTGCTGTTCTCCAGCCTGGGCATTCCAGCGCTGTTGCATACGCCACTGATCTGGCCGCTGCTGGTGCTGTTCGGCGCCAGCGCCGGCGGCCTGTTCACCCTGTCGCTGATCCTGATCGGCGAGCGCTTTCGTGATGATCAACTGGTACGCGCCAATGCCCACGTGGCCCAGCTATGGGGCATCGGCTGCCTGATCGGGCCGCTGTCGACGGGGGCGGTGAGCCAGTGGGTCAGCGGGCATGCCTTGCCGATCCTGATGGCGCTCGGTGCGGCAGGGTTCGTCTGGCTGGCCTGGCGGCGCGATGCGTTCGATGAGCGGGCGACGCTATAGCATCTTCTCCAGCCCGATCACCCGCGAGAACCAGGCGTTGAAGCGCCGCCAGCGGGTGCCCGGCTCCTCGTCCAGCACGAAGGCTTTACCGTCGTCCTCGCCGAGCCAGACCATGCGCGTACCGTTGCCATCCGGTTGCAGGCGCACTTCATAGCTGACGGCTGGTTCCATGCCCTGCAGAGCGAGCTCACGCAGGTAGTCGGCGAGCTTGGGGCTGTCCACCAGCACGCCCACCTCGGTGTTCCACAGCACCGAGCGGGGATCGATGTTGAAGGAGCCGACGAAGGATTTCTGCCGGTCGATGACCAGCGCCTTGCTGTGCAGGCTGGAGTTGGAGCTGCCGCTGAAGCTGTAGGTTGGGGCAGAGTCGGCACCCGGTTGGCTGCGCAGCTCGAACAGGCGCATGCCATGCTCCAGCATCTCTTGCCGATAAGGCGCGTAGCCGCCGTGCACGGCGGGCACGTCGGTGGCCTCCAGGGCGTTGGTCAGCAGACGGATATCCACGCCTTTGTCAGCCAGGCCGATCAGGTACTGCAACCCAGCCTGAGCCGGGACGAAGTAGGCCGAGACCATCACCAGGTCGTCCTCGGTGGCCTGCAGGTGCGGTGCCAGTTGCGTGGTCAGCAGCAGATGCGGGTCGGGCTCGCCGCTGGCCAGTACCTTGCTCGGCGCATCCCACAATGCGGTGCCGGGTGCCCAGATCAGTTCGCCGAGCCACTTCTGCAGTTTGGGCTCTTCCTGGTAGGCGAGCAGACGGTGATAGAGCTTCGGCTGCTCGACACGCGCGGTGTCCAGGTAGTCCTGTAGCCCCTTGCGCGCTTTGTTCAGCGCCTTCTCGTCAGGTCGCTGCCAGACGAACTGCTGAATGGGTTTGCTCAGCGCGCTGTTCCAGTACTGGTCGAAACTCTGCGACAGATCCCGCGCCACCGGGCCGATGGCGAGCATGTCGATGTCGGTGAAATTGAGGTTGGGCTCGGCGTCGAAGTACTCGTCGCCCAGATTGCGTCCGCCGACGATGGCCGCGGCGCTATCGGCCAGCCACAGCTTGTTGTGCATGCGCCGATGCTGCTGCGACAGGTTCAGCCCGCGGCCGAGCATACGTGTGACGCCGGTCATGCGGCCAAGGTGCAACGGGTTGAATACGCGGATCTGGATATTCGGGTGAGCCGCCAGCAAGGCGATCTGATAGTCCTTGCCGTCGCTGGCAGTGTCGTCGAGCAGAAAGCGCACTCGCACACCGCGATCCGCCGCTTGCAGCAGCTCCTTGACCAGCGCCCGAGTGCTCAACCCGTCATGAACGATGTAGTACTGCAAATCGAGGCTGTGCTGCGCTGCGCGGATCAGTTCGGCTCGGGCAGCAAAGGCTTCGTTGCTGGCAGGCAGCAGGCGAAACCCCGAGTGCCCCTGGTGTTCGGCAGCGCGTGCTTCAAGCGTTGCGCCGAACGAGGAGTCGGCTGCGGGAATGGCTTGGCTGGGGACGATGGGCACCTGATTGGTGCAGCCGCCGAGGCTCAGTAAAGCGATAAAGAGCACGCGCAATGGCACAGTCGCAGCCTCCATCGGCTGTCGGGGGGAGTGCTGATAGGACGCCGCTGCGCTTGAAAAGATTCAGCTAGGATTCTTCCAGCATGGCCGCAACGGTTTCGCCGACCGTGCGCACCGCGGCCTCGATGCTCGCGCTGTGCCGCGAGGCATAGTTCATGCGCAGGCAGTTGCGATATTTGCCGGCTGCGGAAAAGATGCTGCCCGGCGCGATCTGCACCTTGTGCACCGCCAGTTCGCGGTTCAGGCGCTGGCTGTCGAAGCCTTCCGGCATTTCCACCCAGATCATGAAGCTGCCCTGAGGCCGGCTGACCCGCACCGACGGGGGGAAGTAACGACTCACCCAGTCGCTCATCTGATCCAGCCCGCGCGCATATTGCGCGCGCATGCGCCGCAGGTGCGGCTCGTAATGACCGCCCTCGATGTATTCGGCCAGAGCCAGTTGCGGCAACTGCGCGGTGGTGCCAGTGCCCATGTATTTCATGTGCAGCACCTGATTCAGATAACGGCCAGGTGCGATCCAGCCGACACGCAACCCCGGCGCCAGCGTCTTGGAGAAGGAACTGCACAAGAGTACCCGACCGTCGTCATCGTAGGATTTGATGGTGCGCGGGCGCGGGTAGTGAAAGGCCAGCTCGCCATATACATCGTCTTCGATGATCGCCACATCGTGGCGTTGAGCGAGGGCCACCAGGGCGCGCTTGTTGGCCTCCGGCATGATGTAGCCCAGCGGGTTGTTGCAGTTCGGGGTGAGCTGAATGGCCTTGATCGGCCACTGCTCCAGGGCCAGTTCCAGGGCTTCCAGACTGATGCCGGTCAACGGGTCGGTCGGCAGTTCCAGCGCTTTCATGCCGAAGCCCTTGAGCGCCTGCATCACGCCATGGAAGCTCGGCGAATCGACGGCGACGATATCGCCGGGCATACAGATCGAACGGATGGCTGCCGATAGCGCTTCGTGGCAGCCGGTGGTGATGACGATATCTTCATGAGTCAGCTGGCAGCCCGAGTCCAGTGCCAGGCGGGCGATCTGTTCGCGCAGGCGCTGGTCGCCATGAATGCTGCCGTAGGTCAGGGTCTGCAGATCCTGCTTGCGGCTCAGGCGCGACAGCGAGCGCAACAGCGGCTTGAGCGTCGGGCTGTCGATATCCGGTCGGCCGCGGCCGAGCTGGACGAAATCGTTGCGTGGCGGCAGGGAAATCTGCTCCAGCACCTGATCCCATTGCGACACCTCTACTGGCCGCTGTGGTGCCCGGCTGATCTTCGGCAGCGCCGGTTTGTCGCGGCCTTGCGGTACGAAGTAGCCGGACTTCGGCTTCGGCAGGGCGAGTCCGCGGTCTTCCAGATGCCGATAGGCCTGCTGCACCGTACTCAGGCTGACCCCATGCTCCTGGCTCAGGGCGCGTACCGAGGGCAGACGGTCGCCTGGGCGATACAGCCCTTGTTCGATGCGTTCGCCGAGCAGCTCGGCCAGGTTGGTATAGAGGGTCATGCTCAGTACCTGTATTGAAAAAATAGAATCGGTAACCAGTACAGATGGCTTCACCACCGACCATTCAGTTGCGCTTTTCTGATATCTGTATGGATTTAATTCTTATTTTTTGGATCTGTCATGTCTTTTCGTCGTTTGCCATCATTATCCCCCATGAACGATAGACGCAGGAGAGCGAGATGAGTGGACTGAGCGATGTGCGATTGACCCTGAAGAGCAGCGAGCTGGATGGCTGTGCGCGTCAACGTGTGGCGGAGCTGGCGCCACCGCGTGAGGCACTGACCCATCGCTGGAAGTTGTTCATTCGCCGCCTGATGACCCGCGGTGCCTTGCGCGAGCTGAGCGATGCGCAACTGCGCGATATCGGCCTGACCCGTGAGCAGGTCAGGCAGGAAGCCTCGCTGCCGTTCTGGAAGCTGTGACTGGTGGCTCAGGTTGCATCTGTAGCCTGGATTAGCCGCAGACGTAATCCGGGGAGCGATCAGAAGTGCATCCCGCATTCCCTTGGCTGATCACCCGCAGGCGGCTCCTGCAAAGTGAGATCGCAGTCAATCTCGTAGGAGCCGGGGGCGCGCCTAGCCCTTGCCGGCGATGCTTTTGCTGGATGCTGTCAGGCCAGCTCTTTGAGGCGGTGCCAGAGCATGCCCAGGGCCAGCAGTGGTGAGCGCAGGTAGCGGCCGCCGGGGAAGGTCATGTGCGGCACCTTGGCGAACAGCTCGAAGCCGCCGCCAGCCTGCCCGGCGATGGCCTCGCCGAGCAGTTTGCCGGCCAGGTGCGTGGCGTTGACGCCATGGCCCGAGTAGGCCTGGGCATAGAATACGTTTGGCTGATCCTTCAACTGGCCAATCTGCGGCAGGCGGTTGGCACCGATACCGATCATGCCGCCCCATTGATAGTCGATGCGCACGTCGTCCAGCTGCGGAAAGACCGCCAGCATCTTTGGCCGCATATAGGCGGCGATATCGGACGGGTCGCGCCCCGAATAATGGCAGGCGCCGCCGAACAGCAAGCGACGGTCGGCCGAGAGACGGTAGTAGTCGAGCGCTACCCGCTGGTCACAGAGCGCCATGTTCTGCGGGATCAGGGTACTGGCTTGCTCTTCGCTCAACGGCTCGGTGGCGATGATATAGCTGCCGGCCGGCAATACCTGGCCGCCCAGCGTCGGGTTCAGATCATCTATATAGGCGTTGCAACCCAGCACCAGTTGCGCCGCGCGCACCACGCCCTGAGCCGTGTATACGCGGATTTCCTTGCCATAGTCGATGCGCGTGGCCGGTGAATGCTCGAACAGACGCACGCCCAGGCTCTGCGCCGCGGCAGCTTCGCCCAGGGCCAGGTTGAGTGGGTGCAGGTGGCCCGAACCCATGTCGATCAGGCCGCCGACATAGCGGCTCGAGCCGACCACCTCGTGCATCTGTTCCGGTTGCAGCAGGCGCAGTTCGTGACGATAGCCGAGGCTCTGCAGTTCGGCGGCGTCTTCGGCGAAGCCAGCCAGGTCGCGGGGCTTGTTGGCCAGGTCGCAGTAGCCCCAGGTGAGATCGCAGGCGATGTCGAACTGCTCGACCCGGCGGCGCACGATTTCCACCGCTTCCAGACCCATCAGCTTCAGCTCGCGCACGCCGCTGGCGCCGATCACCGACTCGAACCGCTCGACGCCGTGGCCGACGCCGCGAATCAGCTGTCCGCCGTTGCGCCCGCTGGCGCCCCAGCCGATCCGATGGGCTTCCAGCAACACCACCGAGAGGCCTTTCTGGGCGAGCTCGATGGCTGTGTTCAGGCCGGAGAAGCCACCGCCGACGATGCACACATCGACGCGCTGCTCACCGTGCAGAGCCGGGTAATCGAGCTGCAGATTGGCGCTCGCGGCGTAGTAGGACGGGGCATGCTCGGCGCTATGAACCGGCGGGTTGGCACGGGCGGTCATGTGCGAAATCCTGAGTTTTCTGTTTGTAAAAATTGACAAAGCATAAGCGTTGACTTTACTCGGCGCCAACCCGCGATGGCGTTTGGATAATGCTGCTGCCATATCCTTTGCGGCGGGCGGGCTCGCCTGTACCATGCGCGGCATCCGTTTCCGAGCCATGACCATGAGCTGCACCAGCCGCAAGATCGACCTTCTGCGCCGACAGATCCCGCGCTTCGACTGCGTGCCCGGCTGCCACGATTGTTGCGGCCCGGTGACCGCCTCGTCGGAAGAAATGTCGCGCCTGCCGCGCAAGACCGCCACCGAGCAGGACGCCGCCCTGGCCGACTACAACTGCGTGCACCTCGGCCCTCAGGGCTGCCAGGTGTATGACCAGCGCCCGCTGATCTGTCGCCTGTTCGGCACCACCGCCAGCCTGCCGTGCCCCCACGGTCGTGGGCCCGAGCAGCCAATCGAAGCGAGCGTGGAGCGCCAGGTGCATCAGCTCATCGCCAGTACGCGGCAGGTGCTGGTCTAGGGCCTGTCAGCGCTGCTGCGCAAGCGTCTTTATCAAGCTCGGTCAGGTCATTTACTCCGGCACCGGCAGCGCCAAACTTTCCTTCACCTCTTCCATCACGATATAGCTCTTCGACTCGCGCACATGGGGCAGCTTGAGGAGGATGTCGCCGAGCAGCTTGCGGTAGCTGGCCATCTCGTTGATGCGCGCCTTCACCAGGTAGTCGAAGTCGCCGGATACCAGATGGCACTCCAGTACGTGGGGCAATTTCAGTACGGCGCGGCGGAAGTCTTCGAAGGTGTCGCCGGATTTGTAGTCCAGGCTGATCTCCACGAACACCAGCAGGCTGGCCTTGAGGTTCTGCGGGTTGAGGCGGGCGTGGTAACCCATGATGATGCCTTCGCGCTCCAGGCGGCGGACGCGTTCGGTGCAGGGCGTGGTGGACAAACCGACCCGCTCGCCCAGTTCGGTGAAGGAGATGCGTCCGTCCTCCTGGAGGATGCGCAGGATGTTGCGATCGATCTTGTCCAGCTCGCGGCGGCTCTGGTGTTGCGTACGCATGATCGGCGCCCCTCCATGAAAGGCTGTTAAACCCAGAATTCTCTTCAAATATAGGCCTGTATACAGTGAAAAGCACTGCCATTCACTTTCTATACTGTACGCATCGACTTCTCAAATCGTAATACGCCAGTGCATCGTCGCGGCGAGGAGGAAATATGCGGGTTCTGGTGCTTGGTAGCGGTGTGATCGGTACGACCAGTGCGTACTACCTGGCCCGTCAGGGTTTCGAGGTGGTGGTGGTGGATCGCCAGAACGGCCCTGCCCTGGAAACCAGTTTCGCCAACGCCGGCCAGGTGTCGCCGGGTTATGCCTCGCCCTGGGCTGCGCCGGGCGTGCCGCTGAAAGCCATCAAGTGGTTGTTGCAGAAGCACGCACCGCTGGCCATCAAGGCCAGCGCCGATATCGACCAGTACCTGTGGATGGCGCAGATGCTGCGCAACTGCACCGCCAGCCGTTACGCGGTGAACAAGGAGCGCATGGTGCGGCTGTCCGAGTACAGCCGTGATTGCCTAGACGAGCTGCGTGCGGAAACCGGCCTCGCCTATGAAGGCCGTCAGCTTGGCACCACGCAACTTTTTCGTACTCAGGCGCAGTTGGACAACGCGGCCAAGGACATCGCTGTACTGAAAGAGTCCGGTGTGCCTTACGAGTTGCTCGACCGTGCTGGCATCGCCAAGGTCGAGCCGGCCCTGGCCAGCGTCACCGATAAGCTCGTAGGTGCCCTGCGCCTGCCTAACGACCAGACCGGCGATTGCCAGATGTTCACCCGCAAGCTGGCCGATATGGCGGCTGCGCTGGGCGTGCAGTTCCGTTTCGGTCAGAACATCCAGCGTCTGGATTTCGCCGGGGATCGCATCAATGGGGTGTGGATCGACGGCAAACTGGAAACCGCCGACCGTTACGTGCTGGCGCTGGGCAGCTACAGCCCGCAACTGCTCAAGCCGCTGGGTATACGCGCGCCGGTGTATCCGCTCAAGGGCTACTCGCTGACGGTGCCGATCACCAACCCGGACATGGCGCCGACGTCGACCATTCTCGACGAGACCTACAAGGTCGCCATCACCCGCTTCGACCAGCGCATTCGCGTTGGCGGCATGGCCGAGATCGCCGGCTTCGACCTGAGCCTCGACCCGCGTCGACGGGAAACCCTGGAGATGATCGTCGGTGATCTCTACCCCGAGGGCGGTGACCTGAGCCAGGCGGACTTCTGGACGGGGCTGCGTCCGGCGACGCCGGATGGCACGCCGATCGTGGGCGCAACGCCGTATCGAAACCTGTTTCTGAACACCGGACACGGTACCCTAGGCTGGACCATGGCCTGTGGCTCCGGGCGTTTCCTTGCTGACATCATCGCCAGGAAGCGTCCGCAGATCAGCAGCGAAGGCCTGGATATTTCCCGTTATGGCACAACCAAGGAGTCGAACACGCATGTCCATACAGCGCCTGCGAACTGAACCGCGTCTGAGCGAAATCGTCATTCACAACGGTACCGTCTACCTGGCCGGCCAACTGGATGAAGACCATAGCGAAGGCATCGAAGCCCAGACCAAAGCGACGCTGGACAGCATCGACGCCTTCCTGGCCGAAGCCGGTACCGACAAGTCGCGCATTCTGTCGATCACCATCTTTCTCAAGAACATCGATGATCGCGAAGGTCTGAACAAGGTCTGGGATTCCTGGGTGCCCGCCGGTAATTCACCAGCCCGCGCCTGCGTCGAGGCCAAGCTGTATTCGCCGGACGTACTCGTGGAGATGACCGTGATTGCTGCTTTACCCTAAGGGCCGGCTCACGATCTACCGAGTTGTTCCGACTGCAATAAGGCAAAAGCAGCCATTGAGCTGCAAGCCACAAGCTTCAAGCTACAAGATAGAAGCAAGAGCAATGGAGCGCTCCGAGCCGCTTTTAACTTGCCGCTTGTGGCTGCTATCGCCTTGTTGTGTGTCTTCTTCCGTCATTCGAGATAACCATGCGTCCCGCCCGTGCCTTGATCGATCTGCAAGCCCTTCGTCACAACTACCAATTGGCCCGTGAACTGTCCGGTGCGCGCGCGCTGGCGGTGATCAAGGCGGATGCCTATGGGCATGGCGCGGTGCGCTGCGCCCAGGCGCTGCAGGACGAAGCCGACGGCTTCGCCGTGGCCTGTATCGAAGAAGCGCTGCAACTGCGCGAGGCCGGTATTCGTGGGCCGATTCTGCTGCTCGAAGGGTTCTTCGAGGCCAGTGAGTTGGCGTTGATCGATCAGCACGACCTATGGTGCGTGGTACATGCCCAGTGGCAGCTCGAAGCCATCGAGCAGGCCGAATTGACGCAACCTCTGACTCTCTGGCTGAAACTCGACAGCGGCATGCACCGCGTCGGTTTTCATCCAGCCGATTATCAGGCTGCTTACAGGCGCCTGCTGGCCAGCGGCAAGGTGGCGAAGATCGTCTTGATGAGCCACTTCTCCCGCGCCGACGAGCTCGATAGTTCGCGTAGCGACGAGCAACTGGCGGTGTTCCAGCAGGCCCGTGAGGGGCTGGCTGCGGAGGTCAGCCTGCGCAACTCGCCAGCGCTGCTGGGTTGGCCGAGCATTCCCAGTGACTGGGTACGCCCCGGCATCATGCTCTACGGCGCCACGCCTTTCGAGCAGGCTCACGATGTGGCTTCCCGCCTGCAGCCGGTGATGACGCTGGAGTCCCGGGTGATCAGCGTGCGCGATCTGCTGGCAGGAGAACCCGTCGGTTACGGCGCGCGCTTCACCAGCGAACGCGCTACCCGGGTGGGGGTGGTCGCCATGGGCTATGCGGATGGCTATCCGCGTCATGCTCCGACCGGCACGCCGGTGCTGATCGACGGCTTGCCATCGCGAATCATCGGCCGTGTATCGATGGACATGCTCACCGTCGACCTCAGCGATCTGCCAGGCGCAGGCCTGGGCAGCCGTGTCGAATTCTGGGGCCGTGGCGTGCTGGCCAGTGACGTAGCCGTCGCGGCGGGTACCATTCCCTATCAGCTGTTCTGCAACGTACGACGCGTGCCGCTTATCTATAGCGATAGCTAAGCCAGGGTGTTTCGAGGTGTTCAGACTGTTGTAAATACTGAACACTGTTGCCATGATACGGCCAATTCCATGTCTTCCCTGGGGGCATCCTGCATTGGACGTCGGTCTACGCCTGCAATCCATCCGTAAGCTCAAAGGGCTTTCCCAGCGCGAACTCGCCAAGCGGGCGGGGGTTACCAACAGCACCATCTCGATGATCGAGAAGAACAGCGTAAGCCCCTCGATCAGTTCGCTGAAGAAGGTGCTGGCGGGCATTCCCATGTCCCTGGTGGAATTCTTTTCCCTGGAAGCCGAGCAGGACAATCAGGTGCAGGTGGTCTATCGCGCCAGCGAGCTGACCGACATCCATAGCGGTGCGATCACCATGAAACTGATCGGCAAGGCTCACCCGAGCCGGGCCATTTCCTTTCTCGACGAAACCTACCCGCCACACAGCGATACCGGCCTGGAGATGTACACCCACGAGGGCGAGGAGACCGGCATGCTGGTCGAAGGGCGTCTCGAACTTACGGTCGGTGACGAGGTGTTCATTCTCGAAAGCGGCGACAGCTACTACTTCGAGAGCAGCAAGCCCCATCGTTTTCGCAATCCCTTCGATCAACCGGCCCGGTTGATCAGCGCGACCACGCCGGCGAACTTCTAGAAAAACCGCGACCTGCCACGCCTGGCGCGTGGCAATCTGCGACACCGTTGATCTGCGTCACGAGATCGATAACCCTGCGACAAGTTGGGTCATGTCCGGCGTTTTGGCCAGTCGTTATACTTCGCGGGCTCGCGAAACCGTGGCCGCGAGCGTGACTAGCCACCCATGAGGGCATCTGTGTGAACCCAATTAGAAGCATGCTGGTAGTGCCGGCAATTGCCCTGGCGCTATGGGCCGTGAATGCCCAGGCTACCGCCGACGAGGCGATTGCCGAGCGGATCAAACCCGTCGGGCAAGTGTGTATTTCCGGGCAGGAATGCAAGGGTGTCGAGGCCGTTGCCGCGGTTACCGGCGGTGCCACGCGCAGCGCCGACGATATCGTCGCCAGGCACTGCACTGCCTGCCACACACCGGGGCTGCTTGGTGCACCGAAGATCGGCGACACCGCTGCCTGGAAAACTCGGGCAGACGAGCTGGGCGGTATGGACGGCATCCTCGCCAAGGCGATTTCCGGCATCAACGCCATGCCGCCGAAGGGCACGTGCGGCGACTGTTCGGATGACGAGCTGCGTGCCGCCATCGGGAAAATGTCCGGTCTGTAAGCGGCGAATTTCCCGCCTGACAGAGCCGCCTCAGGGCGGCTTTGTCGTTGCAGCGTGACGAGAATATGCAGCAAAAGGCGTGTTGGGCAGTCCAACGGACACTGCCGTGTCCATTTGCCTGGAGAGCTGCATGCCCCAACAGTGTTCCATCGAGCAAGCCGTTGACCACGTTCTGGACGAGATCGACGGGCCCATTCATCTGGGCCTGCCGCTGGGGCTGGGTAAACCCAATCGCTGGGTCAACGCCCTGTACGCGCGCCTGCGCGAAATGCCCGAACGTCAACTGACCATCTACACCGCCTTATGCCTGGGGCGGCCGCGCGCAGGGTCGGATTTGCAGCGGCGCTTTCTCGAGCCCTTCGTCGAGCGGGTGTATGGCGACTATCTGGAGCTGGACTTTCTCGCCGACCTGCAGGGCGACACACTGCCGGCCAACGTGCGGGTCGAGCAGTTCTTCCTGCAGCCCGGCAGCCTGCTCGACAGTGCCCCGGCGCAGCAGGACTACACCAGCAGCAACTATAGCCACGCCGCCCGTGACATCAATGCCAAGGGTATCAACGTGATCGCCCAACTGGTCGCCCAGGATGCCACTCGCCCCGGCCATTTCAGCCTTAGCTGCAACCCTGACATCACCCTGGATCTGCTGCCCCTGTTACAGGCGCGGCGTGAACGTGGCGAACCCATCCTCAGCCTGGTTCAGGTGCATGATCAGTTGCCCTATATGGCCGGCGACGCCGAACTGCCCCGTGAGACCTTCGATATCCAGGTGCAGGAGTCCGAGGCCGGCACGCTGTTCTCCACACCAAACATGCCGGTGACTGTGCAGGATCACTGCATCGGCCTGCATGCCAGCACGCTGGTGTGCGATGGCGGTACCCTGCAGATCGGCATTGGTGCCATGGGCGATGCGGTCAGCGCTGCCTTGCTGGTGCGTCACGCCGATAATGCCAGCTACCGTGCGGTGCTGGGCGACCTGCAGGAGGGGAATGCGCATCCGTTGATCGATATTCTTGGCGATCAGCGGCCATTCGAAGAAGGGCTTTACGGCTGCAGTGAGATGTTCGTCAACGGCCTGTTGGCGCTGGCTGAGGCGGGTGTGATACGTCGCGTCGTTTACCCCGATGTGCGGGTGCAGCGGCTGGCCAGCGCCGGTGCGCTGGATACCAATGGCCATCCGCGCAGCGTGCAGGCCTTGCTCGACGCCGGCTTGCCGGAGCGCCTGGACGAAGCGACGCTGAGCTGGCTGCAGGACGGCGGCCTGCTGGATGCCAACCTGAAACTGCAGGGTGAAAACCTGCTGCTGCCGACCGATCAGCAATGCTCCACCGAACTGTCCGACCCGCTCAGCCAGGCGGTGCTCAGGGATTACCTGACGCCAGCCAGGAACGGCGTACGGGTGCATGGCGGTTTCTTCCTGGGCCCGCAGTCTTTCTATCAGCGCCTGGCCGAGATGGATGTTAGACAGCGCAGCCGCTTCGGCATGACCGGCATCGGTTTCATCAATGAGCTGTATGGCCAGGAAGAACTCAAGCGCCTGCAGCGCGTCGATGCGCGGTTCATCAATAGTGTCTTCACCGTCACCGCGCTCGGCGCGGCGGTGGCCGATCAACTGGAAGATGGCCGTGTGCTCAGCGGTGTGGGCGGGCAGTACAACTTCGTCGCTCAGGGCCATGCACTGCCTGACGCGCGCTCGATCCTGCTGCTGCGCAGCTGGCGCGAATCCGCAGGCGAGGTGAGTTCCAATATCGTCTGGGAATACGGCCACGTGACCATCCCGCGCCATCTGCGTGACGTGGTGATCACCGAATACGGCATCGCCGACCTGCGTGGCAAGACCGATGCACAGGTGATCGAAGCCTTGCTCGGCGTCAGCGATTCGCGCTTCCAGGCGGAGCTGATGGCGCAGGCGATAGAGGCAGGCAAGTTGCCCAAGGATTTCCGCCTCGACCCACGTTTCACGAACAACACGCCCGAGCGACTGCAGGGGATTGCGGATCGGCATCGGGCGTCGTTCGTGGAGTATCCGCTGGGCAGCGATTTCAGCCCGGAGGAGCAGGAATTGCTGCGCGCGTTGACCTGGCTGAAGGGCAAGTTTCGCCTGAGCGAAGTGTTGGAGCTGGGCAAGGCGGCGCTCGATGCGCCGCCCGCCGAGGCCTTTCCCGAGCAACTGCAGCGCATGGGGCTGGAACAGCCCGACGGCTTGCGTGAGGAGCTATATCAGCGCCTGCTGCTGGCCGGGCTGAAGGCGACCGCTATTCGAGGAAGGTGACCTTGCCGCCCGCCAGGGACTGGATGCGCGCCAGAGATTCGATGCGATAACCCTGGGCATCCAGCTCGGCACGGCCGCTCTGGAAGGACTTTTCGATCACCACGCCGATACCGGCGATGCTGGCGCCAGCCTGGCCGATCAGGTCGATCAGTGCCTTGGCGGCGTGGCCGTTGGCGAGAAAGTCGTCGACCAGTAGCACGTGATCGCTGGCGCTCAGGTGCTTGGAGGAAATGGCCAGGGTGCTTTCGGTCTGCTTGGTGAACGAGAACACCTTGGAGATGTAGAGGTTGTCCGTGAGCGTCAGCGACTGGTATTTGCGGGCGAAGATCACCGGTACACCCAGCTCCAGGCCGGCCATCACCGCGGGGGCGATACCGGAGGCTTCGATGGTGACGATCTTGGTGATGCCCTGATCCTTGAAGCGCTCGGCGAACTCGTGGCCGATCTGCTGCATCAACTGTGGGTCGATCTGGTGATTGAGAAAGGCATCGACCTTGAGCACCTGCTCGGACAGGACGGTACCTTCACTGCATATCTTCTGTTTCAACGACTCCACGATCGATCCTCTGGGCTCAAGAGCAAAGCGGCGGATTTTCCCTCAAAATGCCGATCATTTGTAGCGAAACCGCACGCGGGGCAGGTGAGCGTCCGACGGCTGACGCGCTTGGGATGCCCGTGGGCCGATGACACAGCCGCTCTCGATCCCGATTAATCCAGAGGATCAGGCGCTCTTGGTCAGGCGCCGCAGGATGTCCTTGGGAATGCCGCGGGTATCCAGTGGCAGCTTGTCCGGGGCGGGCTCCAGGCCCAGTTCGAGTAGCCAGTTGAGGGCGTATTCGCGCAATTGCTTCTGCTCGTAGTCGTGCCATTGCTGGCGCAGCACAGGGAAGTAGTCGATCTCGTAGTCGAAGGCGCGTAGCGGCTTGCGCCCGGTCAGTGCCGCGCTGAGCAGCGGGTGGGCGTTGAGATCGTTGAGGGTGAACAGAAAGGATTCACGCATGGCCACGCGCTGGGCCACGTCGAGATTGGGCACGACGGCGTAGCGATCGGGCTGCAGTTGGATCTGCTGGCGTTCGTCGCTGCCCTGATCTTCCGGCGACAGGCTCCGCACCGTGCCGGCCTCCATGTCGAGCCAGTGCTCCAGGGTTTCGCGACCGTTGATCAACTGGGTCAGGGTATCGAGGTCGAGAGTGAGCGTGCGCATGGTTCCGGGCCTCTTTGCAAAAGTAGCTTCACGATAACTGGTCGGCTGCAGCGACCAGTCTTTCACTCTGACTACGAAATGTTACGCAGGTGCCAATCGACCTGTCGGGTGGCGCTCCGGAGTTCACCCCATCACATGGGGGGCGTCGCGATACCCAGGGCCTTCCTCCCGGATGTCGCTGCGTAGGTAGTAGGTGAGTCGCCGCTTCAGCGTTTGAGCATGGCGCGCATATTGGCCAGGGCGTCGTTGCCGCGGGCGGCTTTGACTTCCACGGGGGCTTCTTCCTGGCCTTCCCAGACCAGATCCTCAGGCGGCAATTCGTCGAGGAAGCGGCTCGGGGTGCATTCGATGATCTCGCCGTACTGCTTACGCTTGGCGGCGAAGGTCAGGGCCAGGTTGCGCTTGGCGCGGGTGATGCCCACGTAGGCCAGACGCCGCTCTTCCTCGATGGTGTCGGCCTCGATGCTGGAGCGGTGGGGGAGGATTTCCTCCTCGAAGCCGATGATGTAAACCGAGGGAAATTCCAGCCCCTTGGAGGCGTGCATGGTCATCATCTGTACGCCGTCGGCGCCTTCTTCCTCTTCCTGCTGGCGTTCGAGCATGTCGCGCAGTACCAGTTTGCCGATGGCGTCCTCGATGGTCATGTCGCCCTCTTCATCCTTGTCGAGGGTGTTCTTCAGGGCGTCGACCAGGAACCAGACGTTGCCCATGCGCGCGTCGGCGACCTTGTCGCTGGAGGCGTTCTGGCGCAGCCAGTTCTCGTAGTCGATGTCCATGACCATGCTGCGGATGGCGGCGATCGGCTCGTTGACCACGCACTGTTCGCGTACGCCGTCCATCCAGCGTTTGAAGCGCGCGAGACGTTCGGTGTAGCGGTTGTCCAGGTGCTCGCCGAGGCCGATTTCGTCGCTGGCGGCGTACATGCTGATCTTGCGTTCGTTGGCGTAGTTGCCGAGCTTTTCCAGGGTGGTCGAGCCGATTTCCCGGCGCGGTACGTTGATCACCCGCAGAAAGGCATTGTCGTCGTCCGGGTTGACCAGCAGGCGGAAGTAGCTCATCAGATCCTTCACTTCCTGACGGGCGAAGAAGCTGGTGCCGCCGGAGAGGCGATAGGGAATCTGATGGTGCTGCAGTTTCAGCTCCATCAGCTTGGCCTGGTAGTTGCCACGGTAGAGGATGGCGAACTCGCTGTACGGGCGCTGGGTACGCAGGTGCTCGGTGAGGATTTCCAGGGCCACGCGCTCGCACTCGGCGTCTTCGTTGCGGGTGTGGATCACGCGGATCTCGTCGCCCATGCCCATTTCGCTCCACAGCTGTTTCTCGAACACGTGAGGGTTGTTGGCGATCAGGATGTTGGCGCATTTGAGGATACGGCTGGTGGAGCGATAGTTCTGCTCGAGCATCACCACCTTGAGCGACGGATAGTCTTCCTTGAGCAGGTTGAGGTTCTCCGGCCGCGCGCCGCGCCAGGCGTAGATCGACTGGTCGTCGTCGCCGACCACGGTGAACTGGTTGCGCATGCCCACCAGCATCTTCACCAGCAGGTACTGGCTGGCGTTGGTGTCCTGGTATTCGTCCACCAGCAGGTAGCGGATGCGGTTCTGCCACTTTTCCAGAATGTCCTGATGCTCCTGGAACAGCTTCACCGGCAGCAGGATCAGGTCGTTGAAGTCCACCGCGTTGTACGCCTTGAGCGTGCGCTGGTAGTGCAGGTAGACGATGGCGGCCGTCTGCTCCTTCGGCCCGCGGGCGTTGGCCAGGGCTTCGTCGGGGAGAATCAGGTCGTTCTTCCAGCTGTCGATGGTGTTCTTGATCTCATCGGCACCATCGTCGCCCGCGTACTCCTTCTGCATGATGTCCGTCAGCAGCGCCTTGATGTCGCCGTCGTCGAAGATCGAGAAGCCGGGCTTGTAACCCAGGCGCGCATATTCCTTGCGGATGATGTTCATGCCCAGGTTGTGAAAGGTCGACACGGTCAGGCCGCGGGCCTCGGGGCCCTTGAGCAGGGTACCGACGCGCTCCTTCATTTCGCGCGCGGCCTTGTTGGTGAAGGTCATGGCGACGATGTGTTGGGCGCGCACGCCGCAGTTCTGTACCAGGTGGGCGATCTTGCGAGTGATCACGCTGGTCTTGCCGGAACCTGCGCCGGCGAGCACCAGAAGAGGGCCGCCGACGTAGTTCACGGCTTCCTGTTGCCGGGGGTTGAGTCGGGACATCGAGTCTATCGCGAAGGGAAATGGCCGCGCATTTTAGCTGAAAGTCGCAAGCCATTCGTTGCTTTGATAGAGGAACCGACGGCCGCCATCTGTAGCGGATAGATGATGACGGTTATGTGACCGTGTTGGCGACGAGTTTCGCCGATGGGCTTGTCGACTCTGCGCGTTTGTCGCAGGATGTCCCGCGATTCACACGGAAGTGCTTGATTTGACGCCGGATATGGCGCACTCAGGGGCGATTCTTGTCCATACTTTCGTGCATCGAGGGAGTTTTCTTGAGCGCATTCGTTGAGCCATTGCGCCTGATCCTGCTGGCTGAAACGCCGCAGTGGAGCGAGTTGCTGCACGAACGCCTGGAGGCTCTGGGCGGCCCGGCACCCTTGATCTGTGCCTCCAGCTGGCCAGCCGCCGAGGCGCTGCTGGCGCAGAGCCACGATGTCGTATTGCTGACCACTCCGGCCCACCTGCCTGCCCCTGAGCAATGTAGCGTGCCGATCATCCTGTTGCTGGAAAGCGAGCCTGTACAAGCGCCGGCTCAGGCCTGCGACTGGCTGGTGCGCGACCAATTGAGCGATGACGTGGTGCGTCGTTGCCTGCGCTACGTACGCGAGCAGGGCCGTTTGCGGGCCACCTTGCAGAACCTGACCGAACAGGATGCGCTGACCGGCATCGCCAACCGCCAGGGCTTCCAGACCCTGCTGGCGGCGCGCCTGGGCGATCACCGTCGCCGCGGTCTGGCGCTGGTGCACCTGGATCTGGACAACTTCCATCAAGCCAACGACACCCTCGGGCACCTCGCCGGTGATCATCTGATCCAGCAGGTGGTGGCGCGTCTCAAGCTTCACCTGGGGCGTGGCGATCAACTGGCCCGCCTTGGCGGCGACGAGTTCGCTCTGTTGCTCGACACCCGTGACGATCCCACACGCGCCAGATCCTGGGTGCGGCGCGTGGCCGATGCCCTGGGCGAACCTTATTGGGTGGAAGGCGAAAGCCTGTTGCTGGGGTGCAGTCTCGGCGTGGTTCAGGCCAAGCCGGCGAGTAGCGCCGACACGCTGATGTGGCACGCCCATGTTGCCATGCAGCAGGCCAAGAGCAGCCAGGGCTGCACCTTTCATCTGTATGACGATCGTCTGGATCGCGCCATGCACAGTCAGGCCGACCTGCAGCGCGACCTGCGCCGGGCGCTGCGCCGTGAAGAGCTGCAACTGCACTATCAGCCGCGGCTTTGCCTGCACACCGGCGCCATCGTCGGGCTGGAAGCGCTGGTACGCTGGAAGCACGAGCGGCATGGTCTGTTGATGCCGGGCTCGTTCGTGCCGTTGGCCGAGGAGTGCGGGTTGATCGTACCGCTCGGCTACTGGGTCATCGATCGCGCGTTGCGCGACATGCAATGGCTGAGCGAGCGTGGTCATGGCGCGCTGCACATGGCGGTCAATCTGTCGTTCCGCCAGTTCCAGGACAGCCAGTTGCTGCCGACCCTGGAGCGCCTGATCGAAAGCTGTGGCATCGACAGCCGCTGGCTGGAGTTCGAACTTACCGAAACCGCAGTGATGCGCCGCAGCGAGTACGTACAGCAGACCATGCGCCGCCTCGGTCACCTCGGCGTACGTTTTTCCCTGGACGATTTCGGCACCGGCTTCTCGTCGTTCGAACATCTGAGCAACCTGCCCATTGCCCTGCTGAAGATCGACCGCAGCTTTGTAACCGGCATGGAGCTGCGCCCACAGAGCCAGCAACTGGTGCAGGCGATGATCAACCTGGCGCACAACCTGGATCTGCAGGTAGTGGCCGAAGGCGTGGAGGGCGCCGAACAGCTGCAACTGCTGCGTGAGTTCGGCTGTGATCAGGTGCAGGGCTATCTGGTCAGTCGCGCCGTGCCGCGTGACGAGCTGGATAGCCTGCTCAGCCGTGGGCGGCTGTTACCGTCCGGCTTACGGGAGCGCTGAATACGCCTGGGGCACACGCCGTGCGGCTCTGCCCAGAATCCGTCCGGTCTTGACCTCGAAGGCCAGGGTCAGGGCAATGGCAGCGCAGGCCAGGCCGCTGGCCAACCCCCACCAGACACCATGGGCACCCCAGCCGAAGTGGAAAGTTAGCAGCCAGGCCATCGGCGCGCCGATCAACCAGTAGCAGCCCAGGCCGACGAAGAAGGTGGTGTTGGCGTCCTTCAAGCCGCGTATCGCGCCCATGGCAATGTTCTGGATGCCGTCGAACAGTTCGAACCAGGCGGCGATGGCCAACAGACTCACCGCCAGGCTCACCACCTCCGCATAGGCAGGATCGAAGCGGTCGACGAACAGGCCGACCACCCAGTACGGTGCCAGCCAGAACAGGCTGGCGAAACCCAGCATGCATACCGCGCCGATGGCGATGCCCAGGCGTCCGGCCCAGCGTGCGTGCAACAGCCGACCGGCGCCATAGTGCTGGCCGATACGGAAGGTCACCGCGTAGGAAATGCCCACTGGCACCATGAAGGCCACATAGACCGACTGGATGGCGATCTGGTGAGCGGCCAACTGCGTGCTGCCCAGTGCACCCATGCACAGCACCGCAAAGGCGAATAGCGCGGATTCCACGGCGTAAGTGCCGCCAATCGGCAAGCCCAGGCGCAGCAGCTCTTTCAGCTCGGCGCGGGCAGGGTGGCGCAGGCCCTGCAACCAGGGATAGGCGGCGTAGGCACGGTGACGCAAGGTGTGGATGGCGAGCAGGATCGCCATCACTGTACTGACCAGGGCGGTGACCATGCCGATGCCGGCCAGCCCGAGTGCCGGCAGACCGAACCAGCCTTTGATCAGCGCATAGTTGAGGACGAAGTTGGCCAGCGCGCCGCCCAGGCTGATGGCCATCACCGGGCCGGGCCGGCCGATGGCGGCGGTGAAACCGCGCAATGCCATGAACGTCATGTAGCCGGGCAGGGCGAACAGCAGCGCCTGCAGGAAGGTCATGGCATTGCCGACGTTGGCGGGTGACTGGCCGGCCCAGAGCAGTGCGGGGGCTAGGTTCCACAGCAGCAGCCCGGCGCCGAGAGCCAGTGCCCAGCCGAGCCACAGGCCAGTACCGAGCAGACGGGTTACCCCCGGTGTATCGCCAGCGCCATGGCGGATGGCGACCAGGCTACCGACTGCGGCAATCACCCCGACACAGAAAATCGACACGAACGAATAGCTCGCCGCACCCAGGCCACCGCCCGCCAGTTCCTGCGGGCCGAGCAAGCCCATCATCACCGTGTCGGTGAACACCATCAGCACGTGCGCCAGCTGCGCGGCGATCAACGGGCCGGACAGGCGCAGGATGGCGATGAGTTCCAGGCGAAGGGCGTGGCGATCCATGAGTTATGCTCAGAAGATTACAGATTCCGGGTCTGTCCGCGGCCTGCGCTGAGGAGCCGCGGATATTAGCCGAGTACGTGAAAGGGCGTGTTTGGTGGGGGTTGAGTCGCTATTCTGGGGGCTCTGGCGCGATGTCACAAAAGGAAAAAAGCCATGCCATGCATGATTAATACTCATGGTTGCGAATCGTGAACCGGCGTTTGCCAGCGCTGTACGCCTTGCGCGCCTTCGAAGCTGCGGCCCGTCATGGCTCGTTCACCCGCGCCGCCGATGAACTGGCGATCACCCAGAGTGCGGTGAGCCGGCACATCCGTACCCTGGAAGGCCATTTCGCCTGCCGCCTGTTCGAGCGCCGCGGGCGCACCCTGCACCTGACCGAGCCAGCGCGCCTGTTGCTGCCCGGCGTGCGCGATGGCTTCGACTCTCTGGAGCGTGCCTGTGCCACGTTGCGGGTCGACGACAGCATCCTGCGTCTCAAGGCCCCCTCGACCCTGACCATGCGCTGGCTGTTGGCGCGCCTGTCACGCTTTCGCGCTCTGCACGGGGATATAGAAGTACAACTCACCAGCGCCTGGATGGACATCGACCGCGTGGATTTCCTTCACGAGCCATTCGATTGCGCCGTGCTGCTCGGTAACGGTCTGTTCAATGAAGAATGGCAAAGTGCGCTGCTGTTCGAGGAATGGCTGATTCCGGTCTGCGCGCCAGGGGCGGTGGAGGGCGATAAATGGGATCTGAGCCACCTGCAGCAGGCCGAGCTGGTGCATCCCACGCCGGATCGTCGTGACTGGCGTCGCTGGTTGCAGGCCATGGGGCTGGAAGACAGCGTGTCGCTCAAGGGCGGCCAGGTATTCGATACGCTGGAGTTGGGCATCGTCGCTGCAGCCCGTGGTTATGGCGTGTCGATTGGCGACCTGGCGATGGTCGCCGAGGATGTCCTGCAAGGGCGGTTGGGCTTGCCCTGGCCGACGGCGGTGGCCAGCGGCGACAGTTATCACCTGGTGTGGCCACGAGCACGACGCGGTCAGGAGCGATTCGAGCGACTGCGCGATTTTCTGCTCGGGGAAGTCAGGGCGATGCAGTTGCCAGAGGTCGAAATGCGTCGCTGATGCCTGCGGAACAACATTTTCGTTGCGCCACTTAAAAATTATGGTGATTGCGTCATGGTGCTCATTGACGCACTAAAGTACTCAAGTATTCTCCGCGCTCGCCGAAATAGGCGGCTTATCAATTACTCCATACAAGGACGATATGGAGCTTTGGAGATGCATCATGACCCAACCCCGTTCCCGTATCGCCTGGCAACTGGCTACGGCCCTGGCCGCCATGCTGGTACTGCTGATCAGCGTCAGCACGCTGTTCGCCCTGCGTTCGTTGAGCAGCGCCAACCTCGTTACCCGTGAAGAGCATCTGGGCAGCGAAGCGCGCTTGCTGGCCGATCAACTGAGCACTTTCCACGACAGCCTGCGCGAAAGCACGCAGCGGCTGGCCGGGCTGTTCGAACGGCGTTTCAGCAGCGGCTTGAACGTCAGCCCGGACGAGCGGGTCACTGTCGGCTCTCTGCAGGCTCCTGCGCTCTACCTGGGCAGCACGCGGTTGAACAACGAATTCTCCGAGGTCGATGAATTCCGCCAGCTCACCGCTGGCGTGGCGACTATTTTCGTGCGCGACGGTGATGATTTCGTCCGTGTGACCACCTCGCTGACCAAGCAGGACGGCGGCCGCGCCATCGGCACCGTGCTCGACCGTAACCATCCCGCCTACGCACGGCTGCTGGCCGGCAACAGCTACGTTGGCCGGGCGTTGCTGTTCGAACGCTTCTACATGACCCAGTACACCCCGGTGAGTGACCGCGCCGGGCGGGTGATCGCCGTGCTGTTCGTCGGCTTCGATTACACCGACGCCCAGAACGCCCAGTTCGCCAACCTGCAGCGCTTCCGTATCGGTAGCACCGGTTCACTGGCGCTGCTCGACGATCAGGGCAAGTGGCTGGTTCCGCCCTATGCCGCGCAGCGCCCCGAGCAACTGAACGCGAACATGTCCACCGTGCTGGGCACGCCGGGCAAAGGCGGTTTCTGGAGCGATGGCGAGCAGCAGTTCTACAGCGTCGCCGTACCCTTCGCCGGAGGCCCATGGACGGTCGTGGCAAGCATGCCGGAGGAAGAGATTCAGGCCGTGACCTGGCGTGTCGGCAGCCAACTGGCAATCGGCAGCCTGGTGACCTTGCTGCTCGCCGTGATCGCGGTGATCTGGCTGCTGCGGCGCAAGCTGCGTCCGCTCGGCGACCTGGTGCGTCAGGCTCAGGCGCTGGGCGCTGGTGACCTGAGCGTGCGCCTGGAGGTCACCAGCAATGACGAGATCGGCGAGCTGTCGCGCAACTTCAACCAGATGAGCGCGGCGTTGTCGACCATGGTCGAGCGCATCCGTGGCGCTGCCCAGCATGTCAGCCAGCGTGCCGAAGCGCTTTCCGGTCTGTCGCGCGGAGCCTATGAGGGGATTGAGCAGCAGTCCGGCGAGATCAGCAGCATGGCCGGTGCTGTGGAAGAGTTCAGCGCTACCTCGCTGAACATCGCCGACAACATGCGCAGCACCGAGCGCATGGCCAGCGAGAACGCCAGTCAGACGCGCATCGGCCGTACCTCGATGGAAGAGGCGTCCAACGCGCTGGAGCAGATCTCCTCGTCGCTGAACAGCGCCGCCCAGGTTATCGACAGCCTCGGTCAGCGTTCCCAGGAAATCGGCGGCATCCTCAGCGTCATTACCTCCATCGCCGACCAGACCAACCTGCTGGCGCTCAACGCCGCCATCGAAGCCGCCCGTGCCGGTGAGCAGGGCCGCGGTTTTGCCGTGGTCGCCGACGAAGTACGTAGCCTGGCCGGCCGAACCCGCGAGGCGACCACCGAGATTTCCAGCATGATCGGCAGCATCCAGGGTGAAACCAGCAGCGCCATCAGCACCATGGAGCAGGGTCGCCAACTGATGCAGAACGGCCTGGAGCTGAACGCCAAGGTCGCGGCGGCGTTGACCCAGATCGCCGAGCAGACCAGCGCCGCTGGCGATCAGTTCGCCGCCATCACCACCGCGACCAGCGAGCAGAGCAGCACCGCGACGCTGCTCAGCAGCAACCTGCAGAGCATCGCCCAGGCCAACGGCGAACAGCGCGAAGTGATCGCCAACCTGGCCCACACCTCCAGGGAACTGGAGACGCTGGCCGCCGATCTGCACCGCGAAGTCGAACGCTTCCGTTAAGTGCGACAGGCGGAGCTGATCGACAGCTGTGCCTCGACCGCCAGCCCAGCCCCTGTTCAAGAGGGGCTGGAACCCTCTGTCATCGTCATGAAAACACCCTGTGCCAGGCTCACTGCCGGGCACGGGGTTTTGCTCGTGTGGGCCGCGGCTGTGCAGCATTTCGCCGCGCTTTGTGTGGAATCCAAAACGCTCGGGAAACGACAGTGCCGTCAGGGAAAATTTTTGATTGATCTGAGCGGGGCATGGTCTTAAAGTCCGCGGCCGAACGTCCATGCTGGCAACGATCCATCCGGCTCAAGTACTGACGACGAGAGGTTGCGGCGCCTGATTCCAGGCACGGCAATTCTCGGCGACATGCCTTGGGAAGTAGGCGAACCAAAGTGGGGAAACTGATCAGACGTTCCAGGCCTGGCAGCAGGCTTTCCGGCCGATTGCACGATGGCCGCCCCCGACACCCGGTTGAACCTGTGCCCGGTTCAACTGCCCGAATCCTAGTGTTCATGGTTTAGCCATTTGGAGCCCCGCATGCCGATCAAGGTCGAAGATTACTACCCACGCGAAACCTTCAACAAAATGAAGGCGTTCGCTGACCAGCATGAAACCCCGTTCGTGGTGATCGACACCGCGATCATCAGCCAGGCCTATGACGACCTGCGCGCCGGTTTCGAATTCGCCAAGGTGTACTACGCCGTCAAGGCCAACCCGGCGGTGGAAATCATCGATCTGCTCAAGGACAAGGGCTCGAATTTCGACATCGCCTCGATCTACGAACTGGATAAGGTGATGAGCCGTGGCGTTGGCCCGGAGCGCATCAGCTACGGCAACACCATCAAGAAAGCCCGCGACGTTCGCTACTTCTATGAGAAGGGCGTGCGCCTGTTCGCCACCGACTCGGAAGCCGACCTGCGCAACATCGCCAAGGCCGCGCCGGGCTCGAAGATCTACGTGCGCATCCTCACCGAGGGCTCGACCTCGGCTGACTGGCCGCTATCGCGCAAGTTCGGCTGCCAGACCGACATGGCCATGGATCTGCTGATTCTCGCCAAGCAACTGGGCCTGGTGCCGTACGGCATTTCCTTCCACGTGGGTTCGCAGCAGCGCGATATCGACGTGTGGGACGCCGCCATCGCCAAGGTCAAGGTGATCTTCGAGCGCCTGAAGGAAGAAGACGGCATCGTGCTGCAGATGATCAACATGGGTGGCGGCTTCCCGGCCAACTACATCACCCGCACCAACAGCCTGGAAACCTACGCCGAGGAAATCATCCGCTTCCTCAAGGACGACTTCGGTGACGAGCTGCCGGAGATCATCCTCGAGCCGGGCCGTTCTCTGATCGCCAACGCCGGTATCCTGGTCAGCGAAGTGGTGCTGGTGGCGCGCAAGTCGCGTACCGCCGTCGAGCGCTGGGTGTACACCGATGTGGGCAAGTTCAGCGGCCTGATCGAAACCATGGACGAAGCCATCAAGTTCCCCATCTGGACAGAGAAGAAGGGCGAGATGGAAGAAGTGGTCATCGCCGGCCCGACCTGCGACAGCGCCGACATCATGTACGAGCACTACAAGTACGGCCTGCCGCTGAACCTGGCCAGCGGTGATCGCCTGTACTGGCTGTCCACCGGTGCCTACACCACCAGCTACAGCGCCGTGGAGTTCAACGGGTTCCCGCCGCTGAAGTCCTTCTACCTGTAAGGCCTGCCGCTACAGCAGACGCCCGCACTTGTTGCGGGCGTTTTTGTTTCTGTGTGCTGGCCCGCTACCGGTTGGCATTGGCGCCTTGCCAGGGAGAAGGGGGCAGCGCGAGAATGCAGACACTTCTCTGCGGTATTTAAGGATCCCCGATGCCCGATCCCGTTGCAGCCGGCCTGCGCCTGGCGCCTGATGCACTCACTCGTCCCTTCTCGCCTCAGCAGTTCGCCTTCACCACCACCGATGATCTGGAGCCCTTCCGCGGCGTGCTTGGCCAGGAGCGTGCCGTCCAGGCGCTGCAATTCGGCGTGGCCATGCCGCGCCCCGGCTACAACGTATTCGTCATGGGCGAGCCGGGCACCGGTCGCTTCTCCTTCGTCAAACGTTACTTGCGGGCCGAGGGCAAACGCCTGGAAACCCCGCCGGATCGGATCTACGTCAATCACTTCGACGAACCTCGCGAGCCGCGCGCCGTGGAACTGCCAGCCGGTACCGCTGGCGAGTTCATCGCAGACATCAACGTCCTGATCGACAACCTGCTGGCGACCTTCCCGGCCGTGTTCGAGCACCCGTCGTTCCAGCAGAAGAAAAGTGCCATCGACCGTGCCTTCAACAAGCGTTACGACCAGGCGCTGGACGTCATCGAGCGGCTGTCTCTGGAGCGTGGCATCGCCCTGTACCGTGACAGCACCAACATCGCCTTCACGCCGATGCTCGAAGGCAAGGCCGTGGACGAGACCGAGTTCGCCCAGTTGCCGGAAGCGGATCGCGAACGCTTCCACGCCGACATCGCCGCGCTGGAGGAGCGTCTCAACGAGGAGCTGGCCAGCCTGCCGCAGTGGAAACGCGAGTCGAGCAACAAGTTGCGTCAACTGAACGAGGAGACCATCACCGTCGCGTTGCAGCCGTTGCTGGCACCACTGTCGGAGAAGTACGCCGAGAATGCTGGCGTCTGTGCCTACCTGCAGGCGATGCAGGTGGATTTGCTGAAAAGCGTGGTCGAACTGCTCATCGAAGTGGAAAAGGCCGACGCCCAGACCCGCAAGCTGCTCGAGGAGCTGTACGTCCCCAGCCTGATCGCCGGTCACCACACTGACGGTGGCGCACCAGTGGTGTTCGAGCCTCACCCGACTTACGACAACCTGTTCGGCCGCATCGAATACAACACCGATCAGGGCGCGCTTTATACCAGCTATCGTCAACTTCGCCCGGGTGCCTTGCACCGCGCCAATGGTGGCTTCCTGATCCTCGAGGCAGAGAAATTCCTTGGCGAGCCTTTCGTCTGGGAAGCACTGAAACGCGCCTTGCAGTCACGCAAGCTGAAGATGGAGTCGCCGCTGGGTGACCTGGGCCGCATCGCCACGGTCACCCTCAACCCGGAAACCATCCCGCTGCAGCTCAAAGTGGTGATCATCGGCTCGCGCCAGCTGTATTACGCCCTGCAGGACGCCGATCCGGATTTCCAGGAGATGTTCCGGGTGCTGGTCGATTTCGACGAGGACATCCCGCTGGCGGACGACAGCCTGGAACAGTTCGCCCAACTGATGAAAACCCGTACCACCGAAGAAGGCATGGCGCCGCTTAGCGCTGCAGCGGTGGCCCGCCTGGCGACCTACAGTGCACGTCTGGCCGAACACCAAGGGCGGTTGACGGCACGCATCGGCGATCTGTTCCAACTGGTCAGCGAGGCGGACTTCATCCGCAACCTGGCCAATGAAGCGGTCACCGATGCTGACCATATCGAACGTGCCCTCAAGGCCAAGGCTACGCGCACCGGACGGGTTTCGGCGCGGATCATCGACGACATGCTGGCCGGCATCATCCTCATCGACACCGCTGGCGCGGCCATCGGCAAGTGCAACGGCCTGACCGTGCTCGAAGTCGGCGATTCGGCCTTTGGTGTACCGGCGCGGATCTCCGCCACCGTGTATCCGGGCGGCTCGGGTATCGTCGACATCGAACGCGAGGTCAACCTCGGCCAGCCGATCCACTCCAAGGGTGTGATGATCCTCACCGGTTTTCTCGGCAGCCGTTACGCCCAGGAGTTTCCGTTGGAAATCTCCGCGAGCATCGCCCTGGAGCAGTCCTACGGCTACGTGGATGGCGACAGCGCCTCGCTCGGTGAGGTCTGCACGCTGATCTCCGCCCTGTCGCGTACGCCGCTCAAGCAGTGTTTCGCCATCACCGGCTCGATCAACCAGTTCGGCGAGGTGCAGGCGGTTGGCGGGGTCAACGAGAAGATCGAAGGCTTCTTCCGCCTGTGCGAAGCGCGTGGCCTGACCGGCGAGCAGGGCGCGATCATCCCGCATTCCAACGTCTCCACGCTGATGCTCGACGAGCGCGTGCTGCAAGCCGTGCGCGCCGGCCAGTTCCACGTTTATGCGGTACGTCACGTGGACGAGGCGCTGAGCCTGCTGGTCGGCGAAGACGCCGGCACGCCGGACGACAAGGGCCGCTTCCCGGCTGGCAGCGTCAATGCCCGGGTGGTCGAGCGGCTGCGTGAGATCGCCGAGATCGGCATGGGCGAGGAGGAGAAGCCTGAGCAGGCCAAGGAAGCGCTCACCACCGCTCTACCGAAAAAGGCGCCGAGAAAGCCGCGGGAGAAAAAACCGTCGGTCGAGTGAGTCGGACGCGGGCGAGCTGATCAATTCATGAACGCCTCGCCCGCGGCTACCCAGCATGGTGGATGCCCGCGCTTGCTCACCTGTCATGCACAGAGTTATCCACAGGTTCTGTGAATAAAGCCTGCCTTTGCCAATAGGGGCTACGGGTGTAGGCTGCAAGTCTGTGCCTGCGAGGATTGCCGCCATGTCGCGTAGCCTCTGCCTGACCCGTGAGTACCTGGGCGTGACCACCCGTATCGAATGCGCGGTGCTGCCGCTGGCGGGTGACCAGGGTCTGTGGACATTGATCTGCATCGCTGGCATGTCTGCCAGACAACCCTCCGCCATCAAGGCGCAAGGCCCGTTCCACGGGCCTTTGGTGGTCGAAGAGATTCTTGACGAGATCGCCGAAAGCCTGGCAGGCCAGGGCTATGGTGCCTGCAACGAACCGCTGATCTGGCGTGTGCATGCCCAGGCGGAGTTGCGCCGCCTCAACGGTGACAGTGGTCATTCGCGCGTTGTCCATCTGTCCTGGCCCGAGAGCTGAGCGGGAGGCGCGCCGGGCGCTTTTCTAAGGCACTGACCCGCCACGCTGCGGCATTGCGCCGCAGTTCTTATCCACAACGGGCATTACAGCCATGATTTGCGTTATATAGGCGCTTTTCAGCGGGAGAGGGTGGCTTGTCCACGCTCTGGCGCTGGGTATACTCGCGCGCTGTTTCAATCATTTGTGAGAATCCATGGAACGCTTTATCGAAAACGCGATGTACGCATCGCGCTGGCTGCTGGCCCCCATCTATTTCGGTCTGTCGCTTGGCCTGCTGGCACTGGCATTGAAGTTCTTCCAAGAGGTTTTCCATATCCTGCCCAACGTCTTCGCCATGGCCGAAGCGGATCTGATCCTGGTACTGCTGTCGCTGATCGACATGGCCCTGGTTGGTGGCTTGCTGGTGATGGTGATGATCTCCGGCTACGAGAACTTCGTCTCGCAACTGGACATCGACGACAGCAAAGAGAAGCTCCACTGGCTGGGCAAGATGGACTCCAGCTCGTTGAAGATGAAGGTCGCTGCCTCCATCGTGGCGATTTCCTCCATCCACCTGCTGCGGGTGTTCATGGACGCGCGCAACCACGATACCGATCACCTGATGTGGTACGTGATCATCCACTTGACCTTCGTCGCTTCGGCGTTCGCCATGGGGTATCTGGACAAGCTGACCAAGCACGACTGACTGGCGATCGATGACGCCCGGCTCTCCAGTGGAGAGTCGGGCGTTTTTGTCTGCGTGGCGAAAATCATGGCGTGCTGGTCCTGCTATCGAGGGCATTCCATGGCTTTGCCCGCATTGCTGCGTTCGGTTCGCCTGAACCGCCGCTACTAGGGCGCGGGGCTCGGCCAGAACCGTGATAGGCTAGCCGGCCTTTTTTCCAGCTTGCGGAGCGGCGATATGTCCGAACTCAATCTTTCCACTGACGAAACGCGCGTCAGTTACGGCATTGGCCGTCAACTCGGTGGCCAACTGCGTGACAACCCGCCGCCCGGCGTTAGCCTGGAGGCCGTGCTGGCAGGTCTGGCCGATGCGTTCGCCGGCCAGGAAAGCCGTGTCAGCGAGGCCGAGCTGTCGGCCAGCTTCAAGGTGATCCGCGATGTCATGCAGGCCGAAGCCAAGGCCAAGGCCGACGCGGCTGCCGGTGCTGGCCTGGCTTTCCTGGCCGAGAACGCCAAACGCGAAGGCATCACCGTGCTGGAGTCGGGTCTGCAATACGAAGTGCTGACCGCAGGCGAGGGCGCCAAGCCATCGCGCGAAGACAGCGTGCGTACCCACTACCACGGCACCCTGATCGACGGCAGCGTATTCGACAGCTCCTACGAGCGCGGCCAGCCGGCTGAATTCCCGGTTGGTGGCGTGATCGCCGGCTGGACCGAAGCGCTGCAACTGATGGGAACCGGCAGCAAATGGCGCTTGTACGTGCCGAGCGAACTGGCTTACGGCGCTCAGGGCGTTGGCAGCATCCCACCGCACAGCGTGCTGGTGTTCGATGTCGAGTTGCTCGACATCCTGTAAGTACTCGCGGCGTGGCGCCTTTTGTTTAGGGCGCTGCGCCACCTCGCTCCAAAGAGCGAGGCAGTCGGCACATGTCACGGGCGCAAGGCCCGGGCATAGCAATGCAGGAACAGGTTGCGTACCAGTTCCTTGAGCACCAGCGGCTCGCTGGAGCTCAGTTCGTGCAGATCCAGATCACCCTGTTTGCGCAGTTCATCCAGCGCTTCTTCTTCAAGAACGGCGCAGACTTCGCCCGTTTCCCGATGCAGGATGCGCAGATAGGGATGGGGTCGATCCAGCCAGGCATCTATCAAGTAAGTCATGCTCATCATCTCCCTGTTCAGTGGTAGATATGAGAATAATTCTTATTACGTTAATAGCAAGCTTTAATCGTGGCCTTTCGTCGATCCAGCCAACGGAAGCAATTTGCAACGTTGCTAGGGTCTGTTGCCGTTTCACGCACGGCTCGCGTTGAAACGGCAACAGACCCTAGCGATGGCCATCAACAATGGCAGGCCATAAAAAATGGCCGGGAGCCATTTTTAACGTCGCGTGCGACGGCCCGAAGGGTGGCCGCCAGGGATGGCGGGCCATAAAAAAGCCCGTCACTGGGACGGGCTCCGATTAAGTTGTGTAAGCCTCAGTGGGTGCGGGCTACGGCGAAGTGGCTCAGTTCCACCAGTGCATCGCGGTACTTGCTGGCAGGCAGGGCTTCCAGGCAGGCGATGGCGCGTTCGGCGTAGTCGCGTGCCAGGTTGGCTGTGTAATCCAGGGCGCCGGCCGCTTCCACGGCATTGCGGATGCTTTCCAGGTCTTCCAGGCCACCTTTCTGAATCGCCTTGCGCACCAGTGCCGCCTGCTCGGGCTGGCCTTCGCGCATGGTGTAGATCAGTGGCAGTGTGGGTTTGCCTTCGGCCAGGTCGTCACCAACGTTCTTGCCCAGCGTGGCAGCATCACCTTTGTAGTCGAGCAGATCGTCGACCAACTGGAAGGCGACACCCAGGTGATCGCCGAAATTACGCAGTGCTTCGTTCTGTTCGGGCGTGGCTTCAGCCAGCGCAGCGGCGCTCTGGGTCGAGGCCTCGAACAGCATGGCGGTCTTGCCGCGGATGACTTCCATGTAGGTTTCTTCGGTGGTGCTGGCGTCGCGGATCTTCGACAACTGCAGCACTTCGCCTTCGGCGATCACCCGCGTGGCTTTGGAGAGGATCTTCATCACTGGCATCGAGCCGAGTTCGACCATCATTTCGAACGAGCGCGAATAGAGGAAGTCGCCAACCAGTACGCTCGGCGCATTGCCCCATTGTGCGTTGGCGGTGCTGCGGCCACGGCGCATATCGGACATGTCGACCACATCGTCATGCAGCAGCGTGGCGGTGTGCAGGAACTCGATGGTGGCGGCCAGCAGGCGCAGCCGATCATCGCTCAGACCGAGGGCCTTGCCACTGAGCAGCACGAGCAGCGGACGCAGGCGTTTACCACCAGCGGAAATGATGTAGTCGCCGATCTTCTCGACCAGCGGGACGCGGGAAACCAGCTGTTGACGGATAATACCGTCGACCGCGGTAAAGTCATCCGCTACCACACTGTAAAAAGCCTGGGGTTGCATCAGCGACACGTGCTCCTTCTGGGTTGCGCGGCATGTTAGGTGCTGTTGAGGTTTCAGCGCAAGCCGAA
This sequence comes from Phytopseudomonas daroniae, assembly GCF_004327285.1. Taxonomy (GTDB): domain Bacteria; phylum Pseudomonadota; class Gammaproteobacteria; order Pseudomonadales; family Pseudomonadaceae; genus Aquipseudomonas; species Aquipseudomonas daroniae. The sequence goes on from NZ_QJUI01000009.1 coordinate 37,404, forward strand.
GGGCTGCGTGGCCGCCTGCCAAAAAGACAGCGACCCTATGTGGCGGGGTAGGGGCTGTCAAGGTGAGTGCTTATGGCGCTTGCGCAGCTCCAGGGGCTTGCGTACAATCGCGCACCCTGAACTTCCCCCTGGGTATTTCCCTGCCTTACGCAATTGCAAGGGTGTCCTTCCGGCCCCGAGCAGCCATGCCAGCCGACACTTATTCCTATAAAGCGCTGGGTGAGCAGGATTAACGGAGATTTACCATGTACGCAGTAATTGTTACTGGTGGCAAGCAATACAAAGTCACCGAAGGCGAATACCTCAAGGTCGAGAAACTGGAAATCGCCACTGGCGAAGCCGTTACTTTCGACCGCGTGTTGCTGATCGGCAACGGTGACGACGTGACCATCGGCGGTCCAGTCATCGAAGGCGCCAAGGTGTCGGCTGAAGTCGTTTCGCAAGGTCGTCACGATAAAGTCACCATCATCAAGTTCCGTCGCCGTAAGCACCACATGAAGCGTCAGGGCCACCGTCAGTGGTTCACCGAGATCAAAATCACCGGTATTCAGGCCTGATTCGTTTCGCCTGAACCCTTTATAGGAGTATTGAACTCATGGCACACAAAAAAGCTGGCGGTAGTACCCGCAACGGTCGCGACTCAGAAGCCAAACGCCTTGGCGTGAAGATGTATGGCGGCCAGAAAATCATTCCTGGCAACATCATCGTGCGTCAGCGCGGCACCCAGTTCCACGCTGGTTACGGCGTCGGCATGGGTAAGGATCACACCCTCTTCGCGAAAATCGAAGGCGTGATCAAGTTTGAAGTAAAAGGCGCCTTCGGTCGTCGTTACGTGAGCGTCGTCGCGGCCTGATCGCGAAGTTGCTGGAAAAGCCCCGTCCTGCGACGGGGCTTTTTTGTTTCTGTATCCTATGGCGTGGCGATTGGGTTTCCTGATGTGTTGGGGGCGATGAGTCGCGCAGTGCGTGGGTTCTTGCCAAACTGTCCTGGTTGAATGCGGGCGGTTTCAGGGCAATTTTGCAAGCACCCGGTGTTCCTTGTTTCAGTGACCCGCGTTTATTGCGGGAGGCGTATCCATGAAATTCGTCGATGAAGTATCGATTTTTGTAAAGGCCGGTGACGGCGGCAACGGTTGCATGAGCTTCCGTCGGGAGAAGTTCATCGAGAACGGTGGTCCCAACGGTGGCGATGGTGGTGACGGCGGCTCGGTTTACATGCTGGCCGACGAGAACCTCAATACCCTGGTCGACTACCGCTATACTCGTCGCTTCGATGCCGAGCGCGGCTCCAACGGTGGCAGTACCGATTGCACCGGGCGCAAGGGCGAGGATCTGGTCTTGCGCGTACCGGTTGGCACCACGGTGATCGATGCCGGTACCCAGGAAGTGATTGGCGACCTGACCAAAGCCGGTCAGCGCCTGCTCGTCGCTCAGGGCGGCTGGCACGGCCTGGGCAACACGCGCTTCAAATCCAGCACCAACCGTGCACCGCGGCAAACCACGCCGGGCAAGCCGGGTGATGCCCGTGATCTCAAGCTGGAGCTCAAGGTGCTGGCGGATATCGGTCTGCTCGGCCTGCCCAATGCCGGCAAGAGTACCTTCATCCGTTCGGTGTCCGCTGCCAAGCCGAAAGTTGCCGACTACCCGTTCACCACGCTGGTGCCGAACCTGGGTGTAGTCAGCGTCGATCGTTACAAGAGCTTCGTCATCGCCGACATTCCTGGTCTGATCGAAGGTGCGTCTGACGGTGCCGGTCTCGGTATTCGCTTCCTCAAGCACTTGGCGCGTACCCGTCTGTTGCTGCACCTCGTGGACATGGCCCCGTTGGATCTGACCGATCCGGCCGAGTCGGCCGCGACCATCGTCGACGAGTTGACCAAGTTCAGCCCGGCGCTGGCCGAGCGTGACCGCTGGCTGGTGCTCAACAAGGCCGACCAGATGCTCGAAGAAGAGCATGAGGCGCGTGTGGCCGAGGTAGTGGCCCGGCTCGACTGGAAAGGCCCGGTCTACGTGATCTCCGCGCTGGCGCGCGAAGGTACCGATCAGCTGTGCTACGACATCATGGATTACCTGGAAGCCCGTTCCGAGCGAATTGCGGAAAATCCGCAATTCGCCGCCGAACTCGCCGAGCTCGATCAGCGCATCGAAGACGAAGCGCGCGCTCAGCTGCAGGCGCTGGACGATCAGCGCGCACTGCGCCGCTCCGGCGTCAAGGCGGTCGGTTCGACCGATGATGACGACAGCTTCTGGGACGAAGAAGATGACGAGGATGGCCCGGAAATCATTTACGTCCGGGATTGATTGGACGACCGACGCCGCTTTTTAGCGGCGTTTTTGTAAGTTCGGCCGTTGCCGTCGGTGATGGCTTGCGAAAGTACGCTTCTGGCTAGGGTTGGAAAACATGCGTGACAAGGTAAGTGGTGCGCAGCGCTGGGTGGTGAAGATCGGCAGTGCCTTGCTGACGGCTGATGGTCGTGGTCTGGATCGTGCCGCCATGGCGGTGTGGGTCGAGCAAATGGTGGCGCTGCGCGCGCAGGGCGTGGAGCTGGTGCTGGTATCGTCCGGCGCGGTGGCGGCAGGAATGAGCCGTCTCGGCTGGACGGCGCGACCCAGTGCCATCCACGAGCTGCAGGCCGCGGCCGCCATTGGCCAGATGGGCCTGGTGCAGGCCTGGGAGTCGAGTTTCGGCGAGCATGGCCGTCGTACCGCACAGGTTCTGCTGACCCATGACGACCTGTCCGATCGCAAGCGTTATCTGAACGCACGCAGCACCTTGCGTACCCTGGTCGATCTCGACGTGGTTCCGGTGATCAACGAGAACGATACCGTGGTGACCGACGGCATCCGCTTCGGTGACAACGACACCCTGGCGGCGCTGGTGGCCAACCTGGTGGAAGCCGACCTGCTGGTGATCCTCACCGACCGCGACGGCATGTTCGACGCCGACCCGCGTACCAATCCTGCCGCTCAACTGATCCACGAAGCGCGTGCCGATGATCCGGCGCTCGATGCCGTTGCCGGCGGTGTCGGTGGCGCGCTGGGGCGTGGCGGCATGCAGACCAAATTGCGCGCGGCGCGACTGGCTGCGCGCTCCGGGGCGCACACCGTGATCGTTGGTGGCGCCATCGAGCAGGTGCTGGCGCGCCTCAAGGCGGGCGAGCTGCTTGGTACCTTGCTGATTCCCGAGCGTGGCATGCTGGCGGCGCGTAAACAGTGGCTGGCCGGGCATCTGCAAACCCGTGGCACCCTGGTGCTGGATGCTGGCGCGGTGAAAGCGCTGGTATCCGACCGCAAGAGTTTGCTGCCGGTCGGCGTAAAGGCGGTGCAGGGCAGTTTCCGTCGCGGTGAGATGGTGGTGTGCGTGGCGCCGGATGGTCGTGAGATCGCCCGTGGCCTGGCCAATTACAGTGCGTTGGAAGCGCAGAAAATCATCGGTCGCCCCTCGGATGAAATCGAGCGGTTGCTGGGGTACGTCGATGAGCCCGAGCTGGTGCATCGCGATAATCTGATTCTGGTCTAAAAGCAGCTTCAAGCTTCAAGAGAAGAGGGGGCTTGTCTGTGTTCATTGAGGGGTTCGTATGAAGGCAGGATGGCTTGGCATGTTGTGCGCGTTGCCGTTGTGGGTGTCCGCCGAGCAGATCGGCGAAGTGTCCACGGTGTTCAAGTGGATGGGGCCCAACGACAAGATCGTGGTCGAGGCTTTTGACGATCCCAAGGTGTCGGGCGTGACCTGCTACCTGTCGCGAGCCAAGACTGGCGGCGTGAAAGGTGGCCTCGGCCTGGCGGAGGATCGCGCCGAGGCGTCGATTGCCTGTCGTCAGGTCGGCCCGATCAGCTTCGCGGGCGAGCTCAAGGATGGCGAGGAAGTATTCCGCGAGCGTACCTCGTTGGTCTTCAAGACCATGCAGGTGGTGCGGTTCTTCGACCAGAAGCGCAATACCCTGGTGTATCTGGTCTACAGCGACCGGATCATCGAAGGCAGCCCGCAGAATGCGGTGACCGCCATTCCGATTCTACCCTGGCCGAAGGCGGGCTGATTCCCTGGGCGAGCGACGGGCTCTTTAAAAGCCCCGTCGCTCGCTCCAGGTTCGTGAGCATCCGCCCACGAGCCGTTTTCCGTTGGTGATTTTCAGATTCGGAAGCGTGCGACGAGCGTGTTGAGATCCACGGCCAGGCGCGAGAGCTCCTGGCTGGCGGCGCTGGTCTGGTTGGCGCCGGCGGATGTCTGCAGCGACAGGTCGCGAATGTTCACCAGGTTGCGATCGACTTCCCGGGCGACCTGAGCCTGCTCCTCCGATGCACTGGCGATCACCAGATTGCGTTCGTTGATCATCGCGATCGCTTCGGTGATCTGTTCCAGTGCGGTTCCGGCACCTTTTGCGACTTCCAGCGTCGAGCGTGCTCGATCATTGCTGTTCTGCATGGCGGCAACGGTTTTTTCGGTGCCCACCTGAATGCCGCCGATCATGCCCTCGATTTCCTGGGTCGATTGCTGGGTGCGGTGCGCCAGGGCGCGAACCTCGTCGGCGACCACTGCGAATCCACGCCCGGCATCGCCGGCCCGTGCTGCCTCGATGGCGGCGTTGAGAGCCAGCAGATTGGTCTGTTCGGCAATCGAGCGAATCACGTCGAGCACCTTGCTGATCTCACGAATCTGCTCGGCGAGCTGTTCGACTTCGCTGGAGGTGGTTGTCACATCCTTGGTCAACTGGCTGATCGAGTCGACGGTTTCGCGTACCTGCTCACGGCCTCGCAGTGCGGTGGTGTTCGATTGCTGAGAGGCTTCCGAGGTGCTCACCGCATTTCGAGCCACTTCTTCCACGGCGGCGGTCATCTCGTTGACAGCGGTGGCGGCCTGTTCGATTTCGGTGCTCTGCTGGTGCAGGCCACGGGTGGAGTCTTCGGTGACCGCATGCAGTTCCTCGGAGGCCGACGCCAGCTGATTGGACGAGTCGGCAATGCTCTGGATGGCGGCGTGCAGATTCTTCTGCATGGCCTGCAGGGCGGTCATCAGGCGAGCCGGCTCGTCTGTGCCTGTCACCTGAATGCTCTGGGTCAGATCGCCGGTAGCGATGACTTCGGCTACGCGCAGGGATTCGCCCAGTGGGCCGACGATGCTGCGGGTCAATATCACGGCCAATAGCACGGTCAGGGCAATGCTGATGATCAGCGTGGTGATGACCATTTTTTCGGCGTTGTGGAAGGCGGCCTGGCTGGCATTCGTGGACTGCATGGCGCCGTCATTGTTGAAGTGTGAGAGGTTTTTGAGCGCGGCGGTCAATCCGTCGGCGTAGGTTGATAGTGGCCCGGTAGCGAGCTGTGTGGCTTCGTCGATGCGGCCGGCGCGTGCCGCCTCCACTACCTGTTGCTGCAGGTTGGAGTATTCGCCGTAAGCTTTGCGGAGTTGCTCGAATAGCTTTTGCTCTTGTGGCCCGCTGGCGAGCTTGGCGTAGGTATCGAATTGCCCCGGAACGGACTGTGCGATGCTGTCGATCGCGGTGAGGGTGCTTTGCCGCTCGGATTCGTTTGTCAGCAAGACGCTTCTCAGCGTCAGAGCTCGAATACGCCCTATGCTGGTGGCCAGTCCTTCGGTAGAGATCAGGGATGGCAGCCAATTGTCGCGGATTTGATCCGAGGCGGCATTCATGCGGTTCATCTGCGACAGCGCGAAGATCCCGAGCCCCAGCAGCAGGGTGGCCAATAATGCGAACGCCAGACCGGCGCGTTTCCCAATATCCAAACCTCTTAACCACATAGCGGAGTTCCTTCCCATTTTCCGTGCACCATGCCTCGGATGATTTTCACCATATCGGCAGGAGGGTCTTTTGCTTGACTGAATTGTCTTGTGAGCGAGAGGGCTGGTGCGAGGCCTGTCAGGTGGAGGAAGGCGGCGTCTCTGTACTTTTCCATGGGCAATAAAAAACCGACCCTGAGGTCGGTTTTTCATGAAACGGGTAGTTTAAGCAGCAGCTTGGCTGAGTGCTTTAACATGACCGTTCAGGCGGCTCTTGTGACGAGCGGCCTTGTTCTTGTGGATGATGCCTTTATCGGCCATACGGTCGATAACAGGCACAGCCAGAACGTAAGCAGCTTGTGCTTTTTCGTGGTCTTTGGCGTCGATAGCCTTGACTACGTTCTTGATGTAGGTACGAACCATGGAGCGCAGGCTGGCGTTATGGCTACGACGCTTCTCAGCCTGTTTTGCGCGTTTTTTGGCAGAAGGTGTATTGGCCACCGTCAAGCTCCTCGAAAACTAAGGGGTTACAGACAAATAAGGCCGCGAATCATGCAGGCGAGCGAAGCACTTGTCAAGGTCGATGCGTAGGGTATGTTGACCGTTCAGCGCAAGCCGCGTTGCCGCGAGAAACCTCGCCAGGCTAGGCGGAGGACGCCGGTAATGGTTGTTCCCTTGCCAAGTCCTCCAACAACGCATAGCGAGATTTCCCGCGCAACCCGAAGGGCCGGGCCCGTTTTGCCGCGATGCTGCGTTTCTCGCCGGCTCATTTAGCCAGCTAAACTTCGCGGCTCGCGCCTTGCCTCGCGGCAAAACGGGCTCCGGCGCGGTCGTGCTGAACGGTCAACAGACCCTTATCAATCGTCGTAGAGCCATTGCAAGAAAGGATGCTTTATCAGGCCGGCGATTCTACACTCCTGGCCCGCACTTGTGGCGTTGCACCTTCGTGCGGTGTCGCGGTCTGTTGCTGGCGCGTGACGAGCGTTGCGCGTGTGGATCAAGTAAACGCTGATTGAGCATCCCTGCCGAATGAATCTTCTCAAGTCGCTGGCCGCGGTCAGCTCCATCACCATGCTGTCGCGGATTCTCGGTTTCGTGCGCGACACCATCATGGCCAGGATCTTCGGTGCGGGCATCGCCTCGGATGCCTTCGTGGTGGCGTTCAAACTGCCCAACCTGCTGCGCCGTATTTTTGCCGAGGGTGCCTTTTCCCAGGCCTTCGTGCCGATCCTGGCGGAGTACAAAACCCAGAAAGGCGAGGAGGCGACTCGTACCTTCGTTGCTTATGTGGCCGGCCAACTGACCCTGGTGCTGGCACTGGTGACGCTGCTTGGCGTGCTGGCTGCACCCTGGATCGTCTGGGCGTCGGCACCGGGCTTCAGCGACAACCCCGAGCGTTTCGAGCTGACCAGCGATCTGCTGCGGGTGACCTTTCCTTATATATTCCTGATTTCGCTGTCGTCCTTCGTCGGTGCGTTGCTCAACACCTGGAACCGGTTCGCCGTACCGGCTTTCGTGCCGACGCTGCTCAACGTCAGCATGATTTTCTTCGCTCTGTTTCTGACGCCTTATTTCGACCCGCCGATCATGGCCATGGGCTGGGCGGTGCTGGTCGGCGGATTGCTGCAGCTGCTTTATCAACTGCCTCATTTACGCAAGATCGGCCTGCTGGTACTGCCGCGCCTCAACCTGCGCGATAGTGGCGTGTGGCGGGTGTTGCGGCAGATGGGCCCGGCGATCCTCGGCGTCTCGGTGGCGCAGATTTCCCTGATCATCAATACCGTGTTCGCCTCCTTTCTGGTGGCTGGCTCGGTATCGTGGATGTATTACGCCGACCGCCTGATGGAGCTGCCCGCCGGAGTGCTGGGTGTGGCGCTGGGCACCATCCTGCTGCCGTCGCTGGCGAAGACTCATGCCGCGCAGGATCCTGCCGCCTACTCGAAACTGCTCGATTGGGGCCTGCGCCTGTGCATTCTGCTGGCGCTGCCCTGTGCGCTGGCCTTGGCGTTGCTGTCCGAACCGCTGGTGGTGGCGCTGTTCCAGTACGGCAAATTCACCGCTGCCGATGCCGCCATGACCCAGCGCGCCTTGCTCGCCTATTCGGTGGGGCTGCTCGGCATGCTGTTGGTCAAGGTGCTGGCGCCGGCGTTCTACGCCCGCCAGGACATCCGCACGCCCGTGCGCATCGCCATGTTCACCTTGCTGATGACTCAGGTGATGAACGTGCTGTTCGTGTTCGTCATCCCGCTGGCCCATGCCGGCCTGGCCTTGGCCATCGGCCTGGCGGCCTGCCTGAATGCCGGTCTGCTGTTCTGGAAATTGCGTGCACGCGGCTTCTATCAGCCGCAACCCGGCTGGGGCCTGTTTGCCGGCAAGCTACTGGCGGCGGTGCTGGTGATGGTCGCGGTGTTGCTTGGCATGCTGTGGCTGATGCCGGCCTGGAGCGAGGGCAATATGTTGCAGCGCTTGCTGCGCCTGGGTGCGCTGGTCGCGGCTGGGGCGCTGAGCTATTTCGCGGTGCTGGGTATTCTCGGTTTCCGCCTGCGCGACTTCGCCCGTCGTTCGGTTGGTTGAGTGGGCGTGTCGTGCTAACAATAATAGAGCACCGTATCAGCCTACCCGGCGCCAGCCGCTGTGCGTATAATTGGCCACTTTGTGAGCAAGAAGCGCGTTATGCAGCTGGTTCGAGGCCTTCATAATCTGCGGCCCCAGCATCGGGGCTGTGTCGCCACCATCGGTAATTTCGACGGCGTTCACCGTGGCCACCAGGCGATTCTGGCGCGTTTGCGTGAGCGTTCTGCGGAGCTGGGCGTACCGAGCTGCGTGGTGCTGTTCGAGCCGCAGCCGCGTGAGTATTTCGATCCCAAAGGTGCACCTGCGCGACTGAGTCGTCTGCGTGACAAGCTCGCCTTGTTGGCTGCCGAAGGCGTCGACCGCGTGCTGTGCCTGGCCTTCAACCCGCGCTTGCGTGAGTTGAGCGCAGCCGAGTTCGTGCAGCGCGTATTGCTCGATGGCCTTGGCGTTCTGCATCTTGAAGTGGGTGACGATTTTCGCTTCGGTTGCGACCGTGCCGGCGATTTCGCCTTTCTGGCCGAAGCTGCGCAGCGTGAAGGCTTTACCGTCGAGGCGGCCAAGACCGTGGAGATCGATGGCCAGCGCGTCAGCAGTACCCGCGTGCGTGAGGCTCTTGCCAGTGCTGACTTCAAAGGGGCCGAGGACATGCTCGGGCGGCCGTTCCGGATCGTCGGGCGAGTGCTGCACGGACAGAAACTCGGTCGTCAGTTGAATGCGCCAACCGCCAACGTGCAGCTCAAGCGCAAACGCGCACCGCTGACCGGGGTCTACCTGGTCAGCGCCGAGATAGATGGCCGGCCATGGCCCGGCGTCGCCAACATTGGCGTTCGCCCCAGCGTGGCCGGTGACGGGAGCGCCCACCTCGAGGTGCACCTGCTGGATTTTGCCGGCGACCTGTATGGCCGGCGTTTGACGGTGGCATTCCACCACAAGCTGCGCGATGAGCAGCGTTTCGCCTCACTCGAGGCACTGAAGACGGCAATTGCTGCCGATATTGCCGCCGCCCGCGCCCATTGGCACGGCCAACCGCTTAAGTGAAGAGCCGAAATGACCGACTATAAAGCCACGCTGAATCTTCCCGATACCCCGTTCCCGATGAAGGCCGGCCTGCCGCAGCGCGAGCCGCAGATGCTGCAGCGCTGGGACGAGATTGGTCTGTATCGGAAGCTGCGTGAGATTGGCGAAGGACGGCCGAAGTTCGTCCTGCACGATGGCCCGCCCTATGCCAACGGCAGCATTCACATCGGTCATGCGCTGAACAAGATCCTCAAGGACATCATCACCCGTTCCAAGACCCTGGCCGGCTATGACGCGCCCTACGTACCAGGCTGGGACTGCCATGGCCTGCCGATCGAGCACAAGGTGGAAACCACCTTCGGCAAGAACCAGCCTGCCGATCTGACCCGCGAGCGCTGCCGTACCTACGCTGGCGAGCAGGTCGAGGAGCAGAAGGGCAACTTCATCCGCCTCGGCGTGCTGGGCGAGTGGAACAACCCCTACCTGACCATGAACTTCGCCAACGAGGCCGGCGAGATCCGCGCTCTGGCGGAGATCGTCAAGAATGGCTTCGTGTTCAAGGGCCTGAAACCGGTCAACTTCTGCTTCGACTGTGGCTCGGCACTGGCCGAGGCCGAGGTCGAATACCAGGACAAGAAGTCCGATGCCATCGACGTCGCCTTCCCGGTCGAAGACGCCGACAAGCTGGCCGCCGCCTTCGGTCTGGCCAGCCTGAGCAAGCCGACCAGCATCGTCATCTGGACCACCACGCCCTGGACCATCCCGGCCAACCAGGCGTTGAACGTTCACCCGGAATTCACCTACGCCCTGGTGGATGTCGGCGATCGCCTGCTGCTGCTGGCCGAGGAAATGGTTGAGAGCAGCCTGCAGCGTTACGGCCTGCAGGGCGAAGTGATCGCCACTGCGCAAGGCAGCGCCCTGGATCTGATTCGCTTCCGTCATCCGTTCTACGAGCGCTTCTCGCCGATCTACCTGGCCGAGTACGTCGAACTGGGCGCCGGTACCGGTATCGTCCACTCCGCACCGGCCTATGGCGAGGACGACTTCCGTACCTGCAAGCAGTACGGCATGAGCAACGACGACATCCTCAATCCGGTGCAGAGCAATGGCGTCTACGCCGAGTCGCTGCCGTTCTTCGGCGGCCAGTTCATCTGGAAGGCCAACCCGAACATCGTGGCCAAGCTCGAAGAAGTCGGCGCGTTGCTCAAGCACGAGGCGATCAACCACAGCTACATGCACTGCTGGCGCCACAAGACGCCACTGATCTACCGCGCCACCGCGCAGTGGTTCATTGGCATGGATAAGCAGCCGAACGAGGGAACCACCCTGCGTGAGCGCTCGCTGGCTGCCATCGAGGAAACCAAATTCGTTCCGGCCTGGGGCCAGGCGCGTCTGCACAGCATGATCGCCGGCCGTCCCGACTGGTGCATCTCGCGTCAGCGTAACTGGGGCGTACCGATTCCGTTCTTCACTCACAAGGAAAGCGGCGAGCTGCACCCGCGTACCGCCGAGCTGATGGAACAAGTGGCGCAGCGCGTCGAGCAGGAAGGCATCGAAGCCTGGTTCAAGCTCGACACCGCCGAACTGCTGGGTGACGAAGCCAGCCAGTATGACAAGAGCCGCGACACCCTGGACGTCTGGTTCGACTCCGGTACCACCCACTGGCACGTGCTGCGCGGCTCCCACGCCGAACTGGCGCATGCCAGCGGGCCGGCCGCTGACCTGTACCTGGAAGGCTCCGACCAGCACCGCGGCTGGTTCCATTCCTCGCTGCTGACCGGTTGTGCCATCGATGGTCATGCGCCGTACAAGGAACTGCTGACTCACGGCTTCACCGTCGACGAGCAGGGCCGCAAGCAGTCCAAGTCGCTGGGCAACGTGGTCGCGCCGCAGAAGGTCATCGACAGCCTGGGTGCCGACATCCTGCGTCTGTGGGTCGCCTCCACCGATTATTCGGGCGAGATGGCCGTCTCCGACCAGATCCTGCAGCGCAGCGCCGATGCCTACCGGCGTATCCGCAACACCGCGCGCTTCCTGCTCTCCAACCTCAGCGGCTTCGATCCGGCGCAGCACCTGCTGGCCCCCGAAGACATGCTGGCCCTGGATCGCTGGGCCGTGGATCGCGCCCTGCTGCTGCAACGCGAGATCGAAGAGGCTTACACCAGCTACCGATTCTGGAACGTGTACCAGAAGGTGCACAACTTCTGTGTGCAGGAGCTGGGTGGCTTCTACCTCGACATCATCAAGGATCGTCAGTACACCACCGCCGCGGACAGCGTGGCGCGGCGTTCCTGCCAGACCGCCATGTTCCATATCGCCGAAGCACTGGTGCGCTGGATCGCGCCGATCCTGTCGTTCACCGCGGACGAGATCTGGCAGTACCTGCCGGGCGAGCGCAACGAGTCGGTGATGCTCAACACCTGGTACGAAGGCCTGAGCGAGCTGCCGAGCGGCTTCGAGCTGGATCGCGCCTTCTGGGATCGCGTCATGGCGGTCAAGACCGCGGTCAACAAGGAACTGGAGAACCAGCGCAGTGCCAAGCTGATCGGCGGCAATCTGCAGGCCGAAGTGACCCTCTATGGTGAGGAGTCGCTGGTCACCGACCTGACCCGCCTGGGCGACGAGCTGCGTTTCGTGCTGATCACCTCGGGTGCCAGCCTGGCGCCTCTGGCCGCCGCACCGGCTGACGCGGTGCAGACCGACGTCAGCGGGCTGAAGCTGAAGATCGTCAAATCCGGCCTGACCAAGTGCGCCCGCTGCTGGCACTTCTGCGCCGATGTCGGTAGCCATGCCAACCATCCGGACATCTGTGGCCGTTGTGTGGACAACATCGATGGCAAGGGCGAGGTGCGCCAGCATGCGTAAGGCTCTGGCCCGCACCGCGGAGATGCATTGATGAGCGCGCGTTTTGGCAAACTCGGCTGGGTCTGGCTGAGCGTCGTGGTATTCGTGGTCGACCAGGTGACCAAGTTCTGGTTCGACAACAACCTGTCGATGTACGAGCGCATCGTGGTCATCCCCGACTACTTCAGCTGGACGCTGGCCTATAACACCGGCGCGGCCTTCAGCTTCCTGGCCGGTGCGTCCGGCTGGCAGCGCTGGTTGTTCACCCTGATTGCCGTGGTGGTCAGCGTGGTGCTGGTGGTCTGGCTCAAGCGTCTGAAGTCCGACGAAACCTGGCTGGCCGTCGGCCTGGCCCTGGTGCTCGGCGGCGCGCTGGGCAATCTGGTCGATCGCGTGGTGTTCGGCCATGTGGTCGACTTCATTCTGGTGCACTGGCAGAACCGCTGGTATTTCCCTGCGTTCAACCTGGCCGATAGCGCGATCACCGTCGGTGCCGTGCTGCTGGCGCTGGATATGTTCAAGAGCAAGAAGTCGGAAGAAGAGGTGGCGCGTGACTGATGTACGTATCGGCCCGGATCGGCAGGTAACCCTGCATTTCGCCCTGAAGCTGGATAACGGCGATGTGGTTGACAGCACCTTCGACAAACAGCCGGCCACCTTCAAGGTCGGCGATGGCAACCTGCTGCCGGGTTTCGAATCCGCGCTGTATGGCTTCAAGGCCGGTGACAAGCGCAGCGTGACCGTGCTGCCGGAGCAGGGCTTCGGTCAGCCCAACCCGCAGAACGTGCAGGTCATGCCGCGTTCGCAGTTCCAGGATATGGAACTGTCGGATGGGCTGCTGGTGATCTTCAACGATGCTGCCAACACCGAACTGCCGGGCGTGGTCAAAGCCTTCGATGACACTCAGGTGACCATCGACTTCAACCACCCGCTGGCTGGCAAGACGCTGAGCTTCGAAGTCGAGATCATCGACGTCCAGGCGATTTGACGACGCGTCGTCGAGCGAGCCGGACATTCCTCGCGAAAGCGCTGTCTATCGCGTAAGTTCTCCAGAGCTTACGCGTTACACTTTCCACTCAAGCTTCCCGTGCCGAGCGTTCCATGCATATCAAACTCGCCAATCCCCGAGGCTTCTGCGCCGGTGTCGACCGAGCCATCGAGATCGTCAATCGCGCTCTCGAGGTGTTCGGCCCGCCGATCTACGTGCGTCACGAAGTGGTGCACAACAAATTCGTGGTCGAGGATCTGCGTGCTCGCGGCGCGATATTCGTCGAAGAACTGGATCAGGTGCCCGATGACGTCATCGTCATCTTCAGCGCCCACGGTGTGTCCCAGGCCGTGCGCAACGAAGCCAGCAACCGCGGCCTGAAAGTGTTCGACGCCACCTGTCCGCTGGTCACCAAGGTGCACCTGGAAGTGGTGCGCTACAGCCGTGACGGCCGTGAGTGTATCCTGATCGGCCATGCCGGCCACCCGGAAGTCGAAGGCACCATGGGCCAGTACGACGCCAGCAATGGCGGTGCCATCTACCTGGTCGAAGACGAGAAGGATGTCGCCACGCTGCAGGTACGCAACCCCGATTCCCTGGCCTTCGTCACCCAGACCACCCTGTCGATGGATGACACCAGCAAAGTCATCGATGCCCTGCGCGAGCGCTTCCCCAATATCGGTGGGCCGCGCAAGGACGACATCTGCTATGCCACCCAGAACCGTCAGGATGCGGTCAAACAATTGGCCGACGAGTGCGACGTGCTGCTGGTCGTCGGTAGCCCCAACAGCTCCAACTCCAATCGCTTGCGTGAGCTGGCCGAGCGGATGGGAACCCCGGCCTACCTGATCGACGGCGCCGAAGACCTCAAGCGTGAGTGGTTCGAAGGCGCGAAGGGGGTTGGCATCACCGCCGGCGCCTCTGCTCCTGAAGTACTGGTGCGCGGTGTGATCGCCAAACTTGGCGAGTGGGGCGCCAACAACGTCCAGGAACTCGACGGCCGCCCGGAGAACGTGACCTTCTCCATGCCCAAGGAGCTGCGCCTGAAAGCGGTGTAGCTTGGTGCTGTCTGCGAACGAAGCCAGGACATCTGTCCTGGCTTTTTTCATTGTGCTCCCGGCACTGCGAGGTGTAGGGATGCTCATGCGGAAGGCAGCAGGGGCATGCCAGGTTGCGAGACTGAAGGCCCGAACAATCAATACCAAGAGCAGGACGGTTGAGCTCAGTATCGTTGAAGTGCCTGCAGCGACTCAGCCGGTCAATTCAATGAGCCTGCAAAGCGAATGGGCTCCCTGGGCGGTGATGAGCGTTCGCCCAGGTCGAGACGCCAATATCCAACGTCATGCCACGCGCCGTGCTTGTAGCCCACCTCAGGAAACGTCCCGATATGGCGGAATCCCATCCGTTCGTGAAGGCCGACACTGCCGTCGTTGGGTAAGGCAATGCCAGCATAGGCCGAGCGATAACCCAGGTTCTTCAGAGTCGGCAGCAGGGTTTCATACAGCCCACGACCGACCCCGCTACGACGCGCATTCTCTGCAATGTATACCGTGGCATCCACAGCCCACCGGTAAGCCGCGCGAGCGCGATGCTGACCCGCATAGGCATAGCCGACAATACAACCATCGCGTACCGCCACCAGATATGGGTAGGCCTCTAGCGTCGACAGTATCCGCAGGCGCATCTCGTCAACCGATGGCGGTACTTCTTCGAATGACGTGGCGGTGTCGAGCACCACAGGCGCGTAGATGGCCTGGATCGCTTCGGCATCCGTCGGGGCGGCTACCCTGATATCAATCATCATTGGGCCCCTCAAATTGTTCGTTGGAGCGGGATGTCGCACCGATCAAGTAGCCGCCTCAGTTGCAGTCGGCGAGGAGGTGTGCTGGCGGTGCTTCTTGTTATCGGTCTTTTAGTACCTATTTTATTGCTCTGCGCATGATTTAAGGTATTAAATTGCCTTTTAATTGGGTATTTCCTAATATTTTAGGTATTAAAGTGCCGGTTACTGATATGCACGACCTTACGCTTCAGATCTACACAAACGGCGCATGGTGCAATGCTATGACGCTGTGCTTCGAGGAACCAGGCGAAGGGCTTGAGGGTGTCTGTGCGTTCGGATACCAGCAAGGCTATCTGGTCGACTCTTTGGATGCTATTGCCAGCAGGCTGAATTTGGCCGTCAGCGCTACTTATCCGCCTGGGTGGGACTCCTGGCGCGGTAAAAAAGCACCTGCGTTTCTTTTCGATATCCTGCCATCCGGGGCTGCAAGGCGCTTTTTGCTGACGCGCTTGCAAGGCGAGCGTCCGGATGGACTGAGTCTGGATCTCTTCCTTTTGGGGCGCTGCACACCTGCACCGATTGGTAACCTGCGTATCAAGGAGTCTGCCGAGGCTATTGCTGGCAGCCCCCTTTTGGGCTTCACGCGCGATCAGGTGGTCAGTCGGGATTCGAGATTCCTCGAGTATGCATACGAGCAAGGTGCCGCTATTGGTGGTGCGACCGGGGCGGGTGGTGAAGCTCCCAAGCTGTTGTTGACGGAGGATCGGGATGGTGCCTTGCACCCTGATGCCGTACTGCCTGACGCAGACGCTGCTCAACACTGGTTTGTGAAGTTCGCACGAAATAAAGCCGGGCAGACGGATCAGGACATCCTGCGTAGCGAGTACTGCTTCTACCGCGCTATCCAGCAGCTGGGGATGGATACCATTGCTGCCCAGGGATTGGCCTTGGAGGAAGGCAGCAGGCCAAGTCTCTGGATGCAGCGCTTTGATCGGAAGATCAGTGCTGCGGGGGTTGAGAGAACTGCAGTGGAATCCATGTATTCGCTGTGTGGTGTGACCGCGGCAGGAAGTTACATGCAACACCCCCTGGTGCTGCGCAACCTGGTCGAACTGTGGCAGGCCGTTGGGCAGAATCAACAGGTTGGTGATCTGGTGTTCGAATACATGCGGCGTGATCTGTTGAACCAGATTCTTGGCAATTCAGACAACCATGGACGCAACACCTCCATTCTTCGCACCGAACAGGGGGTGCAACTGGCGCCAATCTATGACCTTGCTCCCATGGTCATGGATGAGGAAGGCGTAACGCGCACGACAAAATGGCCAAGGCACATCGAGCTGGCAGGTGAGGTCGATTGGAGGGTCGCCTGTGCCGAGGCGGCAGAGTGGGTTGACCCTGATGAGCTGTTTCAGCGATTGAAAGCCGCAGCGCAGGAGTTCCTTGCACTGCCAGATCTGCTGACTGCTGAAGGAATCCCGGTTGCGACCATGAACCATCCACGTATCGCGCTGAAAGACCTCCAGCAACAGCTTGTTCGTTGGGGGCTGATCTAAATGGACATTCTCGAGCGTCGCCGTATTCTCGATGAACTGCAGCAACAACTGGCGTCTGGTGAAATAACCATCGGGCAGGCTGTCCGGCGTTTGCGCAAGGAAGTGACAGGTCTGCAGCAGGCTCGGTTTGCGCAGATGTGCAAGCTGTCGTTGCGAGCGCTGCGGCAGCTCGAGCATGACGAGAGCAATCCGACGGTTCAGACGCTGAATAGCGTCTTCAACCCCTTTGGTATGCAGGTAGGGATCGTGCCGAAGGGGTCACACTGAAGTTGAGTTGGTGGCGGTTAGGCCGCCTATCAATAGGGGCAGTAGCTCTATGGTGAGTTCTTGGTCAGTTATGCTGATAGCCATAATAACGTGTGCTGTGTTTTTTGCACTGTTGAAGCTTTCAGGTTCTTCAGATCCCCTGAAAAATCAGCTGTAAGGAAAGTCGTGCACGATTACCCTTGATAGGTAATCGCTTCCCTGCTTTATGGCATTGCTTGCATGCTAATGCCATAAAGCAAGAGTATGTTTGGCTTGTCTAATGTTAGCGTAAGAGCAGAATCGGAGATGAGCGTGGGTTTGGAACGCCCGGATAGGAAGAAAAGCAAACGTTCTGACCTGCACTTGGTGTCGAGGCACCGTAGAAGTTTGAATGATGAAAGAAGCGACTTTCGTTGTCGCCATTCTCTCTTATGAATCCGGCTGCCGCTTTTCCGCCATCTGGGTAAACCATTGGATATTGGCTAATTTTACCAACTCTCCGAGGGCTTGTTGCATAAGTGAAGGCATTGAAATGTATCATTACCTCTTCAGCTGTCGGTCTTGCATTTGGATCAGGAGCCAAACAGCTCACTAGCACACTCCAGATATTCTGCTGTAGCTCATTGGTGTCCGGGTGTTTACCAAACCATGTAGGTTTCGAGAGCGAATAAGCTCCTGCTTGATATTTCAATACGTTCGCAATAGCCAACCGCCCAGTGCCAAATGGAGGAGTTCCTGCTAGCAGGTGATAGATTACGCAGCCAAGAGCCCATACATCCATAGGCATTCCTGCAGTTTTCCAGTCGTCCCAGCATTCCGGAGCCATGTAAGGGACTGCGCCAAGAAGAGTGTTAGATGTTAAAAGCGTCGATTCATTTTCTGCAAATAATTCCATTTCTGCAGCAATTTCGGTTTCGGCCAATTTGGCAATACCGAAATCAGTCAACTTTATAAATTCCATCGAAGGGTCGGCTGACGTCATGATATTGCTAGGTTTCAAATCCCTGTGGCAAATACCTACGCGGTGTGCTTCTCGTAGTGCTTTAGCAATGTGATGTGAAACATGTGCAGCAAGATATGGATCTAAGAAAAAGAACTCATTGGCGAGTCGGTGGCCTAGATCCAGGCCAGGTATGAACTCTTCTACTAAAAATGTAAGGTTATCATTTTCATAGTAATCAAGTGTCGCAGCGATATTGGGATGATTTACTCTTGCCCCCATCTCGGCTCCACGACGAAATCTTCGATCCTTGACTCCTGCCTTGGGAGTTTTCAGTGCTGTGTATCTATCGAGGCTATGGTCACGGCAATAATAAACTTCCTGCATGCCGCCCGCTGCATGGAAATTAATGATTTCGTATCGATCAACCAATACCTGGCCGGGACTCAGACGATGTTGGCTCACAGTATCACCTCAGGGTGAGAGGATGAGAAGGTCACCCAATAGCGATTGTTTTTCAGCTCAGGCTTTCCGAATGTAATCACACACGCTTCATGCAGAAGCATCCCAGCCTTAGCAGCAGTGTTATTTATATAAATGTCACCGGTGATAGAGGTGATTCTGAAGTCTACACCATCATAGGCGACATTAATTCCACCAATGCCATTGAACTTTATCCCAACAGTATTTTTGTTTTTGGAGAGATGATGCAGGCTGTTGCCGTAAGTAAAAGTTCCTCTATGCTCGTCTCTGACGAGATGTTTCTGTATTGTATCGCTGAAATGCTTGGCAGATGGTCGTAGACTGGGCGCAACTGAGAGGCAAGAGTTAATAACCTCTATTGCCTCGGGAGCCAGTACACCATTCATTGCTATGTCGATAGAGGGGGCTGCTGATGTTTGCTGAGGGGGCGTTTCATACAGAACTTTAGGGATGCTCGATGTGGCGAGCGCCCATGCACAAATACCAAGTGCGTAGATGTCCATTTCTTTAGTTATGCACACTCCAGGCAGAAATAGCTCTGGTGCTGCATATACGAGCGTCCCACGATTAAGTACGGTGTGGTATGCGTCACCTTCTACCGAAATCCCAAAGTCAAATAGCTTTACAATTCCAGAGGAAGAGCTTTTGATGTTATCAAGCTTTAGGTCTCTATGTATAATGTCTGCTGAGTGCAGCGTAACTAATGCCTGAGCTATTTGATAAAGAATTTTCAGGTATTCAACGGGGTTTTTTGCAGCGTCTAAATGAAAGTCATCAAAAGACTTTCCTTTCAAATGCTCAATAATAATCCCCTGTACTGCGCCGCGCTCGTCTTTAATTACATCATATATCTCAACGATGTGCTTCGAGCGTGCTTTTGCTAGTAATTGTATTTCATTTCGAAGCTGAGTATCGTCGCTTCCGGAATGCATCGATTTAAATAACACATCTCGCCCGAGAAATGTATCTCGAACGGGCTGAACGCTACCGAATCCACCACTCATAAGTGTGTTGGTGATAGGTGAGTATCTCTGAGGTAAGTTTATCATCTGATTCCATTCAGCTTTCGTCGTGGTGATTTTGGCCTGAGTCTATTGTGATTTCTATTTTTGACTTCTTCTCTTTTTTCTTTATATTGGAAGAATCATCTGCTATTTTAAAATCTAGTTGTTCGGGCTTTGGAGGCGCAGGTTTTTTTGTGCGTCCATATTTTCTTATTAAAACTTTTCGAATGTCAGACTTCATGATAGGTGTTTCAGGTTTGGATTCGTCTTTACGCTCCAGTTCTGATGGCTGCTCTGCTATATGCTCAGGTTTAAGGTCGGGGCTTGGTTGGGATGTTTCTGGGGGGAATTGAAATGTATCTCCCGATAGTATGATTTTGGTATTGCCCAGCCAAACGCTTATTTTAACTCCTGACTTTGATGGTTTTTCAAAGGTGTCTATTACTTCAGCTATGCTTTCAATGGCAATGATTGAAGCGTTATCAACTCCGCCGGCCCATGTCGCAAGTGATAATAGCCGGCTAACTGCGGTGGTTGATGTGGGGGCTTTTCTAAGAATGGCATTAAATCCATCCTCGGCGCTCTTCCAGACCCCATCAGTGGCTAGAACTACTCCGTCGCTCAGATGTTCATTGCTAAGTAGGCTTATTCGAAGGTCGTCGGACGTCCTTGTAGTCTCACCTATAGCTTGAGAAAGGCTGCCTCCTAGCCCTCTGAAGCGTAGCGCAGAAGGGTCTTTGAATGACAAGTCCGAAAGCTCATTTTCTAGAGTGTCGTCTCTGCTGAGTTGTTTCACTCTTTCTTTGTGTGGTGCCCAAGCATAGATTCTGCTATCGCCAATATTTGTTGCGGCAACTTCGCCTTTCGACGATATTATCAGGCAGCTTATTGTGGTCGCACCTTTGCCTTGTAGGGCATCGCGAACGCGATTATCTACATGCCGAATTATTTTCGTTAATAGAGTGGTTAATGGGTAGTTAATCCGAGTGTGGGCAAGCTCATCTAGGAAGGTTGCGACGGCCATAGAGGCTGCGACATCACCCATCTCAGACCCACCCACTCCGTCGCACACAAGCGCCGCAAAATAAGCTTCACCGTTGGCTCCTAAAACTTGGGCAACAGCAACTCTATCTTCGTTACGCTTACGAACTGATCCAACAGTCGTCGCAACTGTTAGCGTTAAGGCTGAGACGGTAATCGGAGGCATTGCATCCCAGGATGCCCGTCCAATCTCAGAATAAAGCTCTCTACCTATCAAGGTATTAAAGGTCTTTGTAAAATCGGGTGATAAAGAATTCATGTGTTCACTGACTTAGGCGTAATTGGCCTTGAGGCGGGAATTTCAAATGCAAGGCTATGAGGATGGCCAGCTTCTTTAGAGCTACGGCGCTGGCACAAGTGAAGCCTTCTCCGTTGATTACTGCGGGGCACGAAGTTGCCTATTTTGGACAGCGTGTGGGGGCGATGCGCCCCCTGCCAATCTCGTACCTTTAAGCTCACATCCTGCATGCTCTGTGCCTCGCCGCATCCTGCGCTGATGAACTGATGATAAATCTTTACTAAAAGCAATTTCGCTCCAGTGTCAAGTCCGAGGAGCTCGGATGCGCCCTTTGACGTAGAAACTGAGAAATGGCAATGCAGATTATCAAACTCCTAAGGAATAGCCTTGCGGTTTGTAACTGTCTGATAGTAAAGATAATTAGTTATTTCCTCAGGCGGAGATTGCACATTTCACTCCATTTCCCTCCTAGCGCATTTTAGATCTTGCAGCTCATGGGGGAGTGTGACAAGCGCAATTTGTATCGTGGCGTCATCAGAGTGGCTCTAGCGATGCATGTTCAGTTACGATCCATGCCAGATGGAGCAAATTGAATGATTCTAGGCACCACGTCGAACGCGTGTGATGGGGGGATAGGTGGGGGGCAAATAAAGCTTTGTCGCGTCGAGGCCAGCAAGTGCGGGACTTTTAGTTAATAAAAAGCCGGCTTGTGGCCGGCTTTCGTAAGGCAGGTCGGGCTTACTTTTGATAAGCCGCAGCCGCCTTGGTGATCTCGGCGCGGGCCGCTTCGGCGTTGCCCCAACCTTCGACCTTGACCCATTTGCCTTTCTCGAGATCCTTGTAGTTCTCGAAGAAGTGCTTGATCTGCTCGATCAGCAGCGGGGGCAGGTCGGTGTATTCCTGGACGTCCTTGTAGATGGTGGTCAGCTTGTCGTGCGGGACGGCGATCAGTTTGGCGTCGCCACCGGCTTCGTCGGTCATGTGCAGGACGCCGACCGGGCGAGCGCGGATCACCGAGCCTGGCGCTACCGGATACGGGGTCACGACCAGCACGTCGAGGGGGTCACCGTCGTCGGCCAGGGTGTGCGGGATAAAACCGTAGTTGGCCGGGTAGAACATCGGGGTGGCCATGAAACGGTCGACGAACAGGCAGTCGGTGTCGTGATCGATTTCGTATTTGATCGGCGCGTGGTTGGCCGGGATTTCGATAGCGACGTAGATGTCATTCGGCAGGTCTTTACCGGCCGGAACCTTGCTGTAGCTCATGGGTGACTCCCTGATGTGGGCCAAAAAAGTGGCCGAATTATAGGGGGATTCCCACCTTGTTGCCATTCTGCCATTCCAGCCATTGGTCTTATTCGCCTAGGCAGAGTGAAGTGGCGTTCTTGCGCCAAGTCTAGCTCTATCGTGCTTCCATCCACGCTTGGTGCAGGCGCTCTATTAGTAGTGGGCGCTGCGGTCAACCAAACCGAGCATCGGTTCGCCACGCTGATGCCTGCGCAGGTTGGCGAGCAGCACTGCGAAGGCACTGTGTGGCGAGGTCATTGCGCCTATATGGGGGGTTAGCCAGATACGCGGATGCTGCCAGAAGGCGTGGGAGTGTTCTGGCGGCTCGCTATCGAGCACATCGATGATGGCATGCGCCAGCTGTCCGCTGTCCAGTGCTGCGAGTAGGTGATCTTCCTGAAGGTGTGCGCCACGGCCAAGGTTGATCAACTGTGCACCGCGCGGCAATGCGGCAAAGGTCTGGGCGTTGAGAATGCCTTGGGTTTCGCTGGTCAGCGGTAGCAGACAGACGAGGATGTCGCATTGGGCGAGAAATTCCGGCAACTGTTGTATGCCGTGATAGCTCTGCACACCCTCGAGTTGCTTGGGCGAGCGTGACCAGCCGCTGAGCGGGAAACCGAAGGGGCGCAGGCTGTCGAGCGCAGCGCTGCCCAGATTGCCCAACCCCATGATGCCGATACGCCGTTGCGCCGCGGGCAGCAGAGCGTGTGCTTGCCACTGTTGTTGCTTCTGCTGGTCGAGGTAGAGGGGGATCTGGCGATGCAGAGCCATGACGGCAAAGCACAGATATTCGGTTATACCCTGGGTGATGCCCGGGTCGAGCATGCGCACCAGGTCGATGGAATCGGGCAGCTGCGCCGGGTCGAACTGGTCAACGCCGGCCGAGGTGGCGAACACCACGCTCAGGTTGGGGAAGCGCGTCGCGAGGTCTGCGGGTGGCTGCCAGGCGGCGAAGTAGCGGATGTCACGCGCATCACCTACAGCCGGCCAGAGGCGTACCTCAATGTCGGGGGCGTACTGCTCGAAGAGCGCCTGCCATTGCCGGGCGCGCTCATCATCGGTTTTGAACAGCAGGGCCATGAGTCGTCTCGTTGCAGTCGTGAAGATGTTGTAACCATGCCTGAGCGGCGCGCAACAATCCTCTGAATCCTGCTGCTGAAACAGAAGATTGCGCGCTATTCCGAGTTGTCAGCAGGCTGCTGCGATGGCCTTGCCGAGCGCCTCGGTGTTGCCGGTGCCACCAATATCACGGGTCAGCGGGGCGCGCTCCGGCCCCATGGCCAGGACGTTTTCGATGGCCGCCAGCACGGCAGCACCGGCCTCCGGGTGACCGAGGTGGTCGAGCATCATGGCGCCGCACCAGATCTGTCCGATGGGGTTGGCGATGCCTTTGCCGGCAATGTCCGGTGCCGAACCGTGCACCGGTTCGAACAGGCTCGGGAAGTTGCGCTCGGGGTTGATGTTGGCCGACGGTGCGATGCCTATGGTGCCGGTACAGGCCGGGCCCAGGTCGGAAAGAATGTCGCCGAACAGGTTACTCGCAACGACTACATCGAACCAATCGGGGTGCAGGACGAAGTTCGCGGTGAGGATATCGATGTGGTACTTGTCGACCTTCACCTCGGGGTATTTCTTGCCCATTTCGGCGACACGTTCATCCCAATACGGCATGGTGATGGCGATTCCGTTGGATTTGGTGGCGGAGGTCAGGTGCCTCTTCGGCCGGCTCTGCGCCAGGTTGTAGGCGAACTTGAGAATGCGGTCGACGCCCACCCGGGTCATCACCGTTTCCTGCAGGACGATTTCCCGCTCGGTACCCGGGAACATCTTGCCTCCGACGCTGGAATACTCGCCTTCGGTGTTCTCGCGTACTACCCAGAAATCGATGTCGCCGGGCTTGCGATTGGCCAGGGGCGCTTTCACGCCAGGCATCAGGCGGCAGGGCCGCAGGTTGACGTACTGATCGAACTCGCGGCGGAACTGCAGCAGCGAATCCCAGAGAGAGATGTGATCCGGCACCACGTCTGGCCAGCCGACTGCGCCGAAGTAGATGGCATCGTACTCCTTGAGCAGCTCGAACCAGTTGTCGGGCATCATCTTGCCGTGAGCCAGGTAGTAATCGGCGCTGGCGAAGTCGAACCAGTCCCACTGCAGTTCGATGTTGTGCTTGGCCGTTACCGCGTCGAGTACACGCACGCCCTCTGGCATGACTTCCTTGCCAATGCCGTCGCCGGGGATCACTGCGATCTTGTAATGGGCTTTGCTCATGATGCGACTCCTGGGATTGAAGGTAGACGCCGGCCAGTGTATGCAGTGTTCATGGATTAATAATTGGTCTGCGGCGAAAGCCATTATTAGATTTAGAGAAAGAATCCGTGAGTGCGATCGATGATCTGAGTTTTTTCCAGCAAGTGGCCACCCGCGGCAGCCTCACCGAAGTGGCGCGCCACCTGGGCCTTTCATTGCCAGCCGTGAGCAAGCGTCTGAGTCAGCTAGAGGCGCGACTGGGTGTGCAATTGCTGCAACGCACCACGCGGCGGCTTTCGCTGACTCCCGAGGGGGCGCAGTATCTGGAAGGCGGGCGGCCGATCCTGCGGCAGCTCGAGGAGCTGGAGAGCGCGCTCGACAGTCGCCAGGCGACATTACGCGGTCGGCTGCGGATCAACGCTACCCTGGGATTCGGTAGGCGCCATCTGGCTCCCGTGGTTTCGGAGTTCGCTCGTCTGCATCCCGAGCTGGAAATATTCCTGGAGCTCACCAGTCAGCCCTTGAGCCTGCTGGATGATCAGTTCGACGTCGGCTTGTGCATGGGCGAACCGCCGGATTCGCGCCTGATCGGCGTCAGGCTATTGGAGAATCCGCGCATTCTATGTGCATCACCACGATACCTTGAAGCTATGCCTGAGCCGGCCTGCGTGGCTGATCTGGCGGCGCACAACTGTATCGTTTTACGCCAGTTCGGTAGCGACTATGCAATCTGGCGTTTCCGCAAGAACGGCCAGGAGTTCTCTCACAAGGTCAATGGCACATTATCCAGCAACGACGGTGAGGTGGCCGTCAGCCTGGCGCTGGAAGGTCACGGGCTGATCCTGCGCTCACGCTGGGATGTGCAGGAGCACCTTGAGACCAGACGCCTGCAGGCGCTACTGACAGATCATCAGGCCCCCCATGGCGATATCTACGCGGTCTACCAGCATCGCCGCCATATTCCCCAGCGTATTTCGATATTCGTTCGCTACCTGGCTCATGCGCTAAGCCAGCGACTACCGTTTGCCGCGCTCAGGTGACGGTTTCGAGGCGATCATTCAGAGGTGTTTTGTGCATGATTTGAGGTTATGGGGTTGGTAACTATTCGTGCATTGCCCTGGTGCGTCATGCTCTTGTAACGTCCAGCTGTCCCGCTCGGATAAACAAAAAAAGCAAACCTGGGCAGAGCACGCGGGTGCCGGGTGTCAGTCGAGGGTTTTTGCGCTGCCGAATTAATCTACTTCCAGGATGATTTGCCATGAAAACCTTGTCTGTTGCTGCAGCTTTTGGTTCCGTCCTATCCCTGTTGAGTCTTTCGGTGGCGTGTGCGACATCCGCCATGGCCGACCAGATCACCTTTGTCTCCCAAGGCGGTAGCTATCAGGAGGCGCAGACCAAGGCCATTCTCGACCCTGCCGCGAAAAAGCTGGGCCTGACCATCAAACAGGACAGTGCGCCGGACGCCTGGCCAATGGTCAAGGCCCAGGGCGACGCGAAGAAACCGGTATGGGATGTGATCGATACGCCACCATCAAACTGCTTGCGTGGTGGCAACGAAGGACTGATCGAGCCGCTGGATCTGAGCAAGATGCCCAACGTGAAAAGCATGCCGGAGTCATACCGCACGCCGTACTCGGTGGCCTACGAGTTCTATTCATCGGTGATCGGCTACAACCGGAAAAACCTGAAAAAGATCCCCCAGACCTGGGCCGAATTCTGGGATGTGGAAAACTTCCCCGGCACCCGCGCCCTGCGTAACGATCCCATGAGTACCCTCGAAGCAGCGCTGCTTTCCGACGGTGTACCGCGTGACGAACTCTATCCCCTGGATGTCGATCGCGCCTACAAGCGGCTGGAGCAGATCAAGCCGGACATCGCCGTGTGGTGGAGTTCGGGTGGGCAGTCGGCGCAGTTGCTGGCCGATGGCGAGGTCGACATGCTGATGATCTGGAACGGTCGCGCCAGCGCCGTTCAGCAGAGCAACCCGGATGTCGCCTTCACCTATAACGACGGCCTGCTGCAGAACACGCAGCTGTGTATCCTCAAGAATGCGCCGAACTACGATGCCGCGGTCAGGTTCATCAACGAAGCGCTGTCGCCTGAATTGCAGGCCAACCTGCCGCTGTATATCGACTACGGCCCAGGTAACCCGGCGGCCTTCGAGACTGGCAAGATCACCGAGCAGCGTGCCAAGGAGCTGCCAAGTTCGCCGGATAACGCTGCCAGGCAAGCGTTGATGTCGGAAGAGTGGTGGGCCTCGGCAGCCGGTATCGCGGCCAAGGATCGCTGGCTGAAATTCATTCAGTAAGCGCAGGGCACCTGCATGATCGATTACCTGATCCTAGGTGGCGGCTCGGCGGGTTGTGTGCTCGCTGCCCGCCTTTCCGAAGACCCGGATAAACAGGTCTGTCTGATCGAGGCCGGGCGGGATATTTCCCTGAGCACGATGCCGCCAGCGATTCGCAGTCGTTATCCGGGCCGTGCCTACCTGGACGTCAGCAATATCTGGCAGCGGCTCGGCGCCTGGATGGGGAACCGGGCCGAGGCCGAGCGGCGTTATGAGCAGGGGCGAATTCTTGGTGGCGGCTCGGCGATCAATGCGCTGATGACCAACCGCGGAGCGCCGGCGGACTATGACGAATGGCAGCAACTGGGCGCTGAGGGCTGGAGCTGGGAGAGCTGTCTGCCGTACTTTCGCAAGCTGGAAAACGATCAGGACTTCACCGGGGCCGAGCATGCCGGGCTGCATGGGCATGGCGGCCCGGTGCGTATCCGGCGCACGCCCGACGAACGCCTGTCGCCTTTTGTCCGAGCGGTGATCGACACCCTTGGTCGCCAGGGGCTGGCGCACAAGCCAGACCAGAATGGCCGCTGGGAAGAGGGCGTGTTCGTGGGGGCGATTGGCGTCAGCGAGCAGGGCGAGCGTATTCCAACCTCGGTATGTTATCTGACCGATGAGGTGCGCAAGCGCAGCAATCTGACCATTCGCACGCGCTGCCTGGTGGATCGAGTGTTGTTCGAGTCGGCAAAGGCCATCGGGGCGCGCATTGTGCCTCGGGGCGGCGAAAGCGAATCGCTGATGGCGCGCGAGGTGATCGTCTGTGCTGGCGCCCTGCACAGCCCCGCCGTGTTGATGCGCAGCGGTATCGGCCCGGCTGACGAGCTCATGTCGCTTGGCATTGCGGTGGTGGCCGACAGGCCGGGAGTCGGTGGCAACCTGATGGAGCACCCGTCGATTGCCGTCTCGGCCTTGCTCACCCGGCGGGGCCGCACGCCGTTTCCGGAGGAGCACCACGAGCAGGCGATAGTGCGTTTTTCCTCCGAGATGGCCGGTACGGTGATGGGCGATATGCACGGGGCGATTCTATCGCGTTCCGGGTGGCACTCCATCGGTTACCGGTTGGGGACGATGTTTTTCTGGGTCAACAAGTCCTATTCCCGCGGTCGCCTGCGTCTCGCCTCGAAAGACCCGCAGGTTGAACCGCAGGTGCGCTTCGATATGCTTTCCGACCCCCGTGATCTGCAGCGCCTCAAGCAGGCTTTGCGGTTCGGCGCGACAATTCTCTCGGACGAGCAGATGGCCGCGCAGCGTAGCGTGGTGTTTCCATCCAGCTATTCGCCACGGGTGGCCAGGGTAGCGATGCCGGGTCTTTTCAACGCCTTGCAGCGTGGCGCCCTGAGCCTGTTGCTGGATATTGCCGGGCCGCTGCGCAAGACGCTGGTGCACGGGCTGGTCACCCGGGGCGTGACCCTGGACGAGCTGCTGGCCGACGATGCGGCGTTGACCGACTTCGTGCAGCGCAATGTCGGTGGTACCTGGCATCCATCCGGTACCTGCCGCATGGGGCGTGCAGACGATCCGCTGGCGGTGACCGGGGGTGATGGTCGGGTGATCGATGTCGAAGGTTTGCGGGTCTGCGATGCGTCGCTGATGCCATCGATTCCCTGCGCCAACACCAACGTGCCGACCATTATGATCGCCGAGCGCATCGCTGACTTGATCAGGGCAGAGGTGCCCGTGACGAAGCTTGAGTCAGAAATGCTCGGCGCTTAGAGCCTGTTCATGATCTTTGTGTACTTGGGAACCCGTATCCTTATGGGTCGACGGTAATAAGGCGGAAGCGGCCAGTCGATAACTTGCGTAAAACGGAGGATCAGGCCTTCGGCCCCGGATTACGCCGGGGGCTAATCCAGGCTACGTTCGGGGCACGGCACCCGGTAGGTTGGATCGGGGCGCGTAGCCTAGCCGCAGGCGTAATCCGACATTTGGCCTGACCAGCTGACTCCCGGAACGCTCAGTTTCCCCAGCCAACGATGCCCTTGGTTTCCAGAAATGCTTCAAGCCCCCATTCGGCGTACTCGCGGCCATTGCCCGATTGCTTGTAGCCGCCGAACGGAGCGGCGGCATCCCAGTCGGGATAGTTGATGTAGACGCTGCCGGCGCGCATCTGCAGGGCAACGCTGCGGGCTCGCTGCAGGTCGGACGATTGCACGTAGGCGGCCAGGCCAAAGACGCTGTCATTGGCCATGCTCACTGCCTGCTCCTGATCCTCGTACGGTTGAATCACCAGCACCGGGCCAAAGATTTCTTCACGGGCGATGGTCATGTCCTGCGTGACATCGGCGAAGATCGTCGGCTGCACGTAATAGCCCTCGGGCAGATGCGCGGGGCGACCCAGGCCGCCGCATACCAGTTGTGCGCCTTCGTCGATGCCGGTGGCGATCATCCGTTGAATCGAGTCGAACTGCCGCTGGCTGATCACCGGGCCCAGGGTGGTACCCGCCTCGTCGGGCACGCCGAGGCGATGGTCAAGGGCAGCGCGGCGGGCGATCTCCACGGCCTGCTCGTGCAGGGCGGCGGGCACCAGCATGCGGGTCGGAGCGTTGCATGACTGGCCGCTGTTGCTGAAGCAACTGTTCACGCCCGCGGAGACGGCACTTTGCAGATCCACATCGTCAAGCAGGATGTTCGCTGACTTGCCGCCCAGTTCCTGGTGCACCCTTTTTACCGTGGGCGCCGCCAGCCGGGCGATTTCAATGCCCGCACGGGTCGAGCCGGTGAACGACACCATGTCGACTTGCGGGTGCGCGCAAAGGGTAGCGCCCACGGTCGGGCCATCGCCATTGATCAGGTTGAAGACCCCGGCAGGTACGCCGGCATCGTGCATTACCTCGGCGAACAGCAGGGCATTGAGCGGCGCGATTTCGCTGGGTTTCAATACCATGGTGCAGCCCGCGGCTAGCGCCGGGGCGACCTTGCAGACTACCTGGTTGATCGGCCAGTTCCATGGGGTGATCAGAGCGACTACGCCCACCGGCTCCTGGCTGATCAGCGTGTTGCCGCGAGCTTTCTGGAACTCGAAGCTGTCGAGGGTACGCAGTAGTTGCTCGAGATGGCGCTTGCCGATACCAGCCTGCCAGGCATGGGACAGCGCTTCAGGGGCACCTACCTCGCGGGTGATGATCTTGGCGATCTCGTCGTAGCGCTCCATGAAGGCCAGCAGAACCCGTTGCAACAGTTGCTTGCGTTGTGCCGGCGAACTGCTGGCGAACCCTGGGAAGGCGCGGCGGGCTGCCATGACCGCCGCTTCGACGTCGGTCTCGTTGCCCATGGCGATCTCGGCAAAAGGCTGTTCGGTGGCGGGGTCGATCACCGCCAGCCGTTCGCGGCCAGAGGGCTCCACCCAGTGACCATCGATATAAAACTTCAGGGCGTTTTCCATATAAAGAGCGGCCTCGCGGGGTCGAGTGTCGGTATCAGGTGCGGTGTGATCGAGGCCGTTGGCTTCGCGCGCAGTCGCTGGCAAGAATAGGCAGGCCGGTTTGTCTCGGACAATTTACTAATAGTTGGATTAAGCATAATCTCAAGTCATGTCAAATTTACGCCGAAAACTTCCCAGTTCCAGTTCGCTGTTCGTCTTTGAAGCCGCTGCTCGTTGTGGCAGCTTCACCCGCGCGGCGGACGAACTGTGCGTCAGCCAGCCGGCAGTCAGCCGCATGCTGTCGCGCCTGGAAGAACATCTCGGCGTGCAACTGTTCGAGCGGGTTCGGGGTGGTGCCAGGCTGACCGAAAGCGGCAGCATTCTGTATCGTCGGGTGCAGGAAGGGTTCGGCACCATCGAGTCGGCGATCAGTGAAATCGAAGCCCGTGCCACTGGCATCGAAACCGTTACCCTGTCGGTTTCCACGGCATTCACCACGCACTGGCTGATGCCGAGAATGAGCCGTTTCAATCAGCGATTCCCCATGGTCGACATGCGTTATCAGCTGATGTACGGGAAGATCGGCGGGCCTCTGGTGGATGTCGATCTGGGCATGCGCTACCTCGAGCAAGGGAGCCTTAAGCCCTCTGATACAAGGGTTTTGCCGGAAATTACCCTGCCGGTCTGTAACCCTCACTACCTGAAGGAAATGCGGCCTGCACGGGGTAAAAAACAGCAGCCGACGCTGATCAGCATGGACTCGCAGGATCGTGGTTGGGCGGCGGCTTTTGCGAGCGCCAGTACCCTGGTGTTCTCCGACTACGCGGTGGTGGTACAGGCTGCGCTGCTCGGGCAGGGGATTGCCCTTGGCTGGTTGAACGTGGTGTCCAACGCGCTGTGCAAGGGGGAACTGGTACCCGCGACGGATACCATGCGGGTCGCGTCGAGGCGCTGTTGCCTGGTGGTGCCGAGCAATCGACCGGTGCGCCCGGTGGTGGAAGAAGTACGTGACTGGATCGTCGAGGAAATGCGCGATGACCTGTTGAAGATCGATGCGTTGTATCCCCATCTGGGCTTGGCAGCGACCCTCGAATCGACCCTCTGAGCATAGCTGCTGCTTGGCGAGTAGAAAAACAGTAGGTTATGCCTCAGGTGGGAAGCAAAACAGAATATTTCGTGAGAGGGTGGGTCGATAATGAACCGACCAGACAGTTTCACCTCACGATCTTTCTTGCGGAGCGCCCTATGTCTTTCAAGCAGTTCAAAGCCCTGACGTTCGACGTCGTCGGTACCCTGATCGATTTTGAAGCCGGCATCCTTGCCCATATCCGCGAAGTGTCGGGCGAAGCGGGCAAGGCCCACAGCGACGACGATATTCTCAAAGCCTACCGCGAGGCACGCGCCAAGGATGATTCGGGCTGGTTCCCGGATGACCTGGAGCGCTGCTACTACCTGATGGCGCAGGTGCTGGGGCTGCCGGATAACGATGATTATGCGAAAGGTCTCGCCGCGTCGGTGAAGAACTGGCCGGCATTCCCGGATTCCGTTGAAGCGCTCAAGCGTCTGCGCAAGCACTACAAGCTGGTGGCGATGACCAACGCCCAGCGCTGGGCCCTGGACTGCATGGCCAAGACCCTCGACCAGCCGTTCGACTTCGAATTCACCATCGACGACTCGCGCTACGAGAAGCCCGATCCGCAGTATTTCGCCTTCGTGCGTGGCGCCCTCGCGACCCAGGGCATCCTCTTCGAGGATATCCTGCACACCGCGCAGAGCCAGTACCACGACATCGGCGTGGCCATGCGCCTGGGTTACCAGACCTGCTGGATCGAGCGCCGCCATGCCCAGAAGGGCAGCGGAGGAACGCTGGAGTCCGTGCGCACCGAGCCGCACTACCACTTCACTTCGCTGGCGCAGCTGGCTGACGCTGTCGAGAAAGAGTTGGGCTGAGCGGTCGCGCCGCGAGCAAAGACCGCTATTTCGCCAAGAGGCCGGCATGACTGTTCAGAGCTTATGGGCGGCCACCGCCCAACCTGCACCTGCGCTGCAATCGCTTCAGGGGGATCGGCAGTGCGACGTGGTGATCATCGGTGCCGGCTATACCGGTCTCTCGGCTGCCAGGCACATTGCCCAGAGCGGCCGCGAGCCGCTGATCGTCGAAGCCAACACCCTGGCCTGGGGCGCCAGCGGGCGCAACGGTGGCGTGGTTTCGCCGAAGTTTCGCGTCGGCTTTCCCACCCTGATGGCGCGCTTCGGCCGTGACACGGCCCTGCACCTGTACCGTACCGGTTACGCGGCGGTAGACAGCGTGGCGGAGACGGTGGAAGCCCTTGGCCTGATCCACGCCCAACTCAAGCTGGGTGGGCATATTGCCGCGGCGCACAACGTTCATGCCCTGGGCGGCCTGGAGTCGACCGCCAACTGGATCAAGCACGAAACCGGGGGTGAGTCCTCGGTCATGATTTCTGCCGAGCAGGTGCGCGAACTGACCGGTTCGACGATCTTTGCCGGCGGCCTGCTGACCCCGAAAGCAGGCGGCATTCATCCCATGAACTACGCCCGCGGGATCGCCCAGCACCTGGTCGATTCCAGCGTGAAGATCTTCATCAACACGCCTGCCGAAAAGGTGCAGCGCGAGGGCGACCGGGTCATCGTGCAGACGCCGCAAGGGCGGGTCAGCGCCCGCCAGGTGATCTACGCCACCAACGGCTATTCGGATCAGACCCGCGCGACCGATGCCCTGCATCGTCGGCTGATTCCATTTCGCAGTGCGATCATCGCCTCCGAACCCTTGCCGGCGAACGTGCTGGCGAGCCTCATGCCAGGCGGGCAGGTCTGCGGCGATACCAAACGCATGCTGCGCTGGTTCCGGGTGGTCGGTGATCGGCTGATCTTCGGTGGCCGTGGCGCATTCGGCAAGCACGACTCACGCAGCGCCTTCGATGACCTGCAGCGCAGCATGGGCGTGGTCTTCCCGCTGTTGCGCGATTACCGGGTCGATTATCGCTGGTCCGGCCTGGTTGCCATGACGCTCGACTATCTGCCCCATGCCGGCCAGCTCGACGAGCGCAGCTTCTACGCCATCGGCTACAACGGCGGCGGCGTGGCGATGTCGACCTGGATGGGCAAGCAACTGGCGGCGATGACGGCCGGTGAAAAGGTCGAGCTCGCCCTGCTTGCCGGTCAGGGGTTCAACCCGATCCCGCTGCATGCCTTTCGCGCCCCCGGTGTGCGCCTGGCCGCTGGCTGGCAGCAGTTTCTCGATGTGCTCGGCCGCTAGGCCGACTCCCTTTGCCGAATGAAGTGATGCCATGAGCCCGATCGTGCATTTCACCCAGCCCGAATCCGAGCGTCGTCTGCTCACCGAGACACCTGTTCCCCTGCACGACGATCCGTTCGCCGCGGGGCGCCGGGTGCATTTCCACGAGCCGCGGCAGGGCTATGTCGCTGGCGTGGCGAGCGACCGCGATGCCGAGCGGAGGATCGAGGATTACCCCTGGGTCGAACTGTGCATCGTCGAGGCCGGCACCCTGCATATCGAGGGTGACGGCTATGCGCTGTCGGTATCGGCCGGCGAAGCGCTGGTGATACCGCGCGGCGCGAATCTGGGCTGGACTCACCAGGGTGAGTTGCGGCGAATCTTCGTCGTCTTTACCGGCGCCGCCAGCAGCGGCGACATGCCGGCCCGGGCGGTGAAGATCGATCCGCATGCCGATCTGCAGCCTTGCAACCCGCCCTCCGCCTCGGTGTTGCTGACGCCGGAGCCTGTGGCGCACAGCCATACCCAGTTCGAAAGTGGCGGCTGCCTGCGTATCGGTATCTGGCGTTGCAGCCCTTATGCGCGCCAGCAGGTCGAGCCGGGATACAGCGAACTGATGTACTTCTACCAGGGCCGTGTGCGCTTCGACACGCCCACCGGGGAGCGCTACCGTGTGCATGCCGGTGAAGCCATCCTCATTCCTGCCGGTGCCGCCAATGCCTGGCGCAACGATGTCGCGGTGAAAAAGCTGTTCTGCATCCTGAGCTGAAAAAGGCGCCAGCCGCCGCGGCTGGCGCCTGTCCTTCATACGCCGCCGTCGGTGATGCGGTACCAGGCGATCACGGCCGCGATATACAGACGGCGCATGCCATAGAGCGGAAAGGCCTTGATGCTCGATGGCTGCACCGGCAGCGCCCGGGCATCGCCACTGACCAGATAGCTGGCCAGCGCCTGCCCCATGCGGGTCTGCAGGCCGACGCCGCGTCCCTGGCAACCGATATCGATCAGCAGGCCAGGGGCCGGCTCATGCAGGTGCGGCAGGTAGTCACGCGTGACGGCGACGTGGCCGCACCAGCGGTAGTCGAACGGGATACCGGCGACCTGCGGGAACAGCTTGGCCACCGCCGCCTCGAGATGCGACCAGTGATCCTGGCGGGCAGGGTCGGGCTCCTGGAAGGTGCCACGGCCACCCATCAGCAGGCGCCCGGTATGGTCGAGCCGATAGTAGAGCAGCAGGTTGCGTGCATCGGAACTCACATGGCCCTGCGGCAGTATGCTTTGCCGCAGGGCTTGCGGCAGCGGTTGCGTGGCGACCTGAAAGGAGTTGGCATCGATGATGGTCTTGCGCAGCGCTGGCCAGAGGTCATCGGTATAGCCATTGGTGCAGAGCAGCACCCGCTCGGCGCTGACCTCGCCACCCCCTGCCACCGCGGCCGTCCACTGCGCGCCATGGCGTTTCAGGCCGCTGACGCGCGACTGGGTGAACAGGCGCACGCCGGCGCCGATGGCCACCCGCGCCAGCTCGCGTGCATAGCTCAGCGGCTGGATGCCGCCGCCCCGTGGATCGACCCAGCCGCCCAGGTACTTGCTGGTGCCCAGCAGGCGTTCGGCCTGGCTTCGGTCGAGCAGTTCGGTCGCCACGCCCTGGGCTGCCCAGTCATCGGCACGGCGCTGCGCCAGCCGCATGGCCTGCGCATTGTGTGCGCCCTGGATCCAGCCCTGGCGCACGCGCGGCACGTCCAGCGCGTGCCTGTCGATCAGCGAGAACACCGCATCCGCCGTGCTGCCGGCGAAATCGAGCAACTTCTGCCCTGCTTTTTCGCCGAAGCGGCTCAGCAGTTCGCCGGGGTCGTACTTCAGGCCCGGAATGACCTGGCCGCCATTGCGTCCGGAGCCACCGAAACCTACCTCCTGCGCTTCCAGCAGCACCACGTCGACCCCTTGCTCGGCCAGGTGCAACGCTGTGCTCAGGCCGCAGTAGCCCGCGCCGATGACGATCACATCGGCCTTCAGTGACTCGCTCAGCGGCCGGGTTCGTGGTGCGGCAACCGCAGTCGCGGCCCAGAGCGAATGCTGCAGTGGGTAATATTCTCGGGTCATGGCCAGTGCCTCACAGCGGATTCAGGACGCGACGCAGAAAGTCCTGCGTACGCGGGCTCTGAGGGTTGTTCAGCACCTCGTTGGCGCTGCCTTGTTCGACGATGCGTCCACCGTCGATGAACAGGATGCGGTCGGCCACTTCACGGGCGAATTGCATCTCGTGGGTCACCACGACCATGGTCATGCCTGACTCGGCGAGCTGGCGCATGACCTTGAGCACGTCGCCGACCAGTTCCGGGTCGAGCGCCGACGTCGGTTCGTCGAACAGGATCGCCTTCGGTCGCATGGCCAGCGCCCGGGCAATGGCCACGCGCTGTTGCTGGCCACCGGAAAGCTGGGCCGGATGGGCTTCGGCCTTTTCCGCGAGGCCGACACTGGCCAGCAGTTCGCGGGCATGGGCGATGGCCTGCCCGCGGTTCTCGCCTTTCACGTAGACCGGGCCTTCGATGACATTTTCCAGCACGCTGCGATGGGGAAACAGGTTGAAGCGCTGGAAGACCATGGCCACTTCGCTGCGGATCGCCTTGATGCTGCGCGAGCCACGCTCGACCCGCTGGCCGTCGATGGTGATGCTGCCGTCCTGGTAGCTTTCCAGGCCGTTGATGCAGCGCAGAATGGTGGACTTGCCCGAGCCGGACGGGCCAATGATGCACACCACCTCGCCCTTGGCGACGCTGGCGTCCACCCCCTTGATGACGTCCAGGTTGCCGTAGGACTTTTTCAGCCCGCTGATCTCGATCATTTCTGCCCCCGTTTTTCAAAGTGGCGCACCAGCAGGATCAAGGGTACGCACATGATCAGGTAGAGCAGCGCGACCAGGGTGAACACCGTGGCGTTCTGGAAGGTGGATGTGGCGATCAGCTTGCCCTGCAGGGCGAGTTCGGCAACGGTGATGGTGGACGCCTGCGAAGAGTCCTTGAGCATCATGATCATGGTGTTTCCATAGGGCGGTAGCACGATGCGAAAGGCCTGCGGCAGCACCACTCGACGCATCATCAGCCACCAGCTCATGCCCATCGACTCGGCGGCTTCCAGCTGGCCCCGGTCGATGGCCTCGATGCCGGCGCGAAAGTTCTCCGCCTGGTAGGCCGAATAGGCGATGCCAAGGCCGATGATGCCGGCCTGCAGGGCGCTCAGCGACAGGCCGAAATCCGGCATCACGAAGTAGATGTAGAACAGCAGCACGATGATCGGGATGCCGCGCAGCAGGTTGATTATCGAGCTGCTGAGCCAGGCGAGAACGGCGACTCCCGAGACCCGCATGGTCGCCCAGACCAGGCCGAGCAACGTGGATAGCAGCAACGAGCCTATGGTCACCTGAATGGTCAGCCAGGCACCTTGCAGGAGAATCGGCAGGTATTCGGCAGAGCGTTGCAGAAATTCGGACATGAATAGACTCTCGGGTCGGCACGGCGGCGGTTGGCCGCCGCCGTGGAGTACACGGACGATGGGCGATCGGGCGAGGCGCTCGATTCAGGCTCACAAGCCCCATTTGCCGATGATGGCGTCGATGCTGCCATCGGCCTGCAGCTTTTCCAGGGCGGTGTTGATCCTGGCCATCAGTTGCGGGTCGTCCTTGCGCGCGGCGATGCCGATGCTGTTGACCATGGTCGGTTCGTAGCTGGTGACCAGGCGCAGATTGGGGAAGTTGTCTTGGGCAATGGCATAGGCGGCGATCGGGTAGTCCAGCACGGCCACGTCGATGCGCCCGGCATTGGCATCGCGCAGCATGTCGGCGGTGGTGTCGTACAGCTTCACATCGCTGAACAGGCCGCTGCTCTGCAGCGGCGTGACGAATGCCGTGCCGACCTGGACGCCGACGCGCTTGCCCTTCAACTGGGCCAGCTCGGTGTACTCGGTGGTGTCCTTGCTCGGCACCACCACGCCTTCGCCATAGCTGTAGACCGGAATGGAGAAGTCGACCACCTGCTTGCGTTCGTCGGTGATGAACATGGCGGCCGAGATCAGGTCGACTCGCCTGGAGGTCAGCGAGCCGATCAGCGCGGAGAACTGCATGGGTTCGATCTGCACGTCGAATCCCGCTTGCTCGCCGACGGCGCTGACGATGTCGACCATCACGCCTTGGATGCTGTTGCTCTTGGTGTCGAGGAAGGTGAACGGGCTGCCGGTTGGCGTCGAGGCGACCTTCAGCGTTTCGGCCTGGCTGAAGCCACTCGCCAGTGTCAGCGTCGAGAACAGGGTGGCGATCATCAAACGATTTTTCATGCGGCGTTACCTCATGTGAAGGACGGTAGCGGTTCAGGAAGTCTTGCGGGCAATGGCCCAGATGACCGTTGTGACGCTCTGGCCGGGATTGCGCCAGCGGCGCGGGGTGGCGCCGTCGTAGCAGAAGCTGTCGCCCGTCTGCAGGCACAGCAGGCGATCCTCGATCACCAGTTCCAGCTGGCCCTCGACGATGTAGCCGACCTGCTCGCTCTGCTGGGTGGTGAACAGGCCGTCGCCGGTCGAGCCTTGCGGCTCGATCACCACCCGGTACAGTTCAACGGCCCCCGGCGACCCCGGAGGCGTGAGGTTTTCCTTGTGGATGCGCTTTTTCTGCACATCGATCAGCGGGTGCTGGCCGGCCCGAACCACAGTGTTGCCGGCACCGCTGTCGTGGTGCTGGGTGTTGCGGATGAGCTGCTCCAAGGGTAGATCCAGCTCCTCTGACAGTGCGCTGAGCGTACGCAGGGACAACGAGCGCAAGCCGCGTTCGGCCTGGCTCAACAGGCTGACCGAGATGCCCGTGGCGTCGGCGACCGCTTTCAGGGACTTGCCCGATTGCCTGCGGCGATGACGAAGCTGCTCGCCGAGCCAGATATCGATGAAGGTATTGATACGCTGCGGTACCGGGGCCTGTGGCTCGTGATCGCAGCCGGCGTCATCTGCTTCGTGTTTCATGCGTACTCTGTGAATTTTTCAAAACTGTGTAATTTTCACAAAGCAAGTCTCGCGCCATGTACTTGGGAGCGCTGAAAAACGGGCTGTCCTGGCGGTCGGTCGCTGGAGCACGCCAGCTGCGCGCACGATGCTGGAGCGCGTCTGCTCGATATGGGGCAAGCGTAATGGGGGATGGCAGCCATAAGGCGGGAGCGGACGGCCGATAAAAGCGCTAGAGGCTGGAGGCTGAACGACAAGCAACCCCCATGGGCTCTTTCGTCCAGCTTTCCAGCCCGTAGGATGGGTGAAACCCATCAATTGCCGATGGGTTGCACCCATCCTACGACCTTTGAACGACCACTCAGCCCGTTCGCTCGGTTGGATCTGTGATGTGGCGTTTGGGTCGCGTAGTGCGCGTGCAGGGCGTCAGGAGGGGCGTAGGGTGGATGACGCTTTTTTCATCCACCATTGCGATCGCGGAGCGGTGGACGGATCGGGCCGCGTAGGCAAGCGTCGTCCACCCTATGATGGGTCGCTTGCGCCTTTGAGCAACCACTCAGCCCGTTCGCCCGCGATGTGGCGTTCAGGTCGCGCACCGCGCGTGCAGAGCATCAGACAGCGCGAACCAGGCTGCGCAGTGGCACGGTACTCTTGACCACCGGCGACTTGATGACGATGTAGCTGAAGTACTTTTCGATGCCGATGTTCCTGTCGAGGATCGACTCCATCAGTTCCTGGTAGTGTTGGATGCTGCTGCACAGGAAGCGCACCAGATAGTCGTAGCCACCACTGATCAGATGGCATTCGAGCACCTCGTCGATACCACGAATGCTCGACTCGAATTTCACGAAGTCGGCGCGCTTGTGATCCGAGAGAGTCATCTCGGTGAATACGGTGACCGAATTGGCGAACTTGGCCAGGTTGACATGCGCTTCATAACCGCTGATGTAGCCCGCCGCCTCCAGGCGTTTGACGCGCTGCAGGCAAGGGCTGGGTGACAATCCCACCGCCTCGGCAAGGCTGACGTTGGTCATGCGACCGTCTTTCTGCAGTTGGACCAGGATGTTGATATCGATACGGTCGAGCTTGGTTGCAGCGTCCATGGTTCAATCCTCGCAATGTCGAAACGGATCCGTTGTCAGGTGAGCAGTGCCTTCTGATGGGCATGAGCCAGGTCGGCGAGGCTGGCATATTCACAGCGCTTGCCATCCATGGCCTGAGGCGAATGGTTCCATGGCTGGTTATGGCCGCGGCGCAGTGTGCAGACCGGAAAGTCCACCCGGTCGATCCACGGGTCGTCGCTTTCCGTACTGCGCACCGGTAACAGCTCTGAGCGCTCCAGGCCCAAGCGACGCAATTGGTGTTCCAGGCCTGCGTGCCAGTCGTCATGGTCGGGCTCGATGATTGCGTCGAACTCGATGGGCAAGCGTTTGGCCAGCGCCTGTGGATCGATGCCGTAGGGCGGGGCGATCAGTAGCAAACGGTAAAATTTGCTCAGGTACTGAAGGGCACCTGGAGCGTCTTCGAATATGGGCCATTGGGAGGAAGAGCTACTGAATGCCACACTTTCATCCCAGCCGGGAATAATCTGCAAATGTTGCGCCAGACGCTGGTAAAGCTGTCCGTGAAAAGCCGTCGCGCTGAGCGCTGTCGTGCTGCTGGCCAGTGCCTGGGCGACGTCCCGGTAACCACTCAGCAACTGGGCATCGCTGGTGGCGATAGCCGCTTGCACCGCCAGCGGTCGGAGACCCTCGAGAATGCCCCGTTCGCGGTCAACCAGGGTGCCGAAGGATAGCCCCAGCGCTTTGTATTGGGTGACTCTCATGACGTGCTCCTGAGTAATGCCATGCCACTTCCATCTTGATCGGGGCTGACCCTACGCTGCCAGGCAAGTCGGGCCAAGTGTTCCCCCTGTTGTACTCAGCAGGCTGCTGCCAACGCTTTGTCGAGCATCTGCAGGGCTTCAGCCAGTTGCTCTCGAGTGGTCACCAGTGGTGCCAGGAAGCGCACCACGTTGCGGTGCACGCCGCATTTGATGACCAGCAGGCCGGCATTGCGCGCTTCGTCGATGACTTTCTGGGCGAGCACCGCATCGGGGCTTTGTCGAGCATCGTCGGCAACCATTTCAATGGCCTGCATGAAGCCCAGGCCACGCACTTCACCAATGCGTGGGTAGCGCTTCTGCAAGGCCAGTAAGCCTTCCCTGAGTTGCGCCGCCAGTGTCTCGCCCTGTTGCAGCAGATCCTGCTCTTCGAACAGGTCGAGTACCGCCAGAGCCGCCGCACAAGCCACTGCATTACCGCCGTAAGTACCCCCGAGGCCGCCCGGTGTCGGGGCGTCCATGATTTCGGCACGACCGACCACGCCGGACAGCGGCATGCCGCCGGCCAGGCTCTTGGCCACGGTGACCAGATCCGGCTGGATACCGGCGTGCTGAAAGCCGAACATGTTGCCGGTACGGCCGAAGCCAGCCTGGATTTCGTCGAGGATCAGCACGATGCCGTACTCGGTGCAGCGGGCGCGCAGGGCTTGCAGAAACTCCTTGGGCGCTGCCAGGAAGCCGCCGTCGCCCTGCACCGGCTCGATGATGATGGCCGCGACGCGATCCGGGGCTACGTCGGTGGCGAATAGTTCGTCGAGTTCGGCCAGGGCATCCTCACTGCTGATACCGCGATAGGCGTTCGGATAGGTGGCGTGGTAAATCTCGGCGGGGAAGGGGCCGAAGTTCTGCTTGTATGGCTGGCTCATGCCGGTCAGGGTCACGCCCAGCAGGGTTCGGCCATGGAAGCCGCCGCGGAAGGAAATCACCGCGCTGCGGTTGGTGTAGCCACGGGCGATCTTGACGGCGTTTTCCACGGCCTCGGCGCCGGAGGTGAACAGCACGCTTTTGTAGTGTTCGGCGCCGCCGACCAGCTTGTTCAGACGAGCTGCAAGTTCGATGTAGTTTTCGTACGCCACGACCTGAAAGCTGGCGTGGGAAATCTCGCCAGCCTGGCGACGTACCGCTTCGATGATTTTCGGATGGCTATGGCCGGTGTTCAGTACGCCGATACCGCCTACGAAATCCAGGTATCGCTTGCCGTCGACATCCCACAGTTCGGCGCCCAGGGCGCGCGCCGCGACGACCGGGTGAGCGGTGGCGATGCCGCGTGGCACATGTTGTTCGCGCAGGGCCAGCAGGCGTTGGTTTTCAGTCAGTGCAGAATTCATCTCGATCTCCATGAGCGTCAGGGGTGTCGGGTGACGTGATCAGGATAAGGATTGCCCGGAACCACAAGCGCTGAAGTTCGGCTGGGGAGTGGGGGGATCGGTTGTTTTGCAGCGCCGTTGCGGAATATTTCGCTGCAGGGGCCTGGGTTTGCCGGAGGGCTGGAGGGTGAGCTTGTCGACGGTCGCGGATCGTCCGCTCGCTACCGTCGACAAGTCGGCTGTGGAGCCCGAGTCATGTACCGGCGCGCGGTACGACGATGGTGTCTTCCGGGTGCAGGCGCATCCGCATGGGCGAGCCAATCGGTGGCAGGCTGAGGTTGCCTTCATGATGGCTCGCCTGACGCAGGCTGACGGTCGGGCCGTCTTCCAGGTCGACGAATACCTTGAGGCTTTCGCCCTGGAACACGATGTCGGAAACCCGGCCCCGTAGGCGATTCCACTCCGCACCGGCGCTGTCGTTGTCCAGTAGCAGCTTTTCCGATTGCAGGGCCAGAAACACGTCGCCGGATGCCGGAACCGGTCGGCTGGTGCGTAGCGGCGTGCTGCCAAGGATCAGGCCATTGCTGGCATCGCGCTGCAGCGGAACCAGCGTGCTTTCGCCGATGAAACTGGCGACGAAGTCATTGGCAGGATGGTCATGCAGACGACGCGGCGTATCGACCTGCACCAGCTCTCCGCCACGCATGATGGCGATGCGGTCGCTCATGGTCAGCGCTTCACGCTGATCGTGGGTCACGTAGATCATGGTGGCACCCAGGCGCTTGTGCAGAGCACGCAGTTCGATCTGCATGATCTCGCGCAACTGTTTGTCGAGTGCCGACAGTGGTTCGTCCATGAGAATCAGCTTGGGCTCGAAGACGATGGCGCGGGCCAGGGCCACTCGCTGGCGCTGCCCGCCGGACAGGGCCGCGATGTTGCGGTCTTCATAGCCGCTCAGTTCTACAGTGGCCAGCGCGTTCTTGACCCGCTCGCGGCTCTTGCTGGCACTTTCGCCCCGGGCGCGCAGCGGGAACGCCACGTTCTCGCCAACGGTCATGTGCGGAAACAGCGCATAGTTCTGGAACACCACGCCGATTTCTCGCTTGTGCGGCGGCATCAGGGTGACATCGCGATCGCCGAAGAAAATGCTCCCGGAGCTGACCCGGATGAAGCCGCCGAGAATGCTCAGCAGTGTGGTCTTGCCGGAGCCGGACGGGCCCAGCAGCGACATGAACTCGCCGGCTTCGACCTTCAGGTCGACATTGTGCAGGGCCTTGAGATTGCCGTATTGCTTGCATACCTGGTTAACGCTGACCGATTCGAAACCTTCAGTGAAATTCATGGAGTGCCCTCTGCGCAGAACGGGGTTGCCCGAGCTATCTGCATGTCATCTGAACACAGGCACGGGCCCGGTTCGTGCCGTTTTGAGCCGCCGGAAAACAGGATCTGCTGCCCGGCGGCGTCTGCAAGCGGAACGCCTAGTCGAGGCCGCCGATGTGCCAGGCTTTAACTTCGAGGAACTCGTCCAGACCGTACTTGGAACCTTCACGGCCAGTGCCGGACTGCTTCATGCCACCAAATGGTGCTACCTCCATGGAGATCACCCCGGTGTTCAGGCCGACCATGCCGAACTCCAGGCGTTCGCCCACGCGCCAGGCGCGGCGCATGTCCTGGGTGAAATAATAGGCGCCCAGGCCGTAAGGTGTGGCATTGGCCAGCGCCAGGGCTTCGGCTTCATCCTTGAAGCGGAACAGCGGGGCGACCGGACCGAAGGTTTCTTCGTTGGCCAGCAGCATGTCGGCATTGGCATCGCGCAGCACAGTGGGTTGTACATACAGGCCTTCGCCCTCTGGCGCGCCACCGATGGTGATGCTGGCACCTTTTTCCAGCGCGTCGCCGATATGCCGTGCCACCTTGTCCACTGCCGCGGCATTGATCAGCGGGCCGATGGTGACGCCGCTCTGCAAGCCGTCACCAACCTTGAGCTGAGCCACCGTCGCACTCAGGCGTTCGGAGAAACGCTCGTAGATACCATCCTGCACCAGGATGCGATTGGCACACACGCAGGTCTGCCCGGCGTTGCGGAATTTGCTCTGCATGACGCCAGCAATCGCCAGGTCGAGGTCGGCATCGTCGAATACGATGAAGGGGGCATTGCCGCCCAGCTCCAGGCTCAGGCGTTTGATGGTGGCGGCGCACTGGCTCATCAGCAACTGGCCAACGCGTGTGGAGCCGGTGAACGACAGTTTGCGTACTGCCGGGTTGGCGGTCATCTCTGCGCCCACGCCCGCTGGCAGGCCGGTCAGCACGTTGAAGACGCCGGCAGGAATGCCCGCGCGTTCGGCCAGTACGGCCAGTGCTAGGGCCGACAGCGGTGTCATCTCCGAAGGCTTGACCAGCACCGGGCAGCCGGCTGCTAATGCCGGGGCGCACTTGCGGGTGATCATCGCATTGGGGAAGTTCCAGGGTGTGATGGCGGCTACCACACCGATCGGCTGCTTGAGTACCAGAATGCGCCGGTCTGCTGTTGGCGAAGGGATGGTGTCGCCATAGATACGCCGCGCTTCTTCCGCAAACCATTTGACGAAGCTGGCACCGTAGGCGATCTCGCCGCGCGCCTCGGCCAATGGCTTGCCCTGTTCGGCGGTCATGATCAGCGCCAGGTCTTCCTGGTTGTCCGTGATCAGTTGAAACCAGCTTTCCAGGTAGCGTGCCCGTTCGGCAGCCGGCACTTCACGCCAAGTGGAGAAGCGCGCTTCGGCTGCTTCGATGGCGCGGCGGGTTTCCGTTGCCTGCAGTGCTGGTACGCGGGCGATGACGCTGCCGTTGGCCGGATTGATCACGTCGATGGTGCCGCCGTCATCGGCTTCGATCCAGGCACCGTTGGCATAGGCACGTTCGACGAGCAGGGAAGGGTCACGCAATTGGCTTTTCAACATGATCAGAACCTTGAGGCTATGAAGGATGGGCTCATTGTAAAAATCACCGCCCAGCGGGCGATGCCGAGATAGAGCGGTACACGGCTGGTAGATGCTGAATTGCGACGATTGACGGCAGGCTGTGCTGGCACTCGAAGGGCCGGGTAGAGCGCTGGAGGCTGAATGAAAGAGCGGGCAGGCCGTGCCCGCTTTCTCGTTCAGCTTTTCTGTCAGTCAAAGGTCTCGGGCCGCCTGCATTACCCCTGCTTGTTGCGTCCGGCAATGATTACCAGGATCAACGAGGCGAGAATCAGGATCGAACTGATCGCCGCGATGGTCGGGTCGATTTCGTCACGCAGGGCGGTGAACATGCGTTTGGTCAGGGTCTGGTTGTCGCCGCCGGAGACGAACAACGCCACCACGGTCTCATCCAGTGAGGTGATGAAGGCGAACAGCGTCGCCGATACGACGCTTGGCTTGATCTGCGGCAGGGTCACCGCCATGAACGCCCGAAAACGGTTCATGCCGAGGCTGCGGGCCACCATTTCCTGGGACATGTCGAAGTTACGCAGGCCGGCGAGCAGGGCGATGATCACGTATGGCAAGGCCAGCATGATATGCGCCAGTACCAGGCCGGTCAGCGTACTG
Source organism: Phytopseudomonas daroniae (assembly GCF_004327285.1). GTDB lineage: Bacteria > Pseudomonadota > Gammaproteobacteria > Pseudomonadales > Pseudomonadaceae > Aquipseudomonas > Aquipseudomonas daroniae. The sequence goes on from NZ_QJUI01000009.1 coordinate 82,081, forward strand.
ATGAGGCCGATGCGCGCGTAGACGAAGAACACCCCGGCGGCGATCAGAATGATCGGCACCATCATCGGCAGCAGCAGAATGATCTGCAGCGTGCGGACGACCTTCAGGGTCGAGTTATTGATCGCGTAAGCCGCCGCCATGCCGATCGGCAGGCTGATCAGCATGGTGAAGCAAGCGGTGATCAGGCTGACCTTGGCTGCCGACATCCATTCGCGGCTATTGAAGAACGCCTCGTACCAGGTGGTCGACCACTGCTTGGGCGGGAACTGCAGAAAGCGCGCTTCGGAAAACGACATTGGCACCACGATCAGTACCGGGATGATCAGGTACAGCAGGATCGCTGCAACCACGATGGTGAACAACACGTGGGAGAGTCGCAGATAACGCAGGCTGGCGAACAGGTTCATTAGCGTGCTCCCAGAATTCGTTCGATGGGAATGAAGCGGTTGATGCCCCAGAAAATCAGGAACACCACGAGCAGCAGCACCAGGCCGACCGCGCTTGCCGCGCCCCAGGCGTGATACAGCTCAACGTTACGTTGCACCAGCATCGACACCAGGATGGTGCGGCCACCGCCCAGCAACTCGGGGGTGATGAAGAAACCCAGGCAGATCACGAATACCAGAATGGAGCCGGCCATGATCCCCGGCGCGGCCATTGGCAGGAATACCCGGCGGAAGGTGTAGAAAGGCTTGGCGCCCAGGCTGTCGGAAGCCTGCAGCAAGTCCTGTGGGATCTTCTTCATTACCGCGTACAGCGGCAGCACCATGAATGGCAGCATCACATGCAGGGTGCCGATCACCGTGCCGGTAGTGTTGTGCATCAGATTCAGTGGCTGGTCGATGATGCCCATGTCAATCAGCGTCTGGTTGACCAGCCCGCGGCGTTGCAGCAGCACCAGCCAGGCGTAGGAGCGTACCAGTACGCTGGTCCAGAACGGCAGGATCACGCAGATCAGCACCAGATTGGCCCAGAAGCCATGCAGGCGCGACGCCGCGTAGGCGATCGGGAAGCCCATGATGATCGACAGGATGGTCACCAGGAAGCTGATCTTGAAGGTCAGTGCGAAGGTGTCCCAGTAGATCGGCTCCCTGAATATCCGCAGGTAGTTGGCCAGGGTGAATCCTTCCTCACTCTGCACCGACTGGAAGGCCAGCCAGCACAGAGGCAGTATCAGCAGCACGGCCACCATGAGCAGCGCGGGGGCGAGCAGCAACAGCATCGCGGTGTGCTCCTTGCGCTCCTCGCGAGCCAGGGCGGTTTCGTTGACCCGCGGCGGGCGCTGGTCACTGGAGTCGGGCAAGGATTTGACCAGATAGGCGTTGGACATGGGGCCTCCGATTACTTCTTCTGAACGAAGGAGAGCCAGCGTTCTTCAGCCTTGATGCCTTCTTCGGATGCCCACCATTTCGCGGACAGCAAGGCCTGGCGAGAAATGTTTTCAGGCGAGGACGGCAGCTTCGCGGCGCGCTCGGCGGGGATCACGCCAGTCTTGAACGCCTCGGGGTTGAGTGGGCCGTAGTCGATGATCATCGGCAGTGCGGCCTGTAGCTTGGCGTCGATGGCCTCGTTAACGAACTTCATCGCCGCAGCTTTGTGCGGGGTGCCTTTGAGCACGCACAGTGAGTTGGTTTCCAGGATGCCTTGGTTGTAATCGAATACCACCGGTGCGCCGGCTTCCTGTACCGCGCTGATGCGACCGTTCCAGGCCTGGATCATGTCGACTTCGCCATCGCTGATCAACTGCGCCGACTGCCCGCCAGACGTCCACCAGGTGGCGATATTCGGCTTGATTTCCTCCAGTTTTCTGAAGGCGCGATCAACATCCATGGGGTACAGCTCGTCGGCCGGCACACCGTCGGCGAGCAGGGCGATCTCCAGCGTTGGGCGCGGCAGGTTGCGCAGCGCACGTTGTCCTGGGTACTTCTTGGTATTCCAGAAGTCCGCCCAGGTTTTGGGCGCGGAGTCTTCATCGAAGGCATCGGTGCGGTAGGCCAGTACTGTGGAGTAGCTGATGTAGCCAACGCTGTAGTCATCTTTCAACTCGGCTGGGAGTTGCGCGGCATTGGGGATCAGCGCCAGGTCGAGCTTCTCGAACAAGCCTTCCTGTACGCCGCGAATGCAATCGCCTGTGGGCAGGTCGACCACATCCCAGGTGACCTTGCCACTTTCGACCTGGGTCTTGATGATCGGATAGGCCTTGGGCGAGCTGTCCTGTTTCAGCGTCAGACCAAGCTTCTTGGCCGCCGGATCGAGAATCGCCTTGGTCTGGGCCTCCTGATAGGCGCCGCCCTGAGAGACGAAGGTGATTTGTTCTGCGAGGGCCTGGTTGCTCATGCCGATCAACAGGGCCAGGGTTGCGCCGCTGATTGCGTTGCTGGGAAATTGGCTCATAGGGGCTCCGAATGATTGGCAGATTTAATAGGCGAATTAGAGGTTTTATTCGGGTCGCTCTGCGGGAGCATGCAGTCCCTAATGTACTGGTAAGTACCAGACCAAAATGCATACAAATCGAAGGCGCCGGAGCTGTTTATTGCGAAATGAAGGCAGGCGGCAGCATGTCCTGCGCTGTACTTGCGCAGTCGTCCTTATGGCCTGTATGGCGGATGTGCTGAAGGGCTCAAGCGTGAGCTTTCTTGAGGAGGGAAAGGCTTAAGTCAGTGCGGGCGTTTCACATCTTGATCGGCAAGGCATTCGCCTTCGCCATCTGTTGGTGACGCGTTCGTCTCCTGATAATCCGGATGCTCGACCTGCAGGCGGCGCAAACGTGCCAGCGGATCCTGTCGATAGAACAGGCGCAACTGGGCGTAGACCTCGGGGAAGGTCTCGTCGAGCAGATCGGGGGCGTTGAAGAAGTATTCGCTGGTCACTGCAAAGAACTCGGCAGGGTTTTCCGCTGCGTAGGGATCGAGAGCGGTTTGCGCCTCGGGATCGGCATCCAGTGCGGCGTTCATGCTGTCGAACGCCTGCTGCATGGCTGCCGCCCAGTCCTGGATAGACATGCCGTGGTGCAGTGGCGGCAGGCCGTTGGCATCGCCGCCGAGCATGTCCAGCTTGTGTGCCAGTTCGTGGATCACCAGGTTGTAGCCTTCCCAGCCGCCGCTGGCCTGTACGCCGGGCCAGGCGAGAATTACCGGGCCCTGCTGCCAGGCTTCGCCGCTGTGCTCGCCATCCCATTCGTGTTCGATACCGCCGGAGTCACGATGCCGTTGCGGGCTGACGAAGTCGTCCGGGTAGAGGATGACTTCGTGGAAACCCTGGTACCAGTTCAGGTCGGTCAGACCGAGCAGTGGCAATTCGGCCAGCGTCGCCAGGGCCAGGCGATCTTCGTTATCCAGTTCGAGGCCGGGCAGGGTGGTCAGGTGTTTGCTGTGCAGAAACAGCACGGCGCGCTCGCGCAGGCGGCGTTCGTCGTCTTCGCTGAGCCCGTCGAGAATCGGCAGACGCTGGCGCACGATGGCCCAACTGTCGTCGCTGACGGGATGGCGGGAGAGGATGCGCCGACGGCGCCAGGCGCTAAACGACCACATGACAAAGGCTCGGTTGCAGGGTGGCGTCACCTTAACAGGCTGTTGAAAAACTACCTACGTTGCCGCTGCGTCGTTAAAAACAGGCTCAAAATGCTCATGTACAACTCGTACACTCCGCTTTCTCGCCTGCTTTTGCCTCGCATCGGCTGCCTCGGCTACGTTCTTCAACGGCCTGTTAAGCAGGCCATCCGCTTACCGCAAGCGCGCAGGCGTTACTCGCTGTTGATCGGCAGCACGTAGTTCTTGAACTGCTCGTCTTCGACGAAGCCGATCGACTCATAGACCTTCTGCGCTACGTCGTTATCGCGGCTGGTGGCCACGCGCATGCGCACGGCATGGGTCTGTTTGGCCATCTTCTTCGCGGTTTGCAGCAGGCGGTCGGCGACCAGTTGTCGGCGGGCATCTTCGGCCACATAGATGTCATTGAGAATCCACACGCGTTTGAGCGATAGCGACGAGAAGCTCGGGTAGAGCTGGCAGAAGCCCAGCAGCTTGTCATCGTCGTCGGGCAGGGCCAGGTAGATCACCGATTCCTGGCGCTTGAGGCGGGTCTCGAGGAACTTGCGCGACGAGTCGGGGAAGGGCAGCTCGCCATAGAATTCGCGGTATTTGACGAACAGCGGGGTAAGTAGATCCAGATGCTCCAGAGTGGCTTGCACGATGCGCATGGGTGGGGCCTCGTTGGCTGTCGGATGGAGACGGCAGGCGTTTCGATTAAAGAGCAGTTTTCGCGCTAAAGCCAGCGGCGCAGAGCCTTTACACCATGGCCAGGCGGTTTTCTCTGGCCGCGTGAGGTCGCCATTTTGGCTCGTGCGAGCAGGCAGGCTGCGAGGCGCCGCTGTGCTAATCTGCGGCAATGTTTTCATTCGGCTCGCCCGCTATTCGGCGCGCCTGTTTTCGAGGTTTTCATGCATATCCACATTCTCGGCATCTGCGGCACGTTCATGGGCTCGCTGGCGGTGCTGGCCAAGGAGCTGGGCCATCGCGTCACCGGCTCCGACGCCAACGTCTATCCGCCCATGAGCACCCAGCTCGAGGCTCAGGGCATCGAGCTGATGCAGGGCTACGATCCAGCCCACTTGCAGCCAGCCCCTGATCTGGTGGTGGTAGGCAATGCCATGAGCCGCGGCAACCCGGCGGTGGAATATGTGTTGAACAAGGGGCTGCCCTATGTATCCGGGCCACAGTGGCTGGCGGATCATGTGCTGCAGGGCCGCTGGGTGTTGGCAGTGGCTGGTACCCACGGCAAGACCAGCAGTTCGAGCATGCTCGCCTGGGTGCTGGAACATGCCGGCATGGCGCCGGGGTTCCTGATTGGTGGCGTGCCGCAGAACTTCGGCATTTCCGCGCGCCTGGGCGATACGCCGTTTTTCGTGGTCGAGGCCGATGAATACGACAGCGCGTTCTTCGACAAACGCAGCAAGTTCGTCCATTACCGTCCGCGTACGGCGATCCTCAATAACCTCGAGTTCGACCACGCGGACATCTTCCCGGATCTGGCGGCCATCGAACGGCAGTTCCATCATCTGGTGCGGATCATCCCCGGTGAAGGCCTGGTCATCCATCCGGCCAGTGAAACCGCGCTGGCGCGGGTGATCGGCATGGGTTGCTGGACGCCGGTGCAGACCACTGGCGAAGGCGGTCAGTGGCAGGCACGTCTGCTCGCCGCAGACGGGTCGCGTTTCGAGGTGAGTTTCGAAGGCAAGGTCGAGGGCGTGGTGGAGTGGGGCCTGACCGGCCAGCACAACGTCGCCAATGCCCTGGCGGTACTGGCCGCGGCGCGTCATGTCGGTGTGGTGCCGGCGCTGGGCATCGAGGCCCTGGGGCGTTTTATCAATGCCAAGCGGCGCATGGAAAAGGTCGCCGAGGTGAAGGGGGTGACCGTCTATGACGACTTCGCCCACCACCCGACGGCCATTGCCACCACGCTCGACGGCTTGCGCAAGCGTGTCGGCGATGAGCAGATCATCGCGGTCATCGAGCCGCGCTCCAACTCCATGAAGCTCGGCGCCCATCGCGACGGCCTGGCCGAATCCGCCGAGCAGGCCGATGCGGTGTTCTGGTACGCGCCGCCGAACCTCGGTTGGGATCTGGCCGCCACCGTCGCGGGTGCGCGTACGCCGACCCAGGTGTGCGATTCGCTGGAGACCATCATCGAGGGGGTCAAGGCGCTGGTGCGCCCCGGTACTCAGGTGGTGATCATGAGCAATGGCGGTTTCGGTGGCTTGCACGGCAAGCTGGCCGCGGCGTTAGCAGGTGATAAATCTGAGGCGCATTCGGATCAGGAGAAGCTCCGTAGTCCGGATAGCGGCAATGTAATCCCTGGCCCATGGGGCGCTGGAAATTAAATGAACGGTTCCGAGAGAGTTACCCTGGCCATGACCGGCGCCTCCGGCGCGCAGTATGGTTTGCGCCTGCTCGACTGCCTGGTGCGCGAGGATCGGGAAGTGCACTTCCTGATCTCCAAGGCCGCGCAGTTGGTGATGGCCACCGAGACGGACGTCAGTTTGCCGGCCAAACCCCAGGCCATGCAGGCGTTTCTCACCGAATACACCGGCGCGACCGACGGGCAGATCCGCGTGTACGGCAAGGAAGACTGGATGGCGCCGGTGGCCTCCGGTTCCGGCGCGCCCTCTGCCATGGTGGTGGTGCCGTGCAGCACCGGCACCCTGTCGGCCATCGCCACTGGCGCCTGCAACAACCTGATCGAGCGTGCCGCCGATGTGGCCCTCAAGGAGCGCCGCCAGCTGATTCTGGTACCGCGCGAGGCGCCGTACTCGAGCATTCATCTGGAGCACATGCTCAAGCTCTCCAACCTGGGCGTGACCATCCTGCCGGCCTCGCCAGGTTTCTATCACCAGCCGCAGACCCTGGATGACCTGATCGACTTCGTCGTCGCGCGCATTCTCAACTGCCTGAATATCCCTCAGGACATGCTGCCGCGCTGGGGCGAGCATCACCTCAACAGTGGCGATGAGTAAGCACGCGCTCTGCGCTGTGTTGCTGGCTTGCCTGCAAATGGGCGGCTGCGCCACCGCGCGCACCCTGGACGCCGCCAAGCCCGGAGCGCCGGTGGTTTACGCCGGTACCCGGTTGGACTGGTATGCGCTGCAGGGCGGTTGCTGCCCCGTCGAGCGTTTCGGTGCCGAGGCGCCGACCTACGCCGCCGTCGACCTGCCGGCCAGCGCCCTGCTCGATACCCTGCTGTTGCCGCTGTCGCTGGCGAAAGCCCTGGGCATTGGTCTTCTGGTCAGAGGCGGTGGATAAGCTCGCGAGCAGGCGGAGATAGACAGTGGCTTGATCCTTGGCATGCAAGCGTCGGTTGGGCGTCAGATTGTTCACCTTTGGCAGCCATCATCGCCCTCGGGATGATGCGATGGCGGATACCTCACAAAACGTAGTGTGCCCACCAATCGCCGGCAAGCCGGCTCCTACCGGGGCGCGTGACCTCTATGCATTATGTAAGAGCAGCGGGGGCGCCTAGCCTTGCGGGCGATGCTTGCAGACATTCAGCCGGACTCGTGGTCTGGCCGCCAATCGTCGTAGGAGCGCGACTCCTACGATCCGTTTCAGGCACCCGTTGCGTTCGCTTTCCTCACATCCTGATCAGATCGGCGTCAGCAGCGGCTCGCCGCGAAAGTGTCGGTCGATGTTGTCGAGGAACTGCGACAGGGATCGTTCCAGCGCCTGGGGCGAGTTGCCGCCGACATGGGGGGTGACGATCAGGTTGTCGAGGTCGAGTAGTTCGGCAGGGGGCAGTGGCTCGCTTTCATAAACGTCCAGCGCCGCTGCACGGATGTGCTTCTCGCGCAGTGCGGCACCGAGAGCGGCGGTATCCACCACGCTACCGCGTGCCACGTTGACCAGATAACCCTGAGGCCCCAGTGCATCGAGTACCTCGGCGTTGACCAGGTGGTAGGTCGATGCGCCGCCGGGAATGGCTATCACCAGGCAGTCGCTCCAGCGCGCCAGTTCCAGGGCGCTGGCGAAGTAGCGGTGCGGGCTGTCGGGTTTGGCCGAGCGGTTGTGGTAGCCCACCGGCATGTCGAAGGCGGCGGCGCGGCGGGCGAGTTTTTCGCCGATGGCGCCGAGGCCGAGAATGCCCAGGCGCTTGCCGTAAACGCCGTCGGTCATCGGCAATGCATCGCGCCAGATGCCCGCACGGCAGGCGATGTCCAGGCGGCGCACATCGCGAATAGCGGCCAGCAGCAGGGCCATGGCGTGATCGGCGACGCAGTCGGCATTGCTGCCGGCGCCGTTGCTCATGGCGATGCCACGGGCACGGGCTGCTTCCAGGTCGACCTTTTCATAGCCCACGCCTAGGGTGGCGACGAAGCTCAGTTTCGGCAGACGGGCGATTTCCTCGCCGGTCAGGCCGATGGTGCCGATGGTCAGTACCGCCTGCACGCTATCGGCGTGCTCGGCGATGGCCGCTTCCCGCGCCGCGACGTTGGGCGCATGGGTCACCTCGAAGCGTTCGGCGATACGCGCCAGGCTGGCGTCGCTGAGCGGGTTGAGAATCAGCAGATGCGGTTTCATCGAATCTCCAATGTCAGTGCAATCAGGGCGCAGCAGGCTTTGAACAGATTATCAGGGGCTTTCGACGGGTAGCGCCTGACACACATCCACCCACTCGGCATCGACCAGTTCCGCCATGCGTGCGGGGGAAATGCGTACTGCGCTATGGATCGAGCCAGCAGCCGGCACCACTTCCTCGAAGGCACGCAGGGATACATCGCAATACACCGGCAACGCCGTGGCGAGGCCGAACGGGCAGACGCCGCCGACCGGATGGCTGGTCAGTGCGAGTACGGTATCGGCATCGAGCATCTTGGCCTTGCTGCCGAAGGTTTCCTTGATCTTGCGGTTGTCGATGCGGGCATCGCCGCGGGCGACGATCAGCAGGTTGCGCTCGCCGGTGCGGAAGGCCAGGGTCTTGGCGATCTGCCCTGGCTCCACGCCGTGGGCTTCGGCGGCCAGGGCTACGGTGGCAGTACTGGTAGCAAGTTCGATGACGTGCAGGTCGGGGGCTTTCTCGGCGAAGAAGGCGCGAACGGATTGCAGGCTCATGCAGCGGTTCCCTGTGCAAAGCCGCCACCATGTCGCGTCGGGAGCTGGGAGGTCAAGCCTCAGTCAGGCAATTGCAGACGGCTGCGCCCGCGGCTGATGTCCGCCAGCAGGCGTTGCAGGGCTTCGATGTGCATCTGCGGCACGGCCAGTTGCAGTTCGGCGCCGTGGGCGTCGAAGGTCTCCTGTTCCAGCACGGCGTCGAATTCCCCGAGACGCGATTTGAGCAACGCCAACTCGGCGAAGCCGCAATGGCAGGAGCAGGGCATGCGCGGGATCTGTTCCTGGCGCTCGGCGTTCTGCAGACATTTGTTGGCGCTGCCGCCATAGGCGCGGGCCAGGCCGCCGGTGCCGAGCTGGATGCCGCCGTACCAGCGCGTCACCACCACCGCCACTTCATCGAAACCCTGACCTTCGATGGCGGCGAGGATCGGCCGGCCTGCGGTACCACCGGGCTCGCCGTCGTCGCTGAAGCGATATTGCTGGCCGATCTTCCAGGCCCAGCAGTTGTGCGAGGCGCTTGGGTCGCTGATCTGATCGATAAAGGCCTGGGCGTCCGCCGCAGTGGATATGGCACGGGCCTGGGCGAGAAAGCGGCTTTTGCGGATTTCCTCGCGGTAGTCGCAAGGGGCGAGTAACAGGAACGGCATCAGAGGCTCGGCTTCAGGCCGCAACCCTTGAGGATGATGCGTACCAGATTATCGGCGGCGGCCTGGTAATCCTGCTTGGTCAGGCGCGAGCGACCACTGACACGGCTGATCTCTGAGGCAAAGTCGGCGTAGTACTGGGTGCTGCCCCAGAGCAGGAAAATCAGGTGCATGGGGTCGAGCGAATCCATCTTGCCGGCGGCGATCCAGCTTTCGAACACCGCCGCTCGCTCGCGGAACCAGGTCTGGTGATCCTTGCCGAAATGCTGCGACAGGCAGGCACCGCCGCTGATCACTTCCATGGCGAAGATGCGTGAGGCCTTGGGGTAACGGCGCGAATATTCCATCTTGGCGCGGATGTAGCGCTCCAGGGCCTCGGCCGGGTCATCCTCGACACGCAGGTTGTTGAAGGCTCTGTCCCACAACGTGAGGATGTTGTTCAGCACCGCCAGGTACAGGCCCTGCTTGCTGCTGAAGTAATAGTGCAGGTTGGCTTTGGGCAGCCCGACCGCCAGGGCGATGGTGTTCATGCTGGTGCCCTTGAACCCGTGACGGGCGAATTCGTCCTCGGCGGCGGCTATGATCGCTTCTTCGTTCTTCTGCCGGATCCGGCCTGTCGGCTTGCCGGAGGTGGCGCTGTGGGCGAGGGCGTCGAGGGACATCGGAGGCTTCCGTTCTGATCAGAGGGCGCAACGGGTGAACAGATACTCCAGACCCGCCGACGTGACAAGCGCTTGCCTCTGAAAAATATCGTCGCCGCCGTCCGCTGTCGGCGGGTGTGAGGGGTTAGCTGAACGCCTGGACGATACGCTCACGCAGCTCGGCGTCGGGCAGGCGGCCCTGGCCGGCCTTGAGATTGTCGACCACGTAACGTGGGTTCGACGTGGCTGGAATCACCGCGGTAACCGCCTCGTTGGCGATGATGAACTTGAGCAGCAACTGCGCCCAGGACGTCGCATCGATCTCGTTGGCCCACTCCGGCAGTGGCTTGCCCTTGACCCGGCCGAGCAGTTGCGAGCGCTGGAACGGGCGGTTGATCAGCGTTGCGATGCCATTGTCGGCACAGTAGGGCAACAGGGTCTTCTCGGCATTGCGCTCGCCCACCGAATAGTTGAACTGGACGAAGTCGACCTTCTCCTTGGCCAGTACGGCAAGCAGGTCGTCGTGGGCCGATTCGATGTAATGGGTGATGCCGATGTAACGCACCTTGCCCTGTTCGCGCAGCTCTCGGGCCAGGGCCAGTTGGGTGGTGGTGTCCTGCAGGTTGTGCACTTGCAGCAGATCCATCTTGTCGGTCTGCAGCGCCTCCAGGCTGGCCTGGAATTGCGCCAGGCCGCGTTCGCGACCGGTACTCGACAGCTTGGAGGCGAGAAAAGCCTTGCCCTGGGTTCTGGTGCGCTTGAGCAGTTCGCCGGTCACCGCCTCGGCGGCGCCGTAACTGGGCGCGGTATCGATCAGCGTGGCGCCGCCATTGATGAAGGTGCGCACCACCTCATCCAGCGGTTTCAGGCTGGCGTTGTCGAGGCTCACATTGAAGGTCTGCGAGGTGCCCAGGCCGATCACCGGCAGCGACTCGCCGCTCGATGGAATCGTCCGCTGCAGCAGTGGCGCCGGGTTGGCGGCGAAGGCGAAGCCGGGCAGCAACTGGCTGCCGGCGGCGAGGGTCATCAGGGCTGCGCTGCCCTGCAGGAAATGGCGACGACTGGGCATGGCGTCCTCCGTTCGAGGGAAAGGGGCGGAAGTGATCAGAACAGACTAGCCGCCCAGCCCTGTTCATCGATGGTATCGCCGTCGTTACTTGTTACCTGGTGTGTCGTTGCAGGGTAGGTGATGCCCATTCCTGGTGGGATATGCAGGGGCTGGGTAATGGTGCAGCGGCGGAGCGTGATCCACTTGGTAGCCGGCGATATGGGCGATGCCTCCTGTCGACCTGGCAGCGGTGTACCGGTGGGTCGATGAAACGTGACCCACCCTACGGCTACGGCCTCGCTTCGAAACGTAGGGTGGATCGGGGCGCGTAGCCGACGCTCTTTTCGTCCACCGGGTAGTGGTGCTGCAACGGAGCATGATCCACTTGGTAGCCGGCGGTATGGGCGATGCCTCCTGTCGATCTGGCAGCGGTGTACCGGTGGGTCGATGAAGCGTGACCCACCCTACGGTCGGCCTCGAGACCGTAGGGGGAGCGGCGCTTCTTTCGTCCACGCGGCGGCAGCGCATCGGTGGGTCAGGCGCTCGCGGCGAGTTCCTCGAGAAAGGTCTCCAGCACCAGGTGTGGGCGGCGGCCTTTGCGCGTTACCGAGGCGAGGTTGAGATCGTAGAAGCGCGTGTCCGCTTTCAATGCGCGCAGGCGGCCTTCCTGGATCCAGGCGGCAGCGTAGTGATCCGGCAGATAGCCGATATAACGCCCGGTCAGGATCAGAAAGGCCATGCCTTCGCGATCCGACGCGCTGGCCGTGCAGTTCAGGGCCTGGTAGTGGTTCTGGATTTCCGGCGGTAGGCGGAAGGTCGGGGCGATGGCGTCCTGGGCGTTGAGGCGTTCGTCCGGCAGTTCCTTGTCCTCGACATAGAACAGCGGGTGGCCGACCGCGCAGTAGAGCAGCGAACGCTCGTCGTACAGCGGTTGGTAATCGAGGCCGGAGAGGCTGCCGACCATCGGCACCACGCCCACGTGCAGGCGGCCGTCGAGCACGCCCTGTTCGACCTCGCTGGGCGGCGTCATGCGGATATGCACGCGCACATCCGGCCCACGATCCTTGAGGCGAGCGAGGGCACCGGTGATGCGCATGTGCGGCACCGTCACCAGGTTGTCGGTAAGACCGATGTTCAGCTCGCCGCGCAGGTGCTGGTGCAGGCCGTTGACCTCGGTGCGAAAGCTCTCCAGCGCCGCCAGCAACTGCTGGGTCGACTGGTACACTTCGCGACCTTCTTCGGTCAGGGCGAAGCCGGCGCGGCCACGTTGGCACAGGCGCAGGCCGAGGCGTTGCTCCAGGTCGCTCATCTGCTGGCTGATCGCCGAGCGGCCGATGCCCAGCACGCTTTCCGCAGCGGAAAAACCGCCGCACTCGACCACGCTGCGAAACAGCTTGAGCAGGCGGATATCGAAATCGCTGACCTGGGCCAGCGGCTCCGGGCGTCGGGCGCTCATTGTTTAGTCACCAGTGAACTGAGGATAAGAAGAGTCAGGTTTGAGTGACTTTATGCCTGTGGCACCTTCGCTGACAACCGATACGCTTCTGGTAGACGCCGTGCACCATTGCCTGACCGTCCACCTCGCCCGTCACCGGATATCCGCCACTCACGAGGCCATCACCATGAACATGCCGCAGACCGCCACGCCGCCCCTGGCCAGCCAGCTCAAGCTGGATGCTCACTGGATGCCGTTTTCCGCCAACCGCAGCTTTCAGCGCGACCCGCGAATCATCGTCGGTGCCGAAGGCGCCTGGCTGACCGACGATTCCGGTCGCAAGGTCTACGACAGCCTGTCCGGTCTGTGGACCTGCGGTGCCGGTCACTGCCGCAAGGAGATTCAGGAGGCCGTGGCCAAGCAGCTCGGCACTCTCGATTACTCGCCGGGCTTCCAGTACGGCCACCCGCTGTCGTTCAAGCTGGCCGAGGAAGTCGCCGACCTGATGCCGGGCGACCTCAATCATGTGTTCTTCACCGGCTCCGGCTCCGAGTGTGCCGACACCGCGGTGAAGATGGCCAAGGCCTACTGGCGCCTCAAGGGCCAGGCCAGCAAGACCAGGATGATCGGCCGCGCCCGCGGTTACCACGGTGTCAACATCGCCGGCACCGCCCTTGGCGGCATCGGCGGCAACCGCAAGATGTATGGCCAGTTGATGGACGTCGACCACCTGCCGCACACCCTGCAGCCGGGCATGGCTTTCACCAAAGGGGCGGCCGAGACCGGCGGTGTCGAGCTGGCCAACGAGCTGCTCAAATTGATCGAACTGCACGACGCCTCCAACATCGCCGCGGTGATCGTCGAGCCGATGTCCGGCTCGGCCGGGGTCATCGTGCCGCCTGCCGGCTACCTGCAGCGCCTGCGCGAGATCTGCACCCAGCACAACATCCTGCTGATCTTCGACGAAGTGATCACCGCCTTCGGGCGCATGGGCAAATGGACGGGCGCCGAGTACTTCGGCGTAACGCCGGACATCGTCAACGTCGCCAAGCAGATCACCAACGGCGCCGTGCCCATGGGCGCGGTGATCGCCTCGCGGGAGATCTACCAGACCTTCATGGGCCAGCCGACGCCCGAGCACATGATCGAATTCACCCACGGCTACACCTACTCCGCACACCCGGTAGCCTGCGCCGCCGGCCTGGCTTCGTTGGAACTGCTCAAGCGCGAAAACCTGGTGCAGCAGGCCTTTGATCTGGCGCCCAAATTCGAGAACGCCATTCATGGCCTCAAGGGCGCCAAGCACATCGTCGACATCCGCAACTGCGGCCTGGCCGGCGCGATCCAGCTGGCACCGCGTGACGGCGACCCGTCGATCCGCCCGTACGAAGCCGGTGTGGCGTTGTGGAAGGCGGGCTTCTATGTGCGCTTCGGCGGCGACGGCCTGCAGTTCGGGCCGATGTTCAACGCCAAGGTCGAAGACCTCGACCGCGTGTTCAGCGCCGTCGGCGACGTGCTGCAAAGGATCGACTGATGGCTGTCCGGCAGCAGGCGGTAGCCACCGTGCAGGTGGATAACGACGAGGTGATCGTCACCGAGTGGCGGTTCGCGCCGGGGACGGAAACCGGTAGCCACCGGCATGGTTACGATTACGTGGTGGTGCCCATGACCAGCGGCACGCTGCTGCTGGAAACCCCGGAGGGCGACAAGCACGCCCCTCTGGTGGCCGGGCAGAGCTACTTCCGCAAGGCGGGGGTGGAACACAACGTGATCAATGCCAGCGACCATGAAGTGGTCTTCGTCGAAACTGAAATCAAAGCGCATTGAAACCATTCATGCAGGAGCTAGCCGGCAGGCATCGCCGGCGAAGCCAGGTGTCACGCCGCTCCTGCAAAGACACTCATATCGAGGATTTTTCATGACCACCATCCAACACCTGATCCACGGCGAGCTCACCGACGGCCAGGGTGGCCGCAGCGCAGACGTGTTCAACCCGGCCACCGGTGAAGCGGTACGCCGCGTCGCCCTGGCCGACGTCGCCACCGTGCAGCAGGCCATCGACTCGGCCAGGCAGGCGTTCCCGGTCTGGCGCAACACGCCGCCGGCCAAGCGCGCCCAGGTCATGTTCCGCTTCAAGCAACTGCTCGAGCAGCACGAAGAGGCGATCGCCAAGCTGATCAGCGAAGAGCACGGCAAAACCGTGGAAGACGCCGCCGGCGAACTCAAGCGTGGTATCGAGAACGTCGAGTACGCCTGCTCCGCGCCGGAAATCCTCAAGGGTGAATACACCCGCAACGTCGGCCCCAACATCGACGCCTGGAGCGACTTCCAGCCGGTGGGCGTGGTCGCCGGTATCACTCCGTTCAACTTCCCGGCCATGGTGCCGCTGTGGATGTACCCGTTGGCCATCGTCTGCGGCAACTGCTTCATCCTCAAACCATCCGAGCGCGACCCCAGCTCCACCCTGTACATCGCCCAGTTGCTGCACGAAGCCGGCCTGCCCAAGGGCGTGCTCAACGTGGTACATGGCGACAAGACTGCGGTGGATGCGCTGATCCAGGCGCCCGAGGTCAAGGCCCTGAGCTTCGTCGGCTCCACGCCGATCGCCGAATACATCTACGCCGAAGGCAGCAAACGCGGCAAACGCGTGCAAGCCCTGGGCGGCGCCAAGAACCACGCGGTGCTGATGCCCGATGCCGATCTGGACAACGCCGTCAGCGCCCTGATGGGCGCGGCCTACGGCTCCTGCGGCGAGCGCTGCATGGCCATCTCCGTGGCCGTATGCGTGGGCGACCAGATCGCCGATGCCCTGGTCGACAAGATCGTCCCGCAGATCAAGGCCCTGAAAATCGGCGCCGGCACCCAGTGTGGCCTCGACATGGGCCCGCTGGTCACCGCCGCGGCGAAAGACAAGGTCACCGGCTACATCGACGCTGGCGTACAAGCGGGCGCCGAACTGGTGGTAGACGGCCGAGGCCTGAGCGTGTCCGGTAACGAAAACGGCTTCTTCCTCGGCGGCACCCTGTTCGACCGGGTGACGGCGGACATGACCATCTACACCGACGAGATCTTCGGCCCGGTGCTGTGCATCGTCCGCGTCGACAGCCTGGAAGCGGCCATGCAACTGATCAACGATCACGAGTACGGCAACGGCACCTGCATCTTCACCCGTGACGGCGAAGCGGCGCGGCTGTTCTGCGACGAGATCGAAGTGGGCATGGTCGGCGTCAACGTACCGCTGCCGGTACCGGTGGCCTACCACAGCTTCGGCGGCTGGAAGCGCTCGCTGTTCGGCGACCTGCACGCCTACGGCCCCGACGGCGTGCGTTTCTACACCCGCCGCAAATCCATCACCCAGCGCTGGCCGCAGCGCAAGGGCCATGAGGCCGCGCAGTTCGCGTTTCCGAGTAATAGCTGAGTTGGGTTGAGGTGGTAAAACGGAAGGCCGGTCGAGAGACCGGCCTCTTTCGTTATATCTGCGCGAATGCGAGTTTGTATACGGGGCTTGAGCTGAGAAAATAATGACCCTAATCAGCTGTGTTCATGGTGGACAAGCTTCGCGTTGTCCACCCTACTTGTTGCGGGCTGTGTGTCCTGGTGCGCGATAGAACGCCATGTGAGCTCTATTTATGGTTACGCACATAAAGCGCTTCACCACCTGAAGCGCTGCTAGCCCGCATCTTCAACTCAAAGCGTTTTGGATGGCCCTTGATCAAATCGCTTAGCTTCTTGAACCCATAAAGCCGCGCATCGAACGCTGGTTTCAGCTTGCTGATATTCGAACCCAGTAGGCCTAGCTGAACCCATCCATCCTCGTCATCGATGTCGTCGATGACCTTGGCGATAAAGTCCACCGGCACTTTCTGCTTCTTCGTCTGGGTATCGGGTTTAGTCGCTCCTGGCTCCCCGCCGATATTGGCGACGGGTACAGGTTTGTCGCCATGTTCCGTCGCTGTTTCGACGGCATCGGCACGCAGAATTTCGGTGTAGATGAATTTGTCGCAGGCGGCGACGAAGGGCTTGGGTGTTTTCTCTTCGCCGAAACCATAGACGGTCAGGCCTTCCTCGCGGATGCGCGCGGCGAGTCGGGTGAAGTCGCTGTCGCTGGAAACCAGGCAGAAACCGTCGAAACGCCGGGTGTAGAGCAGATCCATGGCGTCGATGATCAACGAGCTGTCGGTGGCGTTCTTGCCGCGGGTGTAGGCGAACTGCTGGATCGGCTGGATGGAGTGGTCGAGCAGAACCTTCTTCCAGCTGCCCAGGTTGGGCAGTGTCCAGTCGCCGTAGATGCGTTTGACGCTGGCGACGCCATATTTGGCGATTTCCTCGAACAGGCCTTCGACGATGGCGGCGGGGGCGTTGTCGGCATCGATCAGTACGGCGAGGTGTTTCTGGTGTGTGGCGGTCGAGTTCTTGCTGGCCATGGTCCCTCCTTGAATAAGTTCATGGCCGACCTTACTGCTAATGCCTTATGGCGCGCCACCGGCCGCTTATGGCTTTTGGTCGCGGAGCACCCAGGTCATCGAGGGCGAGGTGACGTGGCCGCACTGAGTTGGTCTGAACCGCGATGGAATCTCCCTGCGCCCGGCAACGGTGCAGGGGGTTTTGCGTTGTTACCGGTTACAAAATACGACTTTCCCCTGTCGCAGCCTGCTCAGGCAGCGCGAGCGCTCTGGAATCGACCCCTGGTGCCGGTTGGTGATGCCGATCAGCGTCTTCACATAGTGCGCAGGTTTTTGCAGTGTTTCGGTTGGTTGCACCAGCATGGACGACCGCTTGCTCGGTCGAGGTGCGTAGTTGGCAGCGGTTTGCAGCGATCGTGGCGCCTTTTCAATCGAAATTGACGCATTCACCGAGACTGCTCACGTTACATCGGGCGTTACGCCCACTTTTGTCTCTCAGTGCAGGATCGGACGTGAGGATGGCACAGCGCTTGCTCCAGCAGGCGAGCCAATCCAAATACTCCTCAGGAGCACGTCCATGCCTCACACGTCTTTTCAGAAAGGTTTCTTGGCGCTCGCAATCACTGGCGCACTGGGTTTTTCCTCCCTCGCTCACGCTGACATCGTCATCGGTATCGGTGCGCCCATGACCGGCGGCAACGCGGCATTCGGCGATCAACTGTGGCGCGGCGCCGAGCAGGCAGCAGCGGATATCAACGCTGCGGGCGGCATCAACGGTGAGCAGATCAGGCTGGTGAAGGGCGATGACGCCTGCGAGCCCAAGCAGGCCGTGTCGGTGGCCAACCGTATGGTCGATTCGGACAAAGTGGTCGCGGTGATCGGCCACTTCTGTTCGTCGTCCACCATGCCGGCTTCCGAGGTGTATGACGAGGCGGGCATCCTGGCGGTAACGCCGGCGTCGACCAACCCGCAGGTGACCGAGCGCGGGCTTTCGGCGATGTTCCGCATGTGCGGCCGTGACGACCAGCAGGGCATCGTCGCTGGCGATTACATCGTCGATACGCTCAAGGCCACCAAGATCGCCGTGGTGCACGACAAGGACACCTACGGCCAGGGCCTGGCCGACGCCACCCGTTCGCAGCTCAACAAGCGCGGTGTGAAAGAGGTGATGTACGAAGGCCTGACCCGCGGCGAGAAGGACTTCAACGCACTGGTCACCAAGATCCGCGCCAGCGGCGCCGAGGTTGTCTATTTCGGTGGCCTGCACGCCGAGGCCGGCCCGCTGGTACGGCAGATGCGCGAGCAGGGCGTGACCGCCAAGTTCGTCTCCGGCGACGGCATCGTGACCGATGAGCTGGTCGGCACCGCCGGTGGCCCGCAGTACACCGACGGCGTGCTGATGACTTTCGGCGCCGACCCTCGCCTGATCGCCGATGGCAAGGCGGTGATCGACAAGTTCCGCGCCAATGGCTACGAGCCCGAGGGCTACACGCTCTATTCCTACGCCTCCCTGCAGGTGGTCGCCGCGGCCTTCACCGGCATCAACGGCACCGATGGCACCGAAGCCGCTGAGTGGTTGAAAGCCAATCCGGTGCAGACGGTGATGGGCAAGAAGGAGTTCGACGAGAAGGGTGACCTGAAGGTCTCCGACTACGTGATGTACCAATGGGGCACTGACGGCAAATACAAGCAGCTTTAAGAGAGCCTATTCACGATCTGTCGGGCAGAACCAGGCGGGTGAGCAAGGCGGAAGCGGCCTTTCGTAGGGTGGATCGGGGCGCGTAGCTGACGCTTCACCTGCGCGGCCCGATCCGTCCACCGTTCTGCAATCGCAATGGTGGATGAAAAAAGCGTCATCCACCCTACGGGGTCAGCTGAAAACGGGAATCGGATGGCAGGTCGTAGGATGGGTGCAACCCATCGGCAATTGATGGGTTGCACCCATCCTACGGGCTGAACCGCTTTTAACTTGCCGCTTATGTTTGCTCCTGTCTTTTTACGGCCATGCAGATCGTGAACAAAACTCCAAACCCGGTGGGCCCATGGCCTGCCGGGGCTGCTGCGGTCGCCTGGCGGCTGCGTGCTTCTTTCTCCGTCACTGACTCAGAGATTTCTCAATGGACGGCATCTTCCTGCAACAGATGATCAATGGCCTGACCCTCGGTTCGGTCTATGGCCTGATCGCCATTGGCTACACCATGGTTTACGGCATTATCGGCATGATCAACTTCGCCCACGGCGAGGTGTACATGGTCTCCGCCTACCTGGCCGCCATCGCCATCGCCCTGCTGGGCTTCTTCGGCATTCATTCCTTCCCGCTGGTGATCCTCGGTACGCTGATCTTCACCATCGTGGTCACCGGGGTATACGGCTTCGCCATCGAACGCATCGCCTACAAACCCCTGCGCAACTCGACGCGACTGGCGCCGCTGATCAGCGCCATCGGCATGTCGCTGATCCTGCAGAACTACGTGCAGCTCAGCCAGGGCGCGCGGCAGCAGGGCATCCCGACCATGCTCGAAGGCGCTCTGCGCCTGCATGTGGGCGACGGTTTCGTGATGATCACCTACACCAAGCTGTTCATCATCGCCGCGGCCATCATCGGCATGCTGGCGCTGACCTTCATCATCCAGAACACCCGCCTGGGGCGCATGTGCCGCGCCACCCAGCAGGATCGCAAGATGGCGCAGATCCTCGGTATCAACACCGATCGGGTGATTTCCTACGTGTTCGTCATCGGCGCTTCCATGGGCGCACTGGCCGGGGTGCTGATCACCCTCAACTACGGCACCTTCGATTTCTACGCCGGCTTCATCATCGGCATCAAGGCTTTCACCGCGGCGGTGCTCGGCGGCATCGGTTCGCTGCCCGGGGCGATGCTCGGCGGGCTGATTCTCGGCGTCGCCGAGGCACAGTTCTCCGGGATGGTGAATTCCGATTACAAGGACGTGTTCAGTTTCTCACTGCTGGTGCTGATCCTGATCTTCCGTCCCCAGGGCCTGCTGGGCCGTCCTCAGGTAACCAAGGTGTAAACCGTGAGTACGACTTCTTCTATCGATGTGAAAAAGAGCCTGATCGACAGCCTGATGGCCGGCCTGATCGCGCTCATCGTGTTTGGCCCCGTGGTCGGTGTGGTACTGCAGGGTTATGACTTCAATATGCGTTTCGACCGCGTGGCGTGGATGGTCGGCACGGTGATGGTCGGCCGCCTGCTGCTCAGTCTGTTCCTGCAGACGGGCAAAGGGCGCGTGGTGCTGGAGGGCTTCGAGCGCTCCGGCGGTGGCGTCGGCGTGCAGCCTCCGGGCTACGTGTCGCGCATGCGCTGGATCATTCCGGGGCTGATCGTGCTGGCGATCATCTTCCCGTTCTTCGCCAACAAGTACCTGCTGACGGTGATCATCCTCGGCCTGATCTACGTGCTGCTCGGCCTGGGTCTGAACATCGTGGTCGGCCTGGCCGGGCTGCTCGATCTGGGCTTCGTCGGTTTCTACGCCATCGGCGCCTACGGCCTGACCATGGGCTACCAATACCTCGGCCTGGGCTTCTGGAGCATGTTGCCGCTGGCGGCGCTGATGGCGGCCTTCGCCGGGACGATCCTGGGCTTTCCGGTGTTGAGGATGCACGGCGACTACCTGGCCATCGTGACCCTGGGCTTTGGCGAGATCATCCGCCTGGTGCTGACCAACTGGCTGGCGGTCACCGGCGGTCCCAATGGGATGAGCGCCCCGTCGCCGACCTTCTTCGGCCTGGAGTTCGCCCGTCGCGCGAGGGACGGCGGTGTGCCGTATCACGAGTTCTTCGGCGTGACCTACAACCCCAACATGAAGTTCCTGTTCATCTATGCGGTGCTGGTGCTGGTCGTGCTGCTGGTGCTCTACGTCAAGCATCGCCTCACGCGCATGCCGGTCGGCCGCGCCTGGGAGGCGCTGCGCGAGGATGAAATCGCCTGTCGCTCCATGGGCCTGAACCACGTGCTGGTCAAGCTCTCGGCTTTTACCCTGGGTGCTTCCACGGCCGGTATCGCCGGGGTGTTCTTCGCCACCTATCAGGGCTTCGTCAATCCGACCTCGTTCACTTTCTTCGAGTCGGCGCTGATCCTCGCCATCGTGGTGCTCGGCGGCATGGGTTCGACCGTCGGCGTGGTGATCGCTGCCTTCGTGCTGACCATCGCCCCGGAGCTGCTGCGCAGCTTCGCCGACTATCGAGTGCTGCTGTTCGGCATTCTCATGGTGGTGATGATGATCTGGCGGCCACGCGGGCTGATTCGCATCAACCGCATCGGCATCGCCCCGCGTAAAGGAGTCGCACCATGAGCGACAATATCCTTTCGGTCGACAGCCTGATGATGCATTTCGGTGGTATCAAGGCGCTCAACGACGTCAACTTTTCCATCAGGCGCAATTCCATTTCGGCGCTGATCGGCCCCAATGGCGCCGGCAAGACCACGGTGTTCAACTGCCTGACCGGCTTCTACTCGGCCACCGGCGGCAAGATCCTGCTCAATGCCCAGGGCAAGCAGACCGACGTGATCCAGATCCTCGGCGAGCCCTTCGCCGTCGACGATTTCATCAAGCCGCGGCAGTTCGGCTCGCGGCTCTGGTACAAGATGTTCGGCGGCACCCACCTGGTCAATCGCGCCGGGCTGGCGCGCACCTTCCAGAACATTCGCCTGTTCAAGGAAATGACCGTGCTGGAGAACCTGCTGGTGGCCCAGCACATGCTCGCCCAGCGCAGCCTGGTCAAAGGCATCCTCAACACGCCGGGTTATCGGCGCGCCGAGGAGAAGCTGCTGGACACGGCGTTCTACTGGCTGGAGGTGGTCAACCTGGTCGAGCATGCCAATCACCTGGCCGGCGAGCTGTCCTACGGCCAGCAGCGGCGCCTGGAAATCGCCCGGGCCATGTGTACCGGCCCCGAGCTGATCTGCCTGGACGAGCCGGCCGCCGGCCTCAACCCGGTGGAAACCCATGCGCTGAGCAAGATCATCCGCCTGCTGCGCGACGAGCACGGCCTGACCGTGCTGTTGATCGAGCACGACATGGGTATGGTGATGAGCATCTCCGACCATATCATCGTGCTCGACCACGGCCTGGTCATTGCCCAGGGCGGCCCGGACGCCATCAAGAACGACCCGAAAGTGATCGCCGCCTACCTCGGCGCGGACGAGGAGGAAGTGGCATGAATGATATGAGTGCTGCACCGATCCTGGCGTTCAAGGACGTCGACGTGCATTACGGGCAGATCCAGGCGCTGAAGAAGGTCAACCTGCATATCGATCCAGGCGAGACGGTAAGCCTGATCGGCGCCAACGGTGCGGGCAAGTCGACGCTGCTGATGTCGATCTTCGGCCAGCCGCGGGCGAGTGGCGGACAGATCCTCTATCAAGGCCAGGACATCACCCGCAAGAGCACCCACTTCGTCGCGTCCAACGGCATCGCCCAGTCCCCGGAAGGGCGCCGGGTGTTTCCGGATATGAGCGTGGAGGAGAACCTGCTGATGGGCACCATCCCCATCGGCATGAAGCACGCCGAGGAAGACAAACAGCGCATGTTCGAGCTGTTTCCGCGGCTCAGGGAGCGGCGTAACCAGCGGGCGATGACCATGTCCGGTGGTGAACAGCAGATGCTGGCCATCGCCCGGGCGCTGATGAGCCGACCCAAGCTGCTACTGCTCGATGAGCCGTCGCTGGGGCTGGCGCCCATCGTGGTCAAGCAGATCTTCGCCACCCTGCGTGAGCTGGCGCAGACCGGCATGACCATCTTCCTGGTCGAGCAGAACGCCAACCACGCGCTCAGGCTCAGCGACCGCGCCTATGTGATGGTCACCGGGGAAATCCGCATGACCGGCACGGGGCAGGAGTTGTTGGGCAATCAGGACGTGCGCAACGCCTACCTGGGCGGGCACTGACCGCCTGTACCTTTATCGCCCGCAAGCGGGCTCCTACCCATCGAGACTGACCTCGTTCCTGTAGGAGCTGGCTTGCCGGCGATTCGATTTCTCCCGCGACGCGATCTCACTCGTCGCTCAGGTACCCGTGGCGCCCTGTGCATAAACGGCGAACCACTGCTGCAGGCTATCCAGGGTCATGGCGCTTCTCTTCTCGAACATGGCCCCAGCGTAGGCCTGCGTCCGCGTTCTGGCCGCTTGTTTGTCTGGATCGCCTCGATAGGTTTTCTGGATGACCCTGCGGTCTGTTGCCTCAGGTCATGGGAAACGGCCGCTCGATAGGGCACGCTGCACGCAGCAATCGCCTTTTACTGCCAAGGAGACTCCCATGATTCGCAAGTTTGTCGTCGCTTCTGTGCTGGTTCTCGCCAGTTCTCCGTTGTGGGCTGCCGAGTGCTCGGTGGAAGTGCATTCCACCGACCAGATGACCTTCGATACCAAGGAGATCAAGGTAAGCAAGAGCTGCAAGACCTTCACCATCGACCTCAAGCACGTCGGCAATCTGCCCAAGCAAGTGATGGGACATAACCTGGTGCTGGCTAAAACCGCTGACGTTCAGGCCGTCAGCACCGATGGCATCGCCGCCGGTGTCGACCAGGGTTACCTGAAGGAAGGCGACGAGCGGGTGATCGCCCATACCAAGTTGATTGGCGGTGGCGAATCCGACTCGGTGACCTTCGACGTGAGCAAGCTGGACTCGGCAGAAAGCTACCAGTTCTTCTGCTCCTTCCCAGGCCATGCGGCACTGATGAAAGGTGCGCTGACTCTGGTCGACTAAGCACTCCGCGTCATCCCAAAGGCCGCTGCAGCGTCAGCGGCCTTTTTGCATCTGTGTAAAAAGCTCGTATTTTCAGAGTTACACACAAAGGCTGTTGATAAACCTGTTCCGAAGGTGTGCACAGATGTGCGTAGCGCCTTTCCTGCGCTGCTTTCAGCCGATAGCGCTTTTTTTGATCAGCAATTTTTTTCTTTAAAAACAGGATCTTGAGCTTGCCGATTGGGTGCGCGCCAGATTGTCCACGACTCCTGTGGGCAGGGTTGTGGATAAGTTGGGTGTGTCTGTCTGCAAGCCACGCCCTACTTGATCTACAGCGTGGTGATCGTTCTTTGACCAGTTTCACCAAGGCGAAAAAATACCAGCCGGAAACGTGCTTGAGTCAAGAAATAATTCAATTATTTCAGCAGGTTGTGGGTGGCGCCTGTGACCGCACAAGGGCTTTATCCACGATACCTGTGGGGCACGCTGTGGATAAGTTGGGAATAGCTTGGCGCAGGCCAATCGGCGTAAGCCCTGCCGCATGCTGATGTTTTTTCACTCAGATGCTGGCTGGCAATGATTTCAGCCTTCCGCAGAGTCGCTCAGGCCCAGCCCACGCCAGCGTTTGGCGCCGATCAGGATAAAACGCAACTGCTCGATCATCTTGGTTTCCGGGCGGCGGTGCGGGGGCAGGGAAGCCGACTGGGGATCGATCAGTTCAGGGAGGGTGGCGAATACGGTTTTCACCACCAGATCTGCCAGCATGCTGCGCGCCGCCTCATCGAGGTGCTGCAGCTTGGGCATCAGGCTCAGGTCACTGGCCAGGTCGGCGGCGATGTCTTCGCGAAAGGTCGCCAAGGCCAAGCGTACGGGCAGGGAGCCACCAAACTGTTCGCGGGCGAGAAACAGGAACTGGCCGCGGTTCTGTTCCACGGCGCTGAGAAAGATCTGCACCGAGGCGTCGATGATGCCGCCCAGCTCGAATTCGTTGCGGCGCACCTGCCGCAAGGTGATGCGAAAGGTTTCACCTACTTCCGCTACCAGGGCGAGGCCCAGGGCATCCATGTCCTTGAAGTGCCGGTAGAAGCCTGTTGGCACGATACCGGCGACGCGTGCTACCTCACGCAAGCTCAGGCTGCTGAACGCACGGCCGCTGTCCAGCAACTGGCGTGCTGCATCCATCAGCGCCTGCCGGGTAGGGTGGTGTGATATCTGTGCTGGCATCGAATCGCTTCCCTGTTCTGCCCGATTCGGAATCGTAAAGCAAAACCCCGCCATGCGGCGGGGTTCGGAGTGCTCAAGCCGCTACTTAGTGGCGGTTTTTCAGACCGTAGCCCTCGTCGAGCATGCCGGGAACGTCGGCACCCTTGGGTGCGTAGTCCTTGGGGATTTCCATGTCGCGCGGCGGCGTCAGGCGTTCACGCTTTTCGCTGCTCGGTTCGGCGTGCAGGGTGGCGAGCAGGCGCTGGCGGGTCACTTCGTCAAGGGCCAGGCGATCGGCACCGTGGGACAGGTGCTCCTGAACGTCGTGATAGCTCTGGGTCAGTTTCTTGACCAGATTGGCGGTGGTGTTGAAGTGGGTGACCACTTCGCTCTGGTAGGCCTCGAAACGTTCCTGCATGTCGTCCAGTTGGCGCTGGGTGCGGCTAGGCGCGGCATTGGGCGCAAGGCGGGCGATCAGGAAACCGATGGCGATGCCAGCGACCAGGGTAAGTGCCGGTAGCAACCAGGCGGTGAGCGTCTGTTCCACGAGTCCTTCCTCTCTAAACGGCTTTGCTTTACGTTAACGGCTGGAACCTGCGCTGTACACCGCTATGTTGAGGTGTGCCGACGCAGGCTGTCAGCTAGACGAGTCGACCCTGTTCGAGGTCACGGAGTTCACTGTTGCTCATCCGCGAAACCCCCGTAATGATCGATGGCCCGAGCGGCCAGCTTGAGGCCCTTTCCCTGGAGGCGGCCGAGGCGCGCGGCGTCGCGCTGATCTGCCACCCCAACCCGGTGCAGGGCGGCACCATGCTCAACAAAGTGGTGTCGACCCTGCAGCGCACGGCCCGCGATGCCGGCTATCACACCCTGCGCTTCAACTACCGCGGCGTGGGCGCCAGTGCCGGCAGCCATGACATGGGCAGTGGCGAAGTGGATGACGCCGAAGCCGTTGCCCACTGGCTGCGCGAGCGTTATCCCGAGTTGCCACTGACCCTGCTGGGGTTTTCCTTCGGCGGTTTCGTGGCGGCCAGCCTCGGTGCACGCCTGGAACGGCAGGGGATCGAGCCTGCGCAACTGTTCATGATCGCCCCGGCCGTCATGCGCCTGAGCGGTGACAATCCGCCTGCCGAGCGCTGCCCGATGGTGGTGATCCAGCCGGATGCCGACGAGGTGGTCGAGCCCCAGCTCGTCTACGACTGGTCAGCCCACCTTGGGCGTGCCCACGAGCTGCTGAAAGTGGCAGAATGCGGGCACTTTTTCCACGGCAAACTGACCGACCTGAAAGACTTGCTGCTACCCCGACTGTGAGGGTGCATCCGTCAGCCGCCTTCCTCCTGTTTAAGCGATCGTCATGACCACTCGTATTCTTACCGGCATCACCACCACCGGCACACCGCACCTCGGCAACTACGCTGGCGCAATTCGCCCGGCCATCGTCGCCAGCCGCAGCCCCGACGCGGATTCCTTCTACTTCCTTGCCGATTATCATGCGCTGATCAAGTGCGACGACCCGCTGCGCATCCAGCGTTCGCGCCTGGAAATCGCGGCCACCTGGCTGGCGCTGGGTCTGGATACCGACAGGGCGACTTTCTATCGCCAGTCCGATATCCCGGAAATTCCCGAGCTGTGCTGGCTGCTGACCTGCGTGGCCGGCAAGGGCCTGCTCAACCGTGCCCACGCCTACAAGGCCTCGGTCGACAAGAACGTCGAAGCCGGTGAAGACCCGGATGCCGGCGTGACCATGGGGCTGTTCAGCTACCCGGTGCTGATGGCGGCGGACATCCTGATGTTCAACGCCCAGAAGGTGCCGGTCGGTCGCGACCAGATCCAGCACGTGGAAATGGCCCGTGACATCGGCCAGCGTTTCAACCACCTGTTCGGCCAGGGCAAGGATCTGTTCAAGCTGCCCGAAGCGGTGATCGAGGAAGACGTCGCCACTCTGCCGGGGCTCGACGGGCGCAAGATGTCGAAGAGCTACGACAACACCATTCCGCTGTTCTCCAGCTCCAAGCAGTTGAAGGACGCCGTGGCGCGCATCGTCACCGACTCCAGGCTGCCCGGCGAGGCAAAGGATCCGGACAACTCGCACCTGTTCACCCTCTATCAGGCCTTTGCCGCACCGACCCAGCAGGCCGATTTCCGCGCCGCGCTACTTGGCGGGCTGGCCTGGGGCGAAGCCAAGCAGGCGCTTTATGAACTGCTGGAAGCCGAACTGGGCGAGGCGCGTGAGCGCTATCACGCATTGATCGCCCGCCCGGCCGATCTCGAAGACATCCTGCAGGCTGGCGCGGCCAAGGCCCGTCGTATCGCCACCCCGTTCCTCGGTGAGTTGCGCGAGGCGGTTGGCCTGCGCTCGTTCCGCAGCCAGGCTGCCAGCAGTGAAGGCGTGAAGAAGAAGGCCGTCAAGCGCGCCCGTTTCGTCAGTTTCCGCGACGATGACGGCAGCTTCCGCTTCCGTCTGCTGGATGCCGACGGCGAACAACTGTTGCTGTCGCCATCCTTCGCCGACGGCAAGGCGGCGGGGCAGGTGAGTAAACGCCTGCAGGCCGGCGAGCCGCTGGATATCCGCATTCAGGGCGACGCCTTTGGCGTGTGGCTGGATGAACAATTGGTCGGTGAAAGCCCGGCGTTCGCCGATGCAACCGCCACCGAGGCCGCTGTCGCCCGCCTGCGCGAAGCGCTGGCGCCGGAAGAAGCCTGACACCTATATGCGGTGGGGCGGTCTGAGACCCTAGTTTTGTAGGGTGGATCGGGACACGTAGCCGACGCTTCACCTACGCGGCCCGATCCGTCTACCATTCGATGAGTGCAGTGGTGGATCGGTGAAGCGTGATCCACCCTACGGCCTCGCTCATGGCTCCGCTGCCCCCAGGGCTCATTGAACTCTTCCCGTTTCAGCGGCGTGGCTTGCGCTGAGGCGGGAACAGCCCCTAAAGTGTCGCCCCCGCTTTATTTGCCCGGTTTACGCACTATGACCCCGCTCGAACGCTACCAGGCCGACCTCAAACGTCCGGACTTCTTTCACGATGCCGCCCAGGAACAGGCCGTGCGCCACCTGCAGCGCCTGTACGACGATCTGGTCGCTGATGATCGAAGCAAGCCCGGCGTGCTCGGCAAGCTGTTCGGCAAGAAGACCATCACGCCGGTCAAGGGCCTGTACTTCTGGGGCGGCGTCGGCCGCGGCAAGACCTATCTGGTCGATACCTTCTTCGACGCCCTGCCGTTCAAGGAAAAGGAGCGTACCCACTTCCATCGTTTCATGAAGCGCGTGCACGAAGAGATGCGCACCCTCAAGGACGTCAAGAACCCGTTGACCGTGATCGGCAAGCGCTTCTCCGAACAGTTCCGGGTGATCTGTTTCGACGAATTCTTCGTCTCCGATATCACCGACGCGATGATCCTGGCGACCCTGCTGGAAGAATTGTTCAAGAACGGCGTGACGCTGGTGGCGACGTCCAACATCGTGCCCGACGGTTTGTACAAGGATGGTCTGCAGCGTGCCCGCTTCCTGCCGGCGATCGAACTGCTCAAGGTGCACACGGACATCGTCAACGTCGACAGCGGTATCGATTACCGCCTGCGTGCCCTGGAGCAGGCCGAGCTGTTTCACTTTCCTCTGGGCGAGGCTGCCGAGCAGAGTCTGGAGAAGAGCTTCAAGAGCCTGCTGCACGAGCAGGCCAGCGTTCAGGAAAACGAAGCGCTGACTATCGAGAACCGCGCCATTACCGCTCGCCGTGTCGGTGGCGACGTGGGCTGGTTCGATTTCCGCGAACTGTGCGACGGCCCGCGTAGCCAGAACGATTACATCGAGCTGGGCAAGATCTTCCACTCGGTGATCCTCGCCAACGTCGAGCAGATGAGCGTGTCCAAGGAAGATATGGCGCGCCGTTTCATCAATCTGGTGGACGAGTTCTACGACCGCAACGTCAAACTGATCATTTCCGCCGAGGTGGAGCTCAAGGATCTGTATACCGGTGGTCGCCTGAGCTTCGAATTCCAGCGCACCCTCAGCCGCCTGCTGGAAATGCAGTCCCACGAATTCCTCTCGCGCCCGCACAAGCCCTAGAGCAGCCTCAAGCTGCAAGCCGCAAGTGAGCGTCCGGCGTTAGTCGGGCTGTGCCTTTGCTTGCAGCTTGTGGCTTGCAGCTTGCCGCTGTCTGTATTGGTTCGGCGACAGGCCGGTGTGCTGGCGGAACAGCCGGGCGAAGAAGCTCGCATCGTCGTAACCGATCTCGTAGCTGACGGTCTTGATGCTTTTCGGAGAGGATGACAACAGCCCCTTGGCCGTTTCGATGCGCAGCCGCTGCAGGTAATACAGCGGTTTGTCGCCGGTGGCGGCATGGAAGCGGCGCATGAAGTTGCGAATGCTCATGCCGTGCTCGCGGGCCACGTCTTCGAAACGAAAGCGCTCGGCGAAGTGATCCTCGAGCCATTGCTGGATCTGCAGGATCTTCGGATCCTGATGCTGCTTCTGGCCGCCGAAGCCGATACGCCCCGGTGTGTAGTTGCGGCGCACTTCATAGAGGATGTCGCGGGCTACGCTCTGGGCCACGCTGGTGCCGCAGAAGCGTTCGATCAGGTAAATGTACAGGTCACAGGCCGAGGTCGGGCCGGCCACGCAGTAGAGGTTGTCGGCGTCGGTGAGGTGCTTGTCCTGATTGAGGATGACCGCCGGGAAGCGCTTGGCGAACTCGCCGAAGAACCGCCAGCAGGTGGTCGCCTCCTTGCCATCGAGGAGCCCGCTGGCGGCCATCCAGAACACTCCGTTGGCTTCCCCGCACAGGCTGGCGCCTGCTGCGTGGCGCTCGCGCAGCCAGTCGAACACGTGCGGGTAGCGGTTGCACAACGCGTCGTAATCGTCCCAGAACGCCGGCAGGATGATCAGCTCCGACTCATTGTCGAGCGGGCCGTCCACGGGGAGCTGAACGTCGCTGAAACTGCGCACCGGCAAGCCGTCCGGGCTGACCAGGCGAACCTCGAAGGTCGGCACCAGACCCAGGCCCTGCTGCTTGCCGTGACGCAGGCCGGCCATATGAAAGAAATCTCTGGCTTGCATGAGGGTCGAAGCGAATACGCCGGGCGTGGCGAGGATGCTCACGCGAGTGAGCGAGGATGGCAGGCTGGGCATGGCTGTTGTTCTTATTCGAGTGATTGGGTCAGCCTGATGGTAAAGCCGTCAGGCTATGGCTGAATCGTCTTCTTTTATCCTGGCTGCGTCCAGTCCGGTCTTGTAACCTTTGCCTTGGGAGCCGTCGCCATGATCGCCTTTTCCGAACTCGCCGCCTCGCCGTTTGCCGACTGGGATGGCACTCCGGCCGCAGCGAGAATCCTGCAGAAGCAACTGGCCGAGCAGGTACGTCTGGAGGATGACTATCCTCCACTGCGGCTGTTGGCGGGCGTCGATGTCGGCTTCGAGGAGGGCGGCGACATCACCCGCGCTGCGGCGATATTGCTCGATGCCGAGACCTTGCAGCCGATAGCCGAGTGCGTGGCACGAATTCCCACCAGCATGCCGTATGTGCCAGGTCTGTTGTCGTTTCGCGAGTTGCCGGCCTTGATCGACGCGCTGGCGGGGTTGCCACAGGAGCCGGATCTGATCGTGGTCGATGGCCACGGCATTGCGCACCCGCGGGGACTGGGTATCGCTGCGCATCTCGGTGTGGTCAGCGGTCGGCCGACCATCGGTGTGGCGAAGAAGATTCTTACCGGTCATCACGCCGAACTGGGGGAAGAGCGGGGCGACAAGGTCGAGTTGTTCGATCGTCAGGGGCGGCAGATTGGCTGGGTGCTGCGCAGCAAGCGCAAGGTGCGACCGCTGATCGTGTCGCCGGGCCACAGGGTGAGCATGGATCGTGCGGCAGAGCTGGTGTTGAGTTGGGGGAACGGCTATCGGCTACCGGAGCCGACGCGGCTGGCCGACCGACTGGCATCACGGCGTGATACCAAGGGGGCGAAGCTTCTTTAGGCAGGTTTGTATGGCGTGCGGATTTGGTGGGCTGAGGCCCGCCCTACAGCGTGTGAGGTTGTAGATACCGTCTTGCCCGTTACCTCGCAAGCGCCAATTCGGCATCAAAAGGCATTCTCGATTTCATTGAGTAGGGTGGACGACGCTTGCCTGCGCGGCCCGATCCGTAACCGTGGTGGTGGATGAAAACAGCGTCAGCTACGCGCCCCGATCCACCCTACATGACTGAAGGGGGAGCTTCAGACCACCGCTAACCCCGAAAAGTCAGGGCGCCGGATTTGGCTGCGCCTTGTGAATCGCTTCGATACCTTCCAGCACCGCGTCGCTGAGCTTCAGTTCGCTGCTCGCCAGGTTGGATTCCAACTGCTGCAGCGAGGTGGCGCCGATGATGTTACTGGTCACGAACGGACGGCTGGTGACGAACGCCAGGGCCATCTGTGCCGGATCCAACCCATGCTCGCGCGCCAATGCCACGTAGCGCGAGCAGGCCGCCTCGGCCTCCGGATTGCTGTAACGGGCGAAGCGGCTGAACAGGCTCAGGCGAGCGTTTTCCGGGCGGGCGCCGCCTTCGTACTTGCCGGAGAGCATGCCGAACGCCAGGGGCGAGTAGGCCAGCAGGCCGCACTGCTCGCGAATCGCCACTTCCGCCAGACCCACCTCGAAGCTGCGGTTGAGCAGGTTGTAGGGGTTCTGGATGGAAACCACGCGGGACATGCCGCGGCTTTCGGCCAGTTGCAGAAACTTCATGGCACCCCACGGGGTTTCGTTGGACAGGCCGATATGGCGGATCTTGCCGGCTTTGACCTGCTCATCCAGCGCGTCGAGGATTTCTTCCACGGGCGTGAAGTCGCTGTCCTGATGGTTGTAGCCGAGTTGGCCGAAGAAATTGGTCGGCCGCTCCGGCCAGTGCAGCTGGTAGAGGTCGATCCAGTCGGTCTGCAGGCGCTCGAGGCTGGCGTCCAGGGCGGCCACGATGTGCTGGCGGTTGTGCTTGAGCTGGCTGTCGCGGATGTGGGTGATGCCATTGCCGGGGCCAGCGATCTTGCTGGCCAGGATCCAGTCGGCACGGTCGCCGCGTTGCTTGAAGTATTCACCGATGATCTGTTCGGTCTTGCTGTAGGTCTCTGCCCGTGGTGGTACCGGGTACATCTCCGCGGTGTCGATGAAATTGATGCCGTAGGCCTTGGCGCGATCGATCTGCGCGAACGCCTCGGGAGCGTCGTTCTGTTCGCCCCAGGTCATGGTGCCCAGGCACAAGGCGCTGACATTGAGATCGGTTCGGCCGAGCTGGCAGTATTCCATTGGAGAGTCCTCTGACAAAAAGCGCATACAAGCAGGTTGAAATTTTTTTCGCAATCGGCATAATTCGGCACCTCTTTCTGCGGTGGAAGTGATGCGCCGCCTGCCGAAGAATCTTGCCGTACGCGGACGCGCTGACCCGAGCCCCCGATAGCGCCCGCATCCGGCTGCCTTTGACTTGTCAAAGTACGCACTATTCAGTAAGATCCGCCGTCTAATTTTGCAGGGCGGCCCCTGAGGCTATAAAGAATGAAAACTTTTACCGCTAAACCAGAAACAGTAAAGCGCGACTGGTTTGTGATCGACGCTGCTGGCCAGACCCTGGGTCGTCTGGCTACTGAAATCGCTAGCCGCCTGCGTGGCAAGCACAAGCCCGAGTACACCCCTCACGTTGACACCGGCGACTACATCGTCGTCATCAACGCCGAGCAGGTTCGTGTGACCGGTGCCAAGACCACCGACAAAATGTACTACTCGCACTCCGGTTTCCCGGGCGGCATCAAGTCGATCAGCTTCGACAAGCTGATCGCCAAGGCGCCTGAGCGCGTGATCGAGACCGCGGTTAAAGGCATGCTGCCGAAAAACCCGCTGGGTCGCGACATGTACCGTAAGCTGAAAGTCTATGCGGGCGCTGCTCACCCTCATACTGCTCAGCAGCCCCAAGAACTGAAGATTTAACGGAATAGTTCATTATGTCGGCGACTCAAAATTACGGCACTGGCCGTCGCAAGACTGCAACCGCACGCGTTTTCCTGCGTCCGGGCACTGGCAAGATCTCCATCAACAACCGCACCCTGGACACCTTCTTCGGTCGTGAAACTGCCCGCATGGTAGTTCGCCAGCCGCTGGAGCTGACCGAGACTGTCGAGAAATTCGACATCTA
This sequence comes from Phytopseudomonas daroniae, assembly GCF_004327285.1. Taxonomy (GTDB): domain Bacteria; phylum Pseudomonadota; class Gammaproteobacteria; order Pseudomonadales; family Pseudomonadaceae; genus Aquipseudomonas; species Aquipseudomonas daroniae. The sequence goes on from NZ_QJUI01000009.1 coordinate 114,908, forward strand.
CGTTACCGTTATCGGTGGCGGTGTGAGCGGTCAAGCTGGTGCGATCCGCCACGGTATCACCCGCGCTCTGATGGACTACGACGAGACTCTGCGTCCGGCTCTGCGTAAAGCAGGCTACGTGACCCGCGATGCTCGTGAAGTCGAGCGTAAGAAAGTTGGTCTGCGTAAAGCGCGTAAGCGTCCTCAGTACTCCAAGCGTTAATTCGCTGCGGTACTCGAAAACGCCCAGTTTCCTCACGGAGCTGGGCTTTTTTTATGGCCTGCCATCCCTGGCGGCCACCCTGCGGGCCGTCGCAAGCGACGTTAAAAATGGCTCCCGGCCATTTTTTCATTTCTGCTTCAGGCCACGCCTATTCCTGTCTGCTCCGCTCGAGCACCGGCGTTTCAGCCTACTCATCGCTTCGTTGATGCGCGTCATGAGTCGCCCCGCCAGCCTGTGCGAATCTCGCGCCGGATTGCAGCCAAGCTGATCTGGATGCACGAGCATCGGGGGCTTCTGTCCATCAATCGCCCTTGGGCGACGCGGCAGGTAATAACCTGCTCCGGCCGTCGGGCTGTGGGAATGGATTAAAGTCCTTGATGAACGTCGAATCGATTGCGGCCCTGTACCGCAGCGTTGCAGCTCACGCTCTGCAAGGGTTTCGGCCTTTCGGAAACATCCTTCTCGAAAGGTTTTTCATGACCATCTGGCCGCTTTTCCGCGCGACCAACACTTACTTATTAGAGGCCTGAACAACAGGCCGGAAAGCCGATGGGAGACGACTGAATGAGCAATGACGGCGTGAATGCGGGCCGGCGTCGCTTTCTGGTGGCAGCCACTTCAGTGGTTGGGGCTGCTGGAGCGGTGGGGGCTGCAGTTCCGTTTGTGGGGTCGTGGTATCCGAGCGCCAAGGCCAAGGCCGCAGGTGCTCCGGTCAAGGTGAATGTCGGCAAGATCGAACCCGGGCAGCAGATGGTCGCCGAGTGGCGCGGGCAGCCGGTGTTCATCATGCGGCGCACCGAGGCGATCCTGAGCGACCTCGCCAGGATCGAAGGGCAATTGGCCGACGCGAATTCCAAGAACTCCGTACAGCCGGCCTACGTCGATCCCAAGACTCGCTCGATCAAACCCGAGATTCTGCTGCTGGTTGGGCTCTGCACCCACCTGGGGTGCGCGCCGTCGTTCCGCCCCGAGGTGGCACCTGCCGATCTCGGCGAGAGCTGGGTCGGCGGCTATTTCTGTCCGTGCCACGGTTCGCGTTACGACCTCGCCGGCCGGGTCTACAAGTCGCAGCCGGCACCGCTGAACCTACCGGTGCCGCCGCACACTTACGAGTCGGCTGACGTGATCATCATCGGCGTGGATCAGGAGCAAGCATGATGAGCAAATTCATGGAGTGGGTGGATGCACGTTTTCCCGCCACCAAGATGTGGAACGACCATCTGGCCAAGTACTACGCACCGAAGAACTTCAATTTCCTGTACTTCTTCGGCTCCCTGGCCCTGCTGGTACTGGTCAACCAGTTGCTCACCGGCGTCTGGCTGACCATGAGCTACACGCCTACGGCCGAAGGCGCCTTCGCCTCGGTCGAAGGCATCATGCGCGACGTGCGCACTGGCGATACGCCCCACGGCGCGATCCTGCGCTACATGCACTCGACCGGCGCGTCGGCGTTCTTCATCGTCGTCTATCTGCACATGTTCCGCGGCTTGCTCTACGGTTCGTACCAGAAGCCCCGCGAGCTGGTGTGGATCTTCGGCATGCTGATCTACCTGATGCTGATGGCCGAAGCCTTCATGGGTTATCTGCTGCCGTGGGGGCAGATGTCCTACTGGGGCGCCCAGGTGATCATCTCGCTGTTCGGCGCCATCCCGTTCATCGGCGATGCGCTGACCGAGTGGATCCGTGGCGACTACCTGATTTCCGGCATCACCCTCAACCGCTTCTTCGCCCTGCATGTGGTGGCCCTGCCGATCGTCATTCTCGGCCTGGTGGTGCTGCACATCCTGGCGCTGCACGAGGTCGGTTCGAACAACCCGGACGGCATCGACATCAAGAAGCACAAGGACGAGAACGGCATTCCGCTCGACGGCATTCCCTTCCACCCGTACTACACGGTGAAGGATATCGTCGGCGTGGTGGTGTTCCTCTTCGTGTTCTGCTTCGTGGTGTTCTTCTTTCCGGAAATGGGCGGCTACTTCCTGGAGAAGCCCAACTTCGAACAGGCCAACCCGTTCAAGACGCCCGAGCATATCGCGCCGGTCTGGTACTTCACGCCCTTCTACGCGATCTTGCGGGCGATCCCGGACAAGCTCATGGGGGTGATCGCCATGGGCGGCGCCATCGCCGTGCTGTTCGTGCTGCCCTGGCTGGATCGCAGCCCGGTTCGCTCGATGCGTTACAAAGGCTGGCTGAGCAAGATCTGGTTGCTGGTGTTCTGCGTGTCCTTCGTCATCCTCGGCGTGCTGGGTGTCTTGCCGCCGACCCCGGGCCGTACGTTGCTGTCGCAGGTGTGCACCTTCCTGTACTTCGCGTACTTCATCCTGATGCCTTTCTACACCAGGATGGAAAAGACCAAACCGGTTCCTGAAAGGGTGACAGGCTGATGAGAAAGCTATTTGCTGCATGGGTAGTCGCATTGCTGCCTGCTCTGTCCCTGGCGGCCGGTGGTCATGGCGTGGCGCTGGACAAGGCCGATATCGACCTGACCGACAAGGCGGCGCTGCAGGATGGCGCGCGTACCTTCGCCAACTACTGCATGGGTTGCCACAGCGCCAAGTTCCAGCGCTACGAGCGGGTTGCCGCGGATATCGGCGTTTCCGAAGAGCAGATGATGGAAAACCTGGTGTTCACCGATGCCAAGATCGGCGATCACATGAACATCGGCATGACCCCCGAGGATGCCAAACGCTGGTTCGGTGCCGCGCCGCCCGACCTGACCCTAGTCGCCCGGGTTCGCGGTAACGATTGGCTGTACACCTACCTGCGTACCTTCTATGACGATCCGGGGCGGCCGCTGGGCGCCAACAACCTGGTGTTCCCCAACGTTGGCATGCCCAACGTGCTGGGTGGCTTGCAGGGGCGTCAGTACATGGGTTGCAAGCAGGTACAGGTGGTGGAGAACGGCAAGAAGCAGTACGACCCACTGACCGGCACGCCACTCACCCACGAAGCCTGTGACCAACTGATGCTCGAGCCCAACAGCGGCAAGCTCAGCCCGCAGGCGTTCGATGACAAGGTGCGTAACCTGGTGACCTTCCTCGCCTACTCGGCGGATCCGAACAAGCTGCATATGCGGCGCATCGGCACCTATGTGTTGTTGTACCTGGCGTTCTTCTTCGTGTTCGCCTATCTGCTCAAGCGCGAGTACTGGAAAGACGTGCACTGACCGCATCCGGTATCATGGCCGACCTGCGTGCTTCCCTGGGGGGGACGCAGGTTTTTTTGTGGCTTGCCATCCCTGGCGGCCACCCTTCGGGCCGTCGCGAGCGACGTCAAAAATCGCTCCTGGCGATTTTTTGTGGCCTGCCATCCCTGGCGGTCGCCCTTACGGGCCGTCGCGGGCGACTTCAACAAGCGCTCCGGCGATTTTTTGTGCTCTAAGAATCTGGAGGATCGCCTTGGCTGCGACCAATAGGTTGGCCTGTTATTCCGACCCCGCCGACCACTATTCCCATCGCGTACGCATCGTGCTTGCTGAAAAGAGCGTCGTCGCGGAGATCATCAGCGTCGAGCAGGGCCGCTCTCCAACCAAGTTGCTGGAGGCCAATCCTTACGCGAGCCTGCCGACCCTGGTCGACCGTGACCTGGCGCTGTACGAGCCGACGGTGATCATGGAGTACCTGGAGGAGCGTTATCCCCATCCTCCGCTGATGCCGGTGTATCCGGTGGCACGCGGCAACACGCGCCTGCTGATGCACCGTATTCAGCGCGACTGGTGCTCGCTGGTCGACCTGATCCTCGATCCACGCAGCAAGGAGGCCGCTCGCGTCCAGGCGCGCAAGGAACTGCGCGAGAGCCTGACCGGCGTTTCGCCGCTGTTTGCCGAAAAGGCATTTTTTCTCAGCGACGAGCTGAGCTTGGTAGACTGCTGCCTGTTGCCGATTCTCTGGCGCCTGCCGGTGCTGGGGATCGAATTGCCAAAACCGGCCAAACCGCTGCTCGACTACATGGATCGGCAGTTCGCTCGCGAGAGCTTTCGCCAGAGCCTGTCCGACGTCGAACGTGACATGCGTTAACCCATTCCCGTGCGCGCCCCAGGCGGCGTGTCCAAGCCCAGGAGGTTTGATGAACTCCAGTCGTCCCTATCTGATTCGTGCACTCTACGAGTGGATCGTCGACAACGATTGCACGCCCCATCTGCTGGTCAACGCCGAGTACCCGGGCGTCAAGGTACCGCCGGGTTTCGTCAGCGACGGGCAGATCGTGCTCAACGTATCGCCCAGCGCCGTGCGCGAGTTGGCCATCAATAACGATGCGGTGAGCTTCGAGGGGCGTTTCGGTGGCGTCGCGCACAGCCTGTTCGTGCCATCGCCTGCCGTGCTGGCTATCTATGCGCGGGAGAATGGCCAGGGCATGGTCTTCGACCTGGAGCCGCCGGTCGCGCAGAGCGACATCGAGGAGGTAGAAGAAGAGCAGAGCCCGCCTGACGACGAACCACCGCGGCCGAGCGGACGACCCAGCCTCAAGGTCGTCAAATAAGCCGCTGCCTCTGGTCGCGAATCGAAATGCCGGTCAATTGACCGGCATTTTTTATGGCCTGCCATCCCTGGCGGCTCCTTGGCCGTCGCAAGCGACGTTAAAAATGGCTCCCGGCCATTTTTTTATGTTTGCGGCAGACTATTCGCAAGGCCGGCAATTGCTTTAGGGATTTCGTGCAATCTGCCTGAGGCATTTCTCTTCAACATGCAGTTTGCACGGAAAACAGTATTGGGTTTATTTTTAACTTATTGATTTGTATGAGTAATTTATCATTCAAAAACCTGGCACAGCGCTTGCGATAGTAAGGGGGAAGCCACTGCTTACCAGTGTCGGTGGCTCCTTCGAATTAACAGGAGTGATACCCATGAAACAGCCAATCAATAAGTTCGCCTTTGCCGCTATCACTGCGACCGCCCTGAGCTTGTCCGTGGCGGGTACCGCTTTCGCTGACAGTTACAGCAGCACCCAGCCGACCATGCTGGCTGCCAACACCATGGACAAAGCTGAAGAAGCCGTGTCCGACACCTGGATCACCAGCAAAGTGAAGTCTACCTTCCTGGCAGACGATGGCCTCAGCGCCCTGGACATCAAGGTCGAAACCAACAAGGGTGTAGTTGCCCTGTCTGGTGTGGTGGCTACTGAAGCCGAGCGTGATCTCGCTGTCGCCAAAGCCAAAGAAATCAAAGGTGTACAAGCAGTCTCCGCTGATGGCCTGAAAACTGCCGACTGATCATGTTTCCGGGCAGGCTCCATGAGCCTGCTTTCTTCCCTGTGTACAGGAGAGCTGAATCATGAATTCCGACATTATCAAAGGTAAGTGGAAGCAGCTCAGCGGTGATATCAAAGCCCGCTGGGGCAAGCTGACCAACGACGACCTGGATGTCGCCGAAGGCCATAGCGAATACCTGGCTGGCAAGCTGCAGGAGCGTTACGGCTGGACCAAGGAAAAGGCAGAAGATGAGTTGCGAGATTTCCGCAGCAAGTACTGACTTGCCGCTGGCGCTTGATACGCCACCGTTTTCGCAGAAAGCCCCGGCCACAATGCCGGGGCTTTCTGTTTTCAAGCGTCGTGGCCGTCAATGTCTCATTGAGCCGCGGGTTCTAAGCCTCAGCGGTCGTTTCTCCTCTCATGGCGCTCACGCCAGAATCGAGGCCAGCGCTGCGCGGTCGATATTTGCACCGCTGAGCACAACAGCCGCGCGCTCGCCCTGATTGACCTCGCGTTCCTGGATCAACGCCGCCAGGGCCGCGGCGCCTGCGCCTTCGGCGAGATTGTGGGTGTCTTCGTGGAGGATGCGAATGGCCTGGCGGATCTCGTCGTCATCGACTCGCACAATACGTGCAGCACCGGCACGGATGATCTCCAGCGCCTCGGGCTGCGGCACGCGGCAGGCCATGCCATCGGCGATGGTGTCGGCGCTGTCGGTACAGATGACTCGCCCGGCGGCGAAGCTCTGTGCGTAGGCATCGGCAGTACTCGATACCACGCCGATCACCTCGGTATCCAGGCCGAGCAGGTCGCGAGTGCGGATCACCCCGCAGATACCCGAGCCCAGGCCAATGGGCACGTAGATGCGTTTCAGCGGCGGTGTCGCCTCGAACAGTTCCAGGGCATAGGTGGCCACGCCGCGAATCAGATCCGGGTGCAGCGAGGGTACGAAATGCAGGCCGCGCCGCTCTGCCAGCTCGGCGGCTCTGGCGCGAGCTTCGTCGAAGTCGCGGCCGTATTCGATCACTTCGGCGCCCAGCGCGGCCATGGCGGCATTCTTCTCACGGGCGTTACCCAGCGGCACCACGATGCTGATCGGCAGCCCGGCCTTGCGTGCGGCCAGTGCCATGCTCTGCCCGTGGTTGCCGCGGGTGGCCGAGACCAGGCCGACGGTGTTCGGCTCGTGGCGCATCAACGCATCCACATAGACCAGGCCACCGCGCACCTTGAAGGCCCCCGTCGGCGTGTGGTTCTCGTGTTTGACCCACACTTCGCAGCCCAGTCGTTCGGCCAGCAGCGGCCAGGCGAACTGTGGCGTCGCCGGGACGCTCGGGCGAATCAGAGTGGCGGCTTGGCGTAGCGCGGCAAGGTCGAACATCTTGGGGGCTCCCGAGTGGCTTTGACCTGATGCTACGGCCCTGTCATTGTATGGGTAAATATTTATATTGCATGGCAAACAATGTGGTTACCTGATCTGCAAGGCAGTTCGTTGCCCACCTACCTGGCGCTGGTCGAGGCGATTTCCAGTGCCATCGGCAAGGGCGAGCTCAAGCCCGGTGAGCGCCTGCCGCCGCAGCGTCGGCTCGCCTGGACGCTGGGCATCAACCCGAGCACGGTGATGCAGGCGTATCGGGAAGCCGCCCGCCGGCACCTGGTGTCCGGCGAGGTCGGCCGCGGCACCTATGTGTTGGCGGATAGCCACGAAGCCAGCCTGTTTCACCTCAAGCAGCCTGGTCAGCCGGCGCAGGGCATCGACCTGTCGACCAATGTGCCGGTGCATGATGGCGACAGCGATGACCTGTCGCGTACCCTGCAGCGGCTGATCGAGGAGGGCCGCCTCGATGCGTTGCAGGCCTACGCGCCGGCCGAGCTGGAAATGCGTGGGCGGCTGGCCGGTAGTCTGTGGCTGCAGCAGCGCGGCCTGCACACTCCGCCGTCGCGGGTACTGCTCTGCGCCGGTGCCCAGCAGGGTGTTTCCGCCGCGCTGCTGGCGCTGTGCGAGCCGGGCGATCCGGTTTTGGTCGAAGCCTTCACCGCGCCGGGTATCAAGGCCGCAGCACGGCAGTTGCGTTTGCCGCTGCATGCTGTGGCGATGGATGGGCGTGGCATCCTCCCCCAGGATCTCGACCGTCAGGTGCGTGCCACCGGCGCGCGGGTGCTGGTGCTCACGCCTTGCCTGCAGAACCCCACGGGCAGCAGCATGGATGCCGAACGTCGCCAGCGCATCGCCGAGCTGGTGGAGCGCCATGGGTTGTGGCTGATCGAGGATGACGTCTATGGCGCGCTGGGCAGTCAGGCGCCGCTCGCCGCGTCGGTGCCGGCGCATAGTCTGCTGGTCACCAGCCTGTCGAAAACCGTCGCACCAGGGCTGCGGTTGGGCTTCGTGCACGGGCCGGAGGCGCTGCTCAAACGCATCGATCCGCAAGGGCACGCCACCGGTTGGGCGGTTTCGCCACTCTGTCTGGCCCTCGCTTGCGAGTGGATCGAGGATGGCACCGCGGCGCGCAAGCTGGCCTGGCAACGCGACGAATTGCAGCAGCGCTGGCGCCTTGCCACGCGGGTGCTCGGGGCGCGTATGCCCCAGGGCCGTGAGGTTGCGCCGCACCTGTGGCTGGAGGCCGCGGATAGCCGTGACCTGGCTGCTGAATGCCGAACCGCCGGTGTCGAAGTGGTGCCGGCCGAGGTGTTCGCCGTTGGCCCAGCGTCGGCCAGTGCGATCCGCATCAGCCTGGCCGCCGCCCGCAGTCGCGCGGAACTCAAGCAGGCGCTGGAGCGCATCGTTGTCGCCTGGCCGTAATGATCGGCGCACTTGCACCCAGGCTGTAATGCGTGTCAGCTATGTTCCGTGAATTCCACGATAAGGATCCGTGCATGTCCCTTTCCACAGACGGCGCTTTTATCGTCGTCAACTCTGCCGAAGAAGCCGTCGAACGTCTGGCCGCGCTGCACCAGCGCGCCACCGAAGGCCTGAGCCAGGCCCTCAAGCGCTACCTCAAGGATCGTATTCGCCCGGATGCCGAGCAGCACGAACTGTTCCGCTACCCCGAACTGCGTCTGACCTACCTGTGCCAGGGGGAGGTACCGACCACGGTGCGCGCCTACGCCAAGGTGCAGGTGCCCGGCACCTACAGCATCACCATCACCCACCCGGCCGCGTTCCGTAAATACCTGCTGGAGCAGCTGCAACCGCTGATGGCGGACTTCACCCTGACGGTCGAAGTCGGCGTCAGCCAGCAGTACATCCCCTATCCGTACGTGGTGGAGCAGGGCGATGAGCTGGCCGGTTCCGGTGTGACGGCGGCAGAACTGGCGCGGGTATTCCCCAGCACCGACCTGTCGGCCGCCACCGATGGCACTGCCGATGGCCTGTACGACTGGGAAAATACCGATCCGCTGCCGCTGGCGCTGTTCGACGCCGCCCGCGTGGATTTTTCCCTGCGTCGCCTGGTGCATTACACCGGCAGCGACTGGCGCCACGTGCAGCCGTGGATTCTGCTGACCAACTATCACCGCTATGTCGACCAGTTCATCCGTAACGGGCTGGATATGCTCAATGGCGAGTCGCGCTTCGAGCGCATGGTGCTGCCGGGCAATGTGGTCATCGAACGCGGTATGCCCGAAGGCGAGATGCAGGCGATCATCGAGACCGTGGTCTGGCACCGCTACCAGATGCCGGCCTACCACCTGCAGGCCGCCGATGGCGATGGCATCACCTTGGTCAACATCGGCGTCGGTCCGTCCAACGCCAAGAACATCACCGACCACCTGGCCGTGCTGCGCCCGCATTGCTGGCTGATGATCGGCCACTGCGGCGGCCTGCGTCAGTCGCAGACCATCGGCGACTACGTGTTGGCCCACGCCTACATGCGCCGCGACGGTATCCTCGACCGGGTACTGCCGCCGCACATTCCGCTGCCGGCCCTGGCCGAGGTGCAGCAGGCGCTGCAGGATGCCGCCGCCCAGGTCACCGGCGAGCGCGGCGACGATCTCAAGCGTCGTCTTCGCACCGGCACCGTACTGACCTACGACGACCGTAACTGGGAACTGCGCTGGGCTCAGGAACGGCCGCTGATCAACCTGTCACGGGCTGTCGCGGTGGACATGGAAAGCGGCACCATCGCCGCCCAGGGCTATCGCCTGCGGGTGCCTTACGGCACCTTGCTATGCGTATCGGACAAACCGTTGCACAGCGAGATCAAGCTGCCGGGCGCGGCGGGGGCCTTCTACGAGCGGGCGGTGACCCAGCACCTGCACATCGGTATCGCCGCCCTGGATCTGCTGCGCGGGCAACTCAACTCGCTGCACTCGCGCAAGCTGCGCAGCTTCGATGAGCCGCCATTCCGCTGAAGGCCGCCGAAGGCTCCAGGCTCACGCTGAGCGGGCTCGGCGCTACTTCTTCGGCTTGCCGAACATCATCCGCCAGCGGTTGCGGTTGAGCAGCACGTAACCGGTGAGTTGCATGCCCGCAGCCACGACCAGGCTGCGGGTCAGATCCGGATCAGCGGGGCGTGGCCCGCTGTAGATGGCGTACAGCGCATACACGACGCCGATCAGGCCGAGGATGAAAAACACCAGGCCGAGAATGGTCAGGCGATGAAGGTTGCGTGGGAACATGGCGGAAATCGTCGTGGGTAACGGGGCGGCCAAACTAACCCGGAATCCGCAGTTTCGCCAGTCGCCCGTCAGTCGCTCATTTGCCCACTTGATGCAGCGGCAGTGCGGTGGTCGATTTGATCCGCTCCATGGCGAAGCTGGAGCTGATGTCGGCGATCCCGGGAATTTCGATCAGGCGCTTGTACACCGCGTCGTAGCCTTCGATGTCGGGCACCACCAGGCGCAACAGGTAATCGGTGACGCCTGCCATGCGGTAGAAATCCACCACTTCGTCGATCTCGGCCACCTGTCTGTGGAAGTGCTTCAGCCACTCGGCGTTGTGCTGATTGGTGCGCACGAACGCGAAAACCGTCACTGGCACACCGACCTGTCGTGGATCGAGCAGAGCGACCCGTGCTCCGATCACGCCATTTTCCTCGAGTTTCTGAATGCGCCGCCAACAGGCCGTGTTACTCAAGCCGACGCGTTCGGCGATCTCGCCCAGCGGTTGGGTGCAGTCCTGCTGTAGCAGCGCGAGGAGGGCTCGGTCGAACTTGTCCACGGTCGGGAAAACTCCTGATAAGACGATTGGGGAATATCGTCAGTATGAAACGGGCTAAGTGTGGAAAATAATTTCGATTACTTTAGCGAGGTGGGAAATTTATTCCGTTTCATGGGCCTGCGAACAGCGAAATATCAAAGTTTTTCACGTTCTGCTCTCTTAGCATGTGTCCCCCGACAACGCCGTCTACGCGGCGCCTTTTACCTACTGCAACGGCCGTTACCCCTATGCCAGAACTCTATTTCGATTACGCCGCTACCACCCCCATCGACGACGCGGTCATTCAGGACATGCTGGCATGCATGGGCCGTGATGTGGTTTTCGGCAACCCCGCTTCCGCCTCCCACTCCTTCGGTCAGCGTGCCCGTCTCGCCGTCGAGAAGGCGCGCAAGCAGGTGGCGGCGCTGGTGGGCACGAGTGCGGATCGTCTGGTCTGGACATCCGGGGCGACCGAGTCGAACAACCTGGCGCTCAAGGGCGTTGCCGCGATTGCCGATACGCGTCGGCATATCATCACCAGCCGCCTGGAGCACAAGGCCGTTCTGGATACCGCCGGGCAACTGGAGCGCGAGGGCTTCGAGGTGACCTGGCTGCAGCCCGATAGCGACGGCATCATCCAGCCGCAGGCTGTCGCGGCTGCCTTGCGGGACGACACTCTGTTGGTCTCGCTGATGCTGATCAACAACGAACTCGGCACGCTGACCGATATCGACGCGATAGGCGAGCTGGTTCGCCAGCGAGGGGCGCTGTTCCATGTGGACGCCGCCCAGGCCACCGGCAAGGTGGCGATCGACCTGTCCACGTTGTCGGTGGATCTGATGTCCTTTTCCGCCCACAAGACCTACGGCCCCAAAGGTATTGGCGCGCTTTACGTCGGTGAGCGCGCACGTCCGCTGATCCAGGCGCAGATCCACGGCGGTGGACACGAGCAGGGGCTGCGTTCCGGTACTCTGGCCACTCACCAGATCGTTGGTATGGGCAGCGCGTTCGCCCTCGCTGGCGAGCTCATGGCCGAAGAGAACGAGCGCATCGCTCACCTCTGCGCGCAGTTGCGCGAAGGCCTGCTGGCGCTGCCCGGCGTGCGCCTCAACGGCTGTGCCGAGAAGCGTGTGCCGCATACCCTCAACCTGTGCATCGACCATCCCTGGTTCGATGCCGAGAATCTGCTGGGGACGCTGGCGTTCTCGTCCACTTCGGCCTGCAACTCGGCCAGCAGTGCACCGTCCCATGTGCTGCTGGCGCTCGGCCTGGATGATACCCAGGCGTATCGCAGCATCCGCCTGAGCCTTGGCCGCTACACCACGCTCGCCGATGTCGAGCAGGCCATCGATGCCATTCGCCGTTGTCTGCCTGAGTGACGAGTCAGTGATGGCTCGATGAGCATTGTGCGAGAGGGGGCACTGCAGGTCGAAAGCTTCTTCGACCCACAGACATCGACGTTCAGCCATCTTGTCCATGCTGGCGTTGGCAGCGCCTGTGCGGTGATCGATCCGGTGCTCGGCTATGACACCGAGTCTGGTCTGCTCGATAGCGCTCCGGCGGATGCCTTGTTGAGGGCGATAGAGGCCAAGCGATTACAGGTGCAGTGGATCCTGGAAAGCCATATCCATGCCGACCACCTCACCGCCGCGGCTTATCTGCGTGATCGTAGCGGCGGCAGGATCGCTGCCGGCCGGAGTATCCGCGAGGTGCAACGTACCTTTCAGGTGCGCTTCGATCTGCCTGAGGATTACTGCCAGGCGAGCGGGCAGTTCGACCACCTGCTCGCCCCCGGCGAACACTTCACCATCGGCTCGTTGTCGGCCAGGGCGTTGCACGTGCCAGGTCATACACCGGCTGACACGGCCTTCCTGATAGGTGAACGGCAGGCGTTCATCGGCGACACCCTGTTCCAGCCAGATATTGGAACGGCGCGCTGCGATTTTCCTGGCGGCAGCGCTGCTCAGCTTTATCGCTCCATTCGACGTTTGCTCGAGCTGCCGGGCGATACTCGCTTGTTCATGTGCCACGACTACCCGCAGGATCGAGCGCCACAGGCTTGGTGCTCCGTGGAGGAGCAGCGTGTGCATAACCAGCACATGCATGAAGGTGTCAGTGCAGCGCAATTCATCGAATGGCGAGAAGAGCGGGATGCAGGCCTGGAGCCACCCAGATTATTGATCCCCGCCCTGCTATGGAATCTTCGTGCAGGCGTCCTGCCTGCAGGAGAGGTGGCTGGGGTGCGCTATCGCTGGGCATTGCAGGCTTGCTGAGCGGTTTGCGCCATCGTTCGCCGCCGACTTGCCCGCTGTGAAAGAAAAGGCCCCTGATGCTCGATGAGCACCAGGGGCAGGGAGTCAGCAGCATTACTCGGCGGTACGTGCCAGTTCCTTTTCGCCTACGTGGTTGTCAGCACAGGGATGTGCGCACCTTACTCACCTGCTCGGAGACACCGCGGGCAACCCATATCGATACAGCGAGTGACGTCGCGATCAGTCATGCCAGTGAGCGGCGATCACTGCTCGCCAGCGTTTCGTACCGCATTGAGAATCACCTCGGCGACCTCTTCAGGTTTCGACTGCTGTGGAACATGGCTTGTGCGCAGCTCAGTCAAGGTAGCGCCGATACGCTTGGCGGCGGTTCGCTGAACCTCGGGGTGGATCATTCGATCGTCGGTGGCGAGTACATACCAGGAAGGCTTGGTCTTCCAGGCCGCGACCGTCGTTCTGTCATCGAAGGCGGATGCCTTGATGGGGCCTTGCGTCGCGGCCATGACGGCGGTCTGCTCCGATGGGAGATCCTGGGCGAAGTCCTTGGCCATGCCTTCCGGGGTCAGATAGAGGAAACCGTTGCCGTCTGCCTTGATCTGACTGATGCCCGGAGGTGTAGGCGCGCCCTTGCCCTGTTCGCCGCTGGCCTGTCCGGCATCGGGCGCGAACGCTGCGACGTACACCAGTGCGCTCACTTTCTCGTGGCTACCGGCCTCGCTGATCACGGTGCCGCCCCACGAATGCCCGACCAGCACTACTTGGCCCGGCTGGTTGTCCAGCGCTCTTTGCGTAGCGGCCACGTCGTCGGCAAGAGAGGTGAGCGGGTTCTGTACTACCGTTACCGCAACCCCTTCGGCCTGAAGAAACGGCACTACCTTGGCCCAGTCGGAGCCGTCGGCGAATGCCCCATGTACGATCACCACGGAGGGCGTTGCATCTTCGGCCTGACTGACACTGACTACCAGCAGGCTTGCCAGCGCGAAGACGGCGGTGACGATTTGCGATCTGAATGTTTTCATTGGGTAAGCTCCTGTGTAGGGAGCTCAAATTTTGCTGACAGGCCTGCTCAGCGGGTATCGGTCATTTATCCGACCCTGGGGTTTTTCCATGGATAACGCGAAGCGACTCGACATCTCATTAAGCGGAGCATTGGGGGCTATCTCCCAGGTCGGGGATCTCAGCATGGGGCAACCACTCGGGCATTCCCGACGCGTTGCCAGGTTGGCGCGAATGCTGGCGCAAGCCGGGCACGGCAAGGGCGACCACCTGAGGGTAGCGGAGCAGGTCGCCTTGCTGCGTTGGTCCGGCTGCACCGCTAACGCCGAAGGGTTCGCTCATCTGCTGGGTGACGATGTCGAAGGACGCCGCGCGATGCTCGACCAGACTCTGGGCGCTGACGATATGAACGCGGTGCACCAGGCGACTTCGCTCGCCGTCGTACACTGCGAGGTGTCTGGCGAAATTGCGAAAACGCTGGAGCTCGGTACCGCTGTCGAGTCAGGGTTGTGTCGGGTGTTCGAAACCTATGACGGAACCGGCCGGCCGTTGGGGTTGGCGCATGAGAGCATTCCGGAAGTGGCCTACCAGGTGGTACTTGCCGGGGATCTGGACATTCTCAGCCGGACACATGGCCTGGACGCGGCGCTGAGCTGGATCGGCAATCAGTCTGATCGACGTTATCCCGCCTCCCTCGTCTCGTTGCTCGTACGAAATGCGGAAGAGTGGTTGGCGGATCTTGAGAGCGCTTCCGAGGGGGCGGACGACGCCAAGGCCGAACGCCCAGTGTCGCTGACACTGGTGGGGGATGTGATCGATCTGAAATTGTCCTGGTTGGCAGGCCATTCCAGGCAGGTGGCGCATGTCGCCACCGAGGCGGCACGTTTGTGGGGGCTGCCCGAGCCAGCCCTGACGGAAATTGGCAAAGCAGCCCTCATTCACGGTCTCGGGCGGGCAGCCGTATCCAATCATCTCTGGAATACCGCAGGGCCGCTGCCATACGGGGCAGCGGAGCGAATACACCTCGTTCCCTACTGGACGCAGAAAGCGTCGAGACAAATCAGCGAGCTGGCCACGTCTGGAGAGATCGCCGCCCATGCTTACGAACGGCTCGACGGCAGTGGTTACTTTCGAGGTGCGTCAGCAGATTCCCAGTGCTCCGAGTATCGGTTGCTCGCCACCACCGTAGCCTGGGTCGCGTTAAGGGGAGCCAGGCCCTGGCGGCCAGCCTACAGCGAATCGGAGGCGGCGAGGCTGCTCAAGCAGGACGCCAACCGCGGATTGTTCGACGGTGAAATCTGCGAAGCGGTGATCGCCGCTTCGCGTGGTGAGCGCAGGCGCCCTCAGCCCAAGAATCCGTTACTCACCCCCCGCGAGTGTCACATTCTCCTGGAGATCAGCCGCGGCGCCAGCAACAAGGAAGTGGCGCGGCGGCTGGATATCAGCCCGAGTACTGTTCGTACCCACGTGGAAAGCATTTTCCGCAAGCTGGGTTGCTCCACTCGAGCGGCGGCCACATTGAAGGCGCTGACGTTAGGTTTGATCGCCTGATAGCTGTCCTCTGGGCAGCGGATTGCTTTCGGGCCGCTCGTGCAGAACTACGCGGATGGCCGGATGAGTTATGCGAGTCCGCCTTGGCTGCACAGATTGGCGCGGGCCAGGGTTGTAAACGCCTTGAGCGCAGCGGAGGGGTTGCGTCGGTTCGGGTAGTACAGGCACAGGTTATCTCTGGGAGGTGTCCAGCCCTGCAGGACTCGCTCGAACTGTCCGGTCTCGATTTCGCTCTGAACGTCCTGTTCCATGAAAAAGCCGAGCCCCACGCCTTCCTGCACCACAGCCTTGGCGACACTGGGCTCGTCAAGCGTGAGCTGCCCGGCCACGTCAAGCCTGGTCACTTCTCCCCCTCGCTCGAAATGCCAGGGGTAAATTGCGCCATTCGGTAGGCGGATACGTATGCACTGATGGTGGAGGAGATCGGGTGGCGTAAGGGGCCGGCCGTATTTTTCGAAGTACGCTGGCGTACCGACCACGGCGTAACGTTGCGGCTGGCCAAGGGAGATCACGATCATGTCACTGGGCACGAGATTCGCGGAGCGTACACCGAGATCGAAACCGTCAGCGACTATGTCTACCAAACGGCCTTCGGTCACGAGGTCGATGTGCACCTTCGGGTAGCGTCGCAGAAACTCCAGAATCAACGGCAGCAGCGCTGCTCGGGCGGCACTCGCGAACGCATTGATGCGCAGAACGCCCGAGGGCCCGGCGTTGTGGGATCGCACCGCTTCGAGCCCGGCGCGTACATCATGCAGGGCCGGGCCAACCTGCTCCAGAAACATCTTGCCCGACTCGGTCAGAGACACGCTGCGTGTCGTGCGATTGAACAGCCGCGTTTCGAGATTCGCCTCCAGTTTGGCAATGGTATTACTCAAGGCGGTGGTTGATACATCCAGATCGATAGCGGCCTGTCGGAACGAGGCCCTGCGCGCCACCGCCATTACCGCTTCCAGCTCATTGAGGCCAAGGCGAGAGTCAGGCATTCGATTATCCTGATTTTAGGGATTGGTCATTAATGTCTATCCCAGTTGAGCAAATTATCAACTGGGCGGCAAGATCACAGTCGTGAACCCCAACCAACTGTGAGAGAGGAGATCAGACTCATGAGTCTTCAACTGCCTGACGCCGTGGAGACATACTTCGCTATCAGCAATGGCGGCGATGTGTCACGCCTGGCGAGCTGTTTCTGCGCGGATGCCACGGTGTTCGACGAAAACAAAACGCATGAGGGAATTGAGTCCATCAAATCCTGGCAGCATGAGGCACAGCAGGCGTTCACCTACCATGTCCAGCCTCTGGAGGCCCTGCACGAAGAGGGCAGGCTGACCGTCATTGCGCGTATTACCGGCAATTTTCCCGGCAGCCCGGTCAAGCTGAACCATGTGTTTGTGCTGAAGGATGATCGGATCCGCTCGCTGGAGATTACGCCATGATGGATCTCGGCCTGGCCGGCAAGCGGGTGCTGGTCACCGGTGGCACCAAAGGCGTCGGGAGCGCTGTCGTCAAGCTGTTCCGTGCAGAGGGCGCGCAAGTGCTCACCTCGGCCCGGCAGGCGAACACCGACATGCCGGATGCCCTGTTCGTTGCGGCCGATCTCACGACCCTGGAAGGTTGCGAAACACTGGTGGCCGCGACTAAACGGCTCTTGGGCAGTGTGGACATAATCGTCCACGTCCTCGGTGGTTCGTCCGCGCCCGGCGGTGGATTCGCTGCGTTGAGCGAAGAACAGTGGCAACGCGAGCTCGATCTGAACCTGTTTCCTGCCGTACGCCTCGATCGCGCATTGCTACCGGATATGCTGGCGCGAAGGGACGGCGTCATCATCCATGTGACCTCCATTCAAAGTCGGCTGCCTCTGCCTGAGGCTACAACTGCCTACGCGGCTGCCAAGGCTGCGCTTTCGACCTACAGCAAAAGTCTGTCGAAAGAAGTCTCGCCAAAAGGTGTGCGTGTTGTCCGGGTTTCGCCGGGCTGGATTGCAACCGAGGCGGCGGTCGCACTGGCCGAGAGACTGGCTCAGGAAGCAGGTACTGACTACGAAGGCGGCAAGCGGATAATCATGGATGCACTGGGTGGCATTCCGCTCGGCCGCCCCTCGACACCGTCAGAAGTGGCCAGCCTCATTGCGTTCCTGGCTTCGTCCTGCGCGGCATCCATCACGGGGAGCGAATTTGTCATCGATGGCGGAACGATTCCGACAGCCTAGCTGCGGCTACCTTACTTGAACGCGGCAACCACATATGGCGACGATTGGCGTTTGACTGTATTCGAACTAAGGCATTAATCGTTGTCCGCGTCTGGCCGCCGATTGCAGCCTTCCGCCACCAACTGCTGTGGGGCGATCATCGGATGCATGCAGTAGTCAGTAGGCGGTTGCTATCGGCCCGTAGCAGAGTCTGCGGCAGGCTGCTGGCGGCCAGAAGCGGGCGTTTAGAGGTCGAACAAAACCTGCTTGGCAGGTTTTGTTTGGCATCGATCAGAAGAAGCCCAAAGGATTGATGTCGTAGCTGATCAGCAGGTTCTTGGTCTGCTGATAGTGGTCGAGCATCATCTTGTGGGTTTCGCGCCCGACCCCGGACTTCTTGTAGCCGCCAAATGGTGATCACCTCTTATTGTAAGTTGGCCGCGGTATCGCGCCCGAGTGCGGGGCAGTCAGCCTCGCTGACTGCCTCAAATCCTGCGTGCAGGGCTCAGGTGTTCTGAGGCACTTCACCTCTCGACAGGCGTGCGTTGATGTCATCGATCACCGCGGGCAGCTCGGCGATGGTGTCGATCAGGTAGTGCGGACGCGAGCCTTCCAGCATGCGGCCAATGCGAATGCGCTGCTGATCCAGCTTGTCCTGAGGCATGCTCTTGTACTGCTCGTAAGTCACTCCAAGGGCGTTGCCCGAACAGGTCAATGCCACTGTCCACATACCGGCGCTGCGGCCTTCCAGCATGCCAGGCCAGGTGTCGTCGATTTTCACGCAAGCAGCCACATCATTGATGCCGAGCGCGATCACGTTGGCCAGCGATTGAGCCGGGTAGGGGCGGCCATTGGGTACTTCATCGCTGGCCACGACGTGATCCGGCACATAGCCGTTCTGGCGTGCCAGCTCCACGACTTTTTCCATGACCACCGCCGGATAACCGGAGCAGGTACCGATCTTCAGCCCCTTTTCGCGTAACGCTGCGATGGCTTCCAGCGCACCGGGAATCAGCGCCGAGTGCAGGCCGATCTTGTCTATCTGCAGCGGCATGAAACGCTCGTAGATTGCCGTCACGTCGGCATCGGTTGGGGTTCGACCAAATTTCGCGTGGTAGCGCTCAGCAACGGCAGGTCGATCGCAGAGCGTGCGGATGTGATCCCACTTGCCCATACCCATTGGCCCGCGCGCTTCCTCAAGGGAAACCTCGACACCGAACTCGCCAAAGGCTTCGACGAAAATCTGCGTTGGTGCGAAAGAGCCGAAGTCGACAACGGTACCTGCCCAGTCGAGAATCGCGGCTTGCAATTGAGTCGGTTGCTTGTAGTTCATGGTGTATCTCCAAACGAAGGATGAGAGAGGCCTGTCCTCCCCGTCGACAGGGCAGGCTGAGTTATGAATTCGATTGCATTCAGGTGGGTGGCGGTATGCTGCCCTCGAACAGCTCGGCGATCATCGGTCGGTTACGACGGATGCCCAGGCAGCACAGGTGGTACTCGATGTGAAACGGATGGTCGACGAAGGTGATCGGCCGGGTGCCAGGCGTCTCTGCATACTCAACCGCTGAAACGAAACCGATGCCGATTCCCTGAGCAATGGCATGCACAATCGCCTCGCGGCTGTTGAGTTGCATGGCGCAGTCCAGCTCAATACCGGCTCGTTGACACGCTTCCTCCACCAGTTGCCTGGTGCGTGAGCCCCGCTCGCGCAGGATCACCCGCTCACCGTTACCGTTGATGGCCTGCATGCCGGGAATTGCAAAGCCGAAGGTCTGTCGACCGGTGTAGAAAAACAGGTAGCAGAACATCGTCGCCAACAGCATTCGCCACTGAGCCAAGTGAAAGGATGGGGTGGCGGGAACAGCGAGACCAGACAGAGAATGCTCACGATTCATCATATTTTCCTTCTTGTTACGCTCCCTCCAACCAGGCTGCTGGAGGAACGGCACTCTTATTCGGTGCAACAGGAAACAGGCGACCTGAACAGCCGCCCACGTTAGGTAGGCGACGTATCAGGCGGCGCGTGAGCCGATGAAATTCTTTCCACGAGCGCCCTGCATGGCATACAGAACCATCTCCTGCGCCTCGACCTCCGTCACCCCGTAATCGGTGAATTCGGTCTTCACGTCCAGGCGATGGAGAAAACCTCGCAAGCGCTCTTGAGCCTTGGCCAGATCAGGCCCGAAAACCCGCTGTAGCGTCTGATCCCGAGCCGCATCCCGTCCCCACGCCAAGCCCAGCACGTAGGGCAAGGTAAAGGAGCACGCAATGCCGTGAGGCAGACCATGGCGCAGGGTCATTTCGTAGGAAATGGAATGGGCCAGCGCCGTCTTGGTATTGGAAAAGGCCAGGCCTGCCTTCAGAGCCGCCAGGGCCATGCGGGCGCGCAGTTCGCGGCTGCTCAGGTTTTCGCGCAACCGAGGCAGGCAGTCGAGGATGTCTTCGATAGCGGAGATCGCAAAGGTGTCGGAGATCGGATTGGCATTGACGTTCCAGATCGACTCCAGCGCGTGTGACAGCGCATCGAGACCGGTGGATACAGTCACGCCCGCCGGTACCGTAAGCATGAGATTCGGATCGATGATTGCCGCTTTGGGCCAGGTGCATTCCAGGTGCAGCGAATACTTCTTTTGCTGTCCCGCGTCCCAGATGGTTGCCCATGGCGTCACTTCACTGCCGGTACCTGCGGTTGTAGGCGCCGCGATCAGTGCCTTGCAGCGCGCCGGGGTAAACGGCTTGCCACTGCCCAGCAGGGTCAGCAACTCATCGAAGCGCCCGGACGCCGTGCCGACGATCAACGCCTTGGCGGTATCGATGGCGCTGCCGCCACCTACCGCCAGCACCGTTTCACAGCCGCCGGCCTGTGCCCAGAAACGCTCGTATGTGGCACTCAGTTGTGCGACATCCGGATTGGGCTGCACGTCTTCCACCACATGAATCAGACGCTCCCCCAACAGCGCCTGGATCTTGTCTATCACACCCAAGCCGCGGGCCTCGGGAAAGGTTACCAGGGCGACCGTCTGGCCTTCGGTGAGTGCCGCGATCTGGCTCAGGCTGCCACTACCAAAATAGGTAGCAACTGGATTGTGGAAGTGGGCAGACATGGCATTTCCTTTCTTGTTGTTTGAATGTGGGGCCATGTTTGCTGCCGAGTTAACTGGGCTCAAATCGATTGATTCGAGCTCTGCATCGGTTGAGCCGATACTGTCTGGCGTTAGAGAAGCGTGCGTCACCGCTGCGATACTCCGCTCGATAAAGTTGCGTGTAGTTACTTGGAGAGACCGTACTGGACGACACGGCCGTTTGGGAGCAGTTGTCGAAACGGTTACTCAGTGCCTACCGCTTTGCTGAATCGAGGCGCGCAGTCGGCTCGATAGCATGTCGGCGGCAATCACCATCAGCGTGATCACGATGATGCAGGTGGCCGTTTCCTGGTATTTGAACAGCTTGATGCTGCTGACCAGTTCGAAGCCGAGCCCACCCGCGCCGACCATGCCCAGCACGGTAGCCGAACGCAGGTTGACCTCGAAGCGATAGAGGATCACGGCAATCCAGGCCGTGATGACTTGCGGGAGCACGCCGAACACGATCACCTGCAGAGGCCGAGCGCCTGTGGCTCGAAGTGCCTCGAGAGGGCCTTGATCTATCTCTTCGATGCTCTCGGCGAAGAACTTGCCGAGCATGCCTACCCCATGCACTGCAAGAGCCAGGACACCGGGAAATGGCCCCAGGCCAACAGCGGAAACGAAGACCAGGGCGAGGATCAGCTCATTGATACTGCGAATGACATTGAGCGTTTGCCGGGTTCCCTGGTACAGCCAGCGATTGCTCTGCAGATTGCGGGCAGCGAGAAAGGCCAGAGGTACAGCGAAGAGAATCCCCAGCAGTGTGCCCCAGATAGCGATCTGCAAGGTTTCCAAGGCCGGTGCGATCAGCTTGGGCAGGATATCCAGATTTGGCGGCACCGAGCGCGAGAGGAAATCGCCAATTTGCGGGAGGCCTGACGCCAACTCCCCCCAACTGAGCTGCGCGCCATTGGCGCTCCAATGCAGCACGACCACCAGCATCAGCACCCATGCAGCAGTCGAGGCCCAGCCGCGCAGACTGTCCGGGGTTTTCACCATCCAGCGATAATTTTGGGTGCGCATGTCAGCCTCCCAGGCCATTGGTATAACGCAGCTGCAAGGAGCATTCGGTCTCGGTCTGGCTGTTTTCGTTCGCGCCGGGATAGATGCGATGCAACGTGGGCTGGTCGAGACCATCAGCGTCGCCATCGTAAACAAGGCGACCATGTGCCAGACCGATGATGCGGTCGCCAAACTCGCGGGCGAAGTCCACCTGATGCAGGTTACAAACCACGGTAATCCCCAGATCCCGACTGGCATCACGCAGGTACTGCATGACCAGACGCGCAGTCTTTGGATCGAGGCTCGCGACGGGCTCATCGGCGAGGATGACCTTGGGTTGCTGGGCGAGTGCACGAGCGATACCCACCCGCTGCATTTGCCCACCTGAAAGAGAGTCGGTGCGAGCTTCAGCCTTGTGCATCAGCTCGACCCGACGCAGACATTGGTGCGCCAGCTCCACATCGGCTCGACTGAAAAGCTGCAAGATCGAGGCAAGCGTCGACAGCGATCCCAGGCGGCCGGTGAGCACGTTCTTCAGCACCGAGAGACGTGGTACCACATTGTGGTGCTGGAAAATCATCGCAACCTGGCGGCGCAGGGCACGCTCATCGCGTGCTTGCATGGCATCGATTCCAGCGACCTGGAGTTCGCCGCCATCTGCCTGAGCCAAGCGGTTCATGCAGCGCAACAGAGTGGATTTTCCCGCGCCAGACTGACCAAGCACCACGACGAATTCGCCAGCACCGATCTGCAGATCGATTCCTCTCAGCACGGGATTGTTCCCATAGTGCTTGGTGAGCCGGTGGACGCTGATCATTTCATTTTGCTCAGATCGAGATCGAGCACCTTGGCGGTGTCGCGAACCACGTCATAGGCACTATCGCGGGTCGGCTGAAAGCCGTCGAGCATGCCCTGATCACCCCAGGGGATATCCTTGACCTCGGCGAGTGCTGCAGCCAGCTTCTGCTTCAGCGCCGGATCCAGATCCTTGCGCCAGACCATCGGCGACTCGGGGATATCTGAAGAGCTCCAGACGATGCGCAACTCGTCCGGTTTGACCTGGCCCTGCGCCGTAGCGGTGGCAAGAATGCGGTCAGCCACAGCGGCGGCATCCACCTTGCGATTGGCCACTGCCAGGATGCTGGCATCGTGCGAGCCCGAGAAAATCACCCGTGAAAACAGCTCGTCCGGCTGATAGCCGGCCTGCTCGATGCCTGCTTTGGGGAAGAGGTGACCGGAGGCGGAGCTTGGATCGACGAAGGCGAAAGTATGGCCTTTTAGATCGGCCAACGATTGGATACCGCTGTCGGGGCGAGCAACGATAAGACTGCGGTAAGCGCTCTTTCCGGTCTTCTTCGTCACGGCTACGGCGAAGGCCTCGACATCGGCCACCTGGCTTGCGAGCACGTAAGAGAACGGCCCCAGATAGGCGACGTCCAGCTTCTTGGAGCGCAACGCCTCGATCACGCCGTTGTAGTCGGTAGCCACGAACGGTTTAACCGGCATGCCCAGCTTGGCCTGCAGTTGATCGAGCACCTGCTGGCTGCTCTCGATCATCGACTGCGAGTCTTCAGAGGGGATAAGGCCGATCCTGAGTGTCGTCTCGGCAAACACTTCACCACTGATCAACAGCGGTAACGACACACTGACAGTGCACAACAGCTTACGGAGAGTTTTCATGGCATATCCGAGTTGTGGTTGGAATGCCGCTTACCCTAATTTTGTAATGTGACCGTCATGCCATCGATTCAATATTGGTTTACTCGCAAAACTATTGAAGGAATCTATGGATGTCGAACAGTAAGCTGCGCGCCTTCCTGGCTGTGGCACGACAGGGCAGCTTCAGCGCGGGAGCACGATCACTTGGGCTCAGCCAACCGACCGTGACCACTCAGATACAGGCATTGGAGCGCCTGCATAATCTCGAACTTTTCCACCGCCGTGGTCGCCGTGCCGAGCTGTCGACGGTTGGTCGGCAGCTATTGCCCATCGCGCAGCAACTGATGGCTCTTGAAGCTGAAGCACACGGGCTGTTACGTGATTCCGGAACCTTGGTCAGGGGCCAATTGCGGCTAGGTGCGGTTGGCCCGTTCCACGTCATCGAGATGGTCGATGCCTATCGTCGCGACTTCCCCCAGGTCGAGCTGTCGATCCGTGTGGGTAACTCGGCGTCGGTATTGGCTGACCTCGAAAACTACGTGACGGATATCGGTGTGTTAGCTGGGCTGCATGAAGATCCCGCTTTCCACTCGACGCTGTACGCCCGCCATCGCATCATCGTGTTCGCCCATCATGAGCATCCCTTGGCCCAGCACGATACCGTGCGGCTGGAAGAGCTGCAGGGGCAGCCGATGTTACGACGCGAGCAAGGTTCGACTACGCGTTTGGCGTTCGAGCAGGCGCTGGCCGATCGTGAGGTGACGCCGCGTATGGTCATGGAGATTGGTAGCCGTGAGGCACTGCGCGAGGCGGTGGCGCGAGGCATTGGCTTGGGCGTAGTGTCAGAAGCCGAGTACATCCCCGGCCCCAACCTCAAAGCCATCCGTCTGGAGGGCGATCCGGTGCACACCGAGACGTATCTGTATTGCCTGGCCGAGCGCCGCAGCCAGGTGATCGAGACGTTCCTCGCCTGTGCAAACCAGGCCCGCCTCAAGCGCCCCAGCGACTCGGATTAGCTACGGCTGCGTCCCCATTCACCCGTTGGTTTCAGGAGACCTTCGTTTCCCCCAGAATTCTTCCTGCGTCTCTCGCAGGAGGAAGGCCAAATACCCGCGCATAATCCCGGCTGAATTGCGTCGGGCTTTCATACCCCACCTCGAAGGCCGCGGCCGTGACATTTTTGCCGCCGGTCACCATGAGCATTCGCGCCTGGAGCAAACGAACACGTTTTTGATACTGCAATGGACTCAAGGTCGTCACCGCTTTGAAGTGACGGTGAAAGGCCGAGACACTCATCGCCGCTTTCTGCGCCAGGAATTCCACCCTGATGGGTTCGGCAAATTCTCGCCGAATCCACTGGATGGCCAGGTTTACGCGAGCCATGGCGGTATCCGGTGCGGCGATTTCCCGCAGCATCCAGCCATGGGGGCCTTGTAGCACGCGAAACAGAATCTCGCGTTCGTACGCAGGCGCGAGGGCCGCGATGGCATTGGGGTCGCCCATCAATCGCAGCATACGCACCCAGGCGTCCATCAGCTCGGGCGTAACGGCGGCCACCGAGAAGCCAGGGTCGTTGTCATGGCGAGAAACGGGTTTGGGCAAGTCCGTGAGCAGGGTGGATAACACTGTCGGATCAAGTGTCAGGCTGACGGCCAGATAGGGTTCGCCTGATGCGGCAGGGTGCACCGTGCCCACCGCTGGCAGCTCGATGGACATGACGAAATAGGTCGCCGGGTCATATCGCAGCGTGCTGTCGCCCACTGTCATGGTTTTGCTGCCTTGCAGGATCAGATTGATCATCGGGTCATAGACCGCCGCCAGCATATGCTCTGGAATCTTGCCCTGAACCATGGCGACGCGCGGAATGCCCGTCTCTGTGCGGCGGTTTTCGGCCTTGGCGGCTAGAGCGCGGAGTTCATTCAGTTGCTCGTTCATGCTGGCAATGCTGTATGCAGGATGAGGTGCAGTGCAAGCAGAAAGCAGAAACAGGCAGGTTTCGAGTAGGAACAGCTGCGTTGGCGATGACGATGCTCCGTAGTGTGGCGGCTTATTCAGTTAGCCATGGAGCACATCATGGGCGTTATCGTCATTACTGGAGGCAGCCGAGGTATTGGTGCCAGTGCAGCGGAACACGCTGCCCGACACGGCATGGGCGTCATCCTCACGTACAACCATCATCCAGAGGCCGCAGCTGAGGTGGTGCGAAGCATCGAACGAGCGGGAGGTAAAGCCGTTGCGCTCAAGCTCGATGTCGCAGATGTCAAAAGCTTCGAGGCTTTCCGGGAGGCGGTCGTCGCTGCACTGCATGAGACTTGGGGCACGAACACGCTCGCAGGCTTGGTGAATAACGCAGGTTACGGCCTGTTCGTCCCGTTGGCATCTGTCAGCGAGGAGCAGTTCGATGGTCTGTTCAATGTTCATCTCAAAGGCCCCTTCTTCCTGACGCAGACCCTGCTGCCGTTACTGGAAGAAAACGCCAGCATCGTCAACCTGACTAGCGCTACCACGCGCGTGGCCACTGCTGGGGTTGCGCCTTATGCGGCGTTCAAAGGTGGCCTGGAGGTGCTCACTCGCTATATGGCCAAGGAATTTGGCGATAGGCGCATACGTGCCAATGCTGTTTCCCCTGGAGCGATTCGAACTGAGTTGGGCGGCGGGCTCAATGACGAATTCGAGGCGATGCTGGCTGCGCAAACGGCGCTGGGCAGAGTCGGTGAGCCAGAAGATGTGGCACGGATCATTGCCATGTTGCTGTCGCAGGAGGGCGCCTGGATCAATGCCCAGAGCATTGAAGTCGCTGGCGGATACATCATCTGAACAATCGAGGGCTTTGCCATGCTGGATCACATTTTTTTGTCTGTGAGCGACCTTGAACGCTCGATCCGTTTCTATGAAGCTGCCCTGGCACCGCTCGGTATCACCGCGCGCCTGGATTACGACGGTAAGGACGGCCCACCAGGGCATCCCGACCTGAAAGGCTTTGGCGCCAACGGTCGGATGTTCTTCTGGCTGCGCAAGGGGGACGCTGGTGGGAGAGCGCTGCATGTTGGCTTTGTGGCAAACAGCAGAACCGAAGTCGAGGCCGCCTATGCGGCCGCGTTGAGCCATGGCGCGACCGAAAACGGCGCACCGGGGGTACGTCTGCACTACGACCCGGACTACTACGCCGCAAATGTCCTGGATCCTGACGGGTACAGCCTGGGATTTGTCTACAAGAACTGGCAGCACGTCCAATGAAGAGATTGATGATCTATGGCGCAACCGGATACATGGGGCGCATGGCGGCCGAGTACGCCGTTGCGCAGGGACTGGCCATTGTCCTTGCCGGGCGCAATCACGACAGGCTGCGGGCTCTGGCTGCACAATTGAATGTTCCGTATCGCCTGTTCACGCCCGATACCCAGGCAGCACAATCCCTTGAAGGCATCAGCGTGCTACTGAACCTCGCCGGACCTTTTGCGCAGACAGCCGATGCATTGATGCAGGCCTGTATCGAAGCTGGCGTCGACTATCTGGATATCACGGCCGAGATCAATGTCTACCGGTTGGCCGAGCGATTGGGCGCTAAGGCGGCCGAGTCCGGCGTCATGCTCCTGCCTGGCGTCGGCTGGGACGTGGTGCCGACAGACTGCCTGGCGGTGCATGTCGCTCGTCGGGTGCATGCGCCGCAGTCGCTTAATATTGCACTTCAGGTTGCGGGTTCGATGTCGCGTGGCTCCGCCCTGAGTGTCAGCGAAATCATTGGTGCAGGGCTTCTGGCGCGGATTGACGGGTTGTTGGTTGCAACTCCCGATGCGCAACCACGGCACTTCGATTTTGGCTACGGCCTGGAACTGTGTGCGCCGTTGTCTTTCGGTGATCTGGTCACCGGCTGGCACTCCACCGGCATTCCCAACATTTCCATGTTCGTGCATTTCTCCGGCAATCCCTTTCCCGAAGGAGATCTCTCACAGCTTCCTGAGGGCCCGGACGCGCAACAACGCGAAGCTCATCGCGCCCGAGCAGTAGCCGAAGTGACCGGCGCCGACGGCACAGTTGCGCGTTCAGTGATTGAGACCGTCAACGGCTACACCTACACACCGATTGCTGCCGTGGAGGCTGCGCGCCGGGTATTGGGTGGCGAGCGACGGCCGGGTTTCGAGACGCCGGCAAAGCTGCTGGGAGCTGGGTTCGCCGAGAGCATCGCCGGTACGACCATCACCGATCGCTGAAGTCTTCCGGGCGATAGCGGCATTATTCAGTCCTCGGCTGGGCCGGCGGCGTCATACGCCATCATTCAGGCTAGATTCCAGCACGCAGCCGCTATAGCACATGTGGGCTATGGAACACTGGCTCAGCCACGGCTACGGTGCCGACCGAGGCTGTCCGTGACCACACCCCAGATCAGTTCGTAGGGTAGGACGACGCTTCACCCTTTACGCCACTCCACCACTGCAATGGCAGATGCTGTGTGGATAACACCAACGTCTGGCTCATCCCGCTATGCTGCTTTTCACATCTATCAACAGGGAGTTTCCACATGCTATCGCTTACCCGGATGTTTTCCACCGGCCTGCTTCTCGCGTTCGTAGCCACCAACGCGACCGCGGCGGAGATCGACGACATTTTTCGTTCGGAGGATAGCAACGGCGATGGCGCAATTTCTGTCGAGGAAGCCCGGGCTGCGGCACCGGCGACCTTCCGTACCATCGACCGTGATGGTAACGGCATCCTCACCGTAGACGATATCGCCGCGCATATGGTCGCCGAGAGTGGTTCTGACATGGTTTGGCCGGCCGAGGTGTTGGCTTCGGTGGCGCAGAAGACGCTGGAGTATTGGGATGGCAACCGCGACGGCAAAGTAACCGAGCAGGAGTACGTGGAAGCTGCGATTGCTCTGATGCTGCTAGCCGATATGGACGGTGACCGCCGGGTGACCCGTGAAGAGTTGCAGCGCTTTCGTGGTGAGTCAGTCACGCCCTGAATGAGCCAGAGTCAGCGATTTGCAGAGCGGCTGAAAGGGACTGATTGAGTCTCTTCGATCAGCTAGAGCTGCCGGGTACCAGTCATGTAGTCGATGAGCATAGCTACCCGATCACCCGCTCCGCACTTGGCTGCACGTGCTACGTTCTTGGCGTTATGGTCAGCCAGGTCAATGAAGATCGGCCAGGTTCGGAAGCATTCTCCTTTTCCCAGCACAGGCAGGTTATCGGCCAAGAGCAGTCAGTCGTGGCAACGCTGACGGCGCACCACAGTCGCCACTTTCGCTAATCCCTTGCACTCTCATACGTCGTCGAATCGAACGCGCGCTGCGCGAAAATCTTCTGCGTGTTCCAACAGCCAGATCCATAGCGGCACCATGTGCACCAGAAAGCTTCGACCCAGCGGGGTCAGCTCGTAATCGACACGTGGCGGCACCTCGCCGTGATCGCAACGCGCGATCAATCCGTCTCTTTCAAGTTGCCGCAAGCTGCGGGTCAGCATGCGCTGGGTGATACCAGGCAGGCGACGGCCGATTTCGGCGTGTCGCAGTTTTCCCGCCACCCCCAGTGTGTGGACGATCCCCAGCGACCAGCGATTGCCCGCATGGGTCAGAACCTCACGCTTGAGTCCGTCGTCCTCGTCACTGAGTGCGTCGCACGTGGCTTGTGACAAGCGGATCACCTCTTCTTCAGTCATCGTGTTCATGCGGTATCACTCGTGTGCCTTCTTCTGAATGTTCGCCAATGGTGACAGGATAAAAACGATCATCGTCGATCATTCACCGGGAGTAACCGATGCACCCGCACACCCTTGCAGAAACCGACAATATTCTCGTTCTGGGCGCCGGCGAACTCGGCATGGCCGTGCTCCGCGAACTGGCAGCCCAGCCGACAGCGCAGGTAACCGTCATGCTGCGACCATCCAGTCTCGGCACTACGTCTGAAGGCAAACGCCAGACCCTCGAAGAACTGAATACCCTGGGCATCGAGGTGGTGTCTGCGGATGCCGTAAACGATTCCGAAGAACAGCTCGCCGCACTGTTCAGTGGCTTCGACACGCTGGTAAGTTGCCTGGGATTCGCCGCAGGTACAGGGATACAGCTCAAACTGGCCCGCGCAGTATTGCAGTCGAATGTGAAACGCTATGTGCCCTGGCAATTCGGCGTGGATTACGACGTGATCGGCCGCGGCAGCCCTCAAAACTTGTTTGACGAACAACTGGACGTGCGTCAATTGCTGCGCGGCCAGTCACGCGTGCAATGGTTGATCATCTCCACCGGCATGTTCACCAGCTTTCTGTTCGAACCTGCGTTCGGGGTAGTCGATCTGGATCAAAACATCGTACGCGCCCTGGGTAGCTGGGACACCGCCGTGACGGTTACCACGCCAGAAGACATCGGCCGCCTGACGGCTTCCATCCTGTTCGAGCCAGAGCTGGCTAATCGAGTCGTCTTCACTGCGGGCGACACTCTCACCTACCGGCAATTGGCGGATACTGTCGATCAATTACTCAACCGCAAGGTTGAACGCGTGGAGTGGACGGTGCCAGCGCTCAAGGCCGACCTGGCCGCCGCGCCCGATGACTCGATCCGCAAGTACCGGGCGGTGTTCGCCGAAGGCAAAGGCGTCGCTTGGGCAAAGGCGGATAGCTACAACGTCGAACGGCAGATCGAAACCACCACCATCGGCCAATGGATAGAACAGCATTTGCTCTGATTACGCGGCGCCGCGCATTTCGGCTGCTTTCGGCCTGAAGCGGGCAGGAAAGTGCCATCGCTTGGGGCACTCGGTATGGCAGGAGGCGAGGGTGCCTGCGCGACACCAGCAGCGCTTTCGCGTCATGTTTGCTGCAACTGCCGACGGGCAAGGCGCCAAGTTGCTGCTCGGCACGAGTAGGGAAGATGTTGGCGGTCGACGATCCGGGCAGCCTCCCGCGAGCCGACCATGCTGCGAATCTGCTGCGCTGGCCGGCCACTCCTCGCTCGACCTGAACGATTTGCAAACCCGCAACCTCTGAACCGAAACGGACGCACGAAGACGTCCTGAATAACCGGAGGTTGCCCCCATGAGCGAGACCCGCACGAACGGCTTCGAACGTCTTGAAATATCTCTGTCCCTGAACGGAGCTCCCTTGCAAGTCGAGGTCTATCCCTGGATCACCGCCCTCGACCTGCTGCGTGAGCAACTCGATCTGATCGGCACCAAGAAGGGCTGCGATCATGGTCAGTGCGGTGCCTGCACCGTGCTGCTGGACGGTCGCCGGATCAACGCCTGTCTGACGCTGGCGGTAATGCTCGATGGTCGTGAACTGACCACCATCGAGGGCCTGAGCGAGGGCGGCGAACTGCATCCGATGCAGCGCGCCTTCGTCAAACACGACGCCTTTCAGTGCGGCTACTGCACGCCGGGGCAGATATGTTCCGCGCTGGGTCTCGCCAGTGAAGGTCGCATCGGCGACGCTGCCGACATTAGCGAGCGCATGAGCGGCAACCTCTGTCGCTGCGGAGCCTATACGAACATTCTCGCCGCCATTGAAGAAGCCCTGCCGGACTGTGTAACGGAGGTTCGCCAATGACCCCGTTCGCCTATAGCAAACCGCTGCACGTCGACGAGGCTCTGGGCCTGGCCGGCCCCGGAAGCCTGTTCATCGCCGGCGGCACCAACATGGTCGACCTGATGAAGGAGAACCTGCTACGGCCCCAGCGTCTGATCGACATCAACGCCTTGCCCCTGCGCGAGGTGGAGCCGACGGAGGAGGGTGGCCTGCGTATCGGCGCACTGGTCAGCAATGCCGACCTGGCCTGGCACCCCGAGGTCGAGCGCCGCTATCCGCTGCTGAGCCAGGCGTTGCTGTCGGGTGCGTCGCCCCAACTGCGCAATATGGCCAGCGTCGGTGGCAACCTGTTGCAGCGCACCCGCTGCCACTACTTCTACGACAGCCAGACGCCTTGCAACAAGCGCGAGCCTGGCAGCGGTTGCCCGGCGCGCACCGGTCTCAATCGCTACCACGCGCTGTTCGGCGCCAGCGAGCAGTGCGTCGCGGTGCATCCCTCGGATCTCTGTGTGGCACTCGCGGCGCTCGATGCCCAGGTACTGGTCGCCGGCACCCGGGGCCAACGCCGTATAGCCTTCGCTGACTTTCACCGCCTGCCTGAGGACGAGCCACAACGCGATACCCAGCTCGCCAGCGACGAGCTGGTGCTGGCCGTGGAGCTGCCCGCAGCCGGCTTCGCAGCGAACAGTTCCTACCTCAAACTGCGCGACCGTGCCTCTTTCGCCTTTGCTCTGGTGTCGGTCGCCGCGGCGCTCGACTTCGACGCCGACGGCCGTATCCGTGAGGCGCGTCTGGCGCTGGGTGGCGTGGCCCACAAACCCTGGCGGCGGGCGGACGTGGAGCGCAGCCTCGCGGGTCAGTTGCCGCTGGCGGCAAACTTCCAGGCGGCCGCCGACCTGATGCTGCAGGACGCACGACCACTGACGCACAACGCCTTCAAGGTAGAACTGGCGCGTCGCGCCATCGTTCGTGCCCTGACTACCGCTGCCGGAGGGATAGCCCCATGAATGCCCCGATACTTGGCCGTCCGCTCGACCGGGTCGACGGCCCCCTCAAGGTGACCGGCCAGGCCCGTTACGCAGCTGAGCACACTGCTGCCGGACTGCTGCATGGCAGCGTGATCTGCAGCCCCATTGCCCGCGGCCGCATTGTCGAGATAGATGCCTCCGCTGCGTTGGTTCTGCCTGGAGTGACACTGGTGCTTAGCCACCAGAATCGTCCACCGATGGCGGCGGACGACGAAAGCTACGAGGACGACGATGCGGCGGATGGCTCGCCCTTTCGCCCCCTGTTCAACGCGCAGGTGCACTACAGCGGGCAACCGGTAGCCCTGGTGGTGGCCGAGACCCTTGAACTCGCCCGGCACGCCGCTTCCTGCGTGAAGATTCGCTATGACGAAGAACCCCATGCCACCGATCTGCAACAGGCGCTGGGCAGCGCCCACCAAGCGCCGGCCGAGTTGCCGGAGCCCAGAGGCAATGCCGAAGAGGCCATCGCGGCCGCGGCCATTCGTCTGGAACTGGAGTACGAACTGCCCAACGAATATCACCATCCGATGGAGCCCCACGCGTCGACGGTGATCTACCAGGCCGACAGCCTGTTGATCCACGATAAGACCCAGGGGCCGCAGAACAGCCAGCAGTACCTGTGCAACGTGCTCAAGCTGGAAACCTCACGAGTCAGGATACTGTCCTCCTTCGTGGGCGGTGCATTCGGCTCCGGCCTGCGTCCGCAATACCAGCTTCCGCTGGCCGCCATGGCCGCCCTGAAGCTGCACTGCTCGGTGCGGGTTACGCTCACCCGCCAGCAGATGTTCACCTTCGGCTATCGGCCGCGCACCATCCAGCGCATGCGCCTGGGTGCGTCGAGCGACGGCAAGCTGCAGGGCTTGGTGCACGATGTCATCGGCCAAACCTCACGCTTCGAGGACTTCACCGAACATGTCGCTGAATGGTCGGGGATGCTCTATCACTGCGACAACCTGCGCTTGAGCTATCAGCTGGCGCCTCTGGACGTCTATACCCCGCTGGACATGCGTGCTCCAGGCGCCGCCACCGGCCTTTTCGCTCTCGAGTCGGCGATGGACGAGCTGGCCTGGGCCGCTGACGTCGACCCTGTGCAACTGCGCCTGCTGAACTACAGCGAAACCAACCAGAACGAGGGCAAGCCTTACTCCAGCAAGGAACTGCGTGCCTGCTATCAGCTGGGTGCCGAGGCTTTCGGCTGGAAGCGCCGCAGCGCGCAGCCACGCAGCATGCGCGAAGGCGATCAGTTGATCGGCTGGGGCATGGCCACCGGCGTTTGGGAAGCCATGCAGATGCCTGCCAGCGCTCGCGCTACGTTGAGTGCCGACGGTCGTCTGCTGGTCGCCAGTGCGACCTGCGATATCGGCCCGGGCACGGCCACCGTGATGACCCAGATCGCTGCCGACACGCTCGGCCTGGATCCCGTCCTCGTCACCTTCGAACTGGGTGATTCGAGCCTGCCGAAGGCGCCTCTGCAGGGTGGTTCCTTTACCGTTTCGTCGGTGGGCAGCGCAGTGCGCCTGGCCTGCCTGGAACTGGCGCAGCGCCTGTGCGATGCCGCGCGCCAACTACCTGATGCACCCTTCACCGACGCCAGCCAGTTGCGCTGCATCGACGGACGAATCGAGCAGGCCGATGACAGCAGCCGCGCCATCGAACTGCGCGATCTACTGATGTGCCACGGCAGCGTCGAAGCGCAAGTCGAGGCCAAACCGGGCAAGCTGCGCGAGCAGTTCGCCAGTGCCACCCACTCAGCGGTATTCGTCGAGGTGCAGGTAGATGAGGCATTGGGTAGCGTGCGGGTCAGGCGCGTGGTCAGTGCCATCGCGGCCGGTCGGGTGGTCAATGCAAAGACCGCACGTAGCCAGATTCTCGGCGGTGTGGTCTGGGGCATTGGCATGGCCCTACATGAAGAAGCCATGATCGATCACCAACTGGGTCGCTGCATGAACCACAACCTGGCTGAGTATCACCTGCCGGTTCACGCCGACATGGGTGACATCGAGGTAATTTTCGTCGAGGAGCATGATGAGGTGGTGAATCCGCTGGGCTCCAAGGGTGTCGGCGAGATCGGTATCGTCGGCGTCGCCGCAGCAGTGGCCAACGCGGTCTATCACGCCACCGGCAAACGCATTCGTCGACTACCCATTACCCTGGACAAATTGCTTTGAACCGGCAGGCGGTCTCACTGCACCCGTCGCGGGGAAAAACAACGTGAAGCAGATCGTGCCTGGCCGGGGCTGTTTCACGCTCACCTTGCCTCCATGCAGTTGCATGATCGCCGCGACGATGGCCAGGCCCAGGCCGTTCGAGTCGGAGCGTTGATGGCGCGAAGCATCGCCCCGATAAAATCGGTCGAACAGCTTGCCCAGCGTCGCATCGGTCAGCACCGGCCCCCGATTCTCCACATCGATTCGCCAGCCATCGTTGGCAGCTGTCGCGCGCATCAGAATCTCGCTGCCTTCGTCGGCGTAGCGAACCGCGTTCGCCACCAGGTTGCTCAATGCCCGGCGTAGCAGTAGCGGGTCAGCTTCCAGGGTGCCATTGCCGGTGGCATGCAAGGAGAGCTGCCGCTCTTCGGCCAGGCCTTCGAAATAACCGGCGATACGCTGTAACTCATCATGTAGCGACAACGGCTGACGCTCGATCACCGATTGCGCTTCGTCGGCGCGCGCGAGGAACAGAATGCTTTCGACTATGCGTGAAATGCGCTCCAACTCCTCCAGGTTAGAAGCCAGCAGCGCCTGGTATTCGTCGGCGCTAC
Source organism: Phytopseudomonas daroniae (assembly GCF_004327285.1). Lineage (GTDB taxonomy): Bacteria > Pseudomonadota > Gammaproteobacteria > Pseudomonadales > Pseudomonadaceae > Aquipseudomonas > Aquipseudomonas daroniae. The sequence goes on from NZ_QJUI01000009.1 coordinate 149,527, forward strand.
GCGACTGACGCAGGGCGACCTGGCAATGCCCCATCAACGAGCCCACGGGCGTGCGTATTTCGTGAGCCAGGTCGGCGGAAAACTGCATCAGGCGCTGATAGCCGTTGGCGAGACGATCGAGCATGGCGTTGTAGGCATCACTCAATTGTTGCAGTTCAACCGGTGTGTCTTCGCTGTCCATTCTGCTGTCGAGCCGCTCGGGCGTTATGTTTGCGGCATGCGCGGCCATTTTGCGCAATGGACGCAGGCCGCGATGCAGCAGCATGTAACCGAGCGTCGCAGTGAGTAGAAACGCCAGGGTCACCGCCAGGTAAATACGCTTGCGGAATGCCTCGAGCATGGCCATCTCCTTGACCATGATGTGCGCGGCAGTGAGGCGTACTTCGCGGCCGCCGGACGTCGTCAGCACGGTAGCGGCGCGCAATGGCACGCCCGAGTCGGTCATGCCGCTGCGCAGGTCGTTCACGCTCAAGGCCGTCCCTGGTTCGATCACTGGCAGATCCGGCAGCGTTGCGTTCAGTGGGTTGACCATGATCACCGGCTGTTGGCCCGGCTCACCGATGATGAAGATGTCTTCTTCGCTGTCGAGCATGTTCTTGAAGATCTGCGGGCTGTCGCGCAACTTCTCCAGGGCCAGCTCGTAATGCAGCAGCTTGCGAAAGTGATCCAGACGCCCCAGCACCGCATGATCGCTGTTCGTTAACACCGAGGCTTTCATCGACCCATACAAATAAAGACCGGCACCGGCCACTGTGAGCATTGCCACCAGCGAGAAAGCCAGCGTCGAGCGCAGGGTCAGGGATGGCTGGCGTCGGGGCCGCATGGCCTCACCTCGCACACATAGCCGATGCCGCGTACGGTATGGATCAGCTTGACCGGGTAAGGCAGATCGATCTTGTTGCGCAGGCGTTTGACCGCCACGTCCACCACGTTGGTATCGCTGTCGAAATTCATATCCCAGACTTCCGAAGCGATCTGCGCCCGGGACAGGACATCGCCCTCACGGCGCAGAAACAGATGCAGCAGGGCGAACTCCTTGTTGGTCAGCACGATCACGTGCTGCTGGCGAGTGACCCGACGACGCAGCAGATCCAGCTCCAGGTCGGCGATATGGAAGTGGTCGGCTTCCCGAACCACCCCACGCCGCAGGATGGTGCGAATGCGCAACAGAAGCTCGGTAAAGGAAAACGGCTTCACCAGATAGTCGTCAGCCCCCAGCTCCAGGCCGCGAATGCGGTCATGCAATTGATCGCGGGCGGTAAGAAACAGCACGGGTACGTCTTGCCTGGCGCGCAACAGCTCGATGATCTGAAAACCATCGATGCCGGGGAGCATCACATCCAGCACGATCAGGTCATAGGACGTTTGCAGCGCCATGTGCAGGCCATCGGCACCGTGCTGCATCCAGTCGACGTTGTAGCCGGACTCACCAAGCCCCTTTTTCAGGTACTCGCCGGTCTTGGTGTCGTCCTCGATCAGCAAAATATGCATTCAGGAGCACTCGGGTCTCACCGTGATGGGTTTTGGCCTGCGGCTGGGTTCGGGTAAGTGTCGAATCACTGCAAGCCGCGTCAGGGTTGCAGTGTAACCAGCCGTGGGGGTGGTGTTGGTTACATTTTTGTCATTCATGGGGCGTGGTTGCGGATGACGAAAATGTAATCTGGCGGTCATCGTGGGGTTCCAGTCGGGAGCAGAGGATGGCAGCACATAAACCCGCGAGGAATCGTCACGATGAAAATGAAGGCTGCTCTTTCCACCACGTTCGGCTTGCTGATGTTCAGTGCCGCTGTCATGGCCACCGCGGCCGATATGCCAGTGGTCAAACCTCTGCGCGGCACCGTTGAAAGTGTCAGTGACAACACGCTGACCTTCACCACCCGCACTGGCGCACACGAGACTATCGGTCTGACTGACAAGACCGGTATCGCCCAGGTGTCGAAGGCTGAGATCGATTCGATCAAACCCGACAGCTTCGTCGGCTCGGCAGCCATCCCGCAGGCTGATGGCTCGCTGAAGGCCCTGGAAGTCACCGTATTCGAGTCCAGCCTCAAGGGCAGCGGCGAAGGTCACTACGGTTGGCAGAACGCCGATGGCAGCACCGGCACCATGACCAACGGCACCGTGGGCAAGTTGTCCAATGCCAATGGCCGCACGCTGACCGTCACTTACAAAGGCGGCGAGAAGCAACTGGTCGTACCGGATGATGTGCCAATCGCTTACGTAGAACCGGGCAAAGCCGATGAGTTGGTCAAAGGCGCCAAAGTCGTCGTATTCCCAGCGGAAGATGGCAAAAACGCACGCGGTATCGCGGTCGGTAAAGATGGCTTTCAGCCGCCTATGTAATAGGCCACACCTGTTGCAGCGAGGCTCGAGGGGCCTCGCTTCAGCAGGGTTCGCCTTTCCCTGTACGGGAGGGAGAAACATGAAAAGAACACGTATCCATCCCTGGCCTGTGCGCCTCACACATTGGCTCAACGCCATTTGCATGGTCTGTATGTTCATGAGCGGCTGGGGAATTTACAACGCCTCCCCGCTGTTCGCCTTCAGGTTCCCGGCTGAATTGACGGTCGGGGGCTGGTTGGGTGGCTCACTGGCCTGGCACTTTGCGTTCATGTGGTTATTGCTCATCAACGGCCTCATCTATGTGTCGTATGGGTTGATCAGCGGTCATTTCAAACGCGATTTCTTGCCGGTGACGGCCCGGGCGGTGAAACGTGACCTGGCCGATGCGCTGCGTTTTCGACTGGTGCATGAGAAGGGCGTTTACAACGCGGTGCAGCGCCTGATGTATGGATTGGTGCTGGCGGCAGGGGTGCTGGTCGTGGTCTCGGGGGTAGCGATCTGGAAGCCCATTCAACTGCAAGAACTGGTAGCCCTATTGGGCGGCTATGACATTGCACGTTACGTGCACTTCGTGGCGATGGCGGCCATTGGCGCCTTTGTCGTCGTGCATCTGGCGCTGGTGCTGCTGGTGCCGAAAACGCTGTTGCCCATGATCACGGGCGGCGTACGGCCGATTGAAAGCGGAAAACTCGATCATGATTGAACCCAAAAAACGAGCGATTCAGCGCATCGGACTTGAGCCCGCGCAGCAGCTTCAGCTGGAAAGCATCCAGCGCCGCAATTTCCTGCGCGGCGGCTTGACCGTCGGCGCCATGGCGATGCTGAGCGGTTGTAACTTGCAGGACGGCGATCAGGTGGACAAGGTGCTATGGGCCATGTCGCGCTGGAACGACCGGGTTCAGGCCTGGCTGTTCAGTGGACAGAAACTGGCGCCAACCTTCACCAGGGCGCAAATGACCACACCATTTCCATTCAACGCGTTCTACGGCCAGGACGATATCCCGGAAGTCGACCTGTCGGGTTACACGCTCGCCGTTTCCGGCCTGGTACGGGACAAGGCGCCCTGGACACTCGAAGGCTTGCGCAAACTGCCGCAGCGCACCGACATCACGCGCTTGATCTGCGTTGAAGGCTGGAGCGCCATCGGGCAATGGGGTGGGGTGCCACTAAAGACCTTTCTGGAACACATCGGTGCAGACACCACCGCCAAATTTGTCGGCTTCAAGTGTGCTGACCGCTATTACTCCAGCCTGGATATGCCGACCGCGTTGCATCCGCAAACACTGCTTGCACTGGATTACGGCGAAGTCGCTTTACCGCCGGAGTATGGCTATCCACTGCGGGTTCGAGTGCCAACCAAATTAGGCTTCAAAAACCCCAAACATATCGTCGAGATATTCGTCAGCAATGATAATCCGGGCGGGTATTGGGAAGATCAGGGGTATAACTGGTTCAGCGGGATATGAGGGGGCAAGTCAAAAGCGCCGCTGTAGCTGTAACGCAGCATGGTGACCGCTCTCTAGAACAGCAAGGAAGCACAAAGGCTTCCTTGCTCAAATATGCAGCTGACCGAATGTGCCACCCAGCCAGGTACTTCGGCTACGTTGGACGACGATGGTGTCAGCGATTTGCTGGCCTTTGTTGGAGAGGCCTTCGGTTATCACCGAAGACCGTGAGTCCGTCGGGGTATCTCGTTAAGGTCTTGGTGGAACTCACCCAAAACTCACAGATCTGCTGATCTGGCCGCGTGGCAATGCTTGCACCATCGCCGCGCGATCCACTAAAGATCAACGCATGCCGCACTGACGGCTATGCCATGACTTTGTACCGGAGTGTATATAGGCGCTCCCTGGATACACTGCTTGGCTTTTGCGGCCTTTCTGCACACAGATGGGATACACGCCTGCGATTAACTGCGACCACCAGAAAGCAACACCGGGTTTGGTGCTGAAGCTGGTAACTCTCTAATCAATCGCAAGGAGTATCACCATGTTCAAACTCTCGAATGCATCCCTGGCTCTTGGTCTGGTTCTGGCTGGCGGCCTGGGCCTTTCGTCTTCTGCGTTCAGCATGAACGATCTGTCTCAGGGCTACACCCTGGCAGCTGCCGATCAGGTGAAAAGCTCGACCGAAGGCAAGTGTGGCGAAGACAAGTTCGCCAAGACCGATACCAACCATGACGGCAAGGTCTCGCGTGATGAATTCCGTGCAGCGGCTCCTGATCGTATAGCCGAGTTCGACAAGATCGACGCCAACGGTGACGGTTTCATTTCCCTGGATGAGGCCACGCAGTATCTGGCCGAGCAGGCGAAAAACAATGCCGAGGGCAAGTGCGGTGAAGGCAAATGTGGCGAGGGCAAGTGCGGCGCCGCTATCGAGCCTTGATTCCTGCCAATGGGGCACCCGCGGTGCCCCATGTTTCTTTCATCCGTTCAGATGAGGCCAGGCTTATGCAGCACAACAGTGTATTGCCAATGGACACGTCGTTCGCGGCGCCGAACCAGCGCTTGGCGCAGGGCAGTGTCGGGCTGGGTTTACGGCGGGCCCTGCTCAATGAGTTGCGGGCGGCCCCGGCTGGGGATTTTGATTTTCTCGAAGTCGCCCCGGAAAACTGGGTAGGTATCGGCGGTGCCCATGGCGTGGCATTGCGCGAGCTTGCCGAGCGCTATCCCTTGACCTGCCACGGTTTGTCGCTGTCGTTGGGGGGCTCCGCGCCGCTCGACGTGGCGTTCTTGCGGGAGGTTCGGGGCTTTCTGGATCGCTACCAGGTACCGCTGTACAGCGAGCATCTGAGTTACTGCAGCGATGATGGCCACCTCTATGACCTGTTGCCACTGCCGTTTACCGAGGAGGCGGTGCACCACGTCGCAGCGCGTATTCGTCAGGCCCAGGACGTGTTGGGCCGGCGGCTGGCGGTAGAGAACGTGTCCTACTATGCGGCTCCCCGGCAGGATATGGACGAGCTGACCTTCACCAATGCGGTGTTGCAGGAGGCCGATTGCGACCTGCTGCTGGACGTTAACAACGTGTACGTGAACTCGGTGAACCATCGGTTCGACCCGCATGCCTTTCTGGCTGGCCTGGCGCCCGATCGCGTGGTTGCCATGCATGTCGCCGGGCACTACGACGAGGCCGATGACCTGAAGATCGACACCCATGGCGCCCCGGTAAAACCCGTGGTGTGGTCATTGCTGGCGAGTGCCTATGCACGCTTCGGGGTCAGGCCGACCCTGCTCGAGCGTGATTTCAATTTTCCTGCTTTCGAGGTGTTGGTCGGCGAGTTGCAGACCATTCGCCAACTGCAGCATGAAGGCGAGGCCGCTTATGCTTAGGCCGAATGCAACGCTGCATCAGCAGCAACAGGCGCTGACCCGTTACCTGCGCGACCCCGACAACTGCCCACCGCCCGCCGGTATGGATGCGGCGCGGGTGCAGATCTATCGCGACCTGATTTTCGATAACCTGCTGTCGTTGCTGAGCGGAACCTTCCCGGTGTTGATAAAGGTGTTGGGTGTCAGCAAGTGGCGGGCGTTGGTGCGGGTGTTCTTGCGCGACTATCGCGCTTCCACACCCAAGTTCGGCGAAATCGCTCAGGAGTTCGTCAGCTTTCTCGCTTCGGAGCATCCAGCGCTTGTCCAGGGCGACTGGCCGCCGTTCATGGCGGAGCTTGCCCACTATGAGTGGGTGGAGATGGCGCTGCAGCAGTCCGAGGCAGAACCCTTGCCAACCGGTGACGCGAAGTTGCTGCTGAGCCAGCCATTACGGGTTTCGCCACTGGCCTGGCCGTTGGCCTATCGTTGGCCGGTGCAGCGCCTGGGGCCTGACTATCAGCCCGCGGAGTCGCCGGTGGCGCCGACTTTGTTGCTGGTTCGGCGCATGCCGGACTGGCGCGTGCGCTTTGCCGAGCTCAGCCCGCTGGCCTGGCGGTTGCTGGAGCGCATTGAGCAATTCCCCGAACTGGAAGGACGCAGCCAACTGCAAGGCCTGGCGGTAGAGGCTGAGGTGGCTGACGTGGACGACTTCATGGCCAACGGCCTGACCCTGTTGCAGCAGATGCACAGCGAGGGTGTGATTGGCGTTGGCGTACGTGCCGAGCACCCGTTGTATCGCGTGGTTTGACACGCTCGAATACCGGCCTTATCGGCAGCGCACTTGATTGAGTGTGTTGCGATGGGGCCGGTATTTTTGTTTTTCGCATTCCGTGAATCCCTCATAACACCACCTCTATTTTCCTATCGCCAACAACCTCGGCATGTCGGACGCGACGATGCTGCTGCCTTGCCGTTTCGCCTCGAAAACACAACGTCGGCGAAGACGCCAGGAGGTGGCGAGAGGGCTTCTATCCGACAGGCAGGCACCCGCGCAGCCATGTAGGGCAATCTCGGCGGTGCCAGCGAACAGCCCGCCCATCGTGTCGCTCAGGAAATAGCGGCGTACTGCTCGCGAGGACGCCCTACGGGACTGTTTTTGTTCTCAGTAATGGGCTTGGTATCGCCCTGGATCTTTGATGAAAACGAGAGTGTCTGGATATCTGCTGGGCAACCCCGAGGGACAATGGCCGCAATCTGCCGATTGATCTTGCGCAATGCTTATCTATTGGGATTACCCGGAAGGTCGACCATGTCGATATCGATGGACAACCTCGGCAGTCGAGTGCGAAGAAGTTGATGTCTGGGCCGCCTTTCATCGCAAGAATGTCGTGGATGCAGGGAAAGTAACCCGAGAGGAATTTATCCAATCACTGCTGACGTACTGGTAGGGGGATGTCGCTGCCTGTAGGCATGAAACGTACAACCGGGCTGTGCGCACAGCCCGGTGATTTTGCCGGGGAAGGGGATGTCGTTTCGCGCGTTTAGCGGCGCCAGATACGTTGCACCAGGGCATCCAGGCTCAGCTTGCCGGCACCGCTGAACAGCAGCGGCAGGAGCATCGCCAGGTAGATCACCGGCAGCTTGAAGTTACCGTGGCCTTTGTTGGTGATCGCGTAGCCCTGGGCCAGTTCGCTCAAGCTCGACCAGTCGGCCGGCCAATGCACCGCGGCGGTTGCCACCAGGGTCACGACGATCAGGATCAGTGCGGAAAACCGTGTGCCCAGGCCGACCAGCAGGGCCAGGGCGCAGAGCAGTTCTGCCCACATGGACAGTTCCCAGTTCAGGGTGCTGGGCAGGTGGTTGAACGGGAACGGAAAGGCGCCCTGGATGCTGGCGAACCAGTTTGTACCATTCCATTTTTCCAGCCCGGCTTCGAAGAATTCCCACGCCAGGAGTACGCGCAGGCTGAGGGGGGCGATCCAGCTGCCGATTCGGTCAAGCTGCTGGTACAGGCCTGTCAGGGCCGTTGAGAGAGTTGTGTACATGGGCGTGATTCCTGTGAGGTTCTTAGCCGGTGCGTAGCGGCGCAACACGGCGCGATGATGGGGCGGCAGGTCAGGAGGCTGTCGTGGCCGGTTGTGTCCTGTTCTGACTGCGCTTGTTGGCTTGGGCCAGCTTGCCGACCAGGCGGATGGCCACGGCGGCACAGGTGATGCCGAAGGGCAGCACGTACCAGGCACTCATGGGGATGCGTTTGAAGTTGGCGTAGGCGAACACGGCGACGATGATCCATATGCCGGTCGTGTGCAGGCTCTTCCAGGCTTTTGCCCCGAGCAGGCGGGCAGGGCCTTTGAAGGAAGTGAGAGCCATCAGCAGGATGAACACATAGGCGACCGTGCCGGGGGTGTTGTCGATCACCGTGCGGGCGGGCCAGAACTCTGTGTTCAGTTGCCCATAGGCGTAGATCAATAGGGCATGGACGAAGTGGGAAAAGGCGAAGGCCAGGCCGATAAAACGCCGCTCGCGCACCAGGGCTTTAGTGAGTGGCGAGGGAACCAGCACGGCAAAGGCCGAGGCGACAAAGGCGGCGAGAAACAACACAAAGGATGAGCGTGCCGTGGCGCGAATGGCGCTGCGCAATCCTTCGATCAGATCGGGCTGCAACGCCACCGCCAGTGCACTCATCATCAGGGTCAGCAGCGCGATCAGGCTGAACAACTGCCAGCCTCGGAAGGTATGGGTTTGGATGCTCATGGCAATACTCCTGTGGGAAGGGCCTTCGCCATCCGGGTAGTCCGGATGGCCAGCCGACCGTTGGGAGTCTTGCAAGGGCGTGTATGCCGGCTATGTCTGAAACCGGGCGTTGTGCAACGTTGTGTGTGTGCTGCAGCGGCGGATACAGTTCCATACAAACAGCATGGGTAAAAAACACTCTGCGCAGGCGCTGACCTATTTCTCGGCTGCCAGGTCGAGGGCTACGCAGAGGCCGCCACCGTCGCGGTTGCTCAGGGTCAGCGAGCCGCCAATGGCCAGGGCCAATTGCTGGGCGATGGCCAGGCCCAGCCCTGTGCCGCCGGTGCTGCGGTTGCGGGAGCTTTCCACGCGGTAAAAGGGTTTGAGGACTTCTTCCAGCACGTCTTCGGATATGCCGGGGCCGCGATCCAGCACCTTGATCGACAGGCCCGTGTCGGCCTTGCCTTCGATCACCACTTCGGCGGCGCCGGAGAACTTCACGGCGTTGTCCACCAGGTTGACCAGAATCCGCCGCAGGGCATGGGGGCGGGTATCGATGACCGCGCCATTCTTGCCTGAGAGTGTCACGTCCTGCCCGGTGTCCTGGTAGTCGAAGACCAGGCTGTCGAGGAACGAGTCGAGGTTGATACGGCAACTGATCTCGGTGGCGCCATGGATGCTGCGCGCATAGGCGATGCCTTCGCGAACCAGGTGTTCTATTTCATTGAGGTCATGAACCAGCTTGTCCTTCTCGGCCGAGTCATCGGCGAATTCGGCACGCAGCTTCATGCGGGTGATGGGGGTCTGCAGGTCATGGGAGATTGCCGCGAGCAGTTGCATGCGCTCCTTGAGATAGGCGGCGATACGGGCTTGCATGGTGTTGAAGGCCCGAGCCGCGTGGGCGACTTCGCGGGGGCCGTTTTCGTCCAGGTGTACGGGATGCGCGTTGGGGTCGAGGTTCTCGACCGCGTCGGCCAGGCGGCTCAGTGGGCGGATCGCAATGCGCACGGCGAGCCAGGTGCAGCCGATCATCAGCGCCAACTGGCCGAGCAGCATGAACGGCAGCCAGGGGGACAGCGGCATGATCGAGGGCCAGACGTCGATGGTGAGCGGGTTGCCATCGCTCAATTGCAACTGCGCCTGGAAGTGTTTCCGTGGGCCGGGGATTTCGGTGAAGGTCAGGGTGTAGTCATGGCCGATGGCGGCTTCGATCGAGTGCACCGCAATCGGTATGTCGTTCGGATCTATCGGCACACCGGGCTCGCGCTCGCTCAGCAGGTAACCGTAGTTGCGGCGTTGCAGGCGCTTGAGCCAGTCCGGGCGTTCGGCGGCTGGCAAACGGTCGAGGATGGCGATGGAGGTCGAGACATCGGTTTCCAGGTTGCCCAGCATCGTCGACTTGGTGCTCTGGTAGCGCTCGTAATACTGGGCGCCGAACGACAGGGCCTGGGCCAGGATCAGGCCGACCAGGAAGATCAGCGACAGCCGCGAGGCCAGCGTGCGCGGCCAGTGCAGCGCGAAGGTCATGACTGTTCCCCGAGGATCTCGACGGGGAAGGTGAACACATAGCCTTCACTGCGCACCGTCTTGATGTAAGCCGGGTCGCGCGCGTCGTCCAGCAGGCGCTGGCGCAGGCGGCTGACCAGCAGGTCGATGGAGCGGTCGAACAGGTCGGCATCGCGGCCCTGGGTCAGATTGAGCAACTGGTCTCGGCTGAGCACCCGCTGGGGGTGATCGAGGAACACGCGCAGCAAGCGGTACTCGGCACCGCTCAGGGCCACCAGGGTATCGTCCTCGTCCAGCAAATGGCGGGCGGTGGTGTCGAGGCGCCAGCGACCGAAACTCAGCAGGCGGCCGCTCTCGGTGACCACCAGGTTGGGTGGCAACATCCGCGTGCGCCGGAGCACGGCATTGATACGCGCGAGCAGTTCACGAGCCGCGAAGGGTTTGGCCAGGTAATCGTCGGCGCCCATCTCCAGGCCGATGATGCGGTCGGTTTCGTCGTTACGCGCGGTGAGCATCAGTACCGGGGTGGCCTTGTGCTTGCCGGCGCGCAGTTCGCGACACAGCAGCAGGCCATCGTCGCCCGGCATCATGATGTCGAGCACGATCAGGTCGACCTGGTTGCTTTCAAGGAAGGCGCGCATCTGGCGACCGTCCGCGACCACGGTGGTACGCAACCCGTTCTTCTTCAGGTAGTTGCCGACCAGCTCTCTGATCTCGCGATCGTCGTCAACGATCAAAACATGATCGACATGTTCCATCCCTTCAACCTCTATCAATGTGCACTGGTTGCGCAGTGTAGCGAGGCGTGATGTGCCTGCCCGCAGGCCTTTGTATTGCAGTGTATCTGGCGCGGCATGGATACAAACGTATGCAAATCAGGGGGGAATGTATCCCTCTGTATCCCCGCGCCCCTCTGACACGTAACGAATTCAACAGCGGCCTTGCTCGACACATTCGAGATACCTCACGGGCATTCAATGAGCTCCATCGAAGCGCGGCAACTCGCCTCGACAACCACACAGCGATTTACCCATTGAATGCGAGGAAATGATCATGAACTGGAAAGCCATCACGACTGCCTGCCTGTTTGGCGCACTGAACATCGGTCTGCTGCCAAGCCTGGCACACGCCGATATCAAGGTTGAGACTTACACCTATGGCACCCACCTGGACATCCAGAAGGTGCTCTCGCTGAGCGAGGGCACCGGACAGGGCTGCGACGTGGTGAATGCACGCATGACCTACCTGGACTCCCAGGGCCAGACCCGGATTCTCGAGTACATCAAGTTGGCAGAGAGCTGCAGCCAGGGGAGTTGATCCCTGGCTGTCCTCCCATCTCAAGCCTTAATTGTCGACTCAGGATGAATACCATGAAAAGCGTAAAGAGCTTTCTGACCGCAATCGTCTTTTCCCTGGCGGGTGTAGCCGTGCATGCCAACGCCGCCAGTGAGAATCACCGCGGTGACAGCCGCATCTGTTTCCAGCTAACGCCGCTGGCCGGCAAGGGGGCCTTGCCGGGCCTGGCGGAAAACGGCTTCAGCCGGACTCCGTTGGGCAAGCAACTGGAGCGACTGGCAGAGGATGGTTTCAGTCGCACGCCACAGGCTAAACAGCTGTTCGCCGAGGATGGTTTTAGCCGTACCCCGTTGGGCCAGGGGGTGGAGGGGAAAACCTCGGCTCATCAGGCTTGAGTCCTGCCGTGAGCAAGGTGACTGCTTGCCGCATGCCGTCCCATCCGTCTCTTGCCAACCATGCCCCAGCTGAACAGGCCTGCGTTATTGGCGCAGGCCTGCTCCCCTGAATTTATAGGTAATGCCATGCTTCTCATCGCCTTTCTGGGCGGGGTACTCACGATCCTCAGCCCTTGTATTCTTCCTGTGGTGCCATTCCTGTTCGCCGGTACGAATCGTTCGCGTGCCTCCATAGGCCTGACTCTGGGCGGCATGGCGCTGACCTTTGCCGCGGTGTCGAGCCTGGCCGTGGCCAGTAGCGAGTGGATCGTGCAAGCCAATATTGCCGGTCGCCAACTGGCCCTGATCATCCTGGTGCTGTTTGCCCTGTCGCTGATCTCCACCCGCTTCGGCACCTGGCTGGCGCGCCCTGCCGTTGCCTTGGCCAATCGTATCGATCCGTCCATTCTCGGAGCATCCAGTCCGCTTGCCTCTGTGCTGGTGGGTGTTGCCACCGGCTTGCTGTGGGCACCTTGTGCCGGGCCGATACTGGGCACCATCCTGTCGAGTGCGATGCTGCAGGGGGCGAGCGCGGAGACCAGTCTGTTGCTGCTGGCCTATGGGCTGGGGAGTGCCTGCTCCCTGGGCGTCCTGCTTTTTACCGGCCGAGGGCTGGTCGAACGCTTGAAACCCATGCTCGGGGTCACCACCTGGCTACGGCGTGGCACCGGCTGTGCGGTACTGGTCGCGGCCGCGCTGATTGCCACGGGCGCGGATCGGCAACTGTACGAGCGCGCATCTTCCGAGGGGAGCAACGCGGTCGAGCAGAGCATTCTGAACACCGTACCCAAGGCCATCGATTATGTGGTGAGCACAGCCAGTGCGGCCTCGTTGCCGGCGCTTGGCGATAAAGGCCGCATGCCGTCCCTGGCGGGGGCGGTCGAGTGGCTGAACTCGGCGCCACTGAGCGATGAGGCGCTGCGGGGCAAGGTCGTGCTGGTGGATTTCTGGACCTTTGACTGCATCAACTGCCAGCGCAGCCTGCCCTATGTAAACCAGTGGGCGAAGCGGTACGAGAAGGATGGGCTGGTGGTCATCGGTGTGCACACCCCCGAGTTCGCTTATGAAAAGCTCATCACCAATGTACGCCGGGAAGTGAAGCGCCTGGACATCGGCTACCCGGTGGCGGTCGACAACAACTACGCGATCTGGCGTGCGTTCAATAACCAGTACTGGCCCGCCCATTATTTTATCGATGCCAAGGGGCGAGTGCGTTTCAGCCATTTTGGTGAGGGCCGCTACGACACCCAGGAACAGGTGATTCAGCAACTGCTGGAGGAGGCCAGGGCAGATCGCGAGTCGACCACAGTGGGTGGCTGAGCGGTGGTGCACGATGTTCGCCGGAGCCGAGCGGCCTGTGGTGTCATTGAGTGCGCATGCGTTCGTTCGCACCTCAAGGCTCGCCGATGAGTATCGGTACCCGCATCAAGTTCCGCCACCTGGTCTGTTTCCTGGAAGTCGCCAGGCAGAGCAGTTTCGCCAAGGCGGCGGATGCGTTGGCGGTAAGTCAGCCGATATCTTCAAGACGCTCAAGGAGTTGGAGGAGATGCTGGCCGCTACGTTTTGCGAGTGCAGCAAGAGTGGTGTCAGCCTGACAGCGGCGAGGGGGCGTTCATGCGTTATGCCGGGCCTTGTCTGGGTGGCGCCCCAGGATGCCGTGCGCCTGGACATATGCCATGTCCTTCTTTTGCGGCTTTGACCTTGAGCTCTGAAAGGCGCGTTGTTGGGGCACCCATGGAATACTCCGGTGCTGTTTGTGTATGCCAAAAATTGCCAGCTCAGCGCTTGGAGTACACAAAAGCGTGGATGTAGCTAGACGTCCCGGGGCGCCATTAGAGCTGGAGACCGCATATTTACTGGGCTTTAGGCACAAAAAAGACGTCCGTGGACGTCTTTAGATGATGGATTGGGGGACGGTGAACGGATTACCAAGGCAGTTCGTTACCATGGCGGTCTGTAAAACGCAGACCTGGAATACCAGCGTTACTGGTCACGACATCCACGACCAGAGGAATACTTTCGGAGACTTCCAACAGAGCATCTTGAGTGCCCATGTCGGTACGAACCCAGCCCGGAGCGATTGCAAGCAGGGCGCGAGTATCTTCGGCGTGGCGAGCGTGGAAATGTTTCATCAACATGTTCAGAGCGGCCTTGCTGGAGCTATACAGTTCCCAGAAACCGTTAGCGTCGGTGATGCTGCCCAATTCCGAGGACATTACTGCCGCGACACCTTTGGCATTCAGGCGATCATAGAACAGCTCGATGAGGCGCATGGGGCTAAGTGCATTGGTCAGAAGCATGTCCAGGTAGTCTTTTTCCTCGACCTGAAGGGATGTCAGTTCGTTGGCCTTGCAGATGCCTGCGTTGACGAAAAGGACATCCAATTCACGAGTATCCAGGCGCTGGCGGAGCCCTTTCACCGAGTCCATGTTTACGACATCGACCTGTTCGATCTCCAGAGAAACGCCAAAGTGACGCTGCAGCTTGTCCAGCCCTTCCGAGCCGCCGCGGGAGGTCGCAATGACCTGCCAACCGCGAGTGCAGTATTCTTTGGCGAGCGCCAGGCCAAGGCCACGGGAGGCACCAACGATCAATGCGGTTGATTTGTTGCTCATGCTCAATCTCCTGAATAAGACCACCTTGGGTTATGGGGTGGCGTTAACGATTGATCGCAGGCTATCAACCGAGGTGGACTTGTGCGACGCATCAACTGTCAATTGAATGATGACGAAGTATCACGAATTTGATTTTCATAGGCGTCAAAAAATCACGACGCCCTGATAACGTTAACTTTTCAGCCGTATCGTCGTTATGGCGTGGTGGGGCGCCGAAGTGCGGAAAACACGCGGGACGTTAAGTTTGGAGATCAGATGTGGTCAGGCAGTGTTAGGAGTTATCGGACGTATCGCTTCGTTCGTTGGTGCTGCGATGTTGCTGCTTCGAGGAGCGTCTGACGGCTTGAGAGATCGTGCGGCGGAGCGGCTTAATCCACAATCGACTCCACAAAAGCCATAAAAGCTCGTGTCTTGGCGGGTAGATGCTTGCGTGAGGGGTACAGGGCATACAGCGGAAAGCGTTCATCTGACCAGTCCTGGAGTATGCTCACCAACTCGCCACTGGACAGCCAATGGCCTGCCCCAAGGGCCATCACTTGAGCGATGCCATAGCCGGCCAGACAAGCCCCGTGCAACGTACCGACGTCGTTGACCAGTAGTTGGCCGCCCAAGGCAAGCTCGAACTGCTCTTTCCCCTTTCGGAATGCCCACGTAAAGGGGCGCGACGTTTCCGGGTCGCGAAATTGAATGCAATTGTGCGACCCGTTTTGCAGTTCCAGGGGGGAGCTGGGGATTCCGTAGCGCTCGATGTATGCTGGCGAAGCCACGGTCAGGATGCGGGTCTCCAGTATTTTCTTTGCGACCAGTCGAGAGGGTTTGGGCTCACCAAAACGAATGGCCAGGTCGAAACCATCCGCAACCATGTCGCCAAGTTGTTCCCGCGCGACTAGATCAAGCGTCAGATTCGGATGAGCACGGAGGAAGCGATCAAGGCTAGATCCGAGAATAAGTTGTGAAAAAAACGGGTGAACATTTACTCGAAGCTTTCCACTTACATCACCATGCCCCAGTAGTGCCTGGGTCGTCGCTTCCTCCAGACCTTCCAGCAATGGGAGGATATGATCGAAAAGCTGTTGGCCCTCATCAGTCAACGACACGGCGCGGGTTGTGCGGTCGAAGACTCGAATCCCCAGTCGGTTTTCGAACCGCTGAACCGCTCTGCTTACACCTGAAGGGGTCATGTCTAGCGCCTGTGCTGCCGATGCGAAGCTGCCATTGTTGACGACGGCTGCCAGCACCCCCATACCGTTAAGAATTCGCTCATCAAAGGGCATCTACGTATACCTTGGCAAGTGCGGGAGAGGGCATATTTTCCGCTAACCGCGGTCATTCAGGAATGGAGCAATTACCTCTCTAGACAATGTCTCTGCGGATATTCCCGCGCTACTAGCCTGCACCCAACACCATAAGCTGTTTGATCAAGACCAAGGGCGAAGCCCAGCGCTTCGAAGCCTCATGCCGCACCAAACTGGTCGACAACAAGGACTGGTCACCCAACAAGCCCTGAACAATGAGCTGGGTTACCTGCGTGCGGTGTACAACGAGTTACGTGGGCTCGGAGTCATCGACTACCCGAGTCCGTTAGAGCAGGTGAAGCCGTTGTGCGTTCAGGAGCGTGAATTGTCCTAGCTGACCAGTGAGCAGATAGCCGAGCTACTGCAGGCCATTCGTTTGGGCTGCGATAACCCTCACGTGAAGATCATCGTGCTGATCTGCTTGGCCACTGGTGCTCGATGGTCAGAGGCGGAAAAGCTCAAGCCATCTTCGGTGCGGAACAGGGTAATTACGTTCAGCAGCACCAAAAGCGGCAAGGTGCGATCAGTACCGATTTCCGCTGACCTTGAGGCCAAGATGGTTCGGCACTGGCGACAGCATGGTCAGCCAAATCCAGCCACTTGGCCCGGACGACGATCAAGCTACCGAAAGGGCAGGCTGCCCATGTACTGCGTCATACCTTCGCTAGCCACTTCATCCAGAACGGCGGCAACATCGTCACGCTGCAGCGTATCCTGGGCCATTCGAGTTTGGTTATGACCATGCGGTATGCCCACTTGGCGCCGGATCATCTGAGGATTCGGTGAAATTTGGCCCGCTTTCAGCATAATATTTTGCACGTATCATTCCGTTGATGGAATATTCCTTTGGGGTTATATTTACGTCATGACTTGGAATGTTGAATACACCGATGAGTTTGGCGGTTGGTGGGAAGGCCTTTCAGCGGATGAGCAGGAGTCTGTTGCTGTTTCGGTTCGCCTTCTAGAAGAGCGCGGGCCGTCTCTCGGTTTTCCACATAGCAGTGGAATCAATGGTTCTCGTCACGGGCATATGCGCGAACTGAGGACTCAGCATGACGGACGGCCTATACGCACGCTTTATGCGTTTGACCCGAGGCGTTCCGCAATCCTGCTGATCGGTGGGGACAAAACTGGTGACAATCGCTGGTATGAGATCCAGATTCCCGCAGCTGATCGTTTATACGATGAACACTTGAAGCAGCTTCGTAAGGAGGGCTTGATTGATGGCTAATAAATTTTCCGATTTGCGCGTCAAGATGACACCAGATGCACAGGCCCGTGTTGAGGCTAAGGCCCAAAAAATGTTGGCAGAAATGCCGCTCAATGAGCTGCGTCAGGCGCGTGGCCTTTCACAGAAAATGCTGTCTGAGATTCT
The DNA here is from genome assembly GCF_004327285.1 of Phytopseudomonas daroniae. Lineage (GTDB taxonomy): Bacteria > Pseudomonadota > Gammaproteobacteria > Pseudomonadales > Pseudomonadaceae > Aquipseudomonas > Aquipseudomonas daroniae. The sequence goes on from NZ_QJUI01000009.1 coordinate 166,435, forward strand.
TCATGTCCAACAGCCGGCAATCGCCAAGATGGAAAAGCGAACTGATATGTACATATCCACCCTGCGTAGTCACATTGAGGCTATGGGTGGCCAGCTTGAGGTGGTTGCGCGTTTCCCGGAGGGGGCTGTGAGAATCAATAATTTTGGCGATCTCGAAAAACTACCGACCTAAGCTTTCGACACTTTTTCGACACCCAAAGAAAAACCCCTGAATTTCTCTAGGAAAATCAGGGGTTTATTTGGGCCGGGGTAATCTGAATTGTTGCTTTATCCTTTTGAAATATATAAGAAAAAACCGGTTTAATTTTTGCTTGGAATACCGTTTGGAATACCGGCTTACCGGATTTGAACTCAGGATGCTGTAGCGCTTCCTGGAGGTTGATCTTGCTGTCTCTGCCGGCGGAGCGTCATTCAATCGTCGGTGAGATATACGCCGGCTTCAGCTTCCATCCTCACCAGGTTCTCAATGATTTGAGCGCGTTTCATGCCATGCGCTTCAGCTAGCGCATCGAGCTGGGCGATCACCGTTTTCGAGAGCATGACGTTGACCTGCTTCTTATCGGCGGCGCGCTCGTCGAATTGCTTGCGACTCCATCGCCTCTTGATCTCTCGAATCATGGCCGTTCGTTCGTTGCGGCCTATATCTTCCTGGTCGAAGAACATCAGCAGCTCTTGGTGGTTGCTGATAGGAGGCTGTCTTGAAAATGGCGTCAGGTAATTCTTCTGGAGCCACTCCCAGGCGCAGGCACATCGCTTCTCGCCGTCTTTTTTATCGGCAAACCACTCGAACTCACTGTCCTTTGCTTTGTGCCTGAGCCAGTCCCGGTGAAGGAGTTCGACCTCGGATGCCTTCTCAGCAAGATCGACATTCCAAAGGTCGATCATGGCGATGAGGCGATCCCTGCCAGTGAGGTGGACTAGCCCGCGAGGCAGGCGCAGGCCAGTCATCTGCTCGATCTCGCGGAGCAGCCACCGATACTGCCGTTCATCCTCTGTGATCCATTCCAGTTTTTCGTTTGGAAGCAGGAGCCGGTCTTTCTCTTGAGGGATACGGGACTGGAGTAGCTTCTGATCCTTCAGGGATCTGGCTATCTCGTCACGCATGGTGAGGCCGTTGCAGGTTTTGAGATCAAGCCTGGCCTCTTTGTAGTAGTCGAGGTACAGCCACAGCCAGATGTCGTGGCGATGGTTTCGATGAGGATCTTGGAGCAGCTCGCTCAGCCTGTCCGCATCCTTGCTGCGTGCACGATTGTCAGTTTTTACGTCATTTCAATCCAGGTCTAAGGGCGGACTTGGTGCAAAATCTCTCTTGATTCTACAGCTATTCTACGTGCGTTATAGGTGAATTATATTAGACATCTATATGATCTCTATGGTGATTCTATGAATAGAAATTTCTTTTTAGCCCAGTATTTACTAGGTTTCAGCTGGGTTTATACAGTTTTTCTCATTCTTTCTATTCGAATCTAATGTAGTGCGGTGTAATGGTGCGCAGCGGGACACCATCCTGAAAGCGCGGTTCGCAAGCCACGTTCAGGTAGTCGACAAGATGATCAGGAGGATGGGGCGCTAGATTGGCCTGACGGAAAACGGCTATGTAGAACTCACACCGGATGCCTGCAGGGCATGTGTGAGCCGAGGCGGTTTCTGAATGCTGGCGGGATAGTCACGAGGCAGGGCTGGGGCTCTTGTCGGGGTTCGGGTGTCAGAGAGCTGTACGTTTAAAGCTTGTAGGTGCTCTGGGGCTGCGGATCAGTCCTTCAGTGTTTTTTTACCGGCTCTGCCAATCCTCTGAGCGAATACGAGGAGCCCCGTTCATGAGGATCATCCGTCTGAAAGAAGTCATCGACTCGACCGGTCTTGCCCGATCGACCATCTACAAATACATCGGAGAAGGAACCTTCCCGAAACCGGTCTCGCTGGGCGACCGCTGCGTCGGTTGGGTCGATAGCGAGGTGCACGACTGGATCCTGGCCAGGATCGAGGAGCGTGACCAGGCCGAGGGAGCTACTGCGCGCCATATCGGTCACCTGAGCATGGCCAGCTAGAACCAGCAGCGCCATGACCGGCTACGGCTGGTCATGGCGCTTATGCCGCTGCTGAGGGTTCTCTGATCTCAGCTAACTCTCCCGAAGCTCGGTGCGGTAAATCTCTCGACAGGCTTGGCAGTGTTGCTCCCCATTGCCTGGCCTGACCGGGAAGGTCTGCATCGGTCAGGGCTGCATCTATTGATATAGCGATTAACTATCTACTCTACCTATCCAATAGTAACCATCACTACCCATCACCACTGACTACCACCAGAGGGAAAGAGACCAGTAAAAAGAAACAGACCACGTACCTAGTATGCACCATCAACCAATCAGGTACGCACCATGAATAACCGCAAGCTCAACGCCTACCTTTCCCAATCTGACATTGCCCTTCAGATCGAGTCACTCGTCCTAGCTATCGAACACAGCGACACACCTGCATTCCGCATCACACAGAGCCGTTCAGGTTGCGAGCGTATCGAAGCGACCAGGCTCTCCCGCTACTTCACCCATATCAAGCAGATGGTCGACCTGTTCGATGACAGAGTGGAGTACAGCTACAGCGAGCAACTGCAAGCGTTCAGGGAGGCCTGTCAGGATATCGGTCTTGAGCTTCATTCCGATGGGCCTGTCTGCCTGGATGAGCGGGGCGCGGGTTGGCTCAGTCATCACCACAGCATGAACGTCCTCGTCGCAAGGATCTGTCAGCTGACCCGGCAGCAGTGGTATCGGCGTAGGGCTAAGGATCGTCGTGATTTGGCCAAGCAGCAGGAGAGGGAGATCACTGAGTACACGGAAGCTGTGACGAGCTGGTACTCCCGCACCACGATCATCCGGGTCAATCTCTATTACCGTCCTGAAGCCCAGGCCAGGCTACGAATCGAGCATGTCTTCGATGATCTAGACGCTCTAATTGCTAAACACAGCCGCCATTCGATTTTCGAGCACCTCATCGGCTACACCTACTCAGTGGAGCAGGGGGATCGCAATGACGGGCAGGGCTATCACATCCATGCTGCCTACTTCTTCAATGGCAACGTGGTGTGCCGGGATGTCTGGAAGGCGATTGAGATCAGCGAGCTGTGGGAGGAGATCACGCGTGGTCAGGGCTATGCCCATAGCTGCAACCACGACAAGGAGGGGTATGGCGATAGGCGCGGAATCGGCCTTATCCAGAGGGATGATCAGTCGATACGGCCTAATGTGCACAAGGCGATGAAGTATCTGGTCAAGGATGGTCAGTGCCTACGCCTGAAGCCTGCAGGGAAGCGCTGCCTGCGTAAGGGGGCTCTGAGTCATGCTCGTCGGTGATGGCTGCTTAGATGTCCGCTGAGGTCCCCAGGCGCGCGCGTACCCGGTGCTCCTGGGATCGTGGGCATCGGCTGACGCTTCGGTGTCTCTGAAGAGCAAGTTTTAAGGCGCGAAGGTGAAATGGCTTGCGCCTACGGTAAAAAAAACCATAATGGCTACTTATGAATAGTTTTGAACACAATTAGCCGTCGGAATTTAAGAAGTGATTGAAGCAAACCTTACCCTTAAAGAGGTCGCGGCCTACCTAAAAGTCTCCCTGAGCACAGTGCGCCGTCTCATCCGTAACGGAGAGCTCCAGTCGTTTCGCATCGGTACGCAAGGCCAGGTCCGTGTGCCGGAAAGTGCCGTCAAGCGGATGTGCGGTGCTGAAGTTGCTGAGCCGGTGCTATCACGAGAGCTTGAGAATTCTGCGAAGTCTTCGATTGCTGTTGTCGACGCGCAAGCCGAGGTTAGGATCCTAAGCGGATCGACGCGAGAAGAACTGCGCTGGAGCATCCTTCATGCTGACGTGAACGCCGCGGCGGCCAAACTGCCTGCCGAGAGCGTCAACTGCGTGGTGACCAGTCCCCCATACTACTGGCAGCGCGACTACGAAGTAGGCGGGCAGATTGGGCACGAACCGACTATCGAGGGATACGTCGATGCGCTGGTCGAGGTGTTCTCGAAAATCAAGAAGTCGCTCACTCCTGACGGCACGCTGTTCCTGAACCTTGGCGACACGTATTACTCGGCCAAGGGCAAGCCCCACGGCACCGATGAGAAACATAAGGGCCGCAACATGATGCGCAAGCATCTGCGGGCAGTCGACGGCCCAGGTTTAGGTCTGCCGCGTAAGTCGCTCATTGGTATCCCTTGGCGAGTCGCGCTTGCCATGCAGGATGACGGGTGGACGCTCCGCAGTTCTATCATTTGGCAGCGCCCAGCAACCCTGCCTGAGCCGACTGCACGCGACCGGCCGTGGCGCACGCACGAGAATATCTTTGTCTTCTCAAAAGGGCCGAAGTATTACTTCAACCGCAATGCACTGCAGGGCGAAGAGGACATCTGGAAAATCATCGCCAGACCAGAAAACCCCGGCTCCCACTTCGCTCCGTATCCTCGTGAGCTCGTTGACCGTTGCCTTGCCTGTGGCTGTCCCGAGGGTGGAACTGTGCTCGATCCATTTGTAGGGTCGGGGACTACTATTGTCAGTGCCTTAGCCAGCGGGCGTCATGGGGTAGGCATCGAGCTCAAGCCGGAGTACGCAGAATTCGCCGCTAAGCGAATCAAGAAGGAGTTCGGAGAACTCGCGACGGCGAAGGACTCTGCATGACGCAGCCGGTCTCAGTCCGCCTTGAACAGGCTGGGATTTCGATGGAGCTGTCTCCAGGCGTCGGTGATGTCGAGTTGCGCGAAGGCACGGTCTTCGGGTCCGTGATGGCTTCGAGCCGTCCAATTGTCCAGCTCGACGACGTGCCCCTTCCCATTTCATGGCATCAAAGCGCCAAGCTGGCGGTTTGGAGCACGGACCTGACAAACCAAGTCGGCTTCCATCGCCTGAGCATACAGGTGGCCGGCGCGACGCACATCTACGATTTCCGGACCAGCACCGCCAAAGCGACGTGGGACGAGGTCCGTTCGATGGCCGAGGTGTGCGCGAGCTCTTACTTCGGATACCGCCGACAGTTTGCCTACATGGCTGCCAACGGGACGACGCGAAAAGTCCGTCTCCCTCAGATTCACTACGCCTGGCTGCGGGACCGGCTGCCGGAGATTGAGCGTCTGGTTCGCTCTATCAACGACCGTCCGGCCGTGTCCAGTGTGAGGACCACCGAGGTGTCGCAGCGTAGCAAAGGCCTGTCGGTGGCTCAGACGAGTCGGCTGCTGCGAGAGAAGCACCATCTTCTTGAGCGTGCGGATGGCGGTCCCATCCAAGTCGGTGGCGCCAGCTACTGGCCGTCTCGCGTTGCCGTGCATGCAAGGGAGCGGGAAAAGCAGATCGAAGAGCATGTGCAGATTGCGGCGTTTCTGCAGGTGCTAGCGACGCAGTGCGTAGACCTGGCGACATTAGTTGCGCCGGCGGTGAGGGCCGAGGTTCAGGGGTTCGCCGAGCTCTTGAAGTTGCTTCGTTCTTTGCCTGTGTTTAGGAACCTCCTTGTGCGGCCAGGCGCTAAGCCCACCACAGTACTACCGAGTACCACTCAGCGAAGCGATAAGCGGTATGGTCGCATGCGTGACCTCCATGCCGAGTATGGGGCAGACATCGCGGACAGTACGGACTTTACCAGGTCGATTCGTGCGAACGTCAAAGACGTGTGGGAGGTGTATCAGACGTTCGTGGCCCACGTGGTCGGCAACGCCCTCGGTCTCGCATACTCATCCCCCGACAAAGACCTGCGCAAACGATCACCACATGGGTGGTCCATGAGCTCTGACGAGTGGAGGCTCTTTTTCGACACCAAGCCGCCGACCGACGTTCTAAGCTCTTGGCGCGATGCCGCAGGCAGGCCCGCAGACGAGCGGCCAGATGTCCTATTGGTTGGCGCTGCCGGCTCAGTGGTAGTGCTCGACGCGAAGTTCAAAGTCGACGCGCGAGTGACTCGTGCCACTCAGCCCGATCTATTCGAGATGCAGGGCTACCTGAACAGCTTCGCGGCGAAGTCGGGCGGCATCATCTTTCCAGGCCCGGCGCCGGCCGCCAACCTGATTGCCGCTGAGGGTAACTCGCTGTTGGAACTGCCGATTCGGGCCGCTCACTTTGCAGAGGCCGGTGGGGCAGAAGCCGTTCACCTTTATGTGCGCAATGCCTTAAAGCTGGTCAGTACTTGAACAGGACATGGCCGGTTCCCAGGTCTTTGGTGCGCAGGAGTGCCTCCAGCGCGGCTGTGGCTACGGCGAAGTCTCCGGTCCCAGCGTCGGCGTTCGCGGTGAAAGCAAGCAGTTCTTCGCAGACGGTACTGGACCCGCTCAACTGCGGAACGACTTTCTGGGCAATTTGCTCGCTCAGCGCAGCCCGCCATGGTCGGCCGGACATCGCCACGTAGTCGAGAACGTCCTGGATGACGCCGAATGTAAGCGACGTCGAGTCGCTGCCGGCGCATGCTTTGCAAATGTTCCACAGCAAGTCACCGAACCCTGCGGAGCGCACATCCGAGTCTGCAGTCAGGGCGGTGGTCAGCCGTTGCGAGCGGAAGCTGTCGAAAACACTCCCGAGGCCGTCTCGGGTCCTCTTGTCGACGCGTGCTTTGGTTTGCTTCAGCATGTCGACGCAAGCTTGGTCGAACTTCGGTCGGTCGTTGCTCGCAACTAGGTCCCCAAGCGCGTTCGGCATCTCGATGATGTTCGCGCGCCTTTTGACAGGGCTGCTGAGGGGCGCGCGGGTTGACTCTTCGAGGAAAGAGTTCACTGTGCCGACCACGAACGCGTCTGGCGGAAACTGGCTCGGCGAACCATGACCTGGCAGCTCGACCTTCGCATCGCTCTCGATTGCGGGAAGCAAGCGCGCTAGGTAGTGGTCAACCTGACCGAGGTTCATCTCGTCCAGCAGCACCACGTAGATGTCACGCGGGCGCTCGGACAGGAACAGCTTGCGGCTAAGTTCCGTGGCTGCCAGGCCGCCTGAAATCTTCTCGTACCCCAGAGCGTCTGCCTCGGAGAAATCGCTACCCACACTGACGTCAATGAGCGAGACCGCGTTTGCAAAGAACGTGTTCAAGCCTTCTGTGAAGGCTCGCACGAAGGCGGTCTTACCCGTCCCGGGGCGACCGGCTAACACGACGAATCGCTGGGCGATCAGCGCGCCGTAGAAGCCGTGTACGAACCCGGCTGGTAGCGTCAGCCCTTCCACCCGGGTTACGTGATGCTCGATGTGCTGTAGGAGGTCAGCCTCCGTGCGTCCCAGCATTGACGGTCCGGGCGGCACGCCATGAATCAGTTGCGCCAGTTCCTCCTCAGTGATGGCTACGGGCGAGAAGTACTGTGCGACTGGCGGGCGAGACACGTCGAAGAGCCTGGCGTACTCGTCGTCGTTGATGTTGAACTCAGTCCGGAACTTGGTTTCGACATCATCGAGCGAGCTAGGCAGGTCCTCGTGGCGATACAGCCAGGCGGCCAAGTCGAATACCGGAATCCGCAGCTTCAGGCCCCCGGAGCCGTCCGGTAGCAGACCTTCGAGTTTGTCCAGATAGTCCGCCGTGAACTCCCAATCCCTATTGGTTGGTCGCTCAAGAGCTTCGCGGTAGTTGTCCGTTGTACGAGCACGCTGCAGTGTGCCCCCGGAATACTTAGAGTTCTTCCAGTACCAAGAGTCGGGGTCTTTGCGACCAAAGGGCACGCAATATGGCTTGTCCGGTGGTGCGCCGGCGGGAGCGAAGTATTGGCGTAGCAAGGCCTCCTCTTGGGTCCCTCCCCACCCCGTCGCAGTCCCAACGCCTACGCCAGTCTTCTTCATCGACAGGAAGGTGACGCCATAGAAGGCGTGAAACGGCTGCAGTTTATTGAGTGACCGAGCCAACTGACCGACGGAAATGAACGCCAAGACTTACCCCCTCCTCTCATGAACCATTTTATTTGAGATTGGATTCTACTGACACGCTGAACGAATCGCTATTCGACAGTGACCGTCCACTAGGCGAGTTTGGCGTTGACCGCCATTCCGGCATACGTTCGGCAAGAGCGCGGCGGGTGGCGGGGCATTCAAATACAGTCAGCCGCTGACCAGGAACCGGGTCAACATGAGCCTGGGTACATATCCAGACGATTCTCTGGCGCAGGTTCGCAGACGAGCCGTCTTCAACGGTTGCAATCGACCCAAAGTAGCCGCTCAAAAGTATCTAGGAAAGCCGGAGCGATTCAGGGGGCCGTTCGAAGGGGAACAAAAAATAAAGGGGGATCGAAGTCCCCCTTTATTGGTTTGGTGGCCTGAGCCTACGGAAGTGTTGAGCGTCTGGTTGAGCTTGAGTGTGGGACGGCCGACCTGCTGACAGAGGGGAGTTCTCTGCCTGCAGATCAGGCGCGTAGGCTACAGAGCCTGCTGAGTTCGCTGAGCGCAGAGGGTCGGCTACTGGTGCTGGAGATTGTGGAGCGCCTGGTCGAAAGGCTTGCCCGCAACTGAGCGCGAGATTTCACTCTGCGCCCTCGTTGAAGCGCGCCCCACAACGTAGGCATAGACACTCAAAGCCTGCGAAGTGAAAGCGTCCGACATCCTCAGCTGCACGCAGTGCCGATGGGTAAGAGGGAAGAATCTCCTTTAACCCATTGGTAAGCGCATCGTAGCTATCCTCCATCGGAGCGCGCCGTGCGCCCTGGATTGCTCCGTCGACCAGCCCCAGAAGCAATGCAAGACCCTTGGCTGCTTCGCACGTGATGACGGCCCTGGACTCGCAGATCAAACAGTTTTGACTCATTTTGATTCTCCCAATTGGATAGTCGTTGACCCCTTGCTGATCGGCATGGCCGTATCACTGCGCTGAATAGGTGTTTGCTTTGGTTTGGACCGGCTTGCGAAAGGCTTTCAGCAGCTTGCTGAGGAGCCAGCAGGCCAGAACCACCGCGACCAGCAGTGGTGGAAAGTGCAGCATCAGCAGAACGCTGATAACCAGCGCGCCTGCTGCAGCCAACGCGCCGATAAAGGTGAATAGGCACAGCAAAAATCTCAGTAGAGTCATGTTGAGTCTCCGAAGGCGTGCCCGGAGTGGACAGGCAAAGGGTTAGTGGGTTTGGGCGGCAAGCACTTCCAGCTTGCCTGCCAGCGAGCTGGCCGCATGCGCAGCTGTGTCGCCCTGGTTTTCGGGCACCCGGTCCGGGTTGGCGAAGAACTCCTCAACGATGGCGCTGACATCCTCCTCGCTGTCTTCGAACGCGCCGTTGCCAAAGCCGCGGCGTGCTGCTTCATCCAACGCGGCCTGATTGAAGCCGGCAGCCTGACGCCGCGAATCGAGTTCACTGGCTGTCACCAGTGCTTCAGTCATGTCCATGCCGCCGCGTACCGTCAGGTCGGCGTAGAAGATCGGAGTGCCATGGCTCTGGCGTGTCGACTTGCCACGCAGGCGCAGTTCCAGCGGCAGGCATGCCAGGCGGTTGCCCGAAATGGCCTGAAAGTAGTGCAATCGTGCAGCAAGGGTGCGGATGCTGTTGAAACCCGTGGTGCGGAACACAAGCTGCCCAGTGGATCGTCATCGCCAACGACCACATTCAGTCGGCCATAGGGCTTGCAGGCACCGCCCTTGGCCAGCGGACAGGCATCCGGTGAGGGGCAAGGCAGTGACTGCATACCTTCCTGGGTAATTCGCTTGCAGGTTTCGCCATTACCCACGCACAGCGGTCGCCCAGATTGGCGGTCGAATAACGTGTAGTCAGCGCGAAAGTTCAACTCCGGTTCGTTGAATAGCAGGCGTACCGGGATGCTGCGGAGCTTGTCGTCCTTACCCTGGCGCAGCTCGTCGTTGAGCGGATGTAGCAGCCATCCGTCTTTGCCTTGCACCTGTGAAGTGATGGTGAATTGATCATCCTTTTCCGGCAGGCGTTTGCCGTTCTTTTCGATGACCTTACCGATAGAAATCCGCCCGAGTACCGGCGGGGTGATAGCCAGACCTTTGAGCATGGTGGTTCTCCTGCAAACGAAAAAAGGCTAGCCACGCAGCGTTAACTGCATGGACTGGCCAAGGGGAGGGATTGGTTGGGGTTAGGGGCATCAGCCGATCAGGAAGCGTCGGCTGCCTTGTTTGAGCTTGGTGTAGCGAATCTGCAGGTAGGGTTTGTCCTTCAGCATGCGTTCAACATCGAGCACGTTGCTGTCTTTGGACTTCTTCCAGCTGATAAAGCCGTGACTGAACTCCGCGCGGGTGGCATCGCCCATGGCCTGTTGCAGCATCTGTTTGAGCTGGGCTTCGCGCGTTTCCTTCTCGTTGATTGATTGGCGCACCGCCTTGAGCTCCAGGTAGGCTGCAGCTAAACCGGCACGGCCGCTGAAGTCGATGATCTGGCCGTTGTCCTCCGGGTAGAGTGCGCGCAGTGCCATTTCAGCCGAGGCTGAGCCATCAGCCGGCGGTGGCGTGTCGGTCTCGACGTAGCGCCAGAACTTACGCTCCAGCTCGATCAGGCGAGCAATCATCTGCTCGTCCCGCTCGATGCGGTGGATCTCCAGCGTCTGGCCACCGAGCAGTACCGCGACATCTGCAGCCTGCTTGCCGGTGACGGCGAGCTGATGCATTACTTGTAGTTGCACATACTCGGGCACGCCTTCTTTCCAAAGGCGTGCGCCGTTTATGCCGGCTGTTTTGCATTCAAGGATCTGCACATCGTCAGCACCAATGACCTCGCGGTCGATGTTGGCCAGCATCCACGGCAGCTCAGGATCAGGGTGTTGCAGCACAGCGTTGATGCGCCGCACCTTGTTCTTCGTGCGTTTGCTGTAATGCCAGGCTACGACTGGTTCCAGCACATTGCCCCAGTACATCGGGCTTTCTTCGTCGTGGGGATCTGCTTTGGGCAATGTGGTGTCACGCCCGGTTTTCTCCATCCATAGTTCGAGCTGAGATTTATAGGGATTGAGGCCAACGGCCGCGCCTGCATCAGAACTGCCGATGCCCTGCTTGCGCACCGCCAACCAGTCTTCACGCGGTAGTTCCTTGGTACTGATCAAGCGCAGCGCTGGGCGCGACTTACTGGTGCTGCTCAACGGAGTAGCTGTCATAGCGTTCACCTTGCGGAAATAGAAACGCCCGATCAGCAACTAGGCTGACCGGGCGTTATGGGGTGGGTAAGTAAGCGGTCAGGCGACCAGTTGTAGAGCGGTGTCCAGGGCACGTTGCTTGATCTGTGCGCCCTGGCCGAACCAGGCCGAGTCCATGCGGTACTCGTTGCTGCGTGCGCGGCGCTCGTGATCGACAAACTCTGTCACGGAGTTGAGCAGGCCCCAGGCGGTGCCACGTGCCGAGTCGAGCTGACTGCCCCGGCCCCGGCCTTCATACAGCTCCTGAACCTTGCGCAGGGCGCGCTCGTTGGGCAGCACCTCCGGCAGTGCGCCGGTCGGATTGGTCTCGCACAGCACGTTCATAAAGAAGCCCAGCGCCTCATGCCACTGCACCTTGCGCTCGGCCAGCGCGCGCATGCGGTACATAAAGTCGTCCCATTGCGAGACGGCGATGCCGAGCTGTTTCTTCACCACCGTTGAATCGAAGCGGGTGTTGTGCGGCACTTTGATTGCTCGGCTGGTGCCGTCCAGGGCGATGGTCAGGGTGTTGTTGCACACCACCCGAACCGTGGTGGGTGTTGCCGTCGTGGCCAGGGTGCCGTCGCATGATGTGGCCAGCAGTAGGTAACCGTTCACCTGGTCATTACCCTTTATTGCTGCGCCCTGACCGGTACGTGCCAGCGCCCAGAATTTGCGCCCGCCTTTCAGTACACCAGCAGTTTCTAGCTCGTAGCCGGAAACCTCGGTCAGATCTCGGTAGAACTCCAGCACCTCACGCGGTTGCACCGTGTGGTAACGGTTGGAGACCACCGACAGCGGTGCCTTTGTGTCCGAGCGGAACAGCACCTTTTGCTCGGGAAACGAGTGGATAGCGCCCAGCGGGCCGATGCTGTCCGATTTGAAATGCACAGGGCTTTCCTGGATCTGCCAGTCCATGCCGGCTTCGCGTTGCCAGACTTCGATGGGTTGTTTCTGCGTGAGCTGATTGCCCAGGCCATGCCACGGTGCAGCGCCAGCGTAGGCCATTGTTTCGACGAGATGAGCCATGGTTGAGATTCCTTAGGGTGCAGGCCGGCATAAAGCGCCGCGCAAAGCGCAGCACCATCCGGACGAAATGAATAGAAAGAAGTGGTGTGGCCAGATCAGGCCGGCAGGTTGAAGCGATGACCGCAGAGCAGGCAGAGGTTGTGGGCCAGTACGTGACGGTCGAGCGTCTCGCCCAACTGCGCGCCGAGCGCACAACCACCCACCCCGCCGACCAGGCCGCCGAGGATGGCACCTGAGACATAACCGAGTGTGATACCAAAAGGCCCGGCGATGGTGCCAATTAATGCACCGGTCTGACCCCCAGCCAGTGCAGCGCTGACGCCGCGCGCAACACCGCCTACGGTGCCGATGGCTGCACCAACTTTCATGGCTTGATGGAATGAAGCGACTTTAGGGGAGTGACAGCGGGGACACTGCAATGACATGGTGTGAAACTCCTTGGTGGTGATGTCATGGCGGTGATGTAGGGCTGAGATTTTTTTGAATAAAATCATCACGCTGTTTAGATTGGTAGCCTGAGTATCACGGGTAGTTTTTAGGATCGACACAAACGGCAAGGATAGAATTTTGTCAGACCTGAATTTTGAAAAACAAGCGCAGGACTATTACAACAAGGCTCCCCTTATCATCCTGGGCAGCGGTGCATCAGCTGCCCATGGCATGTCTGGCATGTGGGCGCTTGCAAAGCACCTGGTCGCTAATACCGACATTTCAGGATTATCCGCTGGCGAGATAGATGCCTGGGGGAAATTCTGTGAGGTCTTGGATGCTGGCGTTGATCTGGAGTCGGCGCTGCACCAGGTGGCTGTTACAGAAGAGCTAACTTCCAGAATTATCAAAGCAACCTGGTCGCTCATCAACGCTGAAGACATTCATATTTTCAACGAAAGCCTTCAGAACCAGGCGATGTTTCCGCTTAGCCGACTGCTGCGCCACATGTTCAAAAGCAGCCTTACCAAATTAAACATCGTTACTACGAATTACGACAGACTCGCCGAATACGCCTGCGATCAGGAGCGAATTCACCATTATACGGGCTTCACGCACGGTTTTTTCCGGCAACTGGCTGCGCCGAATGAGATAAATTCTGCTCGCAGAGTCAATATCTGGAAGGTTCACGGCTCGCTAGATTGGTTTAAATCGCCGCTCGAAGACATTGTGGCTCTTTCAAATATTCAAGGTATCCCTGTCAATTACAAACCGGAAATCGTGACTCCGGGTACTCAGAAATATCAAACGACGCATTTAGAGCCATACCGCTCAATCATCAACAATGCTGACCAAGCCATTACTGTGGCGAACTCTTACCTGTGCATTGGCTACGGCTTCAATGATGAGCACATTCAGCCGAAACTTATGGCGAGATGTCAGCGTCAGAATACCCCAATAACGATTATTACCTATGCGCTTTCAGACGCGGCCAAGAAGCTAATTACTGACGGCAAGGCGCGAAATTATCTAGCAATAGAGCGGGGGGCAACAGACGACCAGTCCATTGTCTACTCCTCTTTGGATAAGACTCCAGTGACTGTTGAAAAAAACTTATGGAGTCTTGAAGGTTACCTGTCACTCATCATGTAGGAAGAAGAAATGCCGATATTTAATTTTAGGGATGAAGACGCGCTTGGAAAGGTGGCCTCCGTCGATACGACAAACGTTATCGTGGACGTAGAAAATATCGACCAACTCAAAAGGTTGCAAGTCAATCATCTGGCTGTGCTCCAAAGCAGCAGGCCTGGACAGCATCTCATCGGGCTCATCACCCAGGTGACCCGCAAGCGTGGTATCGAGGACATTGCCAATGACGGCATTAGCGAGCAGACCTCAGAACTGAATCTGTGCAAAATCGCCTTGATTGGCACGATGCTGGATCGTGATGGAGATAGAGAAAATGTATTTCGCCGCACTCTGGAAAGCGTTCCAGAAATTGACGCGAATTGCTTTTCGCTAGAGGGCGAAAACCTTACCGGTTTTATGCGTACGCTCTCTAGCGTCTCCGCAGATGGCAATGCCCTGACACTGGGAAAATACACACTGGACGAACACGCTGTTGCCTATCTCAACGGTAACAAGTTTTTCCAGCGCCGCGCCTTCATCGGCGGCAGCACTGGGTCAGGTAAGTCCTGGACGACAGCCAAGATTATTGAGCAGATGACAGGGCTCTCTACGGCTAACGCCATTGTTTTTGATCTTCATGGTGAATACTCGCCATTGGTGGGTGAGGGTATTCAGCACTTCAAGGTGGCCGGGCCCGCAGATGTGGAGGCAAAACGCACCATTAACGATGGCGTGCTTTACCTGCCTTACTGGCTGCTTTCGTATGAAGCGCTCGTGTCAATGTTTGTTGACCGGAGTGATCAGAATGCGCCCAACCAGGCTATGATCATGTCCCGGGAGATCAACCAGGCTAAAAGGAAGTACCTGGAGGATGGTGGCCAAAAGGAAATTCTGAAGCATTTCACCGTAGATAGTCCGGTTCCATTCGATCTGAATGTTCTGATGGGCAGGCTGAACGAGATCAACGTGGAGATGGTTCCGGGGGCGTCGGCCGGTAAAGAAAAGCAGGGTGATTTTTTTGGAAAGCTCGCCCGGATGATTTCTCGCCTAGAGAACAAAATCTCTGATCGACGCCTGGGTTTTATGTTCAGTGGCGGCGGAGACGTTCTGGATTTTTCCTGGCTTGAAAAATTCACCACTGCCGTGCTCGGCAGCTCAGGGGAGAATGGCAAAGCCGGTATCAAGATCATCAATTTTTCCGAAGTACCATCAGACGTTCTTCCGCTGATCGTTTCCCTTGTCGCGAGGGTTACGTTTTCCGTCCAGCAGTGGACACCATCCGAGCTGCGCCATCCGATAGCGCTTCTGTGTGACGAAGCGCATCTCTACATGCCTCAACGAAACATGGCGGAGTCCGCCGACGATATCTCCCTAGATATTTTCGAGCGCATCGCCAAGGAAGGCCGCAAGTACGGTGTCAGCCTTGTGGTGATAAGCCAGCGTCCGTCCGAGGTAAATAAGACGATGCTCAGCCAGTGCAGCAACTTCGTATCTATGCGGCTGACCAACGCAGAGGATCAGGGTGTTATCAAAAGGCTTCTTCCCGATAGCCTCGGCGGATTCAGCGACATCCTGCCTACCCTCGATACAGGCGAGGCCTTGGTTGTTGGCGATGCGAGCTTGCTGCCAAGCAGAATCAGGATCGATGAACCCCAAAACAAGCCAAATAGCGGTACGGTCAATTTCTGGGATGAATGGCAAAAGCCAGTCAAAGACAAGCGCCTGTCGATTGCGGTGGATAACTGGCGTAAGCAAAACATCCAGTAATTGCTTCACCGACTAATAGTCTAAGGGGCAATAGAGCGGAGTTCATGGTCTGTCGATGCTCATGGGCTTGTTTTAAGCCGATTTTTACATTTTCTAACTATCAGCAGTCGCCCCTTATATAAAGCTTTATATGAGGGGCGAGAGCAGACCTTTGATCAGCGTATCGATACGACTTTTCTGTCCTGATTCACCTTGATAGCTGATACCGACAGGTTGCCGGTGGCGGCTTCCTGAATGTGCTCGCTCCACCAGGCCATCATCGGTCGCCTGCGTTCGATATAGTCTGCCCGGTTGTAGGCGCTACGAACCTCGTCCTTATCGACGTGGGCAAGTGCCACCTCGATCAATTCAGGATCCCAGCCGTGTTCGTTGAGGACGGTGCTGGCCATTGAGCGCATTCCATGGCTTACCAGGCGGTCTTTAAAACCCATACGTTTTAGCGCCATGTTGGCGGTCTGGCTGTTGCAGTGTGTGCGAGGATTACGGTCTGCAGGGAACACGTACTCTCGATGCCCGCTATAGGGTTTGATCGCCTCCAAAAGCGCCAATGCTTGATCAGTGAGCGGCACGATGTGCGTGCGGCGTTTCTTCATGCGTTCAGCAGGGATCGTCCAGATACGCTTTTCGAAGTCGATATCGACCCAGCGGGCGGTGGCTGCCTCTGCTGGCCGGGTCATGGTGTTGAGTTGCCATTCGATAAGACAACGTGTGGTTCTTTTTATGCTGGCATTGGCAATTGCCACCATGAGCTCTTTCAGCTCATCGGGAGCAAGCGCTGCCATGTTCTTCTTTTTCGGTTTCTTGAAGACGGACCGAATACCGCTGAGCGGGTTTGCGTGAATCAGTCCCGAGTTGACCCCGTAGGTCATGATCTCGTTGAGTCGCTGTGACAGCCGCTTAACGGTTTCAAGGCTGCCTTTGGTTTCGAGTGGCCGAAGCAGGTTGATGACTTGTGGTGCGCTGATGGCTGAGATCGGTGTGGTGCCCAAATCCGGGTACACGTGCAGCGTCAGGGAGCGCCAGATGTCTTCAGCATAAGCAGGCGTGACCGAGTCTTTTTTGAGCTCATACCAAGCCGTCGCGACGTTCTGAAAAGTATGTTCGGTTTCAGCCTTCTTGGCCTGTTTCAGGGTATCTCGTTGCTCTTTTGGATCGATGCCAGTAGCAAGCAGCTCCCTTGCCTCAATGGTCATTTTTCGTGCCTGAGCAAGAGACAGTTCAGGATATGCACCAAGCCCCATGTTGATGCGCTTCTTGGTTACAGGATGGTAATAGTTGAAATTCCACAGCTTTGAGCCATTGATTCTCACTCGCATCTGAAGGCCGTCGCCATCAACTAGGACGTAGTCCTTCTCCGTAGGCTTGGCAGCTTTGATCTTGAGTTCAGAAAGGCGAGTAGCTTGAGCGCACATTGGTATTCCATGGAGAGTTTTGGTATTCCAAAAATTAGCACCTGTAGGCTTGGAATACCATTTGGAATACCGAAAGACATAGATCGCGCTGGACGCTTACGGACACTGATGGCGCTGAAAGCCCCGTACTTGCTGGGTTTCAGGCACAAAAAAAGACGTCCGTGGACGTCTTTAGATGGTGTAATGGTGGAGCCGGGGGGATTTGAACCCCCGTCCGCCAGTTCTCCACTGTCGGTACTACATGCTTAGCCGTGTCTATTGAGTTAATCCGCAGCCGCCCGACGGGCAGGGTGCTTTGGACGAGTTGTGTAAGTTTTAGCCACTTCGTCCACAACGTACTACGCGGCGATCCTGTTCTGCATGACAATCACTTCGGGTTTACAGGCATCCCCTGGTGATCGCTGGAGCCGAAGCTACCAGAAGGACTAGTCGCGCCGCTTACGCAGCGAGAGCGTAGCCCTCGTAGTTTTCGTCATTGGCAACTATAGAAAGTTGCAACAGTGGATTTACGACTTCTGTTACCAAGTCGGCATGCACCTCGAGCTTCGCTACCGGCGTCGAATCCTAATCGGCCCCAAAAGCGTGCAAGGTTTGTAGTGTACGCCAAAGGTCAGATGGAGTCGACCGGCATGCACTGCGCCTGCTGAATCAGGCCAGCACTGCGGCTGGCCTGATTCGGATCAGTTGGTTGCGCCGCTGCCATCGTCGCCCGGTGCATCGAGCAGTTGCAGGGCGCGTTCGGCGTGGGTGCCACAGGTTTGCAGGTCGCCTGCGGATTGCGCTTGCAGGGCTTGTTCCTTGGCTTCTTCGACCTGGCTCTTGAGGGGCTCACCTAGAGTGGCTTTGGTTGCCATACTATCGTTGAGCTTCTGCAGGTTGACGGTGCACAGGTCATCGGCTGCGAAGGCTGGTGCGGCCAGTACGGCGGCAATGACGAACATGGATACGCGCTTCATGTGGTAATCCTCTCATCACGAATAGGTTCCCGGTGCCGCCCTGGTTGAGGGTGAGGAGAGCCGGGAGCGACCAACCCAATCATTTGGGCTTACTGAAGCTGACTGGCCTTTCGTGACGACGGTTCAGTGTTTTTCTGATGGCGCAACGCCTGCATCAAGTTGGTGCAGGCACATCCAGCGGATCGGCATGTACCAGCACTTCGGCCTGGTCGAACTCGGCGCGAATCGCCATCTCGACCTCCTCGCACAGGGCGTGGGCGCTGGACAGGCGCAGTTCGCCTGGCAGTTCCACATGCAATTGCACGAACCAGCGGGTGCCGGAAAGACGGGTGCGTAGATCATGCACGCCGAGCACGCCGGGCACTGCGCAGGCCAGCTCCTGCATGCGCGTGCTGACTTCGGGGGCGAGCTCCTGATCCATAAGCACGCTGACGGATTCACGGGCGATACTGATGGCGCTCCACAGGATGTAAGCGGCAATGGCGATGGCGAACAACGCATCGCCTTGTTGCCAGCCAAGGTAGGCGAGTAGCAGGGCCAGCAGGATGCTGCCATTGAGCAGCAGATCGGAACGGTAGTGCAGCGAATCGGCATGGATTGCCGTGGAACCGGTGCGGCGAACCACGTGGTGCTGGAACAACAGCAAGGCGACGGTCAGCGCCATGGACAGCAGCATCACCGCGATCCCCAAGGCCTGTGCGCTCAGTGGCTCGGGCTGGCGCAGGCGTTCGACGCCCTGCACCGCAATCAGCACCGCACTGGCGCCGATGAACAGCGCCTGGCCGAGCCCTGCTAGGGCTTCGGCCTTGCCATGGCCGTAGCGATGATCTTCATCGGCGGGGCGCAGGGCGATGTTCACGGCGATCAGGTTGAGCAGCGAGGCGGCGCTGTCGAGTAGCGAGTCGGTGAGGCCGGCGAGCAGGCTGACCGAGCCGCTCGCCCACCAGGCGATGGCTTTGCACAGCACCAGGATCAGCGCGACGCAGAGTGCGGCGGCGGTGGCCTGACGCATCAGACGGGCGTGCTGGCGGTCGAGGGTCATGGGGCGTCCATGGTGTGCGGCGAGGGGCAAGCCCGTCGTCTGTGACGGGCTGCCGGAGTGGATCAGGCAGCGGGGCGCAGACCGTAGGCTGCCAGCTGTTCGCTGCTGCCGCTGTGCTGGATCAGGCGCGGATCGTCGAGCGGCAGGCTGTGGCCGGTCTGGGTTTCGATCAGGGCCTTGAGCTTGGCGGTGTCGATCTTGCCGTCAGCATCCACCACTTCCTGCAGGGACTGCGGATCGACCTGGGCATTGAGGCCGCCTGGCAGGTAGATGGCGCCAGTGGCGAAGTCGATGCCAAAGGCGATCAGGCCGGGAATCACGTAAAACAGGATACCGATGGCATTCAGGCCGACGATCAGCGGGTCGACGCGGCCTTCGATCTGCCCGCGGCGATCCGGATAGAACAGCGTGCCGCAGGCGGTGAGTTGAGTGAACAATGTAACGGCGAGAACGCCGCCGATAACACGGGATTTCGTGCGCATCGAGCACCTCCAGAAAAAGTGGACGCCACTATAGCAAGGCGTGAATTGCAAAGCTGCTGTGGCGCAGCGAATACGCCGCTTCCGATGTCATCTGACCGACGAACCCGGAAGGCGGTTCGTCGTATAATCGCCGGCCGATGATGGAGTCTTGATGAATACCCTGCCGATCGATTCCCTGCTGCCCGATTTGTGTCGCGCTCTGGCCGAGCGTGACGAAGTGGTGCTTGAAGCACCACCCGGTGCCGGCAAGACCACTCGCGTACCGCTGGCCGTGCTCGATCAGCCCTGGCTGGCCGGGCAACGCATCATCATGCTCGAACCCCGGCGTCTGGCCGCACGTGCTGCAGCGGAGCGTTTGGCCAGCGAACTCGGCGAGACGGTCGGCGAAACCGTGGGTTACCGCATCCGCCTGGACAGCAAGGTCGGCCCGCGCACGCGCATCGAAGTGGTGACCGAAGGCATCCTGGCGCGACGGCTGCAGGATGATCCGGCGCTCGAAGGCGTGGGGCTGGTGATCTTCGATGAATTCCATGAGCGCAGTCTGGATGCCGACCTGGCCCTGGCACTGACCCTCAATGGCCGGGCGATGTTTCGCGGTGCCGACAGTGGTGAGGCGCCGCTCAAGGTGTTGCTGATGTCGGCGACCCTGGAGGGCGAGCGACTGGCCGGTTTGCTCGACGATGCGCCAGTGCTGCGCAGCGAGGGACGCATGTACCCGGTGGACACGCGCTGGGGCGCGCCCTGGCAGGCCGGCGAGTGGCTGGAGCCCAAGGTGCTGCAGACCGTGTTGCAGGCCTTGGCCGATGAGCCGGGCAGCCTGCTGGTGTTCCTGCCCGGCCAGGCCGAGATTCGCCGGGTGGCCGAGCAACTGGGCGAGGCGCTGGCCGGGCGATCCGATGTGCGCGTTTGTCCGCTACATGGCGAGTTGGAACTGTCGGCCCAGCGTGCGGCCATCGAGCCGGCGCCGGCCGGGCTGCGCAAGGTGGTGCTGGCGACCAATATCGCCGAAACCAGCCTGACCATCGATGGCGTGCGCGTGGTGGTGGACGCCGGTCTGGCGCGGGTGCCGCGTTTCGATCCGGGCAGCGGCATGACGCGCCTGGACACCCAGCGTATTTCCCGAGCCTCGGCGACGCAGCGTGCCGGCCGTGCCGGGCGGCTGCAGCCGGGCGTGTGCTACCGGCTATGGTCGCAGGCCCAGCATGAACAATTGCCGGCTTATTCCTCGGCGGAAATCCTCCAGGCCGATCTTGCCAGTCTGGCGTTGCAACTGGTGCGTT
Organism: Phytopseudomonas daroniae; assembly: GCF_004327285.1. Classification (GTDB taxonomy): domain Bacteria; phylum Pseudomonadota; class Gammaproteobacteria; order Pseudomonadales; family Pseudomonadaceae; genus Aquipseudomonas; species Aquipseudomonas daroniae. The sequence goes on from NZ_QJUI01000009.1 coordinate 186,994, forward strand.
GGGGCGTCGAGATGGACGAACTGGTCTGGCTCGATCCGCCGCCCGCCGCCGCATATGCCCAGGCCCGGGATCTGCTGCAGCGTCTGGGGGCTCTCGATGCCCGAGGCGTGCTTACCGCCCACGGCCAGGCCATGGCCGAGCTGCCGGCGCATCCGCGTATCGCGCATCTGTTGTTGCGTGGTCAGGCCCTTGGCCTGGGCCAACTGGCCTGTGACCTGGCGGCACTGCTGGGTGAGCGCGACATACTTCGCGGCGGCCAGCGAGGTGCCGGCGCCGACCTGCACAGCCGGCTGGCCTTGCTTTCGGGGGAGAGCCGGGCAGCGCGAGGCGCTCAGCGGAGCGCCGACCGAAGTGGCGTGCAGCGAGCCCGGCAGCTGGCTCGCCAGTTCCAGGGCTACCTGCGGCGCGTGCCGATCAACGAGGCGGTGAGCGACCCCGAGCACGGCCGCTGGCTGGGTGCGTTGCTGGCCTTCGCCTACCCGGATCGCGTCGCTCGGCAGCGCCGTGGGGGAGGCGCCGAATATCGCCTGGCCAATGGCCGTGCGGCGCTGTTCAACGAGGCGGACGCCTTGATGAAGCATGCCTGGCTGGTGGTCGCCGACCTGGGTAGCCGCCAGGGGCAGCGTGAGGAGCGTATCTACCTGGCCTCCGAGCTGGAACCAGAGTTGTTCGAGACGGTGCTGGCCGAGCAGGTGACCACTCAGGATCTGCTCGAATGGGATGAGCGCGAAGGCGTGCTGCGTGCCGAGCGGCAGCGCAGAGTAGGCGATCTGGTGCTGTCCAGCGAGGCGCTACCAGGGCTGGACGCCGAGGCGCGCACGGCTGCGCTGGTCGCCCTGGTGCGCCGCAAGGGGCTGGCGCTGCTGCCGTGGACGCCCGAGCTGCGCCAGTGGCAGGCGCGGGTCGTGCTGTTACGCGGGCTGGATCTGCAGGCGCAGGCGAGCAGCGAATGGCCGGACGTTTCCGACGCGGCGCTACTCGCCAGCCTGGAGACCTGGCTGGCGCCGTACCTGGGCAAGGTCACCCGGCTGAGCCATTTCGCCAACCTCGATCTGTCGTCGATGCTGCAAACGCTGCTGCCCTGGCCCTTGCCCCAGCGCCTGGACGAGTGGGCACCGCGCAGCCTGCCGGTGCCCTCCGGTTCGCGTATCGGCCTGGATTACAGCGAACACCCGCCGGTGTTGGCAGTGCGCCTGCAGGAGTTGTTCGGCCTGGCGCAAACGCCACGCATCGCCAATGGCCGACAGCAGGTCTTGCTGCATCTGCTGTCGCCAGCGCGCCGTCCGGTGCAGGTGACCCAGGATCTGGCCAACTTCTGGGTCAGTACCTACGCCGAGGTGAAGAAGGATCTGAAGGGGCGCTACCCGAAGCATTACTGGCCCGACGATCCGCTGATCGCCGAGCCCACGGCACGGGCCAAGCCGCGCAAGACCTGATGCCGATCAGCCCAGGCAGCGGGTCACATGCTTGACCGACTGATAGGCGGCCAGCCCCCAGGGGCCCAGTTCGCGGCCGATGCCGCTGCCCTTGGTGCCGCCCCAGGACGTTTCGACGAACACCGCCTGGATCGAGTTGATCCATACATGGCCGACTTCCAGGGCGTCGGCGACGCGCTCGGCGCGCTGCAGATCGGCGCTGGCAACGGTGGCCACCAGGCCGAAGCGGCTGTCGTTGGCCAGTGCCAGGGCCTGCTCCTCGGTGTCGAAGCGTCTGGCACAGAGCACCGGGCCGAAGATTTCCTGCGTCCACAAGCGGCTATCGGTCGGTACGTCGGTGTAGAGCGTCGGGGCGACGAACCAGCCGGGGCGTTCCAGTGGCGAGCCGCCGCTGGCGCAGTGCAGCCCTTCTTCACGGGCGATGGCGAAGTACTCGGACACCTTGTGCCATTGCGCCTCGCTGGTCAGCGGGCCCATGTCGACCGCTTCGCTGAGCGGATTGCCGATACGCAACGTGCCCAATGCCTCGGCCAGACGGGGCAAGAGGGCATCGGCGATGCCATCCTGCACCAGCAGGCGCGAGGTGGCCGAGCACATCTGCCCGGCGTTCCAGCAGATACCGGCGACTATCCATTCCACGGCCTGGTCGAGGTCGCAGTCATCGAACACCAGAATGGCGGACTTGCCGCCCAGCTCCAGGGTCACGGGGCGGCAATGGGCGGCAGCGCTGCGCATCACCAGGCTGCCGACCGCGTTGCTGCCGGTGAAGGACAGCTTGTCGAGGCCGGCATGCTCGCTCAGTGCCGCACCGATTTGCGCCTTGCCGCCGACGATGTTCAGCACACCGGCCGGCAGGCCCAGGGCATCGGCGATCTGGCCGTAGGTCTGCTCGATCAAGGGGGTGACTTCCGACGGTTTCAGCACCAGGGTACAGCCGGCCGCCAGGGCGGGGGCGAGCTTCCAGGCGCTGGTCACCAGGGGGAAGTTCCAGGGCACGATCAGCCCGACCACGCCGACGGGCTCCAGGCGCGTGCGCGAGGAAAAGCCCGGTGTAGCCAGGGCGACATCACGGTTCTGCTGCGGCAGGCCTTCGGCTTGCTCGGCGTAATAACTGAAGGTGGCCACGGCATCGTCGATATCGACTTCGGCCTCATGGCGCGGCTTGCCGTTGTTGCGCATCTGCAGGGTGACGAGTTCGTCGCGGCGCAGGCCGATCTGCTCGGCGAAGCCGCGCAGGTAGCGGGCACGCTCCCGGGCGTCGAGGTTTTTCCAGCCGGGCAGCGCCTGGCGGGCGGCAGCTACGGCCTGATCCACCTGGACGGTGCTGGCCGACAGCAATTCGGCGAAGGGTTGGCCGAGGGACGGATCGAAAACGCTGAGGATGTCGGCGCCTTCGCCAGCGACCCAGCGGCCATCGATGTAGTGAGGTGTGTTCATGGCAGTGCTCCAGCAGCCGCGCCGGGCGCGATGGTGAAAGTGGGATTGGTCTGATGCCGATCAGATGAAGTTATTTCCCTTCTCCCACTACGGATGCTTGCGTTCGTTGTAGGAGCAAGGGGGCACCTAACCTTGCCGGCGATAGCAGTGGTGGAACTGCCTCGCGCTGCGACGAAGGTTTTTATCGCTGGCGAGCCAGCTCCTACGGGCGCTCATTGGCTCTTGTCAGGGCGCGAACGGCGGTGCCTCGGCGATCTCGATGAGCAATGGCCGATCACTCGGCGCCTCGCGCAGCAGGGCCTGCAGATGTGCGTGATCGCGGGCGCGCTCGGCCAGGCAGCCGAAACCACGGGCGATAGCGAGGAAGTCCGGGGTGTAGATATCCACGCCCAGCGGGGTGATGTCGCGGCGTTGCATATAGCGCTTGATCTCGCCGTAACCCTGGTTGTTCCACAGCAGCACGATGATGCCGACTCGCGCTTCCACGGCGCTGGCCAGTTCCGGCAGGGTGAACTGGATGCCGCCATCGCCCATCAGGCTGATCACCGGGCGTTGTGGTTCTGCCAGCTTGGCGCCGATCGCCGCCGGCAGGCCGTAGCCCAGGGTGCCATAGCCGGTCGAGGCGTTGAACCAGCGGCGCGGGCTGTCCAGGTCGACCAGGTGGTTGCCGCTGTACACCGTCTGGGTCGAGTCGCCGACGAAGCGCGCATCGGGCAGTGTCTCGAGGATGCAGTCGAACAACTGGCGGTAGTGCGCCCAGCCGCTGAAATCCTCGGCCAACTGCTGGCGAGCCGCGGCAGCACGCCGGGCGCCAGCACTGTCGTCACTGCCGATGCGAGTCGGCAACTCGTTCAGCAGGGCGCGTATGGCAAGGCCCGCATCGCTCTGGATGGCGATGCTCGGAGGGTAATTGCGGGTGAGTTGCTCGGCGTCGATATCGATGCGGATCAGTTCGCCGCCAATGCGGAAGTTGCCATCGAAGACCACGTCGTAATCGGTCTCGCCCAGTTCGGTGCCGATCGCCAGCACCACGTCGGCCTCCAGGGCCAGTTGCCGTACCGGCAGCAGCGATTGATTGCTGCCGATCAGCAACGGGTGCTGCGCCGGCAACAGGCCCTTGGCGTTGATGGTCAGTGCGGTGGGCGCATCCAGCACTTCGGCCAGTTGGCGAACCTCATCGGGCAGCGCCACGCAGCCGCCACCGATCAGCAGCAGCGGGCGACTCGCCGAGCGCAGGCGCTGCGCTGCCTGCCGGATCAGTTGCAGTTCCGGGCCGGGGCGCGAGGTGACCACGCGCGGTTGCAGGTGCAGGTGGTCGGCAGGGGCGGTAATGATGTCCAGCGGCAGTTCGATATGCACCGGGCGCGGCCGCTGGCCGTCGAATACGGCGAAGGCGCGGGCCAGCACGGCGGGCAGTTCCTCGACGCTCATCAGGGTATGGCTGAAGGCGCTGACGCCGGCGACCAGGGCGTGCTGGTTCGGCAGTTCGTGCAGATAACCGTTGCCCAGGCCGAGTCGCTGGCGCTCGTTGACGCTGGAGATCACCAGCATGGGAATGGAGTCGGCGTAGGCCTGGCCCATGGCGGTGGCGATGTTGGTCATGCCCGGCCCGGTGATGATGAAGCACACGCCGGGCTTGCCGCTCACGCGGGCATAGCCGTCGGCCATGAAGCCGGCACCCTGTTCATGGCGCGGGGTGATGTGGCGGATGCCGCTATCGGGCAAGCCGCGGTACAGCTCGACGGTGTGCACGCCGGGAATGCCGAACACGGTGTCGACGCCCCAGGCCTGCAGTTGCTTGACGAGGAATTCTCCACAGGTGGTCATGCTGTTGTCCTTGTGGTGGATGACGCGATGCCGGCTCTTCGGGAGCCGGCACTCGATGGATAGTGGTCGTTGTACTCAGGCCAGGCTGGTCGCTTGCGCCGGGCGCCGACTCAGCAGGCTGACCACGACGAAGCTGAGCAGAGCGATGGCCAGGCTGTAGTAGATCGGCGTGTTGGCCTCCATACCGTCCCTGAACATGAACACCAGAGCGGTGCCGCAGCCCAGGGCCATGCTGGTGATGGCGCCGGCGGTGGTTGCGCGCTTCCAGTAGATGGCGCCCAGCATGGGGATCAGGATACCGCCGACCAGCAGGTTGTAGGCCAGGGTCAGGGCGCCGATCACGTCATTGACGATCAGGGCGATGACCAGCACCAGCAAACCGGTGAGAAAGGTGAACAGCCGTGCCATGCCCAGGCTGGACTGGCGACCGCCACGCAGCCTGGGCAGCAGGTCTTCGGTCAGCGTGGTCGAGGCGGCGAGCAGGCCGGCGCTGGCCGTGGACATCATCGCCGCCAGCGCTGCAGCGATCACCAGGCCGCGGATGCCATCCGGCAGGGCGTTCTGGACGATGGCCGCGAAGGCGTTGTTGGCGTTGTCCAGTTCCGGCAGCAGCACCTTGGCGCACATGCCGATCAGCGCACCGACCAGGCCGTAGATCACGCAGTACACCCCGGCCAGGCTGCCGGCTACGCGAGCCACATTCTCGCTGCGGGCGGTGAACACGCGCTGCCAGATGTCCTGGCCGATGAGGATGCCGAAGAAGTAGATCAGGAAGTAGGTGATGATGGTGTCATAGCCGATGGTGGTCAGGCTGAAGGCACTGCCCGGCAGCTTCGCCACCAGCTCGTCCCAGCCGCCGACGCGGTACAGGCAGATGGGCAGCAGCACGAACATCAGGCCGACCGTCTTGATCACGAACTGCACGATGTCGGTGAGGGTCAGCGACCACATGCCGCCGATGCTCGAATACACCACCACCACGGAGCCGGAAAGCAGGATGGCGACCCAGAAGGGCAGGTCGAACAGCACCTGCAGCACCGTGCCGCTGGCCAGGGTGGACACCACGGCGATCATCAGCGCGTAGGCGAACATCACCACGGCGCTGGCCTGGCGCGCCATGGGCGTATAGCGGCGTTCGAGGATCTGGGTGACGGTGAAGATGCGCAGCTTGAGCAGCGGCTTGGCCAGGAACAGATTGAGCACGATGATGCCGGCGCCCAGGGCGGCGCACAGCCAGAACCCGGAAATGCCGTGCACGTAGCCCAGGCGCACGGTGCCCACGGTGGCGGCGCCGCCGAGTACGGTGGCGGCCATGGTGCCCATGTAGAAGGCAGGGCCGAGGTTACGCCCGGCCACCAGGTAATCTTCCTGATTGCGTGCGCGACGCATGCCGTACCAGCCAAGCAATAACATGCCGGCGGCGTATATGAAGACAACGGAGATATCCAGGATCATGGTCTTGTTCTCATTTTTCTGGCGTTGATCCGGGCGAGGTTGCGCCCGGGGTTTGCGGTGTGATCGCGGCGTTGGTCAGACGGTTTCGGCGTTGCCCGGAACCCGTGGCGCGGCACTTTTCAGGCGTGCCCAGCGGGGGCCTTCGGGGCCATAGACTTCGGCTGGTTCGGGGAACAGGTTGAGCAGCATGAGATAGAGCACGCAGGCCATGCCCAGGGTGATCGGCAGGCTGATATCGATACCTCCAGCCAGTTCGCCCAGCGGGCCGACGAACTGGCCGGGCAGGTTGACGAAGCACAGGCCCGTCGCCGCGCTGGGAATCCAGGCGCCCAGGCCGCGCCAGTTCCAGCCATGCCGGAACCAGTAACGGCCACCGCGCTGGCCACGGGTGAACACCTGCAGGTCATCGGCGTGGTAGAAGCCGCGGCGCACGATCAGGCCGAGGATCATGATCACCATCCACGGGCTGGTGCAGGTGATGATCAGCACGGCGAAGGTCGACACGCTCTGCACCAGGTTGAAGGTGAAGCGGCCGATGAAGATGAAGGCGATGGCGGCCACGCCGATCAACAGTGTGGCGCCCGCGCGGCTCATCAGGCGCGGGAACAGGCTCGACATGTCCAGGCCGGTGCCATACAGCGCGGTGGTGCCGGTGGACATGCCGCCGATCACGGCGATCAGGCACACCGGCAGGAAGAACCAGGTCGGTGAAATGGCCAGCAGACCACCAACATAGTTGTTGGCCTCGATGTACTGCGGCGCCTGGCTCGCCACCAGGGTGGCGGTGCACAAGCCGAACAGGAAGGGGATCAGGGTGCCCGTCTGGGCGGCCAGTACGGCCAGCATGATGCGCCGCTTCGGCGTTTGCCGCGGGATGTAGCGCGACCAGTCACCGAGGAAGGCGCCGAACGATACCGGGTTGCTCATGGCCAGGATCGCCGCGCCGATGAACGCCGCCCAGAAGCCTGGCTGATCGATGCTGACGCTACCGGCGAAATCCGCATCGAAGTGACCGGCGAAGGCGAAGATGCCGAGCAGGAATAACAGGCTCGACGCCCACACGGCGATCCTGTTGACCCATAGCATGAAGCGGAAGCCGTAGATGCACACCACCAGCACCAGTAACGCGAACAGGCCGTAGGCCAGGCCCAGGGTCAGGTCGTTCTCGGGCAGGCCGATCAGCCGTTTGGCGCCGCCGACCAGGGCATCGCCGGAACTCCACACCGACAGCGAGAAGAACGCCACGGCGGTGAGCAGCGAGAGGAAGGAGCCGACGATGCGCCCGTGCACGCCGAAGTGGGCGCCGGACGAGACCGCGTTGTTGGTGCCGTTCAGCGCACCGAACAGGCCCATGGGCGCGAGGATCAAGGCGCCCACCGCAACGCCGAGGATGATCGACCACATGCCGGCCTGGAAGGACAGGCCGAACAGAACCGGGAAACTACCCAGCACCGAGGTGGCGAACGTGTTGGCGCCGCCGAAGATCAGGCGGAACAGATCGGTGGGGCTGGCATCGCGTTGGTCGTCGGGAATCTGTTCGACACCAAAGGTTTCGATACGCGTCTTGTGACTCATGTGTTTCTCCAGCGCCTGTCACGATTTTTATAAGGTCGGCGCAAGTACGCCGACCTCTTTATTCACCCCCGACAGTCATCGGGTGGTGGTGCATTGGCAGTGCGGCATGGCCGCGAAGAGCCAGTCAGGCTCCAATACCCGCAAGGGCGGTGTATATCCGGCAGGCAGGCTTCGGATGGCCCGCTAGTGCCGCTGTCGGATCAGCTCGCGCTTGGCACCGACAGGTGTTCATGACAGGCCAGCCAGCGGCCGTCGTACCAGTGGAAAACGATGCTTTCGCGTTCCTCCAGCTGCAGCTCCTGATCAGCGATCCGCAGCCGCGTGGACACATCGTGGATGAAGATCGCCATATCGCCGTGCAGGCTGACGCTGGCGTTGCTGGAGCGACAGTTCAGCACGGCAAAACCCTCGGCCTGCCACTGCGCCCACAGCGCTTCGTATTCATGGCGCGAGTGCAGCGGCTGGGGCAGGGTGTGAAAAACGAACGTGGCGTCCTCGCTGAAACAGGCGAAGTAACGCGCCGTGTCGTTGCTGGCAAAGGCGCTTACCAGGTCAGCGGCCGCCTGGCGAACATCGGCTTCGCGGCTCATCGGCGGGTCACACCGGGCAGCACGCAAAGCATCTCGTAGAGCAGGTTGGCACCCAGCAGCGCGGTATTGCCGGTGGTGTCGTAGGGCGGCGACACCTCGACCAGATCGCAGCCGATCAGGTTCAGGCCCTGGCAGCCGCGGATGATTTCCAGCGCCTGGATGGTGGTCAGCCCGCCGACTTCCGGGGTGCCGGTGCCTGGAGCCCAGGCCGGGTCGATGCCGTCGATGTCGAAGGACAGGTACACCGGGCCACCGTCGACCTTGGCACGTACCTCTTCCATCAGCGGCGTCAGCGAGCGATGCCAGCATTCCTCGGCCTGCACCACGCGAAAGCCCTGGCGACGGCTCCAGTTGAAGTCATCGGCGGTGTAGCCCTGGGCCCGCAGACCGATCTGTACCACGCGGTCGCTGTCCAGCAGGCCTTCTTCCTGGGCACGGCGGAAGGTGGTGCCATGGGCGATCTTCTCGCCGAACATATGATCATTCACATCCGCATGCGCATCGATGTGCACCAGGCCGACCTTGCCGTACTTCTTCTTGATCGCCCGCAGGATCGGCAGGGTCAGGGTATGGTCGCCGCCCAGGGTCAGGGGAATGATGCCGCGCTCGAGGATGCCATCGTAGTGTTGTTCGATGATGCGTACGGCATCGAGCAGGTTGAAGGTGTTGATCGGTACGTCGCCGATGTCGGCCACGTTCAGCGAGTCGAAGGGCGCGGCGCCGGTGGCCATGTTGTAGGGACGGATCATCACCGACTCGGCGCGGATCTGCCGCGGGCCGAAGCGGGTACCGGAACGCAGGGACGTGCCGATGTCCAGGGGAATACCGACGAAAGCGGCGTCGAGCTTGGCGAGTTCTTCGGGTGCTTGCACATGGGGCAGGCGCAGCATGGTGGCGATGCCGCCGAAGCGGGGCATTTCATTGCCGCCCAGGGGTTGGTGCAGGGTCTTGTCCATGGGGAGGCCTCAGGCTCGTTCTGGTTGTGGCCGGATTCTTGACCAGTCAGGTGTCGGGAAGAATCGGCAGGGGCAAAAACTTAGTTCAGGATTGTTTGAACTTATGGCGCGATCTGTTCCTGGGAAGGTGTAGGGCGGGTGCAACCCGCCATTCCGGTGCGGCGGGTTGCACCCGCCCTACGATCGGTAAGTGGGGTCGATACGATCCAGCTTGCGTAGCCAGGCCTGCCAGAGCAGCTGGCGTTGCCACTCGGCGCCCTGCAGTTGCTCACAGGCATGCTGTGACAGATGTGCCGGAATCTCGCTGCAAGCCTGGCCACCGCCGTTGGCGGCGAGCTGGATCTCGCAGGCGCGGTTGAGGTAGTACATGACGTAGAAGGCGTCGGCGACGCTAGCGCCGACGCTGAGCAGGCCGTGGTGGCGCAGCAGCAGGGCGATGTTGTCGCCCAGCGAGGCCTGGATGCGCTGGCGTTCGTCCAGATCGAGGGCGACGCCCTCGTAGGCGTGGTAGCCCAGGCGTTGGTGGAACTCGGTGCTGATCTGGTTGAGCTGCAGCAGGCCGGCGTCCTGCGCCGCCACCGCCATGCCCGCCAGGGTATGGGTGTGGATCACGCAGTGGGCGTCGTCGCGAGCCATGTGCACGGCGCTGTGGATGGTGAAGCCGGCGACGTTGTAGTCGGCGCGGCCTTCCACCACCTTACCGTGCATGTCGACCACGATCAGATCGCTGGCGCGGATCTCCTCGAAGAACAGGCCGAACGGGTTGATCAGGAAGCGCGGCTCGTCGCCCGGCAGGCGTACCGAGAAGTGGGTGTAGAGGGTGTCGTCCCAGCCGAACAGGGCGGCCAGGCGATAGGCCGCAGCGAGGTCGCGGCGCAGGGTGGCGAGATCGGTCATGCCGGAAGCTCCAGGCCGATGAAGCGGCGCACGCGTTCATGTTCGCCATGGCGAATGCTGTCGGGTGCGGCGTCGAGTTGGACGTGGCCGTTCTCCATGAACAGCACGCGGTCGGAAATGGACAGGGCGAAGTCCATCTCATGGGTGACGATGAGCATGGTCATGCCTTCGCGGGCCAGGTCGCGGATCACCGCGAGCACGTCGCCTACCAGCTCAGGGTCGAGCGCCGAGGTGGGTTCGTCGAACAGCATGATGTCCGGCTTCATGGCCAGTGCACGGGCGATGGCCACACGCTGCTGCTGGCCGCCGGAGAGCTGGTGCGGGTACTTGTCGGCATGGGCCAGCAGGCCGACCTTGTCGAGCAGGGCCAGGGCCTCGGTGCGCAGGTTTACGGGTGTGTCCAGGTGGTGGTAGCGCGGTGCGAGCAGGACGTTGTCCACGATGGTGCGGTGCGGAAACAGGTTGAAGCTCTGGAACACCATGCCGATGCGCCGCACGCCTTCGCGCTGGCGACGGTTGTCGGGGCGGTCGCCGGCCCGGATGAAGTCTTCACCGAACAGCACGATCTCGCCTTCGTCGATGCTTTCCAGGCCGTTGACGGTGCGGATCAGCGAGGTCTTGCCGGAGCCGGACGGGCCGATGATGGCGATCACCTCGCCGGGCTGCACGCTCAGGTCGATGCCCTTGAGCACGTGATGATTGCCGTAATGCTTGTGGATGTTGCTCAGGTGCAGCGCCGCCGGTGTGCCAGCCGCATTCGTCTGGACACTGCCGCTGGCCACGCTCGGCAGCGTGCGGCGCAGCTCGGCGATGGCGTTGTCGCCGAGGGTGTCCGGCTTGCGCCGGGTCAGGTCGAGGTGGCGTTCGAGGTACTGCAGGCCCCAGCCGAACAGCGTGACGATCAGCACGTAGTACACGGCCACTGCGCCGAGGGTCTCCAGCACCAGGAAGTTCTGTGCATAGAGGCGTTGGCCGACCAGCAGCAGTTCGGTCAGCGAGATCACCGAGACCAGCGAGGTCAGCTTGACGATGGTGACGTATTCGTTGGTCAGCGTCGGCAGGGCGATGCGGAATGCCTGCGGTACCACGATCAGGCGCTGGGTGCCGAGGCGGCCGATGCCCAGGGCACGGGCCGCCTCGCGCTGGCCCTTGGCCACGGAGAGCAGGCCGCCGCGGTGGATTTCCGCCATGTATGCCGCCTCGGTCAGCACCAGGGCGATCAGGCCGGCGTAGAAGGGATTCGACAGTACCTTGCCACTGGCGGGCAGGAGCTGTGGCAGGTTGTAGACGAAGATCAGCAGCACCAGCAGCGGTACGCTGCGGAAGAACCAGACATAGATCGAGGCCGGAGCGCTGAGCCAGCGGCTGCTGGCCTGCTTGGCGCTGGCCAGGCCGAAGCCGAGCACCAGGCCGATCAACCAGGCCAAGGCGCTGAGCTTGACCACCGTCCAGCAGGCCGCCCAGAAGGCCGGCATGGAAAACAGGGAGAAGAAGTAGCCCCATTCGAATTGCATGTGACATCTCCGATGAGCCACAAGCTCCAAGCCACAAGCTGCAAGCGAATCGGGCGTTTCCCCTGCTTGTGGCTTGCAGCTTGTAGCTTGCGGCTGTTTTTCAGGCTTCTTCCAGGTTGTATTTCTTCAACAGCTCGGCGTACTCACCGCTGGCCTTGAACTCGTCCAGCGCGCTTTTCAGTGCGTCCAGCAACTGGGCGTTGCCCTTCTTCACGTAGATGCCCAGCACCTGCGGATAGATGGCGTTCTGCGAGCTGATGGCGATGCGCCCGCGCGCCTTCTCGACGATCAGCAACGAGGCGGCGTCGATCTCCAGGTGCGCCTGGATATGGCCGGAGAGCAGGGCCTGCGAGGTTTCCGAGGTGGTCGGGTACTGGTTGATGGTGATGGCGCCGGTGCCCTGTTCCTTGCAGTAGCCGTCGGAGACCTTCTGCAGCGCCGGGATCCACGAGGTGCCCTGTTGCAGGCCGACGGTCAGGCCGCACAGTTCTTCCGGGGTGGCCGGTTTCTTCTCGGCGTCGCTGCGCACCATGATCGCCGCGCCGGTCTTGGCGTAGGGGATGGCGTCGGCCTTCTCCAGGCGCTCGGGGAGGATGTACATGCCGGAGATGATGGTGTCGAAACGCCCGGCATCGAGGCCGAGGATCAGGTTGGGGAAGCTGATGTCGTTGAAACTGGCCTCAAGGCCCAGGCGCTTGGCCAGGGCGGCGGAAACTTCCGGGTCGAAGCCCAGTACCTTGTCGCCTTCGTAGTACTCGAACGGTGGGTAGGAGATTTCCATGCCTACCTTCAGTTCGCCGCTGGCGATGGTCTTCGGGGCTTCGGCGGCCTGGGCGACGCTCACGGCGAGGGTGCAGGCGATGGCCAGGGAGGCGGTACGGATCGAGGGGCGAATTGCCATTGTGGTTATCTCCGGATCAGGTTTTTGTGTTGGCAGGGGGCTACATAGGGGAAAGTCACAGTGCGCTCGGCTGGTGCTTCAGATGGCCGAAGCTGGAGGGCCGGCGCGCGCGTTCGGGCAGTTGCAACTGGCCGTCCTCGACGCGCTTCTTCAGGTATTGGTAGGTCTGCAGCGCCTGGCTCCACATGTGCTCGCCGATGCTGATGGCCTCGTAGGCCTGGCCGGCAGTCTCGAACTGCGGCAGCGGGCGGATCTGCGTGTGGTAGTCGCAGGCGTAGAAGAACGGGAAGGAGTAGCGCTCTTCGCTGACCTTGCGCACGCGGTGCGAGGTGGCGACGAAGGTGCCGGCGCTCATTACCTCGAGCATGTCGCCGATGTTGACGACGAAGGTGTCCTCGCGCGGTGGCGCGTCGATCCACTGGCCGAGGTCGTTCATCACCTCCAGGCCGGGGCGGTCGGCGAGCAGGATGGTGAAGCACTCGTAGTCGGTGTGGGCGCCGATGCCGGGGGCGTCCTGGGCATCGCCGTCATAGGGGTAGTGGATCAGGCGCAGCTTCGACGGCGGGAACTTGGCCATCTCGTCGAAGGTGTTTTCCGGCAGGCCCAGGGCCAGGGCGAAGCCGCGGAACAGCGTGCGGCCGAGCTGGAACACGCGCGCGTAGTAGGCCTGCACGGCTTCCTGGAAACCAGGCAGGCTTGGCCAGTGGTTCGGCCCCAGCAGCGGCGTGCCGGCCAGTACCAGCGGATTGTCGGCGGGCACCTCGAAGCCGATGTCGAAGGCTTCCTTGTGATCCGGCTTGCCGGCGCTGTAGCGCTCCTCGCCCTCGGGCACGAAGCCCTTGTGGCTTTCCGAGGCGCCGATGTAGTGGCGCATCTTGTCGTCCAGCGATTGCGCGAAGTAGTCCTCGGCCGCCTGGTGCAGGCTGTCGATCAGCGCCGCTTCGATGCCATGGCCACTGATGTAGAGAAAGCCCACTTCACGCGCCGCACGGCCCAGCTCTTCGGCCACGGCCAGGCGATCGGCGAGGTCGTCACTGAACAGACCGGCGATATCGACCACGGGGATTTCGGTGAAATTCTTGTTGGTAGTCATCGTGTTTTCTCAACGGCTGGTGAAACGATGGAAGTGCTGGCGCTCGCAACGCGCCATCCATTGGTTGAGCTGCCACAGGTCGGCCACCGGTACGTCGGTGAAGGGCAGGTGGTGCAGGTAGCCATCCGGGCCGAACTCGGGGGTCAGGGTGGTGGTCGGCAGGCCGCGCTTCTCCTGGCTGCTCCAGATGCTTTCCCAGTGGCGCTGGTGGAAGGCCAGCACTTCGGCATACTCCGGCGCGCCGGGGTGCGGCACCTGCGGGCCCTGGTCGTAGCCGACGCGGGCCTGGATATGGTCGACCCGCTCGATGAAGGCCGAGAGGTCGTCGGCGGGGTCGTCGAGCAGGCGCTCGCAGGTCACCAGCCAGTGGCTGATGTCGCTGGTGAAGCGCAGCTCGGGCACCTGGCGGATCACCTCCAGAGTCACCCAGGGGCTGTACAGCGAGCGCCCGCGGTGGATCTCGAAGCAGCAGTGCAGGGCGCTGGCATCGGCCAGCTCCAGTGCGCTGGCGAAGAAGTCGACCTGTTCGCTCAGCGACCAGCGATCGTTGCCGGGCAGCACGTTGACCAGGCGCGGGGCCAGTTCGGCGGCCCAGTCGAGCTTGCGCCGCAGGTCTTCCAGGTGAGCTTGCGGCGTATCGCTCTGGCGCGGCAGCACCGGCGTGGAGGTGAACAGAGTGGCGATGTAGGGGATGTTCTGCTCGCGCAGCAGACGGGCGTTGGCGCTGCGTTGCGCGGCGGTCTCGGGGATACGCGCTTCAATGCCGTCGAAGCCGGCGCTCAGCGCTTCGTCGAACGCTTGCTGCCAACTGCCGCGGTAACCCCAGAGGGTACGGAAGATTTCCAGTCGCATGGCCGTCTCCTGGAGAGGGCGAGGGTCAGCGGCAGATTGGCAAGGGGCGTGGTGTGGCGCCCGGTGGCGTCCGATTCGAGCCGGCGCCTGGTTATGGGCTGCATTGTTCGCTCAGCTCGCGACCGGGTTAAATCGCCCCGAGCAAAAACTTAGTTTAGAGATTGCTGAACTATCGGCAGTGCAGGGCGATCAGTGCAAAGCCATTCGATATAAAGGAGCGCTGGAGGCTGGACGAAAGGGCGATTCGGGCCAAAAGTAGGGTGGGGCACGCTTTACCTACGCGGGCCGACCTACGCGGCCCGACCGATCCAGCGTTCTGGCGGATGTGAAAAGTGACATCGAATGACATAGTGTGCCTGGCCAGGGTGCCGTGTCCGCAGCGGTGACGCTAGACTGGTGACCCGTTTGCGTGATCGACCACCATGTCCTTTACCCTGCCCGACCTGAAACTGCTGCGCATCTTCGTCGCCATCGTGCGCCACCAGGGCTTCGCCGCTGCGCAGCAGGAACTGAACCTGTCCACCTCGGCCATCAGCACCTACATGAGTCAACTGGAAAGCCAGCTCGGTATCGTGCTCTGCCATCGCGGGCGCGGTGGTTTCAGCCTGACCAGCAAGGGCGAGCTGTTCCACCAGGAAACCCTGCGCCTGCTCGGCGAGTTGGAGGGTTTCGAACGCTACTCGGCGGCGCTCAAGGGCGAGTTGCGCGGCACCCTCAACCTCGGCGTGCTGGATTCGACCGTCAGCGACCCGGCGCTGCCGCTGGCCGAAGTGATTGGCGTCTACAGCCAGGAGTATCCTGGCGTGCACCTGCACCTGGCGGTGCTCAGCCCCGCCGAGCTGCAACTGGGGGTACTGGAGAACCGTCTGGATCTGGCCATCGGCGCCTTCTCCGTGCGCACCAACGGGCTGGTCTATCAGCCGCTGTACCGTGAGCAGCACTGGCTGTACTGCAGCGACCGACACCCCTTGTACGCGCAGCGGCAGATTCCCGCTGAAGTGATCACCCAGCAGCGCATGGTCGGCCGTGGCTACTGGAGCCAGGCCGAGCTGGCGCGCCACGGCTTCAAGCATAGCGCCGCGACGGTGGAATCGATGGAAGCGCAACTGATTCTGGTGCTTTCCGGCGCCTATATCGGTTATCTGCCGGAACATCATGCGCAGTTCTGGGTGGAGCAGAAACGCCTGAAGGTGCTGCTACCGACCACCTTCGGCTACCAGGCACCCTTCACCCTGGCCCTGCGCCGTGGCCGCTCCCGCGAGCCATTGATCCAGAGCTTTCGCGACCGACTCAAGGCGCAACTGAATCAGGGCTAGCATGCAGTTCGCATGGACAAGCCGTGATAGGGCGGTTCAAGGCGGAAGCGGCCGCTCGTAGGGTGGACGACGCTTCACCCGTCCACCGCTCTGCAACCGCGATGGTGGATGAAAAGAGCGTCATCCACCCTACGAGGTGAGCGTCCACTATCGCCTTGTTGCCGCCATGCTGGCGGCGCGTTGTCTCGCAGGCGAGAGGTGCTCAGCCACACAGCAACCCGCCCAGATCGCTGGGCACGCGCCCGGTCCAGCGTTTGAACGAGCGGCGGAAGTTGGTGATGTCGCTGAAGCCCAGATGCTGGGCGACTTCCTCATTGCTGTAGCCCTTGACCTGATAGAGGAAGAGGGCGAGGTCGCGACGGGCCTGGTCGAGTTGTTCCTGGAAGTGTGTGTGGTGCTTGCCGAGCCGGCGTTTGAAGGAGGCCGGGCTGGTAGCGAAGGCCGCGGCGACTCTCTCCAGGCTCAGAGGCTGGCGGATGTGCTGGCTCAGGTGCTCGTGCAGGCGGTCGAGAAAGCTGGTCTGCCAACCCCAGGCATGTAATTGCTCACTGCAACTCTGGCGGGCGACCAGGGCGCCAGTGGAACCGGCATCCGGCCAGGTGCGCAGCAGGTATTCACGGGGCAGGCTCATCACTGTCGAGGGGCGGTCGAAGGCCAACGCGTCGCCCAAGTGCACCCAATATTGTTCGACGTAGGCGGGTTCGGCGTAGGCGAACTGGAAGCGCCACGGCAGGCGTTCGTTCTGCTGGCGGCGGGCGAGGGCGACCACTGCGGTCATGCTCGCTTCGAGCAGGAAGGTGCCCAACTCACCGGCGCCGCAGCTGTCGCGCCAGTACAGGTGCAGGTAGCGATCATCCAGATGCATCACCGGTGTCAGCAGCGGCGAAAGCAGTGCCCGATATTCGCCGATCCGCTCCAGCGCCTGCAGCAGATTATCTGCCTGTTCGAGCAGTTGGCTGCTCGTGCCGTAATGCCCGGGCCACTGGCGCTGGCCGAGGAGAAAGCTGGTGTCCGGCGCGCCGAGCAGGCGCCGGGCGTTGTCGATCAGGCGCAGGAATTGTTGCGGGCTGATCAGGGCTCGGCCGGTAACCACATCGTCATAGAACAGCTCGCAGCCACGCAGCAGGTGGTGGGTGTCGATGCGCCTGGAGCGCGCCAGGTCGATTAGTACCGCAGGCAGGTGGTGAGCGGCGATAAAGCGGCTGTCGGCATCATAGGCGCCGGGCAGTGCCGGCAGGTTCATGCGCTGCGCACCAGGCGAGGTTTGGCCTGTGCCAGGGCAATATTCAGGCGTTTGAGCAACTGCGCTTCGTCTTCATCCAGGGCCATCACCGCCGCGGCGGTGGCCTGCAGGTGCAGGCGCTCACCATAGTGCTGGGTGCGGTGGGCGAGGCTGGCGATACTCTGACGCATGTCCTCGGCCATCACCTGGGCCTGGCTTTCGCCAGTGTCGGGCAGCACGGCGACGAAGCGGTCGCCGGCCAGGCGGCAGAGCATGTCCTGGTGGCGCAGGTTGAACAGCAGCAACTGCGCCACGACCTGCAGCACCAGGTCGCCTTCCTCCTGGCCGTAGCGTTGGTTGATCTGGTTGAAA
This sequence comes from Phytopseudomonas daroniae, assembly GCF_004327285.1. Classification (GTDB taxonomy): domain Bacteria; phylum Pseudomonadota; class Gammaproteobacteria; order Pseudomonadales; family Pseudomonadaceae; genus Aquipseudomonas; species Aquipseudomonas daroniae. Next base: position 204,437 of record NZ_QJUI01000009.1, read on the forward strand.
TCGTCCAGGTCGATGGCGATCAGCGACAGCGGACGCTGCTCGCTTTTTGCCTGTCCCAGCGCCTGGCGCAAGTGCTGGCGCAGGTACTGGGCACCGGACAGCGAGGTCAGGTTGTCGAACAGTCGGTGCTCGCGAAACAGTTGCTCGCGCTTGCTCATCTGCACGCTGATGGCCTGCTGCTCGCGGTGCAGGTGATACACGCCGAGAGTGAGCAGGATCATGCCGACCGGCATGGGCGCGGTTTCCAGCCAGTTGTCCCAGACCGCTTCGGGTGGCAGGCGAATGAACTCGTCGAGCATGTCCATCCACATGGAAAAGGTCAGGCAGCACAAGCCGATAGCCAGCAGGCGAGTGACCCGCCCCGCTGGCCGCGCCCGCAGCAGCATGATCAGCCAGCCGAACCAGATGGCCCCGGCGCCGCCTTCGCCGAGCACATCCATCCAGTTGATCTCGGCCCAGTACTTGATGTCGCCGGCTGCCAGGTAGATCAGCAGGCCGCAGTTGGCCGCCAGGAACAAACCGCCCAGCGTGAGGCTATGCAACTTCAACAGCGACTTCATGGTGCACCTCCTGCCGCACGTTCGCGGATGCGCAAGGGTCTGTTCCCGTTTCATCGCGAGCCGCGTTGCTGCGAGAAATTTCGCCAGGCTAGGCGGAGGACGCAGGGAATGGTGTTCCCTTTTCAAGTCCTCCAACGACGCATGGCGAAATTCCCCGCGCAACCCGCAGGGCCGGGCCAGTTTTTGCGCGATGCGGCGTTACTCGATGGCTCATTTGGCCCGCCAAACTTCGCATCTCGTGCCTTGCCTCGCGCAAAAACTGGCTCCGGCGCGGCCGTGAGTGAAACGGGAACAGACCCTAGTATGCCCGGCGAATATCTCAGAACGATGACGCTTACTTGTCTTTGGCAGAGCAGGGCAGGCCATCCGGCCCGGTTTCGCCCTGGCAGAAACGCTCGTTCTGCTTTTGCAAGCGTGGTTCATGCAGGTATTTGCTGCCGCTGGCATCGCGCTGGATATCGAAGGCATCGTAGAGCCGATCGTCGGCGGTATAGGCGCGTACGCTCAGGCGGTTCTGTTCGACGCTGATGGTCTGGAACAGCTGGGTGTCTTCGGCTGTCCGGTCGGGCTGCGTATGGGCGCGGTCGTTGAGGCCGTACATTTTCGAGCCGGTGACCGAGACCATGTACACCGGGCCGATGGGCTGGTTGCTCTGCTGCGCCTCGGCGCTGGCTTCGCGTCCGGCTTCGTGGGTCAGCCGGCTGTAGCAATGGTCGTGGCCCTGCAGCACCAGATCCACCTTGTAGCGGTCGAGCAGGGGCTTCCAGGCAGCCTTGAGTTCTTTGCTGTCTTCGGGGCGGGCGCAAGTGTAGATCGGTTGATGCATGACCACGATGTTCCAGGTCGCCTCGCTGGTTTTCAGAGCGTTTTCCAGCCAGTTGGTTTGCGCGTCGAGCGTGCCGAGATCCAGGGCCGAGGTGCCGTCCAGTACCACGAAGCGCACACCCTGGTAGTCGCTGAAAAAGCTGGTGTCGCGCACTCCCTCTGCGCCGTTGCGCGGCAGGGCGAACTGAGCGGGAAAGTGCGGGCCGAGGCTGCGGCTTTCGCGACCGTCGGGTAGCAGGGTGTCGATGTATTCGTGGTTGCCGGCCGCTGTCAGCTGCGGGATGGCGGCGTAGGCCCAGCCACCGGCCTGATTCCATTCGCCCCACTCGTCGTCGTGGGCGAGTTCTTCCCGCGAGGCGACCAGATCACCGGCATGCACCACCAGCGCCGGGCGCGCCACGCTGCGCAGCGCCTGGCGAATGGTGCGCGAGGCGACGGCAAGAATGTCGTTCTGGGTATCGCCCAGGTACAGGAAGGTGAACGGCGCGAAGTCTTCCCGCGCGGTGCGGAACTGCTGCCACTCGCTCCAGCCGGCGCTGCCTTTCACGCGGTACACGTAGGCGGTATCCGGCGTCAGCTGTTCCAGACGCACCTGGTGGTAATTGGACGGGCCGTTGTCGCTGTCCAGGCGGCGGGTGATGCCGGTGAGTTGCGTCGCCTTGGCGGTGAGCTGCGGCCCGGCGAGTGCCGGCCCGAACTCCAGCAGCGCGTCGCCTTGCTGCAGATTCGTCCGGAAACTCACTGCCATTTGCATGGCTGCGTTCTGCCCGGGAGTGAGCACGATGCGATCGGCGAGATTGCCCGCGGCGTAGGGCTGGCCGACGGAGCGCGGCACGGTCTCGCTGGCGAACGATGACGAGGTGGCCAGCGCACAGGCCAGCAGTGATGCAAACAACAAGGGGCGAGACATTCGCGATTCCTCATGAGCCGTTGGGCGTGATGGGGCGTCACGGAAACAAAGCCATATGACGGTTCGGTGAATTCACGGGGGGTCGATTCGGCTCAGTACATCGGTGTGGGCGAGGGTGATTTTTCAGGGTGAATTCAGGCTGGCGCTCTGTGCAGCAGAGCAGCGAATAGCCAGCGAAGCGATTTCATCCGTAATACGGGTGTGGATATCGCTATTGCTGTCGCGAGCAAGCTTGCTCCTGCATGGATTCGGCGCCGACCTTTGCTGCGGATCGATGAGGTGGGGGTTATTTCAGCTCAGAAGCCTGTGGAAACACCCGAAAAATGGCGGTTTGCAGCGCTGTCGCCGTTCCCTGTCATGCAAGTGCCACAAAGGATTTCTAACGTCCGCAGCCATTCCTGGTGTCGCCAGGGGCCATTGGAACGAGGGATTCAAAGTGGCAATGCCTTTTCGTCAAATCCGTAATGCCGGGTTCAGGGTCAGCCTGCTGGCCATCGCCATAAGCGCTGCGCCAGCCTGGGCAGAGGAAGAAGCGGTCGAGCGTGTCGACGTGATCGGCCAGGCCGCCAGCATCGACAAGGCGCTGCGCGAGCAGAAAAGCTCGGACAGCATCAAGAGCGTGGTGCACGCCGACGGCGTCGGCCAGTTGCCGGACGACAACGCCGCCGAAGCGCTGCAGCGCATACCCGGCCTGTCGGTCGAGCGCGACCAGGGCGAAGGCCGCTTCGTCAGCGTGCGCGGCATCGCCCCGGACCTGAACAGCGTGACCATCAACGGCACCCTGGTGCCCGCACCGGAGGGAGACCGCCGCGCGGTGGCGCTCGATGTACTGCCGTCCGAACTGGTGCAGTCGCTGTCGGTAGTCAAGAGCCTGACGCCGGACATGGATGCCAACTCGCTCGGTGGCACCATCGAGGTACAGAGTCTGTCGGCCTTCGACCACGAGGGCCTGTTCTACACCTTCTCCGCTGAAGGCAGCCACGACACCAATGTCAGCAAGAACAGCCCGAAGTTCTCCGGCGCGATCAGCGACCGCTTCAGCCTCGGCGACGGCACCGACAACTTCGGCGTGGCCGCGGCGTTCAGCTGGCAGAAGCGCAAGTTCGGCTCGGAAAACGTCGAGACTGGCGGCAACTGGGATTTCTCGGATGGCGCACGGCTGGAAGAGGTCGAGCAGCGCGACTACGAGATCACCCGCGAGCGCACCGGCTTCGGTTTGAACTTCGATTACCAGCCGGACGATTACTCCAATTACTACCTACGCACGCTGTACAGCAAGTTCAAGGATACCGAGACCCGCAACGCGGCCGGCGTCGAGTTCGCCGATGCGCAGGCCTCCGGCGAGCGTGGCGATGCCGAGGGCTGGCGCGATCTGAAATCCCGGCAGGACACCCAGGAAATCCAGTCCTACGTGATTGGCGGCGAGCGCCTGATCGACCTGTGGACGCTGAGCGGCCAGGCCGGTTACAGCCAGGCCACCGAGAAGGATCCGGGCGGTATCGCCGGCGCCGAGTTCGTCGGCGATTTCGAAAACGTCGGTTTCGATGGAACGCGCAAACCGCGCGTCTCCGTAGGCGGTGCTTTCTACGACCCGGCGTCCTTCACCCTCGACGAGGTGGAATGGGAAAAGGTCAAAGGCAAGGACAAGGAAAAGAACATCCGCCTGGATCTGGCCCGCGACTACGATCTCAGCGGCAACGCCGCACAGGTCAAATTCGGTGGCAAGCTGAGCCGTCGCGACAAGACCAGCGATACCGAAGTCTGGGTCTATGACGATTTTTCCGGTGTCGGGCTCGATGGTTTCCAGAGTGGCAACGTCGATTACTCCCTGGGCAACTACGGCAACGGCATCAGCGCCGGGGCGATCAAGGATCTGATCGCCGGCCTGGATCGCGATGCGTTCTACGACGAGGAAAACTCGCGCATCAACGACTTCGACATGCGCGAGGACATCAACGCCGCCTACCTGATGAACAGCCTCGACGTCGACGACTGGCGCTTTATCGCTGGCCTGCGCTACGAAGGCACCGAGTTCGAAGCCAAGGGCACCGGCCTGCGCGACGGCGTGTACGAGAACACCCGGAGCAAGAAGCGCTACGACCACTGGCTGCCGGGCCTGCATGTGCGCTATCAGCTGTCTCCGTCCACCGCCGTGCGCGCTGCCTGGACGAATACCGTGGTGCGTCCGACCTTCGGCCAACTGGCACCGGGCTTCGCTATCGATGGTGCCGACGCATCCTTTGGCAACCCCGATCTCAAACCGCTGGAGTCGATGAACTTCGACCTCGGCATCGAGCATTACATGGGCCGCGCCGGCGTGGTGTCGGGGTTCCTGTTCTACAAGGATATCGACAATTTCATCTACAACACCGATCTCGCCGGCACTGGCGCCTGGGTCGATTTCGACGAAGCGCTGAGCTTCGAGAACGGCAGCAGCGCCAAGCTCTACGGTGTCGAGCTGGCCTACTCACAGAAATTCGACTGGCTGCCAGCACCCTGGAATGGCGTGCTGCTCGGCGCCAACCTGACCCTGAGCAAATCCGACGCGACCCTCTCAGGGCAGGGCGCCAAGCGCTCCATCGAGATGCCGAACCAGTCCGACACCGTCGGCAACTTGATGGTTGGCTGGGAGAACGACCGTTTCAACGTGCGCGTGGCCGCCAACTACAAGTCCAGCTACCTGTACGAGATCGGCTCCATCGAAGACAAGAACCAGGATCTGCACGTCGACGATCAACTATTCGTCGACTTCAAGGCCGGTTACTTCCTTACGCCGGATCTGCAGCTGACCTTCGAGGCGCAGAACATCACCGACGAGTCCTACTACGTCTACACCGGGCGCCACGGCTACAACGCCCAGTACGAAGAGTACGGCCCGACCTACAAGATCGGCCTGACTCTCACTCACTTCTGACCACGATCCTGTAGGAGCTGGCTTGCCGGCGAGGCGCTACGCAGTCGAAGACTGGCGTGAGCTTCGCCGGCAAGCCAGCTCCTACGCAATGACTGCTGCAGGACACTTTTCATCCATGCGTATGTTCAATCTGTCCCTGTTGGGACTCTGCGTCACCCTGGCCGCCTGCCAGAGCACTGCACCGGAGAAACCGCTCTCCGCTGCCGCTCCAACGGTAAAGATCAGTCGTTCTCTGATCGCCACTGAAAGTACTCAGTGGCTGGCGCCACTGCCGTCTCTGACCAACGCCGAACGCCTGCAGATCGGCCGCAAAGCCCTGCAGGTGATCGACCGTAGTGGCCAGGTGGCAAGCGAGTTATCCGGCCGCTTCGAAACCCTCGACCATCGTGCGGATGACAGCGGCCTGCTGGTCGCCACCCTCGACAAGACGCGTCAGCAGGCGTTGCTGGTGCGGCTGCAAGGCGATGTCTGGGGCGGCGCGCACTACCTGCCGAAAACCCGTTTCGCCATCGAAGGGCTGTGCCTGTACCGCGACAGCGCGCGCAACGACTACCTGTTCCTGGTGGGCGAGGAGGGCATAGGCGAGCAATGGCTGGTGGCCGAAAACGGTCGACCGCTGGCCGACGCACGCCTGGTACGTGCCCTGAGCCTGCCGCCGGAAAGCGGCTTCTGCCAGGTCGATGACCGCAGCGAAAGCCTTTACGTCAACGAGGAAAATGTCGGTGTCTGGCGTTACCAGGCTGGGGCCGAAGCACCGCTGGTGCGTGAGCCGGTGGAGTTGCTCGCGCCTTTTGGCGCTCTGGCTGAAAGCGCCGCGGGTATGGCGGTGTTGCCCGACGCTCTGTTGTTGCTCGATTCAGACGCCGCGAACCTGCACCTGTATCAGCGCAGCGCCGAGCAGTGGCAGCGCACCGGCGCGGTGAAGCTCGACGGTCTCAACGAGCCGGAACAGGTCAGTGCCCGCACCACGGCCGAGGGCCTTGAGCTGCTACTGATCGATGATGACGGTGCACGTAGCGCAACCCTGGATTGGGTGCCGAAAGCGACGCCGCAAGCGACAGTCATCCCGCAGATCGCGCCGTTGGTGCAGACCGATGGCGTGCCCAGCCTGGGCGATGCGGCGGATGACCCGGCGATCTGGGTCAATACCCGCTATCCCGAGCGCAGCCGCGTACTGGGCACCGACAAGAAGGGCGGGCTGCTCGCCTACGATCTGGCCGGCAAGCAGGTGCAGAACCTGCGTGTTGGCCGGCTCAACAACGTCGATATCCGCCCGGGGTTCAGGCTCGGCAATCGTCAGGTGGATCTGGCCGTGGCCAGCAATCGCGATCACGACAGCCTGCATCTGTTCGCCATCGATCCGGCCAGCGGCGAGCTCAGCGATATTGGCCAGCTCGCCACGCCGCTCGAGGAGATCTACGGGCTGTGCCTGTTCAAGGATCGCCAGGGCGCCATCCATGCCATCGCCAATGACAAGGACGGCACCTTTCTGCAATACCGCCTCAGCGGTGAGAGCGGCGAGGCGACCAGCCAATTGGTAAGGCGCTTCAAGACCGAGACCCAGCCGGAAGGCTGCGTGGCCGACGACCGCAACGAGCGCCTGTACATCGGCGAGGAAGACGTGGCGGTGTGGGCGCTGGATGCCCGTGGCGATGCGCAGGCAGAGCTGGAGAAAGTCATCGCCGTCGGTGGCCCGCTGCAGGGCGACATCGAGGGCCTGGGGCTCTACCACGGCAAACAGCGCGACTACCTGGTGATTTCCAGCCAGGGCAACGACAGCTACGTGGTAGTCGAGGCGCAGGCGCCCTACAAGCTGCGCGGCAGTTTCCGGATTGGCCTGAACGCCCGACTGGGCATCGACGGCGCCTCGGAAACCGATGGCCTGGAAGTGACCTCGGCCAACCTCGGTGGGCCATGGAGCGCCGGCATGCTGGTGGTGCAGGACGGCCGCAAGCGTATGCCCGAGGGCAACCAGAACTACAAGTACGTGCCCTGGTCGGCGGTCGCCGACGCTCTGGGACTGGAGTGAAAAACCTTCGGTTGTAGGGTGGATCACGCTTCACCTATGCGGCCCGCCCGATCCACCGTTTCGGTGGATGTAAAAGGCGACAGCTACGCGCCCCGATCCACCCTACGAAACTGGAGTTAGTTGCGTGGCGTTGCGCCTGTCATCAGTGCGCAACGTCCCTGTCTTCCAATGTGAGCCGTGGTGCTCGCGCAATCGAAGGAATCCGTCATGCAAAACCAACCCCATCTCGAACACATGACCGTCTGGGGCCTCATCAGCGAGGCGAGCATCGTCGTTCAAGCGGTGATGCTCTGCCTGGTGCTGGCATCGCTGATCAGTTGGTACCTGATCGTCCAGCGTGGCGCGGTACTGCGCCGTAGCGAGCGCCTGGCGAAGACCTTTCTCAAACGTTTTCGCAGCGATGAAATCGGCGGGTTGTACCGCGAAGGCGCGCAGCAGGAGCTGCCGGTGGACGCCGCTCTACAGCGCATCTTCATTGCCGGTTACCAGACCTTCAGCCAGTTGCAGTCCCATGCCGGCGATCACCCGGACACGGTGCTCGACGGTGTCGAGCGCAGCCTGCACGTGGCCATCGCCGAGCAGGAAGAGCGCCTGGAAAAAGGCCTGCCGTTCCTCGCCACCGTGGGTTCGGTCAGCCCCTATATCGGCCTGTTCGGCACCGTGTGGGGGATCATGAATTCCTTTCTCGGTCTGTCCCAGGTGCAGCAGGCGACTCTCTCGACCGTGGCACCGGGCATCGCCGAAGCGCTGATCGCCACTGCCATCGGCCTGTTCGCGGCGATTCCCGCGGTGATGGCCTACAACCGTTTCTCGGCGCGTACCCAGACGCTGATCGCCCGTTACTACGCCTTTGGCAACGAGCTGCAGGGCCGTCTGCATCGGCGCCTGAACAGTGCGGCGCCAAGCATGGCCGCTGCGGCCTGAGGAGGGCTTCCCCATGCTGGTTAGACCGACCCGGAAACACGGCCTGAAAGCCGAAATGAACGTGGTGCCCTACATCGACGTGATGCTGGTACTGCTGGTGATCTTCATGGTCACGGCGCCGATGCTGGTGCAGGGCGTGCAGATCGAGCTGCCCAAAGTAGCCGCCGAAGCACTGCCGACGCCGAACGAACAGCGCATCGTCACCCTCTCGGTAAAGGATGACGGCAGCTACTACTGGAACCTGGGTAGTGAAGTGGACACCGAGTCGCAGACCGGCAGCGCGGTGGACAAGGCGCAGATGGGCGAGAAGATCGCCGGCATCGTTGCCGAGCACCCGGACACCCAGGTGTATATCCGCGCCGACCAGAACGCCGACTATGGCGCGGTGGTCGCCGGTATCGCCGAACTGCAGCGTGGCGGCGTCAGTCGTCTCGGGCTGATCACCGAGGCCCCTTGAGATGAATGCCCTGACCCTGGAATTGCACGAACCGCGTTTCTCCTGGCCGGCCTGGCGTGAGCACAGCTTCGCCCTCGGTGTGGCGGTGGCGCTGCATATCGGCCTGGCGTTCGTGCTGCTCAACCTGTCGCATAACGCGCCGATGCCGCCTGTGGTTTCCGCGGTGATCACCACCCAGCTGGTTTCGCTCCCCGCGCCGGCTGTGCAGCCTCCGCCGCCACCGGTTGCGCCGCCCATGCCGGAGGTGGCGGCGGCCGAGCCAGCGCCGCTGCCTGAACCGGTGGTCGAGGCGCCCCAGGTGCAGGAGGCGGATCTGGCCCTCAAGCGCGTGCAGCAGGAACGGCAGGAAAGGCAGCAACGCACCGAGCGGGAACGTCAGCAGCAGCGTCGTGAAGAAGCGTTACGTCAGGAGGCGATGGCTCGCCAGGAACAGCAGCGCCAGGCACAGCTGCAGGAACAGCAACTGGCCCAGGCCCGCCAGGCCGAAGCCGAGCGCCAGGCCGCTGCGGCAGCAGCCGCGCGAGCGGAGGCCGAGGCGGCCAGCCGTCAGTACCTGCCAATTGCCAAGGATGCGCCGGACTACCCCCAGCGTGCTCTGGATCGCAAGATCGAGGGTGAATGCACCGTGGCTTACCGGGTGAACGCCCGGGGACGGGTGGAGGATCCCCAGGTCGTGGGCGAGTGTCACCCACTGTTCGTCAAACCCTCGCTGGCGGCCGCGAAGAGCTTTCGCTATCAGCCAAAGGTGGTCAACGGCCAGGCGGTCGCCGTGGCGAACGTGAAGAACACCTTCACCTACAAGATTCAGTAAGCAATTTTAGGGTCTATTGACGCTTCAGCACGACCGCGCCGGAGCCCGTTTTGCCGCGAGGCAAGGCACGAGCCGCGAAGTTTGGCTGGCCAAATGAGCCGGCGAGAAACGCAGCATCGCGGCAAAACGGGCCCGGCCCTGCGGGTTGCGCGGGAAATCTCGCCATGCGTCGTTGGAGGACTTGGCAAGGGAACGACCATTACCGGCGTCCTCCGCCTAGCCTGGCGAGATTTCTCGCGGCAACGCGGTTTGCGCTGAAGCGTCAACAGACCCTAGGAGCGGTAGGGTGGGTTAGGTGCCTGTTACAAGGCACCAGCACGATGCCATTACCGTTGCGCCGTAACCCACCATGGGCGCGAAACCGGATATCGATTTGGTGGGTTACGCGCCGCGTCAACGTCGCACCGGAGAGTTCTCAACGCACCAGGCAGGGCTTCTTGTTATCGAATGTCCAGCCACTGATCAGGTACTGCATGGCTACGGCATCGTTGCGCGCACCCAGGCCCATTCCCTTGTAGCACTCGTGGGCCTTGGCCACGGCGTCCATGTCGAGCTCCACGCCGAGGCCCGGTTTCTGCGGCACGCTGACCAGGCCGCCTTCGATGCGGAACGGCTCCTTGGTCAGACGCTGGCCGTCCTGCCAGATCCAGTGGGTATCGATGGCGGTGATCTTGCCCGGTGCCGCGGCGGCCACGTGGGTGAACATGGCCAGGGACACGTCGAAGTGATTGTTGGAGTGCGAGCCCCAGGTCAGGCCCCAATCGTTGCACAACTGCGCCACGCGTACCGAACCCTGCATGGTCCAGAAGTGCGGGTCGGCCAGGGGGATGTCGACCGATTGCAGCTGGATGGCATGGCCCATCTGACGCCAGTCGGTGGCGATCATGTTGGTCGCGGTCGGCAGGCCGGTGGCACGGCGGAACTCGGCCATCACCTCGCGGCCGGAGTAACCGTTCTCGGCACCGCAGGGGTCTTCGGCATAGGCCAGCACATGGTGCTGGTCGCGGCACAGGCGGATGGCTTCCTGCAGCGACCAGGCGCCATTCGGGTCGAGGGTGATGCGCGCATCCGGGAAGCGCTCGGCCAGCGCGGTGACCGCTTCGATCTCCTCATCGCCGCGCAGCACGCCGCCCTTGAGTTTGAAATCCTTGAAGCCATAACGCTCGTAGGCGGCCTCGGCGAGACGCACCACGCCCTGAGCATCCAGCGCTTCTTCGTTGCGCACCTGGAACCAGGCGTTATCGACATCCGCTTCCTGGCGATAGGGCAGGTCGGTTTTCTTGCGGTCGCCGATATAGAACAGGTAGCCCAGCATTTCCACGGCATCACGCTGCTGACCTTCGCCCAGCAGGGCGGCGACCGGTACTTCCAGATGCTGACCGAGCAGGTCGAGCAGCGCGGCTTCCACGGCAGTGACGGCGTGGATGGTGATACGCAGATCGAAGGTCTGCAGGCCGCGACCGCCGGAGTCGCGGTCGGCGAAGGCCTGACGCACCTGGCCGAGAAGCTTCTGGTATTGGCCGATGGATTGGCCGAGCAGCAGTTGGCGCGCGTCTTCAAGGGTTTGGCGAATAGCTTCGCCACCCGGCACTTCACCGACGCCGACATGCCCGGCGTTGTCGCGCAGGATCAGCAGGTTGCGGGTGAAGAAGGGCGCGTGGCCACCGCTCAGGTTGAGCAGCATGCTGTCGTGCCCGGCAACGGGAATGACCTCCAGGGAGGTGATGACCGGGGTGCCTGTGTGGATATTGTTATTGTTCATCGCTTGACTCCTGTTGCCGTCGCCGGCGTTGCGGATGGTCTGGCTGCCTCGTCGGGCAGCGTTTGCAGATCGCTTCGGGTGTCGCTGGTGGTGAAAAAGATAACGTTATCATCATAAACAGATAACGTTATCATTCAAGCGTGAATTTTTAGGGTTGATGGTTGCGGGCGGATAGAGAAGCAGGCTGTAGGATGGGTGAAACCCATCACGATTGATGGGTTTCACCCATCCTACGAGTCTGAACCGCAGCGATGATTTCACCCAACCTACGAATGCAGGCGTAGTGTCTGTCGCCAGGCTCAAGCGGTGCTGCCACGCTCGATGATCGCGAACCCGGTATCCATGCTCGGTTCGGCGCTCTGGCCGTCGAAGCGGCGCAGCAGCGCTTCGGCGACTTGCCTGCCCATCTCGGTGGCGTTGACGCTGACCGTGGACAGGGCAGGGTTGGCGAATTGGCCATTGAGGGTGTCGCCGAAGCCCAGCACGGCGATGTCGCCAGGCACGTTCAGCCCGCGGGTGGCCGCTTCAGCCAGCACGCCGAGGGCCACGGTATCCGAGCTGCAGAAGATGAAGTCCGGCCGTTCACCGGCATCCAGCAGATTGGCCAGGCCCTTGCGGCCGACCTCCCAGGTCGCCGGCAGGGGCAGGGTCTGTACCGCCACGGTCTCGACACCCAGCGTGGTGAGGCGGCCGATCACCGCGTTACAGCGGCGCAGCGCACGAGGATCGTCGACGCCGATCACCGCCCAGCGCCGGTAGCCCCGAGCGAAGAAGTGCTCGGCCACGGCGGCGCCGACCTGCTCATGGGAGAAGCCCACCTGCATGTCCAGTCCGTCGTCGCCGAGATCCCAGGCTTCGACCACCGGGATGCCGGCGGACGCCAGGCGTTCGCGGCTGGCCTGGGTGTGAAAGGTGCCGGTCAGCACGATGCCGTCCGGGCGACGGCCGAGAATGGCTGCCAGCAGGGCTTCTTCATGTTCGGGGGTGTAGCCGCTCGGCCCGACCAGGGTGTGATAGCCGGCTTCGGCGAGGCGATCCATGATCGCCTGCACCACGCTGGCGTAGATCGAATTGGCGATGGTCGGCAGCACGATGGCCACCAGGCGGCTCTTGCTGGTCGCCAGGCCACCGGCCATCAGGTTGGGCACGTAACCCATGGCGCGTACCACTTCGAGTACATGCGCGCGGGTGGCATCGCTGACCAGCTCCGGACGCTGGATCGCCCGCGACACGGTGATCGGCGACACACCGGCCTTGAGCGCCACATCCTTGACCGTGATCGGCAGGTCGCCGAGGTCACCGCGGTCTTTGGCCAGCTCTCTGCGCGATTTTCTTGCCACGTGGTCGTCTCGGTCTAAGCAGCGATGGGTTACCCGGCAGGTTACGGCAGGGGCGCGGCGTTGTCGCCCGTGCGCAGCATGAACAGGCGGAACACCACCACGGTGGTGAACAGCTGGCAGAGTCCGAGCAGCAGATCGAGTAGCAGGCGCCCGGCCGGATCGGCAGCGATATCGCCGGCCATGAAGCCGATCACCCAGATCGGCACCATCACCAGCAGCACGCAGGCGAAGATCGGCCAGAAATGCCCGCGGGTCAGTTGCAGGCTTTCATGCAGTGCCTGCAGCGGCGACAGGCCGCGCAGCACCAGCAGGTAATCGGAAAATACCAGGCGCACCATCAGCCACAGCCCCGGCAGGATGAACAGCGAGGCGCCCAGCATGATCGCCAGGGTGCCGATGCCGGCCAGCAGCACGAAGCGCGGCCACAGGCTCAGGCTCATGGCGATCAGCGCGCGCTTGGCCGGCTGCCCGCCGCTGCTGCGTGCCTCGATGAACAGGATCAGCGCGGCGCTGTACAGCGGATAGAAGAACAGCCCGAGCAGTACGTCGTAGAGCGGTGCCTGGGCGGCAGCGACCAGGCCTTCGATCTGCAGGCGAAGAACTGCCTCCAGGAGCAGGAAGGGCAGGCACAGGAGGATGATCTGCAGCAGGTTTTGCCGGAAGAAGTACCAGGCGTCACGCAAGGCGTCGAGGGGATTCATGGAAAGTCGCGGCCAGAAAAACAGGTCGTCATCATACGAGGGCGCCGGTTTCTCGACCAGTGATGAGGCGAGCCTCGATCACCGTCAGGTCGCGGCTTTCGACCTGGGGTACCTCTAAAAACTATCTGCGTTGTCATCACTGCGTTAAAAACAGGCTCAAAATGCTCATTTACAGCTCGTAAACTGCGCTTTTTCGCCTGTTTTTGCCTTGTGCTGACTACCTCGCCTACGTTTTTAGAGGTGCCCCTGGAGGGGGCGAGGCTGGCATACTGGCTACCCGTGCAACCCGCGCGAGCCCTTGTGAGGATGTCCGGTGAAAAAAATAGCCGTGTTCGCCGACGTACAGAATCTCTATTACACCGTGCGCCAGGCCTATGGCTGTCACTTCAACTACACCGCGTTCTGGGCCGAGCTGGCCGGCGGTGGCGAGATCGTCGAGGCGTACGCCTATGCCATCGACCGCGGCGACCCCAAGCAGCAGCAGTTCCAGCAGATCCTGCGCAACCTCGGTTTCACCGTGAAGCTCAAACCCTACATTCAGCGCAGTGATGGTTCGGCCAAGGGCGATTGGGACGTGGGCATCACCATCGACGTGATGGATGCTGCGGCGAACGTCGACAGCGTGGTGCTGGCTTCCGGCGACGGCGATTTCGATCTGCTGCTCGAGCGTATTCGCCAGCGCCATGGCGTCGAGGCCGTGGCCTACGGCGTTCCCGGGCTTACCGCACAATCGCTGGTGCGCGCGGCTACTCGTTATGTGCCCATCGAGGGTCATCTGTTGTTGAAACACTGAGGCTTTACGTGAAACCCATCGCTGTCATCGACTTCGAAACCACCGGCATGTCGCCGGCCCAGCAGGCGCGTGCCACCGAAATCGGTGTGGTGATCATCGAGAACGGGCAGATCACCGCGCGTTACCAGAGCCTGATGAACAGCGGTGCCTGGGTGCCGCCGTTCATCGAGCAACTCACCGGCATCAGCAACGCCATGTTGCGTGATGCGCCACCGGCGGCCGAGGTGATGCATGACGTCGCCGAGTTCGTTGGCGACATTCCGATGCTGGCGCACAACGCCTCCTTCGATCAGAAGTTCTGGGACGCCGAACTGGGCCTGATCGGGCGCAACCGTGCCCAGCCGTTCGCCTGCTCGCTGCTGCTGTCGCGGCGTCTGCTGCCAGGCGCACCGAGCCACAAGCTCGGCAATCTCAACCGCTGGGCGCGCCTGCCGGATACCGGCAAGGCTCACCGAGCGCTGGCCGACGCGGAGATGGCCGCCAACCTCACCCTGCATCTGTGCCGCCTGTTGCGCGAGGAGTACGGCCGCAGTGTGGTCGATCACGACTTCCTGCGTCAGTTGCAGGGCATGTCGGCGGCCAAGGTTCGCGCGATACTCAACGTCGTGGGTTAGGGCGATCTGTTCCCGGACAGGATAAACTGTGCGGCATTCCCATTGCCCATCACGTTGCCCGCCATGACCTTCGCTTCCCTCGGCCTGATCGAACCTCTGCTGCGCTGCCTTGACGGCCTCGATTACAAGACCCCGACGCCCGTGCAGGCCCAGGCCATCGGCCCGATCATCAAGGGCCGCGATCTGATGGCCGCGGCGCAAACCGGCACCGGCAAGACCGCGGCCTTCACCCTGCCGATCCTGCAGCGCCTGATGATGGAAGGCCCGAGTGTGGCGAGCAATTCGGTGCGTGCGCTGGTGCTGGTGCCGACCCGTGAGCTGGCCGAGCAGGTGCAGCAGAGCGTGCAGACCTACTCGCAGTTTCTGCCGCTGCGCAGCTACGCAGTGTACGGCGGCGTCAGCATCAACCCGCAGATGATGAAGCTGCGCAAAGGGCTCGACGTATTGGTTGCCACACCCGGCCGGCTGCTCGACCTGTACCGCCAGAACGCGGTGAAGTTCTCCCAACTGCAGGTACTGGTGCTCGACGAAGCCGATCGCATGCTCGACCTGGGTTTCGCCCGCGAGCTGGATGACCTGTTCGCCGCCTTGCCGAAGAAGCGCCAGACCCTGCTGTTTTCCGCGACCTTCTCCGAAGCCATTCGCACCCTGGCCGGCGAAATGCTGCGCGATCCGCTGAGCATCGAGGTCAGCCCGCGCAACGCCGCGGCCAAGTCGGTCAAACAGTGGCTGATCCCGGTGGACAAGAAGCGCAAGGCCGAGCTGTTCCTGCACCTCTACCGCAGCAGGAAATGGTCGCAGGTGCTGGTGTTCGCCAAGACCCGCAAGGGCGTCGACGAGCTGGGGCAGGAGCTGCTGGCCGCGGGCATTCGTGCCGACTCGATCCACGGCGACAAGCCGCAGCCAACCCGCCTGCGTGCGCTGCAGCGCTTCAAGAACGGTGAAGTCGACGTGCTGGTCGCCACCGACGTGGCCGCCCGTGGCCTGGATATCGACGATCTGCCGCTGGTGGTCAACTTCGACCTGCCCATCGTCGCCGAAGACTACGTGCACCGCATTGGCCGTACCGGTCGTGCGGGAGCCAGCGGCCAGGCCGTATCACTGGTCTGCGCCGACGAGGTGCAATTGCTGTCGGCCATCGAGGCGCTGATCCAGCAGATCCTGCAGCGTGTCGACGAGCCAGACTTCATTCCCGACCACCGCGTGCCGCAGACGGTCGCTGGCGGCCTGGTGGTGAAAAAGCCGAAGAAACTGAAAAAACCCAAGGTGGTCGGCGGCGGCAAGTCCGGCAGCCTGGGCCGCTGGATGGAAAGCGACGAACCCGCTGCACCGCCGGTCAAGGCCATCCGCAAGGTGCCGAGCTTCGGTGGTAAGCCGAAGGGCGGGCGCTAGGGGCTGGACTTTGGTGCGCTTACCCATACAGCCCCCGGTATCGCTTCGTTCAACCCTGGCTACGTTCCGCTGTTCAGCCCGGCGCTCAGATATTCTGGCCGATCCGCCACAGCACACCGCTCGGGTCGAAGATGATGAACTCGCGGATGCCCCAGGGCTGGTCTTCGGGGGCGATGGTGCGTACGCCGAAGCGTTCGGCCAGGTTTTCCTGTTGCACATGGGCCCACCAGGCTTCGACGTCATCGACCAGCAGGTGCATGACGAAGTTGTCCGCCTGCTCCTTGACGTAGAAATTCTGCAGCAGGAAGGCGCTGTGCTCGCCATTGCTGAAGTAGCTCATCTCGTCCGATTGCCAGCCGGGTTTGAAGCCCAGGGCGGTGTAGAACGCCTGGCTTAGCGGGTAGTCCTTTGCCGGGATGAAGGTCTTGAGTTCGACGCTGGTCAGCATGGGGATCCTCCTGATCCGTGAATTATCGGGTGTTGTTTCGTAGCCAGCGCGCGATGCCCTGGCCGGCCACGCGGCCACTGGCGAAGCAGGCGGTGAGCAGATAGCCGCCGGTGGGGGCTTCCCAGTCAAGCATTTCGCCCGCGCAGAAGGTGCCGGGCAGGGCGGTCAGCATCAGCCCCTTGTCGAGGGCTTCGAATGGCACGCCGCCGGCACTGCTGATCGCCTCTTCCAGTGGGCGCGGTTGGCGCAGCTGGATGGGCAGGGCTTTGATCGAGGCGGCCAGGCGTCCAGGGTCGACGAAGTGTTCGGCGGGGGCCAGTTCACGTAGCAGTGCAGCCTTGGCGCCATCCAGCCCGGCCTGGCGATGCAGGTGTTTGGCCATGGAGTGTGAGCCGCGCGGTTTGCTCAGGGCCTTGCTCAGGGCTTCTTCGCTACGTTGTGGCAGCAGGTCGAGATGCACCGTGCAACTGCCGTCGCGACTGATGCGCTGGCGAATTCCGGCGGACAGGGCGTACACCAGGCTGCCCTCGATGCCCGTGGCGGTGAGTACGAACTCACCCTGGCGCTGCGCTTCGCCAGCCAGGCTCAGGGCGACGTTCTTCAGCGGCGCGCCGGCGAATTTTTCGCGCAGTAATGGGCTCCAGGCGTCCACATCGAAACCGCAGTTGCTGGGCTGCAGCGGGGCGATGGGTACGCCGGCCTGTTGCAGATGTGCGACCCAACTGCCATCGGAGCCGAGCCGCGGCCAACTGCCGCCGCCCAGGGCCAGCAACACGGCATCGGCATGGATCGAGCGCTCGCCCTCTGGTGTGTCTAGCCGCAAGCTGCCATCGGCATTCCAGCCCAGCCAGCGGTGTCGGGTATGTAAATGCACGCCCGCTTCGCGCAGGCGTTTGAGCCAGGCGCGCAACAGCGGCGCGGCCTTCATGTCGGTGGGGAACACGCGACCCGAGGTGCCGACGAAGGTCTCGATGCCAAGGCCATGAATCCAGTCGCGCAGGGCATCGGCGTCGAAGTCTTGCAGCAGCTTGTCGATCTGCGGCTGGCGTTCGCCGTAGCGAGCGACGAAAACCGGGTAGGGTTCGGAGTGAGTGATGTTCATGCCGCCGACGCCGGCGAGGAGGAATTTGCGCCCCACCGATGGCATGGCATCGAACAGTTCGACGCGCAGGCCGGCACCTGCCAGTACCTCGGCGGCCATCAGGCCGGCTGGGCCGCCGCCGATGATGGCGACCGAGTGGGGGGAGGGCGTGGGAGTGTCGGTCATGGTGGCATCAGATTGGGCAAAGAGAGAAGTTTACCCGAGGCTTCGTTGCTGCCATACCCGCGCGGCACTGTGGTGGAGGATGCCGTGGCGCCGGGCCAGGGCGTGGCGATCCTTGCTGTAGCCGCCACCGATCACGCCGACCACGGGAATGTCGCGGCCCAGGCAATGCTGCAGCACGGCCTCGTCGCGGGCGGCCAGGCCGGCGTCGGTGAGTTGCAGGTAGCCGAGGGCATCGTCGCGGTGTACGTCGACGCCGGCGTCGTAGAGCACGATATCCGGCTGATAGAGGGGTAGCAGGTAGTTGAGGCTGTCGTCGACCACCCGCAGGTAGTCGCTGTCGCCCATGCCCCGGGGCAGGGGAATGTCCCAGTCGCTGGCGGCCTTGCGCGCCGGGAAGTTCTGCTCGCAGTGCAAGGATACGGTGATCGCGTCCGGCGTATCGGCGAGCAGGCGCGCCGTGCCATCACCCTGGTGCACGTCGCAGTCGAAGATCAGCACTCGCTGCGCCTTGCCGCTTTCCAGCAGGTAGCGGGCGATTACCGCCAGATCATTGAAGATGCAGAAACCCGCCGGGTAATCGTAGTGAGCGTGGTGGGTGCCGCCCGCCAGGTGACAGGCCAGGCCGTGGTGCAGGGCCTGCTCGGTGGCCAGCAGCGAGCCGCCGACTGCTCGCACGGTGCGTCGAGCCAGCTCCGGGCTCCACGGCAGGCCCAGGCGGCGCTGATCCTCGTGGCTCAGCTCGCCGCTCAGGTAACGCTCTACATAGGCGGGGCAATGGCAGAGGGCGAGGATGTCCGCGGGGCAGATTTCCGGGCGCAGCAGGTCGATATCCCGAGTCAGTCCGCTGTCCACCAGGTGGTCGCGCAGCAGACGGAATTTCTCCATCGGGAAGCGATGTCCTTCTGGAAAGGGCGGGCTGTAGTCGTCGTGGTAGATCAGCGGCAGGGGCATACAATGGCGGCGTTGGTGAACCCTGAGCAGTATGCACGAGAAGCGAAATGGATGTGATCGAGCTGCAGACGCCACGTCTGAACCTGCGCGCCTGGCATGACGAAGACCTGAGCGAGCTGGCGACACTGTGCGCTGACCCTGAGGTGATGCGCTATTTTCCCGCACCCTTGAGCCGCGAGCAGAGCATGGCGTTACTGGCGCGTCTGCAGCAGCACTTCAGGCAGCACGGTTTCGGCTTCTGGGCGTTGCAGCGTCGTGAGGATGGGCGCTTTATCGGCTTCACCGGGCTGGCCCATGTTGGCTTCGAGGCTCCCTTCAAGCCAGCGGTGGAGATTGGCTGGCGACTGGTGCCGGGTCATTGGGGGCAGGGCTATGCACAGGAGGCCGCTCGCGCCGCTCTGGATTGCGCTTTTGGCCGCTTGGCGCTGGAGCGGGTGGTGTCCTTCACCGCTACCGTGAATACGCCATCGCAGCGAGTGATGCAGGCGCTCGGCATGCGGCCGGCTGGCGGCTTCGAACACCCGGCGCTGGCGCCCGGGCACCCGCTACGCCAGCACCTGCTGTACGAGATGACGCGAAACGGATGGCTGAAGCGGGGCTGAGCCTGTCGTCTCTGCCGCCATGCCAATATTCCTGACGGCCCGCAAAGGCATTACCATTCACCGTCCGCGCACCCCGCGCGTGTCGCAGTATTGCCCTGGTCAAGGGCCGTGGAGAACCGCTATGAGTCAAGTCCTGCAAGAGTTGGTGGCGTTGCTGAGCCTTGAGGCCATCGAGGAAAACCTGTTCCGTGGCGTCAGCCAGGATCTCGGCTTTCGCCAACTCTTCGGTGGCCAGGTACTGGGGCAATGCGTGTCGGCGGCCTCCCAGACGGTCGAGGCGGATCGCCACGTGCATTCGCTGCACGGTTACTTTCTGCGCCCTGGCGATGCCACGTTGCCGGTGGTGTATCAGGTCGACCGCGTGCGTGACGGCGGCAGCTTCAGCACCCGCCGGGTGACGGCGGTGCAGAAGGGCAAGGCGATCTTCACCTGCAGCGCCTCGTTCCAGTACCTGGAGGAAGGGCTCCACCATCAGGAGCAGATGCCCGATGTACCAGGCCCGGAAGGGCTGCGTTCGGAAACCGAACTGGCCAGCCTGGTGGCTGACTCGCTGCCGCCGCGGGTACGTGAGCGTGTGCTGTTCGACAAACCCATCGACATCCGCCCGGTCACCGTCGACAACCCGTTCGCGCCGCAGCGCAGCGAGCCGGTCAAGTACGTATGGTTCCGCGCGGACGGCGAGCTGCCGGACACGCCCGCCATCCACAAGTACCTGCTGGGCTACGCCTCGGACTTCAATCTGCTGACCACCTCGATGCTGCCCCACGGCGTATCGGTGTGGCAGAAATTCATGCAGGTCGCCAGCCTCGATCACTCCATCTGGTTCCACGGCAACCTGCGCATGGACGACTGGCTGCTCTACGCCATGGACAGCCCCTGGGCAGGCAATGCCCGCGGTTTCTCCCGCGGCAGTGTGTTCAACCGTCAGGGCCAGCTGGTTGCCTCGGTTGCGCAGGAAGGCCTGATCCGCTTGCGCGAAGACTGGCGCTGAGCGGTTTCGCAGCGGCTATTCGATATTGTCCTGCCGGAGGGGTAATGAGTCTGCAGCGCTATACCCATTGGGTCTTCGATATGGACGGCACCCTGACCATCGCCGTGCATGATTTTTCCGTTATCCGCATGGCCCTGGACATCCCGCCCGAGGACGACATCCTTCATCACCTGGCAGCGCTGCCCCTGGACGTCTCGCGGGCCAAGCATGCCTGGCTGCTCGAGCACGAGCGGGAACTGGCCATTGCATCCCGGCCAGCGGCAGGTGCCGTGGCATTGGTGCGAGCGCTGCACGCGCGGGGGCTGCGCCTTGGCATCCTGACCCGTAACGCCCGAGAGCTGGCGCTGCTGACCCTGCAGGCCATCGGCCTGGATGACTGCTTCGCGCCGCTCGACATTCTCGGTCGCGACGAAGCGCCGCCCAAGCCCGATCCAGGCGGCCTGCTGCACTTGGCCGACCGCTGGCAGGTGGCACCACGGGACATGGTGATGGTCGGCGATCACCGTCATGATCTGGCGAGTGGCCGTGCCGCGGGCACCGCTACGGTGCTGGTCAACCTGCCAGCCAACCCCTGGCCGGAACTGACCGATCATTTCGTCGCGGATTGCTCGGCGCTTCAGCGGCTGTCGCTGGGCGCCTGAGTGCGTTGGCAGCACCCGTCACCCGCTTGCAGGTCATCGAGAATCGGGCAGTCGGGTTGATGATCGCCCTGGCAGTGATCCACCAGATTCTGCAGCGTATCGCGCAGGGCTTCGAGTTCGGCGATCTTCTCGTTGAGCGCGTCGATATGCTCGACGGCCAGGGCTTTTACATCGGCGCTGGCCCGATCCCGGTCGTGCCATAGCGCCAGCAGCTTGCCCGACTCGGCGAGAGAAAATCCCAGGTCACGGGCGCGGCGGATAAAGCGCAGGCGCTGCAGGTCATCGTCGCCATACTGGCGATAGCCACTTTCGCTGCGCCCGGCGCTGGGCAGCAGGCCGATGGCTTCGTAGTAGCGGATCATCTTGGCGCTAAGGCCGGTGTGCTTGGCCGCCTGCCCGATATTCATCTGCGTTACTCCTCGCTCGAGTCGTTGGGTCGCCAGGTTTTCAGCAACAGGGCATTGCTCACTACGCTGACGCTCGACAGCGCCATCGCCGCGCCGGCCAGCATCGGGTTGAGCAGGCCGAAAGCGGCCAGGGGAATGCCCACCAGGTTGTAGATGAAGGCCCAGAACAGGTTCTGGCGGATCTTGGCGTAGGTGCGCCGGGCGATGTCCAGTGCCGCGGGTACCAGGCGCGGATCGCCACGCATCAGGGTAATGCCGGCGGCCTGCATCGCCACATCGGTGCCGCCACCCATGGCGATACCGACATCCGCCGCCGCCAGGGCAGGGGCGTCGTTGATACCGTCGCCGACCATGGCCACTACGCCAGAGGCTTTCAGCTCACCGACGATGCGCGCCTTGTCCGCGGGCAGCACCTGAGCGTGAACCGAGTCGATGCCGAGCTGGCGGGCGACGGCTTGCGCACTGCCCTGGTTGTCGCCACTGATCAGGTGGCTGACGATGTGCCGCCTGCCGAGCTCGGTGATGGCCTCGCGGGCACCGTCCTTCAAGGTATCGCCAAAGGCGAACAGCACAAGCACGCGTGCTGATGCGTCATGCTCGATCAGCCAGGACAGCGTGCGTCCCTCCGCTTCCCAGGCCTGCGCAGCAGTTGCCAGTTCGGCTGGTTCGCTGGCGCCGCTTTCCAGCAACAGGCGACGATTGCCCAACTGCAGCGACTGTCCCTCGACCTTCCCGGCAATGCCACGACCAGCCAACGCCTGGCTGGCAGTCACCGGCGGTGGCTTGATGTGCGCCTCTTCGCAAGCTTGCAGCACCGCCTTGGCCAATGGATGCTCACTGCCCTGCTGCAGGGCTCCCGCCAGGAGCAATGCCTGGTTCGTCTCGACCCCGACGGTGTGCAGGTGAGCGATGCGCGGTGTGCCGGATGTCAGGGTGCCGGTCTTGTCGAACGCCACCACAGTGACGCCATGGGCGATCTCCAGGGCTTCGGCATCTTTGATCAGAATGCCGTGCCGAGCCGCCACGCCGGTGCCGGCCATGATCGCCGTTGGCGTCGCCAGGCCCAGGGCACAAGGGCAGGCGATCACCAGCACGGCCACGGCATTGAGCAGGGCGTTTTCCAGACCAGCACCGAGGGCCAGCCAGACGACCAGTGTCAGCAGTGCAATCAGCAGCACGGCCGGTACGAAGACCTGGCTGACCTTGTCCACCAGTTTCTGGATCGGCGCCTTGGCGGCCTGCGCGTCCTCTACCAGGCGGATGATCCGCGACAGTACGGTTTCTGCGCCAAGGGCGGTGGTTTCGATCAGCAGGCGACCTTCGCCATTGATCGCGCCGGCGGTCACCGGGTCGCCCGGCGCCTTGGCTTGCGGCAGGCTTTCGCCGCTGATCAATGCTTCGTCGGCGTGGCTGTTACCTTCCAGCACCTTGCCGTCGACCGGAAAACGTTCACCAGGTCTGACCAGTACCTGGTCGCCGAGGCTAAGCGCGCTGACGGCTACTCGCTGTTCGACACCATCGAGCAGGCGCACCGCTTGGTCGGGACGCAGTGCCTGCAGGGCGCGGATGGCGGAGGTGGTCTGGCGTTTGGCGCGGCTCTCCAGGTATTTGCCGAGCAGGATCAGGGCGATGATCACCGCCGAGGCTTCGAAATACAGGTGCGGCATATGACCCGCTGGGGTGATCGCCCATTGATAGAGGCTCAGGCCATAACCGGCACTGGTGCCCAGGGCGACCAGTTGATCCATATTGCCGGCACCGCTGCGCAGCGCGCTCCAGGCGGCCCGGTAGAAGCGCGCACCGAGCACGAACTGCACGGGGGTGGCCAACAGGAACTGCACCCAGGCCGGTAGCATCAGATGCACGCCGAAAGGCGCCAGCAACATCGGGAGAACCAGTGGCGCTGCCAGTAGCAGCGCCAGTATCAGTCGCCAGCGTTCGGCTTGCAGGCGTCTATCGGCAGCGTCGTTGTCCGTTTGCTGGATATCCACGGGGCTGGCCGAATAACCCGCAGCTGACACGGCGGCGAGCAGCGTTTGTGTGTCCATCCCCGCGACCACTTGCACCTGGGCTTGTTCGGTCGCCAGGTTGACGCTGGCCGACAGCACCCCAGGCTGCTTGCTCAGTGCACGCTCGACGCGGCCCACGCAACTGGCGCAAGTCATTCCCTCGATGGCCAGATCCAGCGTTTCCCTGGGGATCTCGTAGCCAGCCTTTTCGACTGCCGCCACCAGTGCTGGCAGTTGCTCGGCAGGCGCCTCGACGCGTGCGCGCTCGCTGGCCAGGTTGACGCTGGCGGCGCTGACCTGCGCTACGCTTCGCAAGGCGCGCTCGACCCGGCCGGCGCAGCTGGCGCAGGTCATGCCGCTGATCGGCAGATCGAGAGTGGACGATGTGGGCATGACGAGCTCCGATGGATCCTGGCTGATAGGCACAGGATCAACCTTGACATATGGGTAAGGTCAAGCCCCGAAACCGCTGCCGTGTCCGGCACGGCTCACTGGCTGGGTGGCGCAGGCGTCAGGTATGGGCCAGAGGCGCTGAGGCCAATGCGATAACGGCGGATTTCGCCGGCTTGCAGGCTCAGCCGCTGGCTATCGAGCGGGGTGATGCCTGCCTGGCAGTTCTCCGTACCGATCATGCCCAGGCGAACCGATACCTCGCCCGGCGGCAGATTGAAGGATACCGATTGGCCCTGAAACAGTCGCGCGGCCAGTTGATCCTGCAGGTAGACGCCGAACTCGCATGGCGATGCCACTTCCAGGCGCTCGCGGGAAACGATCAGCACGGCATAACCATCGCCCATGGTGGTATGTGACGGCAGCACCTGAGCGAGGGCTGGCAAGGGCAGGGCAAGAAACAGGGAGAGCAGGAGGCGGGGCATGGTCAGACCAGTAGCAGTGGAGTTTTCTGAGCTTGGCCGAGGTTACCGCGTTCAACAAGGTGATGCTTGACCTTGACCCGATGGCAAGCTCGATACTCCCTCACCGTTCGAACGATTGCCCTGGCGGGCAGAGGAGATGACGATGAAGGTATTCAAGGTGGAAGGGATGACATGCGACCATTGTGTGCGGGCGATCACCGGCGCCGTACAGGCCATCGACGCCTCGGCACAGGTGCAGGTCGATCTGGCCGCAGGCGAGGTCAGGGTGCGAACCTCGCATCCGGTCGATCAGGTGCTCGCCGCGATTATCGACGAAGGCTATAAGGCCGAGGCGGTGCCAGCGGCCCGAACCTAGGCTGCCAATGGCGAGGCTCGGTCAGGCCGCGTTGCCAGCCGCTTCTAATTCCAGTCGTGTATCAACCCGCGGAAAAGCCCGTCGACCATCACCGGCCCGTCTCTCTGCGGGTCGAACAGGCTGTTGTCGCGCAGCCAGTCGCTGAGCATGCCGATGATCAGTGCGTGCACGGTGCGGGCAGCGAGGCGCGGCGTCATGCCTGGGCGCAATCGCGATTGCGCTGACGGGTGGGCGAAGATCGCCTCGCACAGGTCGATGAACTGATTGATGAAGGCTTCATGGCGTTTTTCCGCCTCGCGAAGTTCTTCGGTGAACTCGCAGCGGTGTAGCAGCACCGTGAAGATGCGCCGCTTCTGCTCGTCCAGGGCGATGCTGGCGATACCTTCGACACACATCTCGCGCAGTGACTGCAATGCATCGCCGGAGTCGCTCTCCTGCAGGTGTCTGGCCAGTTGCTCCGGGGGTAGGCGTACCTGGCTGAGCATGTCGTGAAACAGGTGGGCCTTGTTCTGGAAGTGCCAATACACCGCGCCACGCGTAACGCCAGCGTGCTTGGCGATATGCTCCAGGCTGGTGTGGGCGACACCTTTTTCCAGAAACAGCATCTCGGCGGATGCCAGAATGGTGTTGCGGGTCTGTTCTGCTTGTTCTTTGGTTCGACGCATACGGCAGGAATCAATCGGTTCAGGAAAGGCGAGTGTAATTATTTTTCGCCCCTAAGGTTTGTTTTACAGACGAAGTTGTATGTAATTGTCGGTGTTCACTCTTTCAGGGGCGTCAAGCGCTCCGCCCGTTGACCCAGCCTGGGTTGGGACACTCGTCGAGTACCTTGCAAATGACGTTTCGCCTGTTGCTGATCCTCGGGGCACTCAGTGCCTTCGGCCCGCTAGCCATCGATTTCTATCTGCCCAGCTTTCCCGCCCTGGCGCTGGCGTTCGACACCGACACCGAGCATGTCCAGCTCTCCCTGGCGTCCTACTTTGCCGGCCTGGCCATCGGGCAGTTGCTCTATGGGCCGCTGGCCGATCGGTTCGGGCGGCGCATACCGCTGCTCGTCGGTGTGTCCCTGTTCACCCTGGCCTCGCTGGCCTGTGCCGTGGCGCCCACTCTCGAGTGGCTGATCGTCGCGCGCTTCGTGCAGGCCCTTGGCGGTTGCGCCGGCATGGTGGTGTCGCGGGCCGTGGTACGCGATCTGTGCGATCCGATCAGCTCGGCCAAGGTTTTCTCGCAACTGATGCTGGTGATGGGGCTGGCACCGATTCTCGCACCCGTGGCGGGTGGTTTGCTGCTCAACCTGTTCGGCTGGCCGTCGATCTTCGTCTGCCTGATGCTGTTCAGTGCGACCTGTCTGGTCGCCCTGTTCCTGTGGTTGCCGGAAACCCTGAACCCCGATGTCGAGCCGCCACCGCTGCGTGGCGCGCTCGGCGAATATCGCCGGCTGTTCGCCGATCTGCCCTTTATCGGCCACGCCCTGACTGGCGGTCTGGCGATTGCCGGCATGTTCGCGTACATCGCCGGCTCACCCTTCGTGTTCATCGAGCTCTATGGCGTTGCGACAGAACACTACGGCTGGCTGTTCGGCGCCAATGCTGCCGGCTTCATATTGGCGGCGCAGCTCAACGCATGGTTGGTATCACGCCAAGGGCCGGCCTACTGGGCCAGGCGCATCGTCTGGTTCTATCTGGGGTGTGGCACGGTGTTGCTGCTGTTGTCCTGGTTGCATAGCCAATCGCTGTGGCCGCTGCTGGTGCCGCTGTTCGGCTGCATCGCGTCGTTGGGGATCCTGCTACCGAACACCTCCGCCTGTGCGATGGCCGGGCAGGGGCGCCACGCAGGGAGCGCGTCGGCCCTGATGGGCAGTTTGCAATTCACCATCGCGGCGACCGCCGCGTCCATGGTCGGCGTGCTGCATGACGGCAGCGCCGTGCCAATGGCGGTGGTGATCTTCTGTTGCGGCGTGCTGGCGGTACTGGCTTCGCGCTTCACCCGCTGGGCGGAGCAACGGGCCGGGCACCCGCACGGCTGACCGATGGCTCAGCTCGCCATGCGTTGTCCGGCCGCCGGCAGCGCATGGGGCGCCTGTACTCTCGCTTCGAGAGTCGCCACGAACTGGCGCGCTTCGCTTTCGCTGCGAAAGCTGACCTGATGCCTGTCGAGGCTGACTTGCCAGTGAGTGCCGAGAGGGCCTTTCAACGCACGTATCCGGATATCCATGATGGTGTCTCCCAGTGAGCGTGCGAACAGTCTAGCTGCTACTGGCGTAGTTGCTCTGATGCAGATCAATGAAGCGACGGACGTCACGGCTTGCTCATGGTGCACTTGTAAAGTCATTTTTCGCAGGCAAAAAAAGACCCGGCAAAGAGCCGGGTCAATAACCGTGATTAGCCTGATGAGGAGATAATCTGAAGAGTCCGACCTAAGGTCTCTTTAGGTTATCGGCCGATCTCGCGATCAGCTGATGCAAATAATAGCAATTCTCATTACATAGTCAACAGCTATTTGGAAATTATTTTCCCTCATCGTCGCCATAGCGATTTTCTGCAGTCTGAAACGAAGAACCCCGGCGCATGGCCGGGGCATCTGTAAGCGTGGCTGACTTCAGCCAGGCTGGCGTAGCTGAGTAATTTCCTTGTTGAGCAGGTCGATGCGCCGGGCCATGCTCTCGACAAGGCTGTGGGCGATGCGTGGATTGCTTTCCATCAGGCTGAGGAACTGATCCTTGGGGATCACCATCACCGTGCAGGCTTCGCTGGAGATAACCGTGGCGCTGCGCTTCTCATGGGTGAACACGGCCATGGCGCCGAAGATCTCGTCTTTCTGCACATCCCCCACCTTCACGCCATCGACGAAGGCTTCGGCGTGCCCTTCGATGATGATGAATACGTGATCGGCCTCGTCGCCCTGATTGATCAGCGCATCGCCTTTGGCGAAATGCTTGAACCCGGTGGTCGGGCGTACTTCTGGCTGTTTGATGCGCGCCAGAGCATCCGAGAGCAGGGCGGTATGACCTACGAGGTACTGGATGAACAGCTCCTGGCGAGGTTCGCTGGCGTAGATGTGCTTGAACACTGCGCTGCGTGAATAGGGAGTCAGGGTCACCGGCTCGTCGCTGGTATAGCGGCAGGTGGGTAGGTCGATACCCTGACGCAGGCCGACCAGATCGCCTTCCTGTAGATAGAACAGCGGTCGCTCGTCGACCAGTGCATGCAGCAAGCCGTTGTCGATGATGAACAACTGGTTACCGGGCAGTTCGCGGGTCAGATCCTCACTGCGCTCGAGGTGTAGTGCTGCGCCACAGGGGCTGAGCCCATCGAGTAACTTCCCGGGGATGCTTTGCAATCGGCTGATCAGTTGGTCGGCGTAGGCCGGTTGTTCCCCGAGTAGATACATGCTGGTTCCTTGAGCTGCTCATGCTGGGTACGCACGAAAATCCCTGGGACGATAATCGTCGCCGCGCTTCAGGTAAATCGGTCTTGCTGGAGGTTGTGAACCAACGCGTGTTCTTCGCCAGCGCAGAGCTACCGAAGCCTCTGTTCTCCGTGGGGCTCGTTGGCTTTGGGAAACGAAGCGATCGGCTGGGGCAGAACTAGATCTTGGCGTCGTTCGCCGCTTCTTCCAGCTGCAGGTTGAGGCTTTCCTTGCGGGTTGGCGGCAACTCGCTCCAGTGAATGTCCAGCAAAGCGCCTTCGATGGCGTAGAGCAGGACTTTGGAGGCTCTGAATCCGCGTGCCCGGACGGCCCTGTAAGCATCGACCGCGCCGTAGCGGCGCAGATCAGTGACATTGTGGATGCCTACCGCGTGAAGCCACTGCGACGAGGTCTTGCCCAGGTTCTTGAGATGCTGCAATTCGTCGTTCACGGAATCTCCTTTTCGCGACCGTTTTGCAGGTGGGTGCTGCATGGCCGCACTACTGGGAGAAAGTGTAGCGGCCGTTGGTTCAGGACGGAGCGTTACACATTGCTACAGGTGGTTGGGATGAGTCCGATAGCGCAGGCGTGTACCGAAGTTCATCGACATGAGAATTTCGTCAGCGCTCAGCTCGGCCGGGAAATAGGCACCGGATATCTGCGCATGGGCAATGCTGGCGCCTTCGAGTTGCGTGGTGCGTAGATCCACGCCGCGCAGGTCGGCACTGCGGAAGTAGGCATTGCGAAAGTCGATGCCTTCGGCGTCCAGAGTACGCAGGTCGAGGCCGCGGAAGTCGCCACCGCTCAGGTCGATGGCAACGCCTTGCGGGCGCTGCGCATTGAAGGCGGCGACGTCATCTTCGTGCAGCAGGCGGTAGAGCGGGGTGTCCAGCTGGTGCGGTTGGCTCATGATGGCAGTGATCCGGAGGAGGGGGCTCACTGCCAGTATAGGCCACCTCTAAAAACTACCTGCGTTGTCATCACTGCGTTAAAAACAGGCTAAAAATGCTCATTTACAGCTCGTAAACTCCGCTTTTTCGCCTGTTTTTGCCTTGTGCTGACCGCCTCGCCTACATTTTTAGAGGTGCCCTATAGTGCGGCTTGGCGGCGCTGCTCGCCAGGTTTACAGGTTCGGGAAGCGCTGGCGAATGGCGCTGATCAGTTCGTTGAGGCTGGCGCTGTCGTGGGTATCAACCCGCTTGTAGTGAGCCAGCTCGGTTTCATCCAGGGCGTCCTGTCCGGCACGCTGGGCTTCTATCACTTCCAGTGTGGCGTCAGAGGGATCGTCACCCTGTTGCCGGCGCTGCTGCAGCCAACTGGTAATCACCGAATCGGGTGCCTGACAGTCGACGATCAGAAAGGGTACGCCGGTTTCTTCGGCGACAAGCTGGGCCGCCTGGCGCTGGGGACGCTTGAGGAAGGTGGCGTCCAGCACCACCGGGTAACCCGCATGCAGCGCCAGATCGGCCAGTTGGTTCAAACGCTCATAGATCGCCTTGCTGGCATCTTCACTATAAATGCCGGTATTCAGCTGATTGGTGGCGCTTGCCTGTTGCTCGCCCAGCTGGCGCTTGCGCTCGACGTCCGAGCGGATGCGTATCGCGCCGAGCGCCTCGACCAGGCGCAGTGCCACCTGGCTCTTGCCGACCGCTGAAACACCGCGGGTGATGGCCAGAAAGCGCGCAGGGATGGCGCTGTAGCTTTCCGCCAGGCCGGCGTAGCCGCGGTACTGACGCAGAATCACCGCCCGTTGCACGGCATCCTGCTCCTGGCCGAGGCGGAACAGCGCGACTTTGGCGCGCACCAGCGCCCGGTGGGTCTTGTAGATATTGAACAGCTTGAGCGAGCCGTAATCGCCGGTATGCTCCAGCCAACTGTTGAGCAGGCGCCGCGCCAGGCACTTGAGGCCGCGGTCTTCCAGATCCATGACCAGGAAGGCAGTATCCAGTGCGATGTCGGTCAGGCGGAACGGTTCGTTGAACTCGATGCAATCGAACAGAGTGGCCTTGCCGTCCAGCAGCGTTGCGTTACCCAGGTGAATGTCGCCGTGGCACTCGCGGATGAAACCCTCGCGGGCTCTGGCTTCCAGATCGGGCCACAGCCGCTCGAGGCTGGTTTCCACCCAGGCTTCCAGGGCATCCAGCTGTTGCAGGTCGGCCTTGTCGCTGAGCATCGGGCGAATCTGCTCGAAGTTCTGCCGCAACGGCGCGACGATGGCGGTGGCATTGCATAGCGAGTGGTCGATCGCGACTTGAGGCGTTTCACGGTGAAAGTCGGCGATCTGTTTGGCCAGTGCGTCGATATGCGCTTCGTTCAACTCACCCCGAGCTTGCACCTGAGCCAGTAGTTGCTCCTGAGGGAACTGACGCATCTTCAATGCGTATTCGATGATCGGATCTGCGCCGTCCAGTCGTGGGGCGTCGACGCTGCCGCTGATCGGCAACACCTCCAGATACAAATCCCGGGTCAGGCGCTGATTGAGGCGCAGCTCTTCCTGGCAGAAGTGCTGGCGGGACTCCAGGGAGGTGAAATCGAGGAAGCCGAAATCCACCGGTTTCTTGATCTTGTAAGCGTAAGGGCCAGTCAGCACAACCCAGGAAATATGGGTCTCGATGACACTGAAACCGTCCACCGGGTGCGGATAAAGGGCCGGGTTCTGCAGGGCGGTAATCAGGGCTTGGCTCACGGGTGATCCTTGGCTTGGAAAGGAGGAGAACAGGCACGCATTATGGCCCCTCATTGCCAGGCTGCAAACCGCTAGGCTGTGCCTGCCGGCGTTTCGCAAAGTGCGTATAATGCCGCGCCATGACTCGTACTCGATCTTCCCGCTCCCGTTCCAAACGCCGCCCCCGTGGCATGCGCCCCTTGCTGGGCTGGGCTATAAAGCTCGGCCTGGTCGGCCTGGTGCTGTTCGCCGGTTTCGCGGTTTACCTCGATGCCATCGTCCAGGAGAAATTCTCCGGCAAGCGCTGGACCGTTCCGGCCAAGGTCTATGCCCGGCCGCTGGAGCTGTTCGTCGGCCAGAAACTGGCCAAGGACGACCTCCTCAAGGAAATGGATGCCCTCGGCTACCGCCGTGAAAACTCGGCGAGCGGGCCCGGTGCCGTTGCTGTGTCGGGTAACAACATTTCCCTGCATTCGCGTGGTTTCCAGTTCTACGAGAGCGCAGAGCAGGCACAGCAGGTCAACGTGCGTTTCTCCGGCGACTACGTCGCTTCGCTGACCAAGGCCGACGGCAAAGACCTGGCCGTGGCGCGTCTGGAGCCGATGCTGATTGGCGGTCTGTATCCCGCGCATCAGGAAGACCGCGTGCTGATCAAGCTCGATCAGGTGCCTGCCTATCTGGTGGAAACGCTGGTGGCGGTCGAGGATCGCGAGTTCTTCAGCCATTTCGGGGTGTCGCCGAAATCCATCGCCCGTGCGGTGTGGGTCAACGCCACTGCCGGCCAGCTCCGCCAGGGCGGTAGTACCCTGACCCAGCAGTTGGTGAAGAACTTCTACCTGACCAACGAACGCAGCCTGACCCGCAAGATCACTGAAGCGATGATGGCAGTATTGCTGGAACTGCATTACGACAAACGCGAAATTCTCGAGGCGTATCTCAACGAGGTGTTCCTCGGCCAGGACGGCCAGCGCGCGGTGCACGGCTTCGGCCTGGCCAGCCAGTACTTCTTCAGCCAGCCGCTGTCCGAACTCAAGCTTGACCAGGTGGCGCTGTTGGTGGGCATGGTCAAGGGGCCGACCTTCTATAATCCGCGGCGCAATCCTGAGCGGGCCTTGAGCCGCCGCAACCTGATTCTCGACCTGTTGGTCGAGCAGGGTGTGGTGTCGCCGGAGGAAGCTGCGGCCGCGAAAGAGCGCCCACTCGGTGTGACTCAGCGCGGTAGCATGGCCAATGGCTCGTTCCCGGCTTTCCTCGATCTGGTGCGGCGTCAGTTGCGTCAGGATTACCGTGACGAAGATTTGACCGAAGAAGGGCTGCGTATCTTCACCAGTTTCGATCCGATCCTGCAGCTCAAGGCCGAAGATGCCCTGGCAGAAACCTTCAAGCGTCAGGCCGGGCGCAAGGACTCTGATCAGGTTGAAGCCGGCATGGTGGTCACCAATCCGGAGACCGGTGAAATCCAGGCGCTGATCGGCAGCCGTCAGCCGCGCTTCGCCGGATTCAACCGTGCGCTGGACGCGGTGCGGCCTATTGGCTCACTGATCAAACCGGCCATCTACCTGACTGCTCTCGAGCGCCCCAGCCAGTACACCCTGACCACTCGTGTGCTGGATGAGGCGTTCTCGGTGAAGGGTCAGGATGGTCAGGTGTGGAGGCCGCAGAACTATGATCGCAAGGCCCATGGCAGCATTTACCTGTATCAGGGGCTGGCCAACTCCTACAACTTGTCCTCTGCCAAGTTGGGCCTGGAACTGGGCGTGCCGAACGTGCTCAAAACCCTGGAGCGTTTGGGCGTGTCGCGGCAGTGGCCGGCCTATCCTTCGATGCTGCTGGGCGCGGGTGCGCTGACGCCGCTTGAAGTGACGGGCATGTACCAGACCCTCGCCAGTGGTGGCTTCAATACGCCGTTGCGCGGTATCCGCAGCGTGTTGACCGCCGAGGGCGAGCCGCTCAAGCGCTACCCGTACCAGATTCAGCAGCGTTTCGACGCGGGCTCGATCTACCTGCTGCAAAACGCCATGCAGCGCACCATGCGTGAAGGTACTGGCCGCTCGGTGTACAGCCAGTTGCCAGGCTCGCTGACGCTGGCGGGCAAAACCGGTACCAGTAACGATTCGCGCGACAGCTGGTTTGCCGGCTTCAGTCAGGATCTGTTGGCCGTGGTATGGATGGGCCGTGACGATAACGGGCCGACACCATTTACCGGGGCGACCGGCGCGCTGCAGGCCTGGACGGGCTTCATGCGTCGTGCCGATCCGCTGCCGCTGGACATGCCGATGCCGGACAATGTGGTGCAGGCATGGGTGGATGCAGCGACCGGGCAGGGCTCGGCAGAGAATTGTCCGGGTGCCGTACAGATGCCGTATATTCGCGGCAGCGAGCCGGCTCCCGGGCCTGGTTGTGGTATTCAGGCACCCGTCGACTCGGTGATGGATTGGGTGCGTGGCTGGTTGGAATAAGAGAGGTTTGACGTGAGTAAGTGGTTGATTCCCGTTTTGACTGCCTCGGTGGTGCTGGGAGGTTGTGCCAGCGTACCGCGTGGTTCCATTCCGGTCGTAGACTCCGGCTCGTCTGCTTACGAGCAGGAAGATGGCTCGGGCAATGGCTACAGCAATGCACCGGCGCCGACGCAGCAGCAGTCTCAGTCCGCTCCGGATGATTCCGGTGTGGTGGTGATGGTGCCGGGTGGTAACCCGTCTACGCCGATCGATACCTATGCTGCGCCAGCTGGCGCGCCCACCAACAGTGGTGGGTTGACGTTCGACGAGCCGCCGCTGAGCAGCGAGCCTTTGGGTTCGGCGACATACGGCAGTGCGCCACAGTCTCAGCCGTCCATACCAAGCGGCATCCCCAGTGGCAACAGTGGTGGTCTGGCTGCCGATGAGCAACTGGACGGCCCGGTGCTGGCGTTGCTGACCAGTGCGCAACAGCAGCAGACTGGTGGCGACCTCAATGGTGCGGCTTCCAGTCTGGAGCGCGCGCAGCGTATCGCCCCGCGTGAACCGCAGGTGCTCTATCGTCTGGCGGAAGTGCGCCTGGCTCAGGGCGATGCCGCCCAGGCCGAGCAGTTCGCCCGCCGTGGCCTGAGCTATGCCAGTGGTCGTCCGGCTCTGCAGGCGAGCCTGTGGGATCTGATCGCCAAGTCCCGTGAGCAGCAGGGTGATGCCGCAGGTGCCGCCCAGGCTCGTGAGCGTGCGCGAGTCAATCTGTGACAGCGGCACGAGTAACCGATATCGCCGACCAGCTGTTGCTGGTCGAGCGTGCGTTGCGGACGCAAGGCTGGTGGGATACATCTGCACCGAGCGAGCAGGCCTTGGCCAGTGAGCAGCCGTTCTGCGTGGATACGCTGGACTTCGCTCAGTGGCTGCAATGGATCTTCCTGCCACGCATGAAAGCCATCATCGAGGCGGGCACCGATCTGCCGGCCGTGTCCGGCATCCTGCCCATGGCCGAGCACGTCTATGGTGCCGACAATCGCGCTGCGGCCGAATTGTTCCAGGCTCTGCGCGATTTCGACCGGCTCATCACTGCGGGCTGAGGCCCGCAGTCTTTCTCGTTACTTGCAGTTCTCTTCGATCGCCTTCTTGCTCTCGGCGATCCGCTGCTGGCGTTCTTCCTCGCCAAGACGGCGCATTTCTCCACCGTCCTCCACGCGCACCCGCGGGTTGTTTTCCAGCTGCGCGAGGTTGTTGCGCTGACTCTCGCAATATTTGCGGCGTTGCGCTTCCTGTTCGGCCACCTCCTGCTTGACCTTGGCGTCGATCGCCGCCTGCTCCGGGTCGGCGATGTTCTGGAAGGTCGGCGTCGGTTTCGGCTCGGTGGAGGGCGGTGGGGGAGTGGCCGTATTTACCGTGGTGGCTTGCTGGCCTTGCGGTGGTTGTTCGCTGAAATGGGTGACGCCCTGGGCGTCGACCCACCTGTATACCTGGCCAGCCAGGGCGGTGGTGCTCAGAGCGAGCGCCAGGCTGGTGGTGAGGATCATGCGGCGCATGGGACTTCCTTATTAGGGCTGTTGCCGAACCTTGCGGGGGTCGGAACGGGGGTTTCATGGTCTGTGCTTCGCGCAGCGGACGCTCGTGGCGGCGCGTGCGGAGTATCTGCCGGTTACTATAACCAAATCGGTTGCCAGTCCATCCTGCGCTGCTTCACATCGGCATGGGTTTTTCGCACATCACGGCGTTCTCGATACTTCAGCGGGCCTGGATATCCCCTGTGAATCGCATATTCCATCACGGATCACTTGACTTGCCGTCTTCGAATAACAACAATCGAATGCTCGCTGCAGTGGGGTCAGCCGCAAGCTGGCTTCAGCTCAGTAGACATGAGGCGCTACCCGCGCCGACCTTTCGTTACACCCGCAACGCGTTACCTCGCGCTGGGTGGGAAAGTCCCGCAACACATCAGGGATTCTCCCAATACTTGCTCAGTTGTAGCTGACGTAGTCGGCGACCACAGTCGCTCATGCTCTGCTGACAGTAAACCTACTCGGGCCGTACCTGCAAAAGGGCGGTTTTCTGGCGTTTTAGAGGTGAACAACGTGGAGCTTTTATCCGGCGCTGAAATGGTCGTCCGCTCGTTGCGTGACGAAGGCGTTAAGTACATCTATGGGTATCCGGGTGGTGCCCTCCTGCACATCTACGATGCCTTGTTCAAAGAACCGGAAGTGACCCACATCCTGGTTCGCCACGAGCAGGCGGCGACCCATATGGCGGACGGCTATGCCCGTGCCACCGGCAAGGCCGGCGTGGTGCTGGTGACCTCCGGCCCTGGCGCGACCAATGCCGTTACCGGTATCGCCACCGCCTACATGGACTCGATCCCGATGGTGATCCTTTCCGGTCAGGTGGCCAGTACCGTGGTTGGCACCGATGCCTTCCAGGAAGTCGACATGGTCGGCATCTCCCGCCCGATCGTGAAACACAGCTTCATCATCAAGCATCCTTCGGAAATCCCCGAAGTGATCAAGAAGGCTTTCTACCTCGCCGAGTCCGGTCGTCCTGGTCCGGTGGTCGTGGATATTCCCAAGGACATGGGCGATCCGACCCAGAAGTTCGAATACAGCTACCCGAAGAAGGTCAAACTGCGTTCCTACAGTCCGGCGGTTCGTGGCCATTCGGGGCAGATCCGCAAAGCGGCGGAAATGCTCATCGCGGCCAAGCGTCCGATCATCTATTCCGGCGGCGGCGTGATTCTCGGTGGCGCCTCGGCCCACCTGACCGAACTGGCCCGCGCGCTGAACGTGCCAGTCACCAACACCTTGATGGGCCTCGGCGCCTACCCGGGCGATGACCGTCAGTTCGTCGGCATGCTGGGCATGCACGGCAGCTACACCGCCAACCTGGCCATGCACCACGCCGACGTCATCCTGGCAGTCGGTGCGCGTTTCGACGACCGGGTCATCAATGGTGAAAACGCGACCAAGTTCTGCCCGAACGCCAAGATCATTCATATCGACATCGACCCTGCGTCGATCTCCAAGACGGTCAAGGCCGATATCCCGATCGTCGGCCCGGTCGACAGCGTGCTGAGCGAGATGGTCGCCGCACTCAAGGAAATCGAGCAGAACCCGGATAAAGACTCGCAGGCCGCCTGGTGGAAACAGATCGAGGAATGGCGCGGTAATCGCGGTCTGTTCCCGTACAACAAGGGTGACGGCAGCATCATCAAGCCGCAGACCGTGATCGAGACGCTGTACGAGGTCACCAAAGGTGATGCCTTCGTCAGTTCCGATGTTGGTCAACACCAGATGTTCGCGTCGCAGTACTACAGGTTCAACAAGCCGAACCGCTGGATCAACTCTGGCGGTCTGGGCACCATGGGCTTCGGTTTCCCGGCGGCCATGGGCGTCAAGCTGAACTTCCCGGATAACGACGTGGCTTGCGTCACCGGTGAAGGCAGTATCCAGATGAACATCCAGGAGCTGTCGACCTGCCTGCAGTACGACCTGCCGGTGAAGATCGTCAACCTCAACAACGGTGCGCTGGGCATGGTTCGCCAGTGGCAGGACATGCAGTACAGCAGCCGTTACTCGCATTCCTACATGGAGTCGCTGCCCGATTTCGTCAAGTTGGCCGAATCCTACGGGCACGTGGGCATGCGCATCACGGATCTGAAAGACCTCAAGCCGAAGATGGAAGAAGCCTTCGCGATGAAGAACCGCCTGGTGTTCCTCGACATCGCCGTGGATACCAGCGAGCACGTCTACCCGATGCAGATTCGGGGTGGGGCGATGCGCGACATGTGGCTGAGCAAGACGGAGCGTACCTGACATGCGTCATATCATTTCCCTGCTGCTGGAAAACGAACCGGGAGCCTTGTCGCGTGTGGTCGGCCTGTTCTCCCAGCGCAACTACAACATCGAAAGCCTGACCGTGGCGGCGACCGAAGACCCGACTCTGTCGCGCCTGACGTTGACCACGATTGGCCATGATGACGTGATCGAGCAGATCACCAAGAACCTCAACAAGCTGATCGAAGTGGTCAAGTTGGTGGATCTCTCGGAAAACGCTCACATCGAGCGCGAGCTGATGCTGGTAAAGGTCAAGGCCACTGGCGCCCAGCGCGCCGAGGTCAAGCGCACTACCGACATCTTCCGTGGGCAGATCGTCGATGTGACGCCGAGCGTCTACACCATCCAGCTGGCCGGTACCAGCGACAAGCTGGACAGCTTCATCCAGGCCATCGGCACCGCATTGATCCTGGAAACCGTACGCAGTGGCGTCACCGGTATCGCCCGTGGCGACAAGGTACTGAGTATCTGATCGCGACGTTGAAGAAGCCCCGCCCAGTGCGGGGTTTTTTTGGCCCGCCCTCCCTGGCGAGCACCCAGCGGGCCGTTGCAGGCGACGTCAAGAATGGCTCCCGGCCACTTTCGAAAATTTACTGCTGGCGGTTCCAGAAGGCGGCGATCAGTGGGTCTTTGAGGCGCTTTTCCAGTGCGAACAGGCCAATGTCGTAGGCGGTCAATGGCGGCTGGATATCGTAGAGGCGGATGCGTGCGGCCAATGGGCTGTTGTCCAGCACGATCTGCGGTACCACACCGATACCGAACCCCAGGCTCACCATGCTGACGATGGCTTCGTTGCCGCTCACCTGGGCATAGATCCGCGGTTTGATGTTGTGGCTTTTCAGCCAGCGATCGGTACGGGTTCGGGCCAGGCCTTCTTCCGAGAGAATCATCGGCACGTCCTGCCAGCTTTCCGCCCTGGGGTGCCTGAGCTGTTCTTCGCTCAACAGTTGAGGAGACTGCGGACCGATGAAGCGCAGTTCCGAGCGAGTGATCGATTGAAAGACGATGCCGGCCGGCAAGCTGTCGGGGAGGGCACCGATGGCAAGATCTTCCAGCCCCAGTTGCACGCGCTCGACGGCCTTCGCCGGATCGCCGGTATGCAGCTTCATTTCGATGCGCGGGTAGGCCTGCCGGAAGCTGCTCAGGATGTCGTAGAGGAAGCTGTAGCTCGCCGTCACCGAGCAATACAGGGAGAGCTCTCCATGCAGGATCAGCTGATCCTGTCTGAAGGTCTGACGAATCGCCTGCCAGCCGTTCATGACATCGCTTGCGTACTCGCGGAACTGTTGTCCTTCGCGGGTCAGCCGTACTGAGCGATTGTCGCGCACGAACAGGGGAGCGCCGAGTTCCTCTTCGAGTTGCTTGATGCTGCGACTGAGCGCGGAGGGGCTGACGTGCTGCTCGCGGCTGGTTTTGCCGAAGTGCAGGTTATCCGCCAGGGAAAGAAAGAGCCTGAGTGCGTGGCTATCCATGAGCGTTTCATATATTGGCATGTTGTGTTGCAAATATATCATTTTACGCAATGGGACGGATCACTTAAGGTGCCTCTGTAGCGGTGCCAGCACCCCATCCTTTTCGATTCAAAAGAGCCAAGAACATGAAAGTTTATTACGACAAAGATTGCGACCTCTCCATCATCCAGAGCAAGAAAGTCGCCATCATCGGTTACGGCTCCCAGGGCCACGCCCAGGCCTGCAACCTGAAAGACTCCGGCGCCGACGTGACCATCGGTCTGCGCAAAGGCTCGGCCACCGTCGCCAAGGCCGAAGCCCATGGCCTGAAAGTCACCGACGTGGCCAGCGCCGTCGCTGCCGCCGACCTGGTGATGATCCTGACTCCGGACGAGTTCCAAGGCCAGCTGTACAAGAACGAGATCGAGCCGAACATCAAGCAGGGCGCTACCCTGGCGTTCTCCCACGGCTTCGCCATTCACTACAACCAGGTCGTTCCGCGCGCTGATCTCGACGTGATCATGATCGCGCCGAAGGCCCCGGGCCACACCGTACGTACCGAGTTCGTCAAAGGCGGCGGTATTCCTGACCTGATCGCGGTCTATCAGGACGCTTCCGGCAATGCCAAGAACGTCGCTCTGTCCTATGCTTCGGGCGTTGGCGGTGGCCGTACCGGTATCATCGAAACCACCTTCAAGGACGAAACCGAAACCGACCTGTTCGGCGAACAAGCCGTTCTGTGCGGTGGTACCGTCGAACTGGTCAAGGCCGGTTTCGAAACCCTGGTCGAAGCCGGTTACGCGCCGGAAATGGCCTACTTCGAATGCCTGCACGAACTGAAGCTGATCGTTGACCTCATGTACGAAGGCGGCATCGCCAACATGAACTACTCGATCTCCAACAACGCCGAGTACGGCGAGTACGTGACCGGCCCGGAAGTCATCAACGCCGAATCCCGTCAGGCCATGCGCAACGCTCTGAAGCGCATCCAGGACGGCGAATACGCGAAGATGTTCATCAGCGAAGGCGCTACCAACTACCCATCGATGACCGCCAAGCGTCGTAACAACGCCGCTCACGGTATCGAAATCATCGGCGAGCAACTGCGTTCGATGATGCC
Organism: Phytopseudomonas daroniae; assembly: GCF_004327285.1. Classification (GTDB taxonomy): domain Bacteria; phylum Pseudomonadota; class Gammaproteobacteria; order Pseudomonadales; family Pseudomonadaceae; genus Aquipseudomonas; species Aquipseudomonas daroniae. Next base: position 243,948 of record NZ_QJUI01000009.1, read on the forward strand.
GTGGATTTCGGCTAACAAGATCGTCGACAAGTCGAAAAACTAAGTCGAACCCGATCGAGAAAGAACGCGGCCCTGGCCGCGTTTTTTCGTTATGGGGCGGGCTTCTGGTATAAAGCCCGAACGCTAATGCCGACGTCAGGGCGAACGCTTGCCCAGCGACTCGGTCGAAAATTCAAATCCGTAGCAAGGTGTTGTTCATGAGCGAGCGTCCGCAAGAGCCAAAATCGTCCAAGGACGATGAAAGCTTACTGCCCATCGACGAACATATTGAGGAAGGGCACGACGACGAGGGGCGGAAGGTTCGCCATCGCGGCATCTACCTGTTGCCCAATCTGTTCACGACCGCGAATCTGTTCGCCGGCTTCTACGCCATCATCAACGCGATGAACGGCAACTTCTATGTAGCCGCCGCGGCGGTGTTCGTGGCCATGGTGCTGGACGGCCTGGATGGTCGCGTCGCGCGCCTGACCAATACCCAGAGCGCCTTTGGCGCCGAATACGATTCGCTCTCCGACATGGTCGCCTTCGGTGTCGCACCGGCATTGCTGGCCTTCGAATGGGCGCTCGGCAGTATGGGCAAGGTCGGCTGGATGGTCGCCTTCATCTATGTAGCCGGTGCTGCATTACGCCTGGCCCGCTTCAATACCCAGATCGGCAGTGTCGACAAGCGCTATTTCATCGGCCTGGCCAGTCCTGCAGCTGCTGGTGTCGTGGCCGGTACCGTGTGGGCGTTCAGTGATTTCGGCATCAAAGGCTCCAACATGGCTTTCGTGGTGGCGATCCTCGTCGCAGCGGCCGGCATGCTGATGGTCAGCAATATCAAATACAACAGCTTCAAGAACCTCGACTTGAAAGGTCGCGTACCGTTCGTGGCGATTCTTGCCGTGGTGCTGGTATTCGCTGTGGTATTCAGCGATCCACCGCGCATCTTGCTGCTGATCTTCCTCGCCTATGCGGTTTCTGGTCCGATCCAGTACCTGCTGCGTCTGCGTCGTCGCCAGACCAGCGAGTGATGTAATTTCCTCCAGACTCCGTAGTCTATTGGGCATGCCTGTCCCGATACTGCGGAGTCACCATGCTGATCAAGCTCCCCCGTGCATCCGAATGCAACGAGTCGGATGTCACCTCCGAATCCGTTTACCTTTCCCGCCGTACCTTTATGTCGGCAGCCGCCGCCGGTATGGCGCTTGGCAGCGTCCCGGCGTGGGCGCAGTCATCGGCTGCCGAACGCTATGCGGATGTCGAGGCCGGGCAAGCACCCGCCTGGCTGGCCGAGCGTATCGCCGCGACCAAGTGGGAGGCGGTAACCGTCAACGGTGAAGCCGTGACACCGTTTCGTGATGCCACCCACTACAACAACTTCTATGAGTTCGGCCCGGACAAGTCGGATCCTGCGGCAAACGCCGGCAGCCTGAAAACCGAGCCCTGGTCTGTGGTGGTCGATGGTGAGGTTGGCAAGCCAGGGCGTTATGCGCTGGAAGACTTCATCAAGCCCTATCAATTGGAGGAGCGCATCTACCGGCTGCGCTGCGTCGAAGCCTGGTCGATGGTGATTCCCTGGATCGGTTTCCCCATCTCCGCGTTGCTCAATAAGGTGGAGCCAACGTCCGCGGCGAAATTCATTCGCTTCGAAACACTCAATGATCCCGACAGCATGCCGGGGCAGCGCTCGCGCTTCGGTCTGATCGATTGGCCTTATGTAGAAGGGCTGCGCCTGGATGAAGCGATGCACCCACTGGCCATTCTTGCTGTGGGCATGTATGGCCGTGAACTGCCTAACCAGAACGGAGCATCCTTACGTTTGGTCGTGCCGTGGAAGTATGGCTTCAAGAGCATCAAGTCCATCGTCCGTATCAGCCTGGTCGGCGAGCAGCCGAAGACGACCTGGCAAAGTATCGCGGCGCAGGAGTATGGCTTCTATGCCAATGTGAACCCCAACGTCGACCACCCTCGTTGGACGCAGGCTCGCGAGCGGCGTCTACCCAGCGGGCTGTTCAGTCCCAATGTGCGTGAAACCCAGATGTTCAACGGTTACTCGGAAGAAGTCGCCGCGCTCTACAGCAATCTCGATCTGCGGAAGAACTATTGATGCGGCATCCGTACTGGCGGCTTTGCGTATTCTTGCTGGCTGCGGTCTGGCCGCTCTATTGGTTGTACCAGGCCTGGATCTTCGCCCTGGGGCCCGATCCGGGCAAGGTGTTGGTCGAACGGCTCGGGCTGGGAACGCTGATCCTGTTGCTCATCACGCTGAGCATGACGCCGCTGCAGAACGTGAGTGGATGGTCTGGCTGGATTTCCGTGCGTCGCCAGCTCGGTCTCTGGTGTTTTGCCTATGCTGTACTGCACCTGATGGCATACGCCGTATTCATTCTTGGATTGGACTGGTCGCAGTTGGCCGTTGAATTGCGCAAGCGGCCCTACATCATCGTCGGTGCCATCGCGTTGTTCGGCCTGCTGCTACTGGCAGTCACGTCCAACCGGTACAGCCAGCGCCGTCTTGGTAAGTCCTGGAAGAAGCTGCATCGCCTCATCTACCTGATCCTGCCTCTCGGATTGCTGCATATGTTGTGGGTCGTGCGGGCTGATCTCGAAGAATGGGCTGTTTATGCAGTCATTGGTAGCCTGCTACTGATGCTGCGTATCCCGCCGGTGATGCGCCGAATCCCGCGTATCACGGGGAAGAGGGCGGAATCTTCGACAAAAGCGTAAATAACCGTTGACCTGAGAACCAGGTTGCCTATAATGCGCACCACTTCCGGCGCGGCCTGATCTGAAAACTCCTTGTTAATCAGGTAGTTAGACGAAAATAAAGGTTGCACGGACGGCGAATTCGAGTAGAATGCGCCGGCATCGACAGGGCGGTTTGAGTGGCGCTGTTGATGGCTCGATCGGGTTGGATCGAAAGCGGTTGAAGAGGTGGTTGACAGCGGTTTGTAACGCTGTAGAATGCGCCTCCCGCTGGAGAGAAGATGGTCTGGTGGGGTGCTGCAAGGTGTTGAGAAGAAAGAAAAAGTTCTT